>JACKOF010000001.1:714582-1429165 GCA_024234435.1 Pseudomonadales bacterium
ATACGGATTTCTGGGTGCCGAAGGGTGCGAACCGATTCCATTTCGTGGGCGGTTCACGTTTTGTCCACGGTGGGGTTATGCCGCAAGAGATTGTCGTGCCGGTATTGACCGTCAAACAGCTTCGTGGCGAAAAAGCTGAGAAGCGTACCAAGCGAAAGGTAGGGGTCATTTCCACCAAGTCCACCCTGAAGATGGTGAACAACATCCAGAAGTTCGACCTGATGCAGACCGAAGTGGTCAGTGATTTGGTTACGCCGGTCACGGTGTCAGTGGCCATCTATGACGGTGATAGCAAGATCTCCAGCGAAGAGACGGTGACCTTTGACTGCGCAACCGATTCAGTCGCAGAGCGGGTCAAGCAAGTACGACTCTCACTGTCTGGGACGGACTTCGATCGGAAGAAGGATTACTTCCTGGTGCTCAAGGACAAGGACCTGAATACCGAGATGGAACGCTATAAGGTCACCATCGACTTGGCGTTTACCGATGACTTCTTTTAACCATGATTTGACGATAGAGCGTGCCGAGTATGGAATCCGCTAACGATAAAGAATTAGATCAACTGCTGAATGAGCACTTTGCGGGTCGTGTGGTTCGCAAGGATCTCACCAAGCTCATTAAGGAAGGGGCGAATGTCCCTGTCTATGTGCTCGAATACCTGCTTGGCATGTACTGCGCGTCTGATGATCCAGACATCATCGTTCAAGGGCTGAACAACGTCAAAACCGTGCTGGCTGAGAATTACGTTCGCCCTGATGAAGCCGAAAAGGTCAAGTCACTGGTGAAGGAGCGCGGCACCTTTAAGGTCATCGACCGGGTAACCGTGAAACTGAATGAGCGCAAGGATAAGTATGAGGCCTCCTTCAGCAATCTGGGTATCAAGGACGCTGAAATTTCCTCTGGTATCGTCAAAGAGTACGAGAAGCTGCTGGTGGGTGGTATCTGGGTCATTGCCACTTTGAGTTATTACCACGAGGAAGGGCAGACCGGTTCGCCTTTCGGAGTAACGCTGCTCAAGCCAATCCAGATGCCGAACATGAATATGGACGAGCTCTTCCAAGGGAGAGCTGCATTAACTACAGATCAGTGGCGCGAGTGTTTGATACGGTCAGTTGGTATGGAGCCTGCGGCATTGGGTGTCGATGTGCAGTGGCACATTCTGGCCCGGATGATTCCATTCGTTGAGAACAACTACAACGTCTGTGAGTTGGGTCCACGCGGGACAGGTAAAAGCCATATTTACAAGGAATGCTCCCCTAACAGCATTTTGGTATCTGGCGGCCAAACTACCGTGGCCAACCTGTTTTACAACATGAGTTCACGCCGAATTGGTTTGGTCGGGCTTTGGGACTTGGTTGCCTTCGATGAGGTGGCAGGGATCTCCTTCAAGGATAAAGATGGTGTCCAGATCATGAAGGACTATATGGCCTCTGGTTCCTTTGCCCGTGGCCGTGAACAGATGGAAGCTTCCGCCTCTATGGTGTTTGTTGGCAATATCAACCAGAGCGTTGAGTCCTTGGTGAAAACCAGTCATCTGCTTGCACCATTCCCGGATGCCATGATCGACTCCGCTTTCTTTGACCGTTTCCATGCCTACATCCCAGGCTGGGAAATCCCCAAGATGCGGCCTGAGTATTTCACCAACCGTTACGGCTTGATTGTTGATTACCTGGCAGAGTTCTATCGGGAGATGCGCAAGCGCAGCTTCGCAGATGCTATCGAGAAATACTTCAAGCTGGGGAACAACCTGAACCAGCGTGATGTGATCGCGGTACGCAAGACAGTTTCTGGCCTACTGAAATTGCTATTCCCGCATGGACAGTTCGAGAAAGAGGATGTTCGCCAGTGCCTGGAGTATGCCCTTCAGGTTCGACGCCGGGTGAAGGAACAACTCAAAAAGATTGGTGGTATGGAGTTCTACGATGTCCACTTCAGTTACATCGACAATGACTCGCTGGAAGAGCATTTCGTATCAGTCAAAGAGCAGGGTGGTGGCGGCCTGATTCCCGAAGGCCCTGGTAAGCCCGGATTCCTTCACACCATTGGTCTCAGTAACAAAGGGATGCCTGGTCTATACCGGCTTGAACTTCAGGTTACCAAGGGCTCCGGCAAGCTGGCCACTTCCGGGCTATGGAACTCCAGTGCAGCCAAAGAGCAGGTGAAGATTGCCTTTGATTATTTCAAGGCGAACGCATCCAGGATCAGCGGCGGCAGCAAAGTGGGTGAACATGACTTCCATTTGCACGCAGTCGAGCTTCAGAACACTGGGCCATTCAGCCACTTGGCCCTCTCCAGCCTCGTTGCCTTTGCGTCAGGCCTCCTTGGTAAGCCTCTTCAGAACCAGATGGTGGTGCTGGGAGATATGAGTCTGGGCGGTTCCGTTACGCCGGTAGAAAGCCTCGCTGAGTGCCTGCAAGTCGCTTTTGATGCAGGGGCCAAGAAAGTTGCCTTGCCGATGAGCAGTGCAGCAGACATCCCAACGATTCCGGCTGAACTGTTTACCAAGTTTCAGACCTGCTTCTATGCCGATCCGGTTGATGCGGTGTTTAAGGCTCTTGGGGTGGACTAGGGCACGGTGCGTACTCCACTTTGAGGATCAATCATCAGCAACAATTCGAATTACGGGACAGCCATTCTATGAATGAACACAAAAACAAAATGGATGTTAAATACTGGGAAGGTGGGTTAACGCTTCACGAGGTTAGAGCAATTGAAAAGATAGCTCACGCATTTGGAGGATCTGCCCAAAACCAAGAGAAAAAGCCAGCAAAACTTGGTTCTTTGTGTGACCTTAAGGTATTAAAGCCCGGCGGCAATGCCATGTTGCCCTGGAAAGGCTATGCAGGGTTTCGCCTTGCAGGTGCTGGCCGCGAAGGAGAATTCGATCTTGTCATCGTAACGCACTATAACGTCATCATCGTTGAGCTGAAGCATTGGAATGGCGAGCTTACTGCGTCTGGTGATAATTGGTATCAAAATGGAGAGCTCAGAGAACGATCAGCTGTCAGCAAAACACAAGACAAGGTTCATCTACTCACCTCGAAACTTGCCAAGTGTGGGAGGGCTTTTCCTAGCTTCCAAGGGCACAAGTTTGACCGTCCCAAGGTAGACTTTCTAGTTGTGTTAACAGGCACTGCTGATGCCTCCAAACTACCGCCTAGAGAACAGGAGCACGTCCTAACACTTAATGAATTTCTCCAGCTTGCGGACGAAGGTGTTTACAACAAACGCTTCCGACCACATCCACAAGCAAATAAAAGCTTAAACCAAGACATCCCGGTTTTTGATCAAATCTTCTCCGAAGGTGAGACCAAGCCCAAAAGCTTAATCGTCGATGGCTACGAAGCCATCGAAAAAATATTCCCGCCTGAGAATATCGACTCGATATACACGGAGTTCTTATCTAAAAATAAGAACAATAAGGACGACTTTGCGCTTCTTAGAAGATGGAACTTCTCTGAGTTGAATGATGTCGGCAGCAAAACACGAGACGAACGCTACAAGATTGTCAGCCACGAGAAAGAGGTTTTATCATTCATACGCTCTAACGATGGGGATCTATACAACGCCTGTCTTCGATCTCTGACCAATATTGATCCAAACAATATTACCGAAGAGTTCTATGAGCTTTTTGAGCTTCCTCATAACTACTCTCGTCTGAACGAATTTATTTCCTCCTTTGTTACCAAGTACAACGAAGAAGAACGAGCGACACTTATCAAAATTATCCTGAATAATTTTGCTTCTCTACATGATATAAAAATTGCTCATCGAGATATTGGTGATCACAGTTTATGGCTTTCTCCTGGTATGAAAATGGCCATGTCCAGTTTTATGTCGGCTTACCATAAGCCAGCAGGAACGGTCGGGGAAAGACGCAAGGTAATTAGCTCAGGGATTATATCAATCCCTGAGGAAAAGAACTCGGAACATAATGGCACCGAATATGACCGTGACATATATTCTCTGGGTATTCTGACCTGGCTGATAATGCAGGGGAAACGCCTCAATCTCGCATCAACCAATGATGCTATAAAAAATATTAAAGATTCCAGTGCTTGGTATGCCTCTACCATACAAAAAGCTATCAGTCCCGATCCGCAGGAGCGCTACAGGAATGCGCACGAATTTTTAATAGCTTTTTCCGATTCACAGCCAGAGGTTAATGCCATAGAGCTATTTGATAGTTCTATTATTGAGCAGTACAAAACCGAGGTGAAACTCTATAAAACATACGCCGAAGATCAGGAAATATCTTCTAACGATGTAAAGGAGGTTTATCGCTCAGGTCAGTTACTTGTTAAGATCTGGAACAATGCCATCGATAATGAAGATTCCAGCAATATCTTTTCTTGCAAAGCTTTTATCGAAAAAGTCGAGAAAATCCAAGGGCTCGGAACGGGGTTTATCCCAAGCATTCGCGACAAGGGTATTACCCATAAATCTGAACTCTTTCTGATCCAAGATTTTATTGACGCGCCTTCATGGGACACATGGGCGAATTATAATGTTTCAGAAGAACAGAAACTCAAAGCCATCAACGCCCTTATCAGCCATGTTAGCTTCCTGCATGAAAGTGAGGTTACTCATGGTGATATACACCCTGGGAATATACTTGTACTGACCGAAGGTGACGAACTAAACCTCTACATCATAGACTTACCTGACTTTAAGCTTGGGACAACAGAAGTTAAGAACCATAGGTATAGCCCAGAAACGATCCATAACGCAACGGCGATTGTTCGCGATAACTATGCAGTTATTCGTATGTCTTGTGAACTTCTTGGGCTCGACTGGGATAGCCTCGATGAAGAAAATACACATCCACAGTTAATTGAAATCATCAAAGCAGAGAAATCTGACAGCTCTGGGTTTATTTCATTGGAGAGGTTTAGTCAGTCACTAAAAGAGCTATACGAAGCCTCCTTTGAGTGTATCGAAGAGCTGAACGTCCAACTATCTCGCCAGGACTTCAACGAGGCTATTAGCCTTTTACCTGATAACGGTGAGCTGTTTCTTTTTTATGAACCCTCAACAACGAATTCAGATTCAGTGAAGGTGTTACTGTCTGGTGTGGACTCTTCCTGGACGATTTTCTTTAACCCTATAAATGAAGCTATCGAAGGTGGACTAGCACCTCGAAAAGCCGATGATATTCCGCCCTGGATTCGGGATAAAAGTCAGTTAACGCTCCCCATCAAAATCAACATCGAACCCACTGACTACCATACGGATACCTCAGCACTTCAGTCCTATCTGCTCGCTCACGAAACATTCCTTATTGATAGTAAAGCAGCCATCAAGGAAAACACTCAAAACAAAGAGATCGATGAGAAGCTTAGTAAAGACATTGATGAACAACTAAAAAAACTGCTTGCTGATGTTGAGTGCGATGAAGAATCTGCTGTTTCAATAAAGAATGAAAAGATTGCAACAAAGAATATATGGAAGGCCATTTTAGAAACGGAAACCGAAGCTCTTCCAAGCATTGAAGTCGCCGATGAACCGAAGCCTGATATTCGAAAGAATGAATTGGTCATTCCCTATGATTCAGATAACGAAGTGCTCGATCGCTTTTCTAAAGAGGATGATGTTATCGCAATCAGAAAGGTCGATGACAAGGAGTTTATCGTAGGAAAGGTCAATATTGACCAGTCCACCAGCTCAGAAATGCGAATCCCGCTTAGCTCTGGTAAGAGCTATCCTAAAACCGGCGAAGTTTTATACCTTCGCACCAAACGAGACAGAGCTTCCTACAATCGCCGTAAAAAGGCGATGGAGAGAGTGCTCAATAAAAATGCTGTCATACCCGACCTGACGGCCTATTTTGAACCCTCTATAGATCAACCATTCACCGATTATAAAATCATTCCTACTGAAGAACAGTTGGATCGCTATGATCAATATGACGAAGAGGGCAATTTAACAGTTAGTCTAAACGAAGCGCAACGGGATGCGTTCAAGACCCTGTTTAGCAAAGGGCCATTGTCACTTCTACAAGGGCCACCAGGTACCGGTAAAACCGAGTTTATCTCAGCGTTCGTGCATTACTTACTTACTGAAGGTAATGCGCAGCACATACTGCTTGTTAGTCAATCACATGAAGCTGTCAATACGGCTGTTGAGCGTATCCGGAAACACTGTACCCGACTGGAATCGCCAATCGATATTGTTCGGTTCAGCAACTCCGAAGCATCTGTTTCCCAGGGGCTTAAAGATGTCTATTCGCGTAATCTGATCGAATCAAGAATACAGTCATTTATTGCAGAACTTAGGGAGCGGATTAAATTTATTCAGCCGTCACTGAAATTAGAGCCTGAGTATATTGATGCCATTCTCAATGCCGAACTCGGCATCAAGAAGAAAGTAAAAAACGCACTTCGTTTGCAGGCGGATATTGTTGATTCATCGGACGAGCAACTGTCAGCCAGCTTATCGTCTAGCCTGGAAGCGCTTTGTGATCAAATCATATCTGAACTCAACGACTCTTACTCCATTGAGGTTAGTCAGATTGAGCTTGGGAGTATCGGTGAGAAAGTCGATAAACACCTTAATGCGCTTTATGGTATTGGCCCTCATGAACATAGACGTATAAGCGCCCTGTTAGAGCTGGTTAATGATTACAGAGACCGGCTTTCCTCAAACCCTGGAAGCTATGAGGAGTTTCTGGCCAGATCCAGAACTTTGGTATGTGGTACTTGCGTAGGAATGGGGCTCGGGCATCTAGGCTTAAATCAGAATCAATATGACTGGGTGATTATCGATGAGGCGGCACGTTCTATATCATCAGAGCTTGCTATTGCAATGCAATCTGCCAATCGTATTTTACTGGTTGGGGATCACAAGCAATTACCGCCTCTATTCCAAGAGGAGCATAAAAACGCCATATTGAGAAAACTGGGTGTTCCAAGAGTGGAGCCATTCCAAAAGGAAGTTTTCAAGAGTGATTTTGAAAAGGCATTTCTGTCTCCATACGGCAAAGCAGTCGGGAAGAGCCTTTTAACCCAATACCGCATGGCTGAACCGATTAGCCGACTGGTTTCAGATACTTTCTATGAACAACCGTTGATCACCGGAGATCGAGAAATCCCTGTATTTTATAATGACGGCATTGATGTTTTGAAAGCACCTGTGACTTGGCTGGACACGTCAGAATGTAAGTTCGGATTCGACAGTGAAGATGGTACGAGTCTCGTTAATCTTGAAGAAATCAATCAGATCCTAGCCGTTTTAAAAGAGATTGAAGCCAATGGCGACTATGTTGAACAGCTTGCCTCCCTGGTCTCTTCAGGCGAACCTGCCATTGGCATTATCTGTATGTATGGCGCTCAAAAACGACTCTTACGAAGAAAGTTCAACGAATTAGCCTGGAGTCCAGAGTTCAGGTCCCTGATCAAAATAGATACCGTTGATAGCTATCAGGGAAAAGAGAATCGCATCATCATTGTGTCTATTACCCGCAATGGCAAAGATCGAAAGCCTAAATTTTTGAAAGAACCCAACCGGATCAATGTTGCCATTTCCCGTGCTATGGATCGTTTGTTGATTGTTGGCTCCATGCAAATGTGGAACCGCGAAAACGCCTCCTTGCCACTTGGACAAGTCACCTCGTATATCCAAAATCACCAAAACGATGAATATCGCATCGTACCAGCGAAACAGACGGTGAAGAAAGGAGGGAAACGATAATGGCAAATCTCACTTTGATTCCTCTAATGACGATAGATATTGCGCTACCTATTCAGGCCTTTAGGTTTGAATACACACTGGTGGGAAGAAGTGATCTACCCTTCATCCGCGAGTTTATCCTGCGCCTGTTGAAAGTGGGGAATATGTCAGCTACCCAGTTGACGAAGTTTCTTGGTCTCACTGAAAAAGAGATCGGCATAGCCGTGTCACAATTAGTCAGCCTGAATGAAATCTCCGTGGACAACGAAGGCAATATTCAACTGACAGCTGAGGCCCATAAATATTTTGATGGGCCTTCTGGTAATCGCCCGAAAATCACTAAATTGTTCGAAGGCACCAGTACCTTCAAGTTTGATCTATTGTCATTTGGTTTAATTCGATCTGATGATAAGATAAGTCCTCCTCTTAATGCCATACGTCTTTCTCCAGAAACGGAAAAGCTCAGCAACAGTGTCAACTATGCTAAATCGGTATTCCTACGGAATTACATTGATATTTTTGAGGAAGAGTCGATCAGCTTCGACGGCATTAATGATATTCGTAAAGTAGAGCTGTATAAGTTATCTGATGTCAGAAAAAATAAAGACTATAACGCCAAATTTTCCATTACTTTTTCACTGGATACTGAACGTAATTCAATCGAACGGCATTCAGACAGCCGATTTTTTGATGTCGATGAAATCCAAAAGAATTTGAACGAGGTGCTTCTCAACTCATTTAACGCCTCTAACATTCAGGATATTGTTTCCGCGTTAGATTCGCTAGAAGAAACACAATTACTAGATTGTTTTACACCGGATGGCATTGACCTTACGGCACTAGCCATATTGGCGGTCAAAAAAAGTGTTTCTTCATCTGGTCGATCTTACTTTTTAGGCTCACCTACATATAGTGCTAACTGGAACCAGCTAACGACTATCGTCAAGAAGCACCTCAAAGATGGTAAATCTACTGCGTCATGTATCTGGTTGGCACCTTCAGATCGTTTTTGGCTAATGAGCAATCAATCCTTTAGCCGAACCTCAGAATTAATCAATTCCACCAAAGGGCTTGACGCCCAACTTTGTGTACCCGTTGCAGGTAGCAAGGACAAGCACCAGGAATCGTTATGGAAAAAAGCACTTGGTCCTATGAAGGACAAGGCCATAAAGGTTTCTGAAGGTTTTCTGGGTGGATCAGTAGAAGTCATTTCAGTGCCAGGAGTAGTTTCCATGCTCTGTTTTTACTTAAAAAAGCCAGGTGAATCAGTATCTATCCCTTTTGGGTTCATCACGACAGATGAATCAGATATAGATCGCATCCATAGAAAATTCGAGTCATACCTACAAAGCCATGATACGCATATGAAAAAAAGAGATTACGGTCCTTTGGTAAGACTGTTTAGCCAAGAAGAAAATTGATAACGAGGTTTTTACTTTGCCAATTTATGAATTGAGCGATACCGGTATTAAACGCCTACAGAAAACAACCTTTGCTGACCGGGGTATCCGTGAGCGGCAGGATATTCAGCGACTGTTGAGAGACCAGATCGAAATCATCTCCGACCAGACAATGGTGATTGCGGAAGAGTTCGGCGATTGGGACGTAAGCCGGAGGCGGATTGATCTGCTTTGCATCGACAAAGAAGCCAACCTGGTTGTTATTGAGCTGAAGCGCACCGAAGACGGTGGGCATATGGAACTTCAGGCTATTCGTTATAGTGCCATGATCTCAACTATGACCTTTGACCAGGTTGTTGAGGCGCATAAGTCCTTCCTGACCAGTATCGGATCGGACGAAGATGCCCAGCAAAGAATCCTTGAGTTCCTCGACTGGGAAGAGCCGGATGAGGACTCTTTTGCTCAGGATGTTCGGATTGTTCTGGCTTCAGCTGAGTTTTCCAAAGAGCTCACCAGTGCAGTGCTATGGCTTAACGACAAGGGAATTGATATTCGCTGCGTCAAGATGGAACCATTCTACGACGGGCAACGAATCCTGTTGGACATTCAGCAGGTTATCCCTTTACCTGAGACCGAACAATTTCAGGTCCAGGTGAGACAGAAGAAGCAAAAAGAGCAACAGTCCAGAACATCATCTCGGGATTTTTCAAAATTCAATCTCTCGATTGGAGGGCGTTCTTACCACGGACTGAATAAGCGTAATCTTATGCATCAATTAGTGAGTGAGGTCATCCAGGGAGGAGCCAAGCCAGAAGAGGTCGCGGATATTATTAGCTGGCGGAAAGGGAACCTCTTCGTTTGCTTTGATGGCTCACTCGATGAAGAGCAATTCGCAGAACAACTAATGACGCTTGATACCGGTGGCAAGTTACCGAAGACCAAGCGTTATTTCTGCAAGCAGGACGAACTGTTTCATATTGACGGTAAGACCTATGCCATGACCAATCAGTGGGGGGTAAGAACGCTGGAGGCAGTGGACTTGCTCAGCGAAAAGTACCCTCAGTTTGAAATCGCTATTGAGAGAGAATAAGCGGTTTCTGACTTCAAACATTTGGATGAAATGTGGATGTTTCAAAGGGAGCGTAGATATTGAGTCAATTAATACAGTTTCTTTTGGTGCCCGATGGCAGCGCAGCACGCCGGCTTCGCCGATTATTGGCGACACAATCCCCGTGTATGGGAATCATGGTTGGTACCTGGCCAGAACTGATCGAACAGGCCAACAGCGCGTATGTCATTCCACCTCAGGTAAGTGACTGGAAGTCTCAATTTCATACGGCGCTGGAACAGCTGCCTGATGCGTTCTGGTCGAACAGTTTTGAGGTGGCGCCTCAAGAAGTGGCGGCAGAAGTTGAAGCCGCGCTATCCCTGGTGGTTTCTGCTACGCAGCCTAGCTACAACGTTAGTGATGCCTTTCTAAAATTTGACCAAATCCCTGATCGCCCCAGAAAGCACGTAGAAGATATCGTGCGTTTACTGGTTAAGTTGGATGGTCTGCTACCCGACGAACTACAGGGCATACAGCAACTACTTTCTGCCGATCCATCCGCCGCCATACGACAGATCGTGGTTTATCACCTAGAGGGATTTCCGTCGCTGACACGCTGGCAGGGGGCGTTGATTGACAAGCTCAACGCGGATTCTGGCATAGAACCTGACCCGGCATTGACGGGACTGATAGCGTCGCTCTTGCTCGATCCTTCTTCAGCTGCGCCACAGACCAGTCTTGATGCTTTACAGCAACGTCTGTTTGCTGTGCCAGAGGAGACGGCGCCGCTGGATGATACTGTGCAATGGGTGGGTGTCAGGGATTTTCTGGAAGAAGCCGAAGTGGCGGCGGGCATGGCTCAGCAAATGCTGGCAGAAACCCCGGGGCTAGCGCCAGCTGACATTGGCTTGCTGTTGCCTGATACATTTGAGTATTCACTGGCCGTCAATGATGCATTTTCAGCGGCGGGTCTGCCGCTTTCCGGTTTGCCTGTGGATCACTGGCAGCGGGATCTGGGGCGTGAGGCCCTGTTCCACTTTCTGTACTGCCGGCAAAAGCCTTCACCGGCCATGGCTCTGGCCGTTTGCTTGTCGTCTCCCTTAATGCCCTGGTCGAAAGAGCAGGGTGCCGAATTGGCCCAGGCCGTGATGGATGGCGACTATCGATTGCGCCCATTTCCGGCGGCGACATGGGCTGCCCGGCAGATGTTGGAGCTGTTGCGTGAGGGCGATGAGCGTCCCGACACCTTAGCAGCGGCGATTCAGGACTTTGTCGGCTTGCTGGACGGCAGCGAGCAATTGGAATCCCACGTCTATCACGCGAAGGCAGCGGCCGACGAGTTGTGTGCGGCATTAACCGGAAAGACGGACATCGACTGGAGCCTACTGCGGCGCCTATCCAGCCCAAAGAACATCAGTACCGGGGAATCGCCCGATTTCAATCTGGAAGGGATTACCGTATGGCGTGAATCCCACGAGGCCTGGCGCCCGGTTCGGTTACTGATGGTGTTGGGGTTCGCCTCAGGGCATTACCCGGTGGCCAGCAGCGATTCCGCGGTATTTGTCTCTGAGGATTTACTGGCGCTTCGGGACGTGCTCGGCTTATCGCTGGCAACACCTGCTGACCAAATGCGTGATCGACGGGCGCGATTTAAACGCCAGTTGGCATCTGTTGCCGAGTTCGTCTGTTTCACGATCCCCCGCAGGGACGCCAGTGGCGCATCGCAGTCGCCGTCGGAATCGCTGGTATTTATGGGGCAGTTGTACAGCGGTATCGATGATGGCGAGTCCCTGATTATGGAGATGGATGTGGCGGCAGACCGCGATCGCATTCGTTTCCTGCCGCAGGCCGGTTCACAGTCGCCGCGGCTACCTCGTGCGATTGTCGCGGAAGATATGCAGTTCGAGTGCGATCTGCTGGCACTGCGCACCGATGCTGAGGGTAATCTTCGGCCCGAGTCTCCCAGCAGCCTGGAGACACTGATGGTGTCCAGGCTGGCCTGGCTGTTACGTCGCATCAACGCGGAGCCCCAGGGCTGGGAGCCGGAGCGGCCCGATGTCATGTTGTTGGGCACGCTGACTCACCAGGTCTTGGAGGAGCTGTTTCAGGCATCGCGCCCGATACCCGACCCACAGGCCATCAGCGCACAAGTGGAGCCACTGCTGGACGCGGCCATCAGAACCCACGCACCCTTCCTCCGCGCTGCGCAGTGGCAGGTTGAACGCCGGCATTTGGCCACTGGCATCACCAAGGCCGCCTTGGCCTGGCGAGACGTGTTGGTGACCTTGAACGCCGAAATCCTCGGTACCGAAGAGTGGCTGGAAGGGCACCTGGAAGGTCTGCCCATTCATGGCCAGGCCGATATATTGCTGGGCCTGCCCGATGGCCGATTGCTGGTGGTCGACTACAAGCGCTCCAGTGCCAACAGCCGCAGGCCCCGCATGCAGAAAGGCTACGACAGTCAGGCAAACCTGTACCGCACCATGCTGCAAACCGGCGGGCCTAAAATGGGAGGGGCCAGGAGCGAAGACAATACGGCCTTGCTGGAGAGACTGAAGGCTGGGGATACCACCGGTATCGTCTATTTCATGACTAACGACCAGACGTCGCTGTCCGATGCCTTGGTGGTCGAGTCTGGAGCTATTCCGGGCTGGGAGGTGCTGGATGGCGATGTGGCCGAACAGGCGATGACCCTGATCCGGGAGCGATTGGGCGAGGTGAGGGCAGGTCAGCTGTATTTGAATCGGGACGGCGATGCCGCGTTCTTCGATAAACAGGCGGGCGTGAAGCCCTATGCCCTGGAGAACAGCCCGTTGATTCCGCTATTCACCATTCCCGGTGAAGCCAGGGAGGCCGAATGATGTTGCCCGCACTCACAATTATTCCCGCCGGCGCGGGATCCGGTAAGACCTACACCATTCAGCAGCAGTTAGGTGAGTGGGTGGTTGCCGGGTTGATTGCTCCCGAACGTATCGTGGCGGTGACCTTTACCGAAGCGGCTGCAGCAGAGCTGCGGGAGCGGATTCGCGCCAAGTTGCTGAGTCTTGGTCGCTTGGAAGAAGCCTTAAAGCTGGATCAGGCCTACATCTCCACCATCCACGGTTTTGGCTTGCGCTTGCTGACGGAATTTGCATTTGATGCGGGTCTGTCTCCCAGACCCCGACTGCTGAATGAGGACGAAGAAAACACGCTGATTCGGCTGGCGTTGGCGCGCACTGAAAAGGCAGATGTCATCACCTCAGACCTGGCCAGATTTGGCTACAGCTTTGATTTTAACTCCCAGAAGAGCGCCGAAGAGGGATTTCGCGATGATCTGCTGAGAATTGTCACCTTGCTGCGATCTGCCGGTTGGTCCGAAGAGAGCGATAGCTACTCAGCGTTTGCTGCCGATTGGATCAGAGCGCGCTACGGCGTCACCGGAGACGGTGACCAAATGACGGCACGGTTGCAGCAGGCGGCAAGTCGTCTGCTGGAGGCCTTCCCGGAGAATTTATCCAGAGAATTTGGCAATAACGCCACGGCTTCAAAAGAGTTTCAGCGCGACTATCGAAATTTGCGGGCCGCGGCGGCAGGTGAAGGTTTAAATACCGATTGGAAACTGTGGAAAGAGCTGCGCGCGCTGCGCAAATCCAAGCGGGGTTGCCAGCTGCCCGACGGCTATGACGAGCTGGCCGATACAGTTATCGAGGCTGCGAACGCTTTGCCTACGCATCCCGGCCCGCGTGAACAGGCCGTATTGCACATTGAATCCCTGATCGCCGCCGGCCAGGAAGTGCTGGTCCACTATGCGCAAGCCAAGCGTGAAGCGGGGCTGGTCGACTACGGCGACATGATCGCCATGGCCGCAGACATGCTGCGCAACCGCCCGGAAGTATTGAATACCCTGGCCCAGCGCATCGATTGCCTGGTTGTGGACGAGTTTCAGGACACCAACCCGCTGCAGTTTGCCTTGCTGTGGCAGTTGAGGGACGCCGGTGTACCCACTGTCACCGTTGGCGATTTGAAGCAGGCAATTATGGGCTTCCAGGGCGCCGACCCGCGCCTGTTTGATGCCCTGATCCGCCAGAATAAGGATGTCGCCAAGCCCTTGACCAGCAACTGGCGATCCCAGCCAACCCTGATGCACTTTATCAATGCAGTTGGCCCCGGCTTGTGCGGTGATGAATACGTGCCTCTGGCTCCGCAGGGGGCTGCGAGCATCCAGGAACCGATCGAGCTGATTGATTTTCCGGTGAAGGCCAAAAAAGGTCAGCATGCCGTTCGGGCACTTTCTGTTGGTGAGCGGCTACAGGTGATGCTGGAAGATCCTGCTCAGCAGATTAGGGATCGACGCACAAAGCAGCTGCGTCGACTGCGTGGTGGGGATATTGCGGTGCTCTGTCCCACCCACAGGATGCTGGCAGATTACGCCGATGTGTTGCGGGCAATGGGGCTGCGGGTGCGATTGCAAGAGGACGGCTGGCACGCTTCACGGGTGGTGCAACTGGCCTGCCAGGCCATGGCCTATGTCGCCAACCCTAATGATCGCCATGCCGCGTTGTACCTGGCCGTCACCGAATTGGGTAGCCTCGATTTGAAAACGGCCCTGGAACAGCTGATTGCCGATGGGAAAATCGTCGATCCGGTGTTGGCTCGGTTGGATGCGCTGGCCGCGAATGTTAAGGACCGAACTCTATTTGCCTTGGTGGCTGACACCTGTGCGGCACTCAATCTCTTTGATGAGGTGTCCGTCTGGCCGGATGCCGATCAGGCTCGGGCAAACTTGCTTCGCTTGCAGGCCGAGGCGGGCGAATACATGGATGCCAACCGTGAAGCACTCGCCAGTGGTGGCTATTACGGTTCCGGCATTCAGAGTTTTCTGGCCTGGCTGAATGCCAAGGTCGAGCAGAAGGATAAGAACCATCAGCCTGACCCGCTAGTGATCGATGAAGATGCCATTCAGCTGGTGACCTGGCACAGCTCCAAAGGCCGGGAGTGGCCCGTGGTGTTTGTGTGTGGCATGGATAGGAGCTTGAGCCCGGGATTGCCCAACATGGCGCTCGGCTACAGCACATTTGAGGATCTCTCCCAGCTGATCGAGAAGGCGCAAATTGAGTACTCCCCCAAGTTTGCCGCCCCCGAGTCCGACGACAAGTTCCTTGAAGCGCTGGGGCTAGCCACCGAGCTTGAATCCAGACGATTGATCTATGTCGCCATGACCCGAGCACGGGAAAAACTGGTATTGGAATGGCCGAGCTATTTGGCGGATAAAGATGGACTCACCTATTGGTCAATTCTCGCAGCAGGCCTCACCCCATCGCGCCAAGACGCGACCATAAGCATTGGTGACAATTCGTTCCCTTGTGTGATCAGGGAGGGGGAGTCAGAGTTGCCAGAGGCTATCGGGACAGTCGGAGAGACAACCACTGACCTGTTGGCCACCATCGGCCGCCGGGCGATACAGCGCGGAACCGTCCCGCAGGGATTGATTCCGGACAGCGTTGTGCCGTCGGGAATGGAAAGTATTCAGCCCTCAGATACGGCCAGTCAGCCACTGGAGTTGATCCGCTACCACACAGGGCTGGACCTGGATATCGAGCTCACCGGCACGGTACTCGGTACCTTTTTGCACCGCTGCTTTGAGATCCTCGGCGCTAATCCAGGACACGCTGCAAACATCTCAGGTGTTACTGGTGTAGAGCTCACCGACGGTACCGCCGCGAACATCGCTGCCAGTGTGAATAGTTTCGAGCAATGGGTGGCAGAGTACTTTTCCGCAACAGCCGTGCATCGAGAACTTCCATTACTGGGACTTGATGATAACGGTTCCGTGGTCTCTGGCACCGCCGACCTGGTGCTGGAAACAGACAGTGGCCTATGGATTCTTGACCACAAGTCAGACCAGATTGAGGATCCAGAAGCGGCATTTAATGGCTATCGGCCACAGTTGGAATGCTACGCAAATCTGCTGCAGAGCATGGGGCATACTGTGCTTGGGGTAGGGATTAACTTGATTCGGCGAGGAACCATAGTGTTGCATCGTTCTGGCGGATTACCGGAAGAGTCATCTAGAAACTCGAAAATTATACAGAAGGGAATTAAATGAGCGGTGAGATAAAGAAGATCGACTCGATTAAAAATATGGCGGTATTTCAGGATTATCGGTGGTCTTCGTCAGTCAGGGATGAGGGTAATAACATTGCGGAGTTTAAGAAGATCAACATTCTTTATGGCCGCAATTATTCGGGCAAAACAACTTTATCACGGATATTTAGAGCATTAGAAACCGGCTTTATATCAGACAAATATAACTCGCCTGAATTTCAGTTGTCTCTCGAAGGCGGCAATAATGTAACGCAAAACTCACTAGGCAGTCATGGCCAATTGGTTCGAGTCTTTAACGAAGATTTCGTCAGAGACAACCTGCGTTTCATTATTGATGATGAGCAAACCATCAATTCGTTCGCAATATTAGGGGAAGATAATACAAAGCTAGAGGAGCAGATTGAGCAGCATGAAGCGGAACTTGGGAGTGAAGAAGAAAGGTCGGGACTTCTTGGTGATCTCCTTAGTGCTCAGGAAAAATACAAAGAGGCCAAAAACTCCCACGATGATAGGTCTTCAGGATTGGAAGGTAAATTACGGGACAAAGCCAATAAGGCAGGGACTGGAATTAAGCACAATAAATCCTTTGGGGATGCCAACTATAATGTGCCCAAGATAAAAGCAGATATCGCCACTGTTATCAAAGACACCTATTCCCCAATTACGGATGAACAAGTAGGTAAGTTTCATGATCTCCTCAAAGAAGAGCCTAAGCCGGAGGTAAAAGAACCATCGTTATTCAATCTTCAGTACTCTGCGATAGCATCAGCGGCTAAAGAGCTTGTCGAAAAAAAGATTCAGGCATCTGACCCAATTCAGGAGTTGCTAAACGATGCAGCTCTGTCAGCCTGGGTTAGGACTGGTCGGGGGTATCACAAAGATAAGAGAGATACTTGTGCTTTTTGTGGTAGCGACCTTCCTCCAGATTTATGGGAAAAGTTGGATAAACATTTTAATCGGGAGTCTGAAGAGCTTCGTCAAGCACTGGATAACCTAATTGTAGCGGTTGAGCGTGAGCGGGAACGAGTCCCCGGTCTGTTGATGATCAAGAATTCAGAGTTCTATTCTAATTTTGCCAATGATTTGGAATCGTTGGCAGAACGGTTTTCAAATCAGGCCGCTTCTTATTGTGCAAGTCTTGATTCTATAAAGGAGCAGGTCGAAAAACGAAAAGATGACATTTTTACACCTCTAGAATTCTATTCTCCTGACTTCTCTGAAGATGCTCTGAATGCGGTTAGAGATTCGTTTGAAAAACTTCGAGAGGAATCAAACCAGTTGACTGCTTCACTGAGTGCGGATCAATCAGAAGCTCGTGCTGCTTTAAGGCTTCATGAAGTTCACACATTCATTAACGACATAAAATACGAAGATGAATGCACGGCTATTGATACTTTGAGAGCGGCAATGGGTGAGGCAGAGGGAGTTAAGAGTGCCGCAAAGGAAAAAGTCGATGCTAAGCGAGAAAAGATCAATGAACTAAAGGCTCAGCTGAAAGATGAAAGTAAAGGGGCTGACCGTGTAAATGATTATCTGAACAATTTCTTTGGTCACCAGTCACTTTCACTCAAAGCCATTGAGGAAAATGCCGAGGATATTTCAACGGGATACCGGTTTGAAGTAACTCGCAACGATAATAAGGCATTCCACCTGAGTGAGGGCGAATGCAGTTTGATAGCTTTCTGTTACTTTATGGCAAAGCTTGATGATATTGAGACCAAAGGTAATCAGCCGATTATCTGGATCGATGATCCCATTTCCAGTCTGGATGCAAACCATATCTTTTTTGTCTACAGCCTTATCAATGCTGTAATTGTGAAACCGAAGAATTTTTTGCAGCTATTTATCTCCACACACAATCTTGATTTCTTGAAATACCTAAAGAGGATTTCCAGTGATTATAAGGGTAAAGGAGATAAGAGGATAAAGATCCGTGAGTTTTTTATGGTAGAGCGTTCGGGCGATTCAAGTCAAATATGTCTAATGCCCGGTTACCTGAAAAACTACGTTACGGAATTTAATTATTTATTTCATCAAATTTATAAGTGTGCAACCGCTGAATCTATTGGTGATGGAAATTATCACGAATTCTATAACTTCGGGAATAATGCCAGAAAGTTTTTGGAAATATACCTCTATTACAGATACCCGAATGGTATTGAAGGCGACGACAAGTTATTAAAATTTTTTGGTGAGGATAGTGTTCCGGCAATATTTACGGACCGAGTTAATAACGAGTATTCACATTTGTGTGGCGTATTTGAACGTGGTGCTTCTCCAATAGACGTCCCCGAAATGAAAACTGTTGCTCAGCAGATTATTTCAAAGATCAAGGATGATGCTGATCAGTATTCAGCTCTTCTACAAAGTATCGGGGTGAAGGATGATTTGTTCGAGAAGGACTTTAATAAGGCGCAGGAGGCTCAATGAAAATCCTCCACACATCCGACTGGCATGTCGGCCGCACTCTTTATGGCAGGAAACGCTACGAGGAGTTCGAGGCCTTTCTGACCTGGCTGGCCGAGACGATTCAACAGAATGAAATTGATGCCTTGCTGGTGGCGGGTGATGTTTTTGACACTAGCGCTCCGAGCAATCGCGCCCAGGAGCTGTATTACCGGTTCCTGTGCCGGGTAGCCGCCTCGTCATGTCGGCATATTGTCGTTATCGCAGGCAACCACGATTCCCCGTCTTTTCTCAATGCACCCAAGGAGCTGCTCAAGGCCCTTGATGTCCACGTGGTCGGGAGTAGCACCGCACACCCGGAAGACGAAGTGCTGGTGCTCCGTAATGGGCAGGACGTCCCGGAATTGATTGTCTGTGCCGTGCCCTATCTCCGCGACAGGGATATCCGCGTGGCGGAAGCGGGTGAGAGCATTGAGGACAAGGAACGAAAGCTGATTGAAGGCATTCGCACTCATTACTCCACCGTCGCCGCCCTGGCCGAGCAGAGGAGAAAGGAGCTTGGTGTCGATATTCCTATTGTTGGTACCGGGCATCTGTTTACTGCTGGCGGGCAAACCATTGAGGGCGATGGCGTGCGCGAACTCTACGTTGGCTCCTTGGCACATGTGACAGCAGGGATTTTTCCTGCCTGCTTTAACTATGTCGCGCTTGGGCACCTCCATGTTCCGCAAAAGGTGAATGGCTCCGAAATCATTCGGTACAGTGGTTCCCCATTGCCCATGGGGTTCGGAGAGGCAAAACAGCAGAAGAGCATTTGCCAGGTTGAGTTCCACAGCACGGCTGCATCCGTGCAGCTGATCGACGTGCCAATTTTTCAGAAACTTGAGCGGATCAAAGGAGACTGGGACGGCATCTCAAATCGTATCCTTGAATTGTCAGCGACGGAGGACCCCAATCAATCAGGAGTCTGGCTCGAAGTTATTTACGACGGCACGGAAGTCATTGGCGACCTGCGTGGGCGCCTGGAGGCAGCGATTTCCGGCACCCAAATGGAAATTCTCCGGATAAAGAACAGCCGCATCATCGACCGCGTGCTGGGACAAATTCATGAAGAGGAAACACTCGACGATTTGAACGTGAATGACGTGTTCGAACGATGCCTCGCTGTCCATGACGTGCCCGAAGAGCAGCGCCCTGAGCTGCTTCGGGCCTACCAGGAAACGGTCTCGTCTCTCTATGAAGACGACGTGCAGGCGGAATAGAGAGGCTGTCGATGAGAATACTGCAGGTACGCTTCAAGAATCTGAACTCGCTGGTCGGTGAATGGCAAATCGACCTGATGCACCCGGCTTTCGCGTCTGATGGTATTTTCGCCATCACCGGACCCACTGGCGCAGGGAAGACCACGATCCTCGATGCTATTTGCCTCGCACTTTATGGGCGGACGCCTCGCCTGAACAAGGTCACCAAGAGCGGAAACGAAATCATGTCCCGCCAGACCGGCGAGTGCTTTGCCGAGGTGACCTTCGAAACCCAGACCGGCCGTTACCGCTGTCACTGGAGCCAACACCGGGCACGCAAGAAACCGGATGGCGAACTCCAGGCCCCGAAGCACGAAATTGCCAATGCCGATTCCGGCGAGATTTTCGAATCCAAGCTCAGAGGGGTAGCCGACCAGATTGAGTCGGCTACCGGCATGGACTTTGATCGTTTCACCCGATCCATGTTGCTGGCCCAGGGCGGCTTTGCTGCGTTCCTTCAGGCGGCACCGGATGATCGTGCGCCGATTCTGGAGCAGATCACGGGAACAGAGATCTACAGCCAGATATCTATCCGTGTCCATGAGCGCCATCGCGAGGAGCGGGAAAAACTAAACCTGCTTCAGGCTGAAACGGCAGGCATCGTGATTCTTGAGCCGGAGCAGGAACAGGAGATTGGGCAGGTACTGGGGACAAGGCAGAAGGAAGAGGCAGACCTTGCAGCTAGATTTTCTGAAATCGGACAATCTATTACCTGGCTCACCACCATCGATGGGCTGAAGAAGGAAATCGTCAACCTGGCCGATGAAGCGAGCAAGCTGCAGTGCGATATCGAGACGTTCAAACCGGATCGTGAAAAGCTGGGTCGGGCTTTGAGCGCTACTTCGCTGGATGGCACCTACGCAACGCTAACCGCCACCCGAAAACAGCAGGCGGATGACAGTGCCGGTTTGAAAGCCGAGGATGAGGCTCTTCCGGGTCTGGAATCCTCCGCCAAGGAACAGGACGAGGCACTGAAATCAGCTGAGCAACAAACTGCTCGAGCCAAAGAAGAGTTGAAATCGGCTGCGGCTACATTGCAGAAGGTTCGCTCCCTTGATCAGAAAATTGCCGATCAAAAAAAAGCTGTATCGGAAGGGGATGAGGGCTGCAATAAGGCTGCGGCAAAAATTGATGCAGACAAACAAGCCCGGCTCGAAGAGCAGAACAAACGATCCAAGGCTCATGAGACACGGGATCTCGTGGATGTCTATCTCAAGGAGCATGCACAGGACGAATGGCTAGTCAGCGGTCTGGCTGGCGTTGAAGAACAGATCGCCAGCCTGCTCTCCAAGCAAAATGAAGTCGTTCAAAAGGAGGCTACTCAAGAAGCCGCCACGAAGGCTCTTGAATTGGCGACAAAGTCACTCGACGACTGTCACAAGCAATCCGGCATTCGGAAGCAGGAGTTGGAGGGTGCCTCGAAACAGCTTCAGCAGGGTAAGGATGGTTTGAGCCAACTACTGGGGGGGCGTTTGTTGCGGGAATACCGCACCGAGAAAGAAACCCTGCTGCGTGAAATGGCCTTCCTGGCGAAGATTGCGGAGCTTGAAGATCATCGGGCAAAGCTGGAGGATGGCAAGCCCTGTCCACTCTGCGGCGCAACCGAGCACCCGTTTGCGGAGGGGAATGCCCCTGTTCCCGATGAAACCGAAAAGAAAATCGACGACCTGACTAGGCTAATCAGTAAGGCTGAAAATCAGGAATCCACCATCAAGAAACTCGAAGAAGCTGAGAGCCTGGCCCGCAGAAACCTGACGGAGGCTGAGAAGTTGGAGTCAGCAGCGGCCAATGACAAGAAGGCTGCCGAGAAAGCCCACGCCGAGGTGAAGGACGGCCTGGTGAAACTCCTTGCCGATTTTGCCGAACGCAGGCAGGCCGTTACTACGAAACTCCAGCCGCTTGGTATTGCGGGTATCCCTGATACGGACATTTCATCACTGATCGAAACACTCAAGGCGCGGCTGACGGCGTGGCAGGCCCAGGTAAAGAAAAAGACGGACATCGAGAAACAGATTGCCGACATCGACAGTGAGCTGAAGCGGTTGGATGCGGTTATCGAAACTCAAGGCACCGCCCTGGCCGAAAAGCTGGATCGTCTTGAAACCTTGAAGAAGGAACTCGCCACCGGAAGTGATGAGCGTAATGCACTGTACGGCGACAAGAATCCCGACAATGAGGAGCGCCGTTTAAACAAGGCGATTTCTGATGCCGAAGATGCGGAGAAGCAGGTCAGAGAGCGGCACAATGAGCTCCAACAAAAATGGAATACCGCGAAGGCCCATGCTGAATCTTTAAAGAAACGCATCGAATTGCGAGAGCCGGAACTGAGAGGTCTTGAAACCAAATTCTCCGCAGCGCTCGCGCCAGTTGGATTTTCAAATGAAGAACAGTTCTTGGCGGCCATACTGCCCTCTGAAGCTCGGGCGGAGCTGACAGCCACGGCCAAGGATTTGGATGAGCGTCAAACGGAACTGAAGGCCAGACGGAAGGATCGGGAAATGCGTCTTGCTACGGAAATGGCACGCAAGGTCACCGATAAATCGCTGGAGGAGCTTGAGCCTCAATTCAAAGAGCAAGAGGATAATCTGAGAGACCTGCGTGACATCATTGCCGGTCTTAAGCACAAGATTAGTGAGAATGCAGCAGCAAAGGAGCGGATAAAGGAAAAGCATGCAGCTATCGACGCCCAGAAAAAAGAGTGCAGTAGGTGGGACAACCTACACGATTTGATAGGTTCTTCAGACGGTAAGAAGTATCGAAACTTTGCACAGGGGCTGACTTTCGAAATGATGATTGGTCATGCCAATCGGGAGCTGCAGAAAATGACTGACCGCTATTTGTTGATTCGCGATGAGACTCAGCCACTTGAACTCAACGTGGTCGACAGCTACCAGGCCGGAGAGATTCGCTCCACCAAAAACCTTTCTGGTGGTGAGAGCTTTATTGTCAGCTTGTCCCTGGCTCTGGGTTTGTCCCACATGGCCAGCAAGAATGTACGGGTGGACTCACTGTTCCTAGATGAAGGTTTCGGAACATTGGATGAGGAAGCGCTCGACACAGCTCTAGAAACGCTCGCGGGGCTGCAGCAGGATGGAAAGTTGATTGGCGTGATTTCACATGTTGCTGCATTAAAAGAGCGGATTAGTACGCAAATTCAGGTGACTCCCCAAACCGGTGGCAGAAGCCAGATTTTTGGGCCTGGATGCGGGAGATTGGATGCGACAGGGTTGGCCGTAGAAGCTGGCTGACTCAACAGTATTGGATGATTTCACAATAGCCTAAGGGCACTTGATAAACTATCAGGCCGCAGAGGAAAAACGTCGATCTGCTATCGAGTGAGAGATATTTAGTTTTGCCATTGTTTGGTGCGGGTAATTGAAAAATAGCGCATTGTCACGTGAAGAACTGTTTGCTTCGGTTTGGGATCGTCCTTCCAAAGAGGTAGCTCGTGAACTGGGTATTTCAGACGTCGCGCTTGGTAAGCTGTGTCAACGACTGCAAGTGCCAAAACCGCCGAGGGGCTATTGGGCCAAGATTGCTGCCGGTCGCAAACCAAGACAGCCACCACTTCAAGCCTACCGTACGGAAGTCGAAAAGCGGTTAAAAAAGCAGACCAGATCAACCACCCCAATACGGCTCTCTAAGCTGCAGTTGGAATTTCTCAAGTTGGCTTTCGATGAATTGGCTGCGACGGGAATAGAGGTCGGTGAATCTGTGCTGGCCTATGATGGCATCCGATCCATCCCCTCGGAACTCGCTGCGCAGGTTTTGATCATTCTTCAGACTCGGTATGAAAAATGGGTTGAAGCGAGAACGACAGCTTCAAGTATGAACGGAGCCATTAGCAGTCTGAGTAATCTTGTCGCTAAATTGCTGCCTTACGCGAAGGAGCAGCTGTTAGTTTTCCATAGACAGTCGGACGAACGGTACTCTCGTTCACTGGACCCTAGTATCTCCATTCGGGCGACTGAAGATTTCCTGCGGCGAATTGCTCATCTTTCTCGGTTAGCGCGAACCAACGGCTGTGCCTATGTTGCCGCCGACATGTCAGCCTTGGAACATGCGTGGTCAGTTAATCAGATATCTTCTCCCCGTGTGTACTCGAAATCAAAGACGGAGCTGTGCGTATCCTCTAACGAGGTCTGGGTCAGAGCCCAGCTGGACAATTCCTGGTCACATGATCAGTTCGAGACTGTTCGATTACCCCTGAGAGAGATTTGTCCAATTGACCTGGTGCCGGCATCGGAGCTGCGATTGCCGGGCAAAATCTCACGATCTGCGATGCAGCACCCTTATGCCGAACGTCTGCAGGCATTACAGGAAGCGCGGGTAATCTATGACGGTTTGGTAGATGCGACCTATGACATGGATAGATCGGTGCCGAACGAGCGACTCGCTCTATTCGATCGGCTGTGGTTCTCTCAGTCCGAAACTGGTCCGTTTGTGACTGCGAGGCGCGCCTGGCAGCGATTGGAGACCGACCTGGAGCGGTGGGGGGAGGAACTCGAAAGTGAGACGGTAGCCCTGTGTCAGGATATCTTGGGTATCGAGACCGGTGATATCGTGGTGGTTGAGTCAGGTAAGAGCACAGTGCGACTAAAGGTTGAAGGCATGAATGTGTATTTGTCCGATGAGCGTGTCATGTTCGGCGTGTGGGGCACCAGATTTCGCAAAGACGGCCTCCCCGGGAAGCGCTCTGAGCATTTTGCCATTGTTGTCGAGAATGACTGAGATCCCTTTGAGGCGCTAAGGGGAGAGATGTTGTAACATCGTCAGCATGTGAGTTTTTTGCTAACCCCATCCATAGGGGACACTCGGTTGTTCTGGTGCTTGCCCTTTAAGGCTGGGCTAACCAGTAAAAAAATGAAATTATTTTCAAGTAATTCCTGAGCATGGTATTTTTCGTGGTATTTGGAATATGGTGATTTGTAACTGTATGAAAAATAAGAAAAATAAATGCTTATTTACAATCGAGTGGATGACAGGTACTGGCAGGCATTGTCTGGCACTGGCTGGTATTTCGGCTGAGGGTTAAAGAACTTTCCGCTAAGCAATAGGCTGTATAAAAGCACAACATCGCAAGGAAGCGGATCATGTATCATGTGGCCGCCAGGATGGCCAGCCCGGACGAGTATGCTGGTCGTTACCAGCGTCACCGGCCGGAGCAAACCCTGCTCTATCAGATGGTTGACGAGTATTACCCGGTATTTGCAGGCCTTATGGCAGCTTTCCCTTTCAGTTGCGCTTTCTGTTCGCCAGCCAGCCAGCGATCATGGGGCAGGTGCTCGGCATCGTTTATCGCGTGCTTGCCACGCACCTGATCAAGAAGTCATGGCATACCCACAGGGCAGCCCACACGGGCGCGGTCACCCTCATCCAGCGCTTTGGCTCGGCGCTCGATCTGAATATCCACTTTCACATGCTGTTCCTCGATGGGGTGTACGTCGACCGTCCCGATGGGGCTGCCCGGTTTCGCTGGGTCAAGGCGCCCACCACTGAGGAGCTCACGCAACTGGCGCACACCATCGCCCAACAGTCGGCACCGGGCGTTGGTCACGCCGGCAAAGCGAGGCAGGGGTAACAAGGTCAGGGTAGCCGATGAACCGGCAACACCAGCACAACGACGAGCGTCGATGACATGGGCGCAGCGGCTCAAGCGTGTTTTCAATATCGACATCGAGACATGCAGCGCCTGCGGCGGTGCAATGAAAGTCATCGCCTGCATCGAAGACTCTGTGGTGATCAAGCAGATCCTCGATCACCTGAAGCAGAAAGCCGAAATCAGCGAGACCAGGGAGCTACCCGAAGGCCGGGCGCCGCCGGTTGAGTTGCCGCAGGGGCTGTTTGACTGACGATTCCGAAAACAACGATACCAACCAGGATGCTGCACTCACGTCACCACGGCAGGGATTCGTCGTGTTGGCTGTCGGAAAAGGAGCCGCTAGTGGGAAAGAGGAGGGTGAGTTTTCAGCGTTGTTGGCTCCCCGTCAGCCGGATTCGGGCTGCATCGCAGGGGTGCCGAGAGAGTCAACTGCGATCCAAAGCTGTTGGACGTGAGTGAAAAGGGCGTTTATTCTTCCTATACGCAGATCTGGTTCTGCATCACCTTTTATGCGAGGAATTGGATCTCAAAGTGTAATGGTCAACTAAATTTGGCCACGGTTTTATATTCAATCCAGAACTTTCGTTCAGATTCATTTGGGCTTAATCCGCTGTTGTGTTGATGGGGCCTGGTTTGGCTGTAATAGCCAGCAATGTAATTAATAATTGAGTTCTTGGCTTCCTGGAAACTGCCATAACCTATTGTTGGAACCCATTCTGTTTTTAGACTTCTGAAGAAGCGCTCCATTGGACTATTGTCCCAGCAATTACCTCGACGGCTCATACTTTGAGTTATCTGATATCGCCAAAGCAGCTGACGGTATTTTCGACTCGTATAATGACTGCCTTGATCAGAGTGGAACATCACACCTTGAGGCCTGCCACGTAACTCATAGGCCATCGTTAATGCCGCACCCGTTAGCTGACTATCAGGTGATAACGACAAAGCCCAGCCTATAGGCTTTCTGGCAAACAGATCCAAGACGACCGCTAAATAAGCCCAGCGTTTACCTGTCCAGATGTAGGTGACATCACCACACCAAACTTGATTGGGTTTGGCTACTGAAAATTGGCGTTCGAGTGTATTAGGTATCGCTACATGTTCCTGATTCACCTTTCGGTAGGAATGGCTTGGAAGCTGGCAGCTCACCAGCTTTAACGCTTTCATTAACTTACTCGCACGATAGCGACTGAGTGGTATGCCGCGAGCAGAGACGATACCAGCAATCGTTCGAGCACCCGCTGAACCGTTACTTTTTTCATAAGCAGCCCGAACTTCACTCAACAGTTTTACACGCTCAGGCGAAATCCTGCGAGGGCGGTTAGCCCAATACCGATAACTGCTTCGATGCACGTTAAATACATCGCAGATTAACGTGACCGCGTGGCTCTCTTTGATTTTCTCGATTAACGAGAATTGCTCAGGGAGTCTGACATCAAGAGAGCGGTAGCCTTTTTTAGAATCTCTTTTTCCTCCTCGATGCGCTTTATTTTCTTCTCTAGCTCGAGGATTTTTTGTTGCTCTGGTGTCATCGGTGTGGCTTTAGGCGATTTACCAGCGCGTTCTTCTCTAAGCTGACGAACCCACTTATCCATGGTGGATTTACCAACGCCCATGGCGTCGGCAGCGTCTCGAACGGTATAGCCTTGATCGACAACGAGCTGTGCTGCTTCAAGTCTAAATTCGGGGCTAAACGTGGGTCTTTTTTGTTTTGTCATTACGTCACCTGTTTTATTCCGAGGTGATAATATCACCTCTAATCAGGTGGCCAAATTCACTATGCCACTACAAAGTGGCACTTTCGGGATTGAGTCAGCTGTGGCCATGTATTTGGATGATGTCTATATAAGCGGACATATCGATGCTGTGATGGAGTTAAATAATATTGAAAGAATCGAAGTCTTAAAAGGTCCGCAAGGCACCTTGTTTAGCCGCAATACAACGGGCGGGGTTATACATGTAATTACTAAAGATCCGACTTCCGAACCGCAAGCCGAAATTGAAGAAAAATTAGGTAACTACGATACTTATGGTGGCAGCTTTTACGGAAGTACAGGATTAACCGAAGATCTAGTTGCGGATATGGCGTTGCAATTTCAACGGCAAGATGAGGGCTATGGGGTCAACCAGAGTTTCGTCAAATTTTATTTTGAATACAAGTATAATCCTGCTTTTTGTTGGTCTGATCTAGATTATCAGCGGATGAATTGATAGCCTGGTTATATTTTTTAAGTTGTTTTATCCAGATAAAGGCACCAGAATCAAGGATATGTTTATGCAGTTACCATTCATATTTTCAAACAAGCAAATTATCTATGGCGCCTTCGGCTTTTTAGCTCTGATTATCCTTCCGCAAATTGTTTTTTCTTCCAACGATTCTGTCATTCGTGCCGATTTACCGATCCTTGAAGACGTCTATAAGGATGTGCATGCAAAGCGTAAAGATTACGAAATTTACGGATTTTACCCCGGCATGTCGCGTCAGGAAGTGCTTGATCAAGCGCAGAATATAGCTGATGAAGAGATCAAATATATTCGCCCGCAAAGCGATGCTCCGCTAGAATTTTATATCGAGAAAGGTCGTATACAGATTAAAACGAAATTTTCAACCTCTGCTGCTCATAAAAAAATCTTGCGGCATCGTGAGCAAAAAGAAAATGACTCCGTTACTTTTGCTACCTGGATCCAGATTGAAGAATTATACGAAGATGGCAAACTCAATAGTGAGAAAATTTTAAAGCGTGCCCGTGAAAAATTTGGTGCGCCAATCGCGGAGACGCAGAGCGATAAATTTCATGCATTAGAATATAGAATGGATGATGCGATATATGAAGTTGCACGGCGCCAATGCATTGCTGAAGTGATTGAAAAAAATGAGGATAGAGCGTATGGATATGGTGCAGAGTTCGGACGCAAAGTGGCACACATAAAAGCGGAGCCGTTAGCTGAGGCTATGAAAATGTGTCCGAATAGTGTGCCTGCATTACGCCGAGCAATGATCAGTGAAATGAGTCCACGATTAGAGGTCCGTGTTATTGCACCTCGTAACCGCGTTATTTATACCATGAGCTATGAAGCGGGAAAGACATTCCAGTATCGTAACGCAATCAAAGATTTAGCGAAGATCAAAGAGTAATAACTCTCTATCTACATCTAAATATACATACTCATTAAAAAACTAGGGGCCGAAGCAGCTAAGCCCTTTATTGAGGTCGTGTTATTTTTAAGTTCTTTCGGTTTCTGCTTAATCAAATTAACCATGTCATTATAGAAAACACCGGCATGATTCATCGCACCGTATTCTGCAAACAGGTCGGCTGCACCGGATAGGGCAATGACACTTTTCTTTGTGTTCATATAAACGTAATCGAAGTGACGTTTTTCAGGTTTGAGGCCCAGTTTCTCCATCGCTGAAAACAATCTGGCCTTCTCATAGTCGATCAGGCTTTTATCCTGAAAAAACAGGGCATCCATTTTTTTATAAGCTGAGAGCGCTTTTTGTTGTCTTCCAAGTAAACTATAACGCTCTACTTTACTGCTGTAGTGACGCATTATTGAACTATTATATTGAGTTGTTGGTTGTGAGTTATCGAGAACAGTTTCAAGACAGGTTGCATCAGGGGGCATGTAGCAGTTGGAATAAAAATTATTACCTTGCTGCTTTGGAAGGCGACGTGACGGTTTGTTGGCATCAACCATAATACGGTTAAGTCCGCCTTTACGCTCTACCATGACTATAAAGGGCTGCCCTTTTGCGATGTTGTACTTCAGCATGCGTTCTGCTTGATCGATAAACCAGATGGCAATGATCTGCCTGATTTCTTCGGACCACTGTCATCTAGAGTATGGTCTGTTGTGATGCCGTTGCCGGCAGGGTTTTAATGTACTCATTCGGCGTGAGGTAGTTCAAGCTCGAATGCGGTCTGATCTGATTGTACTGCTTTCTCCATGCTTCGATAACAACACGTGCTTCCGCTCGTGACCGGAACCATTCCATGTTCAAGCATTCGTCCCTGAACTTGCCATTAAAGCTCTCGTCAAGTCCGTTCTGCCAGGGCTTACCGGGATCGCTCAATGCCGTGTTGATGCCATGATCGGTTAGCCATTTCAGCACAGCGCGAGAGACAAACTCCGAGCCGTTGTCAGACCGGATATGGCGCGGAGCGCCATGCACCGTAATCAGTTTAGCAAGCTGCTCGATGACATAAGCAGAGCGGATGCGACCCGACACCGTGATCGCCAGGCATTTGCGCGTGTATTCATCAACGATGATCAGGCACTTCAGCACCTGACCGTTGGCGCAACGGTCGAACACGAAGTCATAGGCCCAGACATGGTCCTGTTGTTCCGGTGGTAGCGGTCTCGGTCTGGATACCAGTGCACGACGGCGCTTACGCTTTTTCGGGACCTGCAGCTGGGCACTGCGCCACAGCCGCCATGCCCGATCAAAACTCATTGGATGCCCGTCACGGCGAAGAAGGATGGCAATACGCCGATAGCCAAAGCGCGGATACAACCGCGACAAGCGACGCATGGCAGCCAATGCCGGTGCATCTTTTTTATCCAGCCGGGACTGATACTCTAATGTCGAACGGGCAACCGAGAACAACCGGCACGCACTGCGTTGCGAGAGCCCGCGCTTAACCGCATAGGCGACTTGTTGTCGCCGCGCTGACGCGGTCACCACTTTTTTCGGCTGACCTCCTTCATGACTTCGATCTCAAGGTCACGCTCGGCCAGCAGCTTCTTTAACCGACCGTTCTCTTGCTCCAACTGCTTGAGATGGCGAACATCGTTCACCTCCATCTCACCGAACTTCTTGCGCCACGCGTAGATCGTGGCTTCGCTCACACCGTTCTTCTTCGCAACCTGAGTGACTGGCAGTTCGTCCGCTTCGCGTAAAATCCGGACTATCTGCTCGTCGCTGTATCTTGTCTTCTTCATGGTAACTCCCTCCAAGGAGTACCATACTCTCAAGTATCAGCTGGTCCTAAAAACACCGGGCAGGTCAGCAACCCCATTTATTTCTTTGATGCGGTCACCATTCATAAGTCCAGAAGCCGCACCACTACCAAAGGGATCAATATCAGAGATGTAAGCCGTGTCATACCCTTGTTTGAGCCCGATACCGATTTTTGCTTCCGCAAATGCGGTTTGAGTAAATGAAAGCCACATTAACGCTAACAGAAAAAAAGAAGTGCGTAGAGTTGGTTGAGTTGTCATGACGAACGTCCTTATCCTTTCTGTAAATGCTCTTTCGCAGAGGAGCTTTGAGCATTCGATGGTATCATTGGGGTTGATGGGAAAGGTAAGAAATCTTCCCGATATTCATTGGCGGAAAAGTAATCCAACGCACGCTGAACGTCTTCATTATCGAAGAGGTCAGCTGCCAATGCGATTTGTGCGATAACCTGATAAGCTTGGCCCATGATATACGCTTCGCGGTTTTGCATTTCTTTTGCAGACATAGTTGGAATTCCTTGGATTCTGTTTTTTTGAGCTTACACTATTGCGCTTTCCCTGCCATCTAACCATCTGGGTTAGGATCTTTTAGCCGAGTTAAAATACAAGGTAGCCCTTAGCCCTGGGTTAGCATTTTCCAGCGACAGCTTTGCGCCATGACGTATTGCAACGGCTTCCACATGGCGCAGACCAAATCCATGCCCGCCTGAATTCTGGCGACGGCCTAAAGCTGCCAGCACATCCAGTGTTGTATCCTCAACGCCGGTGCCATAGTCACGCACACTTAACGAGAACCGGCAACCATCTTGCGAGAGGCTTATCAATACTGCTGAGCCTGATGGTGCGTGTTTCAGTGCATTTGAAACGAGGTTAACCAGGGCGCTCTCAATAAGCGGCTTAGATCCCAGTATTTCTGCTGTTTCGCATGATATTTCCTGTTTCAAGGTGACGCCACTTTCTTCAAATGCCTCAGCATAAAGTGTTATAGCCGATTGCACGATGTTCTCAAGATTGAGTGGTTTCATGGCAAAGCCGGGAGTCGCCTCGATTTTGGCAAGCTCCAGAATATGAGTGACGAGTTCAATCAGCCGGTCAGCCTCCGCGGCGATTTCGCTATTGCCTGCAGCGACTATCCGGTTGCGTAGATTCGATATGGCGTGATTAAGCTCGTGTGCTGCGACCTGACTATAAGATTCAAGACCACGCAGAAGACGCTCGACTTCGGCCAGGGCTTTGTCAATATTGACTGACAGTTGTGAAAGCTCATCACCAGATCCATCTGCCGGTGTTGATAGAATCCGGGCAGACAGATCGCCTTCTTCAACACGCTGAAAAACGGAGTTGATACGTTTAATTCTGCTGCGAAAGCGGTGGTTGAGTAATCCCAGAAGAAGAGAGCTGCAAAGGCCGAGAAAAACAACAGCTACCATCATCACTGGCACAAACCAATGATTCAAAGATTCGCGCGCGGTCAGGCGGCGGCCGACAGTAAGCGTAAAATCTGGTTCAATATGAACGCGGTGTAGAAGCAATGGGCCTGGGGCTATTCCAATGTCCATGCCATTGAGTTCTACCCAGGAGCCTGGCGGGTGATTCGGTATTCGTTGCGCATTGCCGATAATTTTTTCGCCATCCGAATTAGCCAGAAAATAGACTGTGCCGCTTTCATCGCTTGTATTTTCTGATAGGCGTACACCGATATTCTTCGTTAAAACAGCGATATCGGGGATGATACCGCGTTCTGGTGCCCGATCCAGCATAACAGCGATGTCACGAGATACATCCTCTTTGATTGATCGCTCAACCGCAATATTGATTGCACTGTAGGCGGTAACGCCAGCAATCAAGGCAATCAGTAGGGTCACCAGTATATTGATGAGTAGAGCAACAGCGATTGGATTTTTGGCTCGCACTGTCCCCCCTATAATCGGCGCTGATACGAATCTCTGCTTATTATGGGGTAAGTATTAGTTACTCGTCATCTAACCGATGTGGTTGGTTCACTTGTTGCCGTTCCATTGTAGCGGCCACGGTTTTGGTATTGCCACTGATGAAGAGCAGTACGTTAATCCTTGAATCGCTATTGTTCTGCAGGCTGATTTCGATTTCAGAATGGTCGCCGGGTGGGACAAAGCAAGGCAGCCGCGCTACAGACGTCTTCGGGCAACTGACAGGCTTCCAGCTCTCTTCATTCTGGGCATAACGCGAGATATTCATGGTGATTTTGGCTGCTGTTTCAAGGTGTTGATGGCCGGCAGGTTGGGCGTAGATCGTTGTGCCTTGACTTCCATCAACAGGTAATATGATGCTGTCTTTTTCAGTGGGGGCGAGGCTTGCTTGCAATTCCAGCCCTATGGTCATTTTAACTTCCCGCAGGCCGCCGATGATGCCGGTAAATCCGCCAAGTAGATTGGACCGTTTAGCTGGCGTTAGAGGTGATAGCTGTTCAATTCGGCGAAGCGTGTCTTCATCATCGGCAGCCATACGGTTGGCGGCCTCTATCATGTTGCGAACAGACGTCAGAATAGCAGCCCGGCGCTGGTCAGATTTAAGATCAAAACCCCGGGTGTCTTCTTCCGGAGGGTTTGCCTCAAGCCGTTTTACCAGATTCAAGCGTGATTTCGCGGTGCGTGCCATGCCATAGGCGTCACCTGCGGTCTGCCTTTCCAAAAAGCGGACTTCAGACTGGTAAAGAGCACTCGCAAGCGAAGATTCATAAGGGTCAAAAGCGTCAGATGATAATGTTGGGGGTGTTTTCGCTTGCGAAACGCATCCGGTGATCAGCAGGGATGTCAGCCCCAAGGTTAATAGTCTGGAATAGCTCAAAGGTATCTAACCTCGATTGTTAGGTGCGGGAAGCGTGTTTTCGGGGTACGCTAGCCAGGATGATATAGGAAAGCGAAAGGAAATGTCTGAAAGCAGTCAATTACTGATCGTTGAGGACGATCCAACAATGGCATCGCTTATGGCGGATGTGGCCAGTGAACTTGGCTATGGGATAAGTCTGGCCGAAACCCTCGACCAGGCCAAGCGGGAGAGCGCAGCACATCTGCCTGATCTGGTTATTCTCGACCGGATGCTGGGAGATGGCAGTGAAGGGCTTGGTTATATCGAGTGGCTGAACGCGTTGGAGGGAAAGCGCCCTGGCATTCTCGTCGCCAGCCGCCTGACCTCCGTCAGTGACCATGTGCTGGGATTAGAGACGGGCGCTGACGACTACATCAACAAGCCATTCGAACGCGAAGAGCTGAGGGCGCGCCTGCGCGCTGTTGCACGTCGTGCCGTGTCCAATCGGGCACCGGAGAGTGTGCTGATTTTTGACACACTCGAAGTCAGAAAATCGAGTGCTCAAGCGTTGGTCAACAACACACCACTACCGCTTCGCCCGCAATCATTTTCACTGTTGAAGGCGATAGTTGAACGCCAGGGAGAGTGGGTCAGTCGCAAGGCGCTTTGGCATGAAGTGTGGACGGATTACAAAAACCTATCACCGCAAGACACGGTTATCAATACCGCCATTAGCCGTTTACGGGGTGTGTTGTCTGTCGTAGAGGGCGCACCGGAGATTGTCAGTGAAAACTTCGGCTATCGTCTGGTGAGCCAGAATGACAGACTTTTGGACTCTGAAACTGTATAGGGAAATCATTAACTATGGGTGTTCTAACCACCATTAAAAAGCGATTGAGCGCCTTGCTGGGTGGTAAACACAATCAAGTGGCAGCCCTGCCTGAAAAAACAGCGGCACCTGTCTCGCTGTGGCTCGATCAACGCATTGTTAACGTCGCTTACGAGACATTTTCTTACATGCTGAAAAATTATCATACAGCGGGGGTGATCGATCATGCGGCATGGAACATAAACGAAGAAGATCTCCAGAAAATGATCTCAATGCTTGCACCTTACGTTACAACAGCGCATCGAGGTGTCAAGCTGCAGATGAGCACGGATGAACAGGATGATTTTGTCCGGTTGCTGGATTATGCCGGGTTTGCTGCGCAGACACTGACTGATCGAGTGCTGCTTGAGATGGTATACGAGGCCTGTAGTGACGATGGTTATGGCAAAGATCGGAACTATAACGATCAGCTCTATATTGTTCTGGAATTTACGCCTGAAGAACTCTCAGCCCATAATCGGGTTTTTCAGAAAATGATTGATGACCCTGAGTGCATCGACAACTCAATGTACGATCTCACCGAGTGGGATAAATACGTAGCACTCGTTGCAAAGCTGAAACAGATTAATGAAAGCACGAAATCGCCCGTGATAGTGCCAATGACTTTTCGTGAATGGGCGACTTATAGCTCGTACAGCTCGCATGCATTTGATCTCGACGATGGAGAGCTGACCGAGGAGGAGGAAACTGCGATGTCAAAAGTCATGTCATTTAACTCTGTAATTTTGAGAGGGAATGCTCGAAGCAAAGCGTAAGTATGGAAGATAAATAGCACATGAAAGTTTACCTCGACGATGAACGCAAGACACCCGATGGTTGGGTAAGATGTTATTGGCCAGATGAGGTCATTGAGCTGCTTTATTCTTGCGAGGTAACGGAACTCAGTCTTGATCATGGCCTCGGCGATGATGACAGAGGCACGGGTTATGATGTGTTGCTATGGATTGAAGAAGCGGTTGGCGGGCGCGGCTGGCATCCGCCAAAAATATCGGTTCACTCGGCCAATTCATCAGCCCGGCAAAAGATGGAGGCTGCGATCCGCCAGATAGACAAACTAACCGCAGCCCAGCGTGACTATGAAAAACACTGGGAAGATGGAACGTTTTTAATGATCTGGGATGGAAGCAAACCGGCCTGGTTTATCCCCGAAGCAGGTGAACCTGTAGTGCTGGCGGGCAGCGCTGAAGTATCCAAATTATTTGATCTTGGTGACGGAACCGTTCTCGGCGTTGATTTTGGCTGGAAGTGCTATCGCAAAGAGTTTCTTGATGACGGCTGGCGGCGACCACTAACCCCTCAGCCCATGGCCATCTGGGATGCGCAAACGGGTGCGCGTACAGGCTATTTGCAGGGTCATCATCTGGGTGATGTAGTAGGCGCAGAGCTGCTTGATGATAATCGCCTGATTACCTGGGGCCGCGATTATCTTGTGCGTGTCTGGAGTCGCAAGTCCGGTGAATGTACTGATATTTTGCCGCTGCCTTTGTGGCCGGAGCCATCAGATCGTCGTGCGGTCTTGTCATGCGAGCGGTTTGGCCAGATGAAGCCTTCCGAAAAACAGCGCTACCTCAACACCCGCCATCTGCCGTCACCGGATGTACGCATTGACTGGATCGTCAGGCCGGGTGGAAAGCAATACAGTTTCAAGTGTGCGGCTCAATCTGAAAAGACGCAAAAAATGGTAAAACCCTGGCAGCCAAACACGGAACAGCACGCGAGCTACCGCATATGGGATCTTGCTGGCGCAGAGGCGGGTTATTCAGACTGGTTTATTACGTCAGACGGGCGTCTTTGCGGCGGTGGAACCACATATGGTGCTTCAGGGCAAATTTACGTTTGGGACGGGTTTTACACTTTGCAAATGCTGATTGTTGGCAGGCATGACTGCAATACGCACTTAAAGGGCGAAGTGGAGCCAAACGTGATCGTTATCGAAAATATGCTGGGTATCGATAAACTCGACAGCTACAGGTTTCAACTCTGATATGGACGGCAGGCTTCTCATTATTGGTGATGTTCATGGCATGCTTGATGCGCTTCGCCAGCTTGTCGATGAACTGGATATTCAGCCCTCGGACACGCTGGTTTTTGTGGGCGACTTGATCGACAAGGGGCCGGACTCTATCGGTGTTCTCAGCTATGTCGAAGCACTTCGTCGCCATGCCAGCTTTGAGGTTATTCTTGTTGAAGGTAATCACGAAGACCGGATGCGTCGTTACTTGCGCAACCGTACACTGCGGCCAGATGTTGCCACCGAGCAGGCTGTCCGCGCGCCTGAATTGGCACAACTGCAGAAGCAGTTAGACGCGCAAAGGCTGGCATTTATGGATGGGTCGGTGCCGTTTTTTCACTGTAAGCCGCTGGATGTGCTTGTCGTTCACGGCGGAATTCCTGGCACCATGAGCACATTTCCTGCGTCAATTGACGAGGCAAGACGCCTGACCGGCCGAGCAGCAAAACGCTTTGAAAGGGTTTTGCGTACGCGCTTTGTCGATGCAGCCTCAGGCGAGTTTCTCGCCCTCGGCGCACAGCGCCCAGACGATCCATTCTGGGCAGAGACGTATGATGGCCGGTTTGGACATGTTGTATTTGGCCATCAGCCGTTTCTCGAAGGACCAGCAGAGTTTCCCTATGCCACAGGTATTGATACCGGTGCGGTTCACGGTGGAGGGCTGACAGCACTCATTTGCGCGCCTAATGCACCACGCAGATTCCTTAGGGTTCGAACCGACTGTTTTATTCCGTATGCCGGGATGTACTAACCAGAAAAAAAGAGGGAACCGTCGTTACGACGAGCAAAGGAGAATATCAGATGTACATAACAGCCGCTGCGGCCACCGTTTCATTATTTTTACTGTTGTCGGCTACCTCGTTACCGCTGCAAGCGCAGTCAGAGGTCTCTGAAAAGTCGGCTCAGGCTGCTGCGCAGAGGATAGCCGAACACATGATGGCCACGCTGCCGCACTGTTTGAAGCTGGGAGCCTCTGCCTGGAACAGCAAGTTGACGAACGCTGGAGCGTACAAATACGGTCTGGTCGTCAACGTGATCCAGCCTTCGTGCAGCGCTGAGCAAGCTGGGTTACGGGTCGGCGATATGATCGTACGCTTTCACGGTAAGGCATTGTCGCAAGCGGCAAATCTGCCCCAGTTGGTGAGCACCGATCAACAATCGGGTGTGGAGCTGCATTATATTCGAACAGGAGAAGGGCTGCGCACGGCGCAAGTTACCTACGCCAGTAACCGGCCTGTGCAGAACAGCCAGCGGCGACAGGCAATGCTTCTGTCCGATGAACAACTGACGGCGCAATGTGAAATCCTCTTTGGGTACTTCACAGGCAGAAAAAGTCTTGACCCTTCGTCTTTGACGTCCTTCGCCGCGTGCGGCCCAGCGAAAAGCCCAGCCTACTGGTTCTATGACGCCGAGATAAAATATGAGCAGGCGAAGCAGGCCCGGACGGCCGGACAGCAGGATAAGGCCAGTGAATTGATGCAGGCGGCCTCAAAGTCCTACGGTGTGGCCGATGACTATGGCAAGTCTGGTGCACAAAAGCGCGCGGCTGATGTTCTGGTTGAAAGTGAGTCTTTTCAGCGTGTTGAAGGCCTGGAAAGTCGCAAAATTCAGGACGCCCGTCTTCTCTATCAAGATGCCAGCGGCAAATATTACGGTGCTATTGTCACCCATCGCAATGGTCGTCCGCGTCAGGCCAATCTCTACGAACAGGAATTAAAGATTTTTGTCGAACGCATACCGGATGCAAACGGCGTCTTCTTCAATGCATCACCAGCCAAAGCAAAGCCGCAGAAGGAGGCCCCGGCCCAGGACGGCCTGAACTATGGGGAGGATGAGATCGCCCGTATTGCAAACCATGTCCTGCCCAATATCGATCGCGTTTTTCCAGAATGGCGCGCGCATCCGATGTGGAAACACTATAAGGATCGCGTGATCGTCGAATTCTACATTCAGGGCCTGCACCTGAAAACAACGCGGGATTTCGACTATTCAGACACCGCTGAAGATGCCGTATTCTGGATGTGGCTGAAGCGACAAGGCGGTGGCGGAACATGGCGTCCGGCCTATGAGGTGGACGGCTTGCTCGGCCACGCTGAAACCGTCGAACGCATCACTGTTGCAAGCGTTCTGGAACACCGCAAGCGTGTTGATGACGGCGTGAGTGATGACCGGAAAATGATCCTCGCCATGTTTGACCGCCACAAGACGGCGACCGCAAAAATACAGACTGACCTGCAGAATGCCTACGCCCGCAAGCTGGTCTCGGACCGGCGTTCCGGCATCGTTTACAAGCCCGGCTCCTATTGGAAGCAATATGCGAATTTCGACACGCCCCGCAACATCATTGAAGGCAACTTCCACTTTATTGAACACCCAGCCGAATTTGCTGAAGCCTACCTTACCTATGTGTATCAGTACTATGAGGTCTGCGAACCTCACTTGCCAGCAGGCCGGAAATCCTACACCGCAACCTGGTTTGAAACGCGTTATGGCGTAACCTCACAGACCAGTTCCTCTTACGTTGAAATGGCTCCGCGGTTTGCGACAGCCTTTGAGAAAATGGGGGATATCAAGTACAAGAAGGATACTTCCGCTTTCCTGATGTCGATCGTCAATTCCATGGGCGAGGTGGAAGGTCGTAATCCCTTTTCTTTTATTGGTGAAACACTGACGGGGCTGGCAAAGGATCTCGTTACCGATCGGGAAACAGCCCGTTTCCTGCGCACAGAAGGTTGCACCTCTCCGATCGTTCGGCAATATGGCGAAAACCTGTGGCGCAGCGCGAATGGGCGGTCGTCTGCACAACGAGCAGGCGTCTCGTTTCCGGGGGCGGATGCAGCCAGCGCCGACTATGAGCGCGCAGACGTCCGCCGCTTTATGGATGAAACCATCGCTGCGCGCGCCCGCAACCCCGCTCCCAAAGAGCAGGGATATGCCTATTATGATGAAAATTTGGTCGCCTACCGGACCGGTATGGGCATGGCGAATGACGGCCGGCGTCAGGTTCCCGCTATGCGCACGGTCGGCCTCGAACTGGAAAAACGCGGCTATCCCGTACTCTACTGCAATTACGGCCCAACCGGCTTCTATGACAATGGCGAGTACAAGACCCTGAGTTATGCGTTCTGGTACGAGCAGAAGCCCGCCGAGCTGGACCGCCTGTTGGCTGCACGCACCAAAGAAACGGATGTCTATAAGGGGATGAAATATGCTATCTCGGTCTGCCCGACCAACAGCCTTGATGCGCTTGCGATTATCAATGGGAAGTAAATCTCGGCCTTGCTCCATTTCACGGGTCGAGGGCAGCTTGTTCGTTCAGATGCGGCCCTGCGAGATAGTTTCTTTACGGCATCACAGCTCAACGATGAACATGGTTTTTTCTTAGAGGTATTAAAGAGTGAATTCGGGAAACTTCTTGAATAAATCACTGATTGTAGTGGCCGCACTTGGTGCACTCGGTATAGCCTTTGCCCAAAGCAAACTTACAGTGTTTGCAGATGACCGCACCGATGCGCCGCTTGCCGGCAAGGCATCACCTGCTTCTGAGAATCGCAAAAGCGGCGCTGGATGGGATACCCCATACAGATCATCTGAGGCTTTTCTGGAGCTGCCTAAGGCAATCAAAAAAAAGCCTGAGACGACCGGCTCCAATCAGACCCGAGCGGAACAAAACGTGCTTGAACCGACTGATCCCGTTGGTCAATATGAACTGGCCAAAGAATATACGGATAAGAATAACCCCAGATATGATATGCAGCAGGCCCTTTTCTGGTTCGAAAAAGCCGGGAATAAGGGACATGTCCGCGCACAAAGAGAAGTCGGTGATATTTATCGCTACGGTAAAGGTGTGGAAATAGACACAGATAGAGCGCTCAGGTGGTATCAAGCGCCCACTACATTTTATATGAACGGCTTGAAGCTGATTGGCGGTACCAGAGAAGATATGGATGCCATGGACAAAGCTGCGATCGAGTTGATGGTCGCCAAGAAAAAAGCACGCGACGTACAGCCTAAAAAAGAAATGACGGCCTACGAGCTGGGGGAAGCTATCGGAACGATGCTGAAGTTTGGCAGTAAGAATAGCAGTAGTAACAACACCGCAAGCGCTCCAGCGGGTACTGTTAAGTATAGCCAACAAGTGAAAGCGTGCCGCGATGAAACTATGAAGCACATAATCGAGTGTAAAAAAGTCACCGACTACCAGAATTGTGAAATGTGGGGGTGCCCGGAAATTATAGATTGCGACGCGCATTTAACATCTTGTGACGACCACGGCGCGCCCTATAACACCTCTAATGTTTTCTATTGCGATAAGCGTAACTGGAAAACACGGGATGAATCTATCGAGGTTGTCCTGCGAGAAACATGCGGAAATAAGTAAAGAAAGTGACGGGCAGGCAGGGGTTTGAACCTGCGTACCTTCCCTAAGTTCTTACGATCTCTATTGGAGTCTGTTGTATTTAGGCGATCGTAGCAAGGCGAGTGGTAAATTGAGACCATATTGTTGCGGTTTCGAGGTGAATAATGGTGTCTATGTGCCGATAAATCGCGAAAATAGGGGGCGATTTAACGCCGCAGTAGATCAGTTCTAAGTCCGACAGGCTCCTAGTGATTATTCAGAGGCACATCTCTTTCACGTCATAATAGCAAAAAAGGATATTGTTATGGCACTGCTACACAATCAAAGGCCCACACTCTTTTTGGCATTCAATATCTTCTTCGTCAGCCTGCTGAGCCCTCTGACTGCTCAGGCGCAAAAGGTATGGGAATCAGACCAGCGGGTCTACACCAAGGTTGGCCGGGTGAATGTGCATATGGAAAAGAACTTTGCCCGCAATGCCGAGCCTGGCGATTTTTTTGTCAGTGCAACTGATAGCCAAACCAGCACCAGCGGTATTTTTCGGGGTGTATGTTCAGAGGTGGTGGCTGTCGATATTAGTCTGACCGATGTTCGTAAGGTAGATATAAGCAAATTTGCACAATCTCGTCGCGGCGCTGATTTACCCATTGATGCCACGCTAGCTGCCATGAGCCAATCACTGGCGGAACAGTGTGATCAATTGCAGGTGATACGCCTGAGGTTTAATGCCATTAACGAACGTAAGCACGATTATTCCTACGCTGGCACCCTCACCAAAGACAATGGCTGGCGTCTACAAGATGGCAAGATCGCCACGGATTACGACTCAGCTTACGTCTTCACCTTGCACATGCGGAGCCCCTTCAGCACCGCAGGCATTCAATACCAAGGTGGCTGTGAAAAAGACCCTATTCTGCTGCTTGAACCGCTTTACCAAAACAACACCGAGCGGGCGGCTGCCAAGCCTATCCCCATGAGTGACTATCTTTTTATTGCAAAAAAAATCTCAACTGCCTACACCAATGAATGCTCTGGTATTGTGCAGATACGCTATGCCTTAAACCCCATGCCCGATGACTATCTGTGTAAGACCGATGGCGACTGCTTTATGGAAGCCAAGTTTAATCCCGCCGACGATGACCCATGGAATATCAGTACCCAGCAGTTCAAGCACAAGGAATATTACCACCCTATCACCGATGCTAATGACATGTTCGAAGTGCTGGCGGCAGGCCGTTTTGACATTCTCAAAGACTATGATGGTTTCTTTCGCTTCTATTTCGAAAACTGGTTTGGAGCCTACTCCGATATGTGCAAAGCCCACATACAAAACCCCGTAGGCCGTAAGATACAGGTGGTTGAACGCACCTACGATAACGGCGTGCTGGTCGATGAAGACTTTGGTCCGGAGCGGCTGATCTGGGTAGAAAGCACCTATGCCAAAGATTACGACCGTTACTTTGGCTCCGCAAAATCCTGGGCTACCGCCTATGTATTGAAAAAAGTTATGAAGCAACAAAACAGCGCCAGAGGGCCCGTCAACGCGGTATTCAGCAGCTTCGGATTTTTGACTGGCACCATCAATCAACTTGAAGACATTACCCGAGGCAACTGTAACAGTGACAAGTTGATCACAGCACAAACTAATATGATCAACTACGCTCGCCAGCAACCAGCAGCCATCACTAACCAATATCCCACCGACAAAAAACCGCTAGTTAAATACGGTAAAAACGGCCCTTCAGCACCAGAGTTTACCGCCAAAATTCAACAAGAACGCCGCCATGCTAAGGCTATTCGCCAAAAGAATGAGGTGGAAACAATCGAGCAATGGCAGCAGCGTCAAGCCAAAATTCAGCATCAACCCAGGAACACGATATCACAACCGGCTGCCCGGGCTCCCAAAATTCGTGGCGGTTCACCGGCTGAGTTTCAAGATCGTAGCCAACTCCTCCAGGATCAGCAATCACGTGTCAGTACCAAAATGCAGGAGTTTCAGCAACGTATGGCGCAGGCCAGCAACCCTGGCGAGCGCCAGGCAATACAGGAGGAAATGCAGACCTATTTTGCCAACATCAAACAACAGCTACAGCAGGAGCTCATGGAGTTTGATCAGCGGCAGAGATAAATTGATCGTTTCGCCGAGATGCCCGGTCGCAAGCGTTTCATAGAGCTTGCTCTCGTAGAGAGCATTGATATACGCACCGATATTGTCCGCAACCGAATACCCAAATTCTCCATAATTGGTGATCGGTACGGCCAGAGGATGTGGAGGATCTTTGGAGGCATTCTTGTGCTTTCTGACTTTTTTTGCTCAATCTCAGTACGCAAATTCAGGCGTGCACGAGGACATAGACAAGTCTCCATCTGTCTGTGAGACTCTATCATATATTAACTGTTGACGTTCTTCCGTCAATTGTACTCTTGGTCGGTCAGAAGACGCTGCCTTATAGATTGGATGCACTCTCAACCGATCCGGCCTGAAGCGTGCATCCGGAAAGGGCTCGTTGTTCTCGATGTCAGTCAGTGTATAAAGCTGATGACCGGCATATGGAACGAGTAATAACCGAAAAGGTTATTTGACGGATTCAGTGAAATTCCAGAGACTATTCAGGAGAATAGATTCTGTACGAATCTGAAAGATATTACTGCCAAGTTGAAAAAGAAGATGTGACCGTGATTTTGAGCCGAATATTACTTGTACTTTCAGTCTTGGTAATTTCTGGGTGCTGGGAGTCCGACAGACTTTTGTTTGATGAGCAAGAGTTTACAGATCCGTGGAATGGAAGCTTTGACATGGCAATGCTTGCTCAAGCTGGCACAGGAGAAGGCCAGCCTGTCACTTTTGTCCCAGAAGGAAAATGGTTCAAGATAATCGACGCCAAAGGAGATTCAGTACTGATGGCGTTCGTGCGGGGTGAATATGCGGAGCAGACGCGCCATCATAAGTATCTGACTGTAATTATTGACGAAGAAGGTCAGGAAAAGACCTACAAATATGGTATCGGGAAATTAGCTCATGATGACCGAGAGCTCGGCGTTTGTGGGCTTGCAAACACTGTCGAAGTCACGAACCGCTCCACGCTGATTTCTGCCATGCACAATGCTGTGCGGGCCGAAGCAAATGGCGCAGAGCAAACTTTGACATGCGGTAGATTTTTCGAAATCACGCCAATGAAAGGCGAACAGCACCCATCGCAAACAGACATCCTGCGGAATAAGCAAAAAGCACTGCGTGACATGGAAGAGGCAGCGAAGGCTGCGCACTCCGCAGGTCGTTCAACTCTCGCGCAGCGATTTGTCCAGCTTGTAGGTCCCGATGTTGAGTGCGCAGGCTCTTATCTTGGAAAGGTTGCCTTTCCACAGCAAGATCAGGATGGATACTGGAAACTGATGGTCATCTATTTGGGTGACCATAAGAGTGATATGACTCACAGCCGTGATTTTGCAGCCTGTGGTGAAGCTGTCCTGGCAGCACGGAGAAGTATTGGGTTTACGAAACTGAATGTGCCTTACAGAATAATCGCGTTTGATCGCAATTTTCAGATTTTTCTCGATTCAGGCGTTACGCAGTGAAGCACAGGAGACATCTTATGCACAGAGTTTCTACTTTCATACTCGCCGCGTCTTTGTTAGTGCAGTCACTTATCGCCTTGCCAGCGAGAGGTCAAACTGACAACGAAAGCAAAAACATTAGGCGAGAAACGGTCCTTACCGGGAAATGGGAGAGCTTTCGAATAGCACCTGGCCGGGTGGCCCGCCCGCGGTGTATTACTGCGTTCGAAGGCATTCTCGCCAATCCACTTTACAGGTCGCGCCTGCCCGAAGACGCGTTGAGGTATGAGAGTCCGCTGGAAGTCAGCCCCAATCCTAATGGTCTCCAATATCAATCTGAATATTATATTTTTTTGTCTTTTGAAGGTTATGAACTTCTCGTTTCCTGTAACGTTGAAGGCACGAACACATTTGACATGCGTTTTACACTTGCCGTTGAAGCACGCCCTTTCAGTAGTTATAAAGGTGATGATCTGAATTCTATTGTACGGTCGCATCTATCGTGGATCAAAAATCGCTCCATGTTTATGGAGTAGCGTGTATATCTACTACGGACTGGGTGGTTGGATTTTCGAAAGAGGGTAAACTGCTCAAACCGAGATACTACTGAAAATAGATTATTTCCAGGCTCTAATGGAAGAAAACAGGATAAAACACCATGCGTTCAGTCTTTCGTCATCCTAAAACCCAATCAGAACGCAAAGGGGATCATGCCCTGAGTGCTGATCAGACAGATCAGGTGCCCAATATTAAAGCGCGTGCCAGAGGTCTAAAAAAAGGCCTGTTGCCGACAGAGCGAGATGATAAACAGCCAGCATCGTCAAAAGACCGTTGGCGGAGTGGCCGAACAAAGAAACCTAAACACTAAGCCATATCGAAAAGGCTTTTCTCAGATTTCACAAGGTGAGTTGTAGCGATGCCAACCAGTCAGCCACATCACCCGCTTGCTGTTTCGCTGTACACCGTTGGCGAGATTGGTTATCCCATCGTAGATAATATGGAAGCCTACCTGGAGGCCCTTTACGACGCCGGACTTTACGAAACTCTAGCAGTAGGGAATCCGGGAGAAGCTGTGATTCGCAATCTTGCCGAAGCGTACGGCATGATTGCTGAAATTATCTTCTGGCAAGAGGACTTGGTCTATGACCAAGCGCTTAAAGCCCTGCCGCTATTTGTTGAGTATGTGACTGAGCTGCAACTGAGTCTAGGTGATTTGCATCATCTCACCGAGATTGTGACAAGCTTTTTCGATTGGGAAACCGACGGAGAAGGGCCGGACCATCTCGATAAGTTAAAGCCTTCAATACAGTCTTTAACCAACCTGTTCAATCAGGATGAGTATAAAAGTGCGATCTACAGCGCGTTGGCAGAGTACTCCTATAAAGATGTCGATGATCTTATCGGCATGGCGCACTGGTTCTATGGCGAAGATGAGTTTGAACTGTTTTTTAGTTGCGCGCAGCATTATCCATTGCGTGCCTTGTCCAATTCTTACTGGCTTATCGACCTCAATGAGGAACAGTGTCAGCGTTTTATTACCTGGGCACGATGCTTTATGCCATCGGAGCGTTTGGATAAAGCACTTTCCCGGACGCAGGCTTATACGGAAGTAGAAGAAAGGATTCTGGATCGGGTGATCTTTCATGAGGAATCTCTGCTTAAAAATCAGAATGACCGTCGAGACTTTGCCATCTGGGGAATGTGTTCTGATGATTTACTCATGGCGCTTAATTCTGCCTATCTCCTTAGTGGTTTAGCCGTTCCTCTTTGGCCTGTAGGAAGTAAAGCCGTCATCATTGATCTACTGGCTGAAGTAGAGCCGCACTGGATGTCAGTAAGGAAAAAAGACGGTAAAACCGAATACGTTAAGTCGCAATATTGGTTGAGAGAGCTATTGGGAAGGGTGACTTGAAAAGCCATAATAGATGGTTAAAAGAGGAAATAATAGGCCGGTGGCTGTTCTCTCATTTTTTGTTTGCACTGATCGCTTTTTGCCTGGTGGCCTGTCAGGCGCAACCCCAGCTACAACCACAAGATTCAGTGCCTCAAAAGAGTGTACCTTGCCAGTCTTCACTTTCTGAGCCTGCGAAAGGTCCAAGAAGCTGTTGTGATCGTCAGGTTGAAGGTGATGATCGCCCCGTTATTTTTTGCCCTATTTTCTGCCCACTAAAGCCTGAAAATATGACTCATGACGATGAGGTGTGCGATTCAGGTGAGTTATAGTGTGTTAAATAGCTTATCGATACTGATCGCTTGTAGTTGTCGATTAATATCTTTTTTCTGCTCATCAGAAATTTCTGGGATGATCAATGAATGTGCACTGTCTATAACGGCCAAGAGGCGGAAAAAATATTTCTCTTCCAGTGGTAAAGGTAAGTCATGAAACATGGCTAATTCCTTTTTTAAGTCTTCAATATCTTGGCGGTCGATATTGGCGTAAAACAATTCTGTTTGATCATAATTATCCAGAGCATGGCTGATCATGATTTTAATGGCGTCAAACTCCTCCTGTGTGCAATCCATATCCAAGAAGCCATCGTGCTGGTTTTCAATACTAATCATCGCCAATAATTTCTCAATATCGAAGTGACGTATCAGCCGAGATTTTCCCGGTTTCATGCAACATATTGCGATAGACAACTTGCACAACCTTGCTGTCACAACCGGTGTCAATCAGTGCTTCTACGGTGCCATTTTTTCGATTAATCAAAGACATGCCACTGGCAATGGCGTCCTGGTTTTGTCCTCGTGATAATAATCGAAACAGGTCGCCTGCCCGCATAGTATTCAGCCGCTGTGTGTATGCCTTGTAATAAGGAAGATAACGCTCATCGACGTAAACAGTGTGCTCTTTACCTTTAACACGACCTATCTCAAAGCCATCTTGAGTGGTTACTTGGTCTGCGCGGGTGGTGTAGCGAATTTTATTTTCGATAAAAGTGGAACAGCGCTCACTGTAAGCATTGATAAAGTCATTGAAATACAGAAAATAATTACGGTTATTATGCAAAGGTTGAACCATGGCGTAACCCAGTAATGATTGGATTTTTACTGAAGGCGTGTACAAGTCACTCTCCAGGCCCGGTTCTTTGATGATGGGGTCGTCTATTTTAAGCAGGCCATGGGAAGTAAAGCGGAGAGACGGGCCGGAGGGGCGTGTAATGTTTTTGGCATAAGCCGGTGGTAAATTCACTCGTTCATGGATTCGATTAAAATCCACAGTGGTGAGTTTTGTCGTTAACGCTGGCCAAAAGCTGGGGGTTGATTCATGCCAAAACCAATGCTGCTCGGTGTAGTGTGTATCACCGTTATCCGGGAAATACTCTGCCTTAATAAAATAAACATCGCTTAGCGGTTGCCGATAGGTATCTGCTGCAATATAAGCCGGGCGCCGTTGTTTTTTTGGTGTGAAATTCTGAATCAAATCACTGAGCATGGCATTGCCGTCAATCAGCGCAATATTGGCCAGTGCGCCCGCTCCGGAAGGGCGTTGAGCTAAGAGCATGGATTCAATATCGGCAGGCAAAGACAAGCCATCGGGCCGCGATGAAACCAACCAGAGATCGTAGAACATCGCGTTGGCCAGTGGATCGGCCAGTTGGATTTTTTCGATTAACTCTTTCAGGCCCTGCTTGGTTGTTGCCGGGGTGAGACCGCCATAACGGGCATCACCAATGATGCCTAAATCGACAAATGGCTTGCCATTCCTTGGCCGCGAAGCGTGGCCTAGAACACTGGCAACATAAGGGGAACCTGACAGTTGTTGAGCCAGATACTCTGAGTAATCACTGATAAACGCATCGGGTAGCGGTTGTTTTTGGCGCTCCAGTAGATAGCTGGTAACACCTGCTTTAAGGTTGCTCTCAGCCGTTGTGTTGGCAGAGGATGCGGCTGTGCTCAATGTCGACAGTGAAAGGGCGAATACCACCAAAAATGTGATCTTATGCAGTAACATGTAAAGCTCTCCATTTGCCGTTACCTAATGGGAAAGCCTGTCTGATTTTCTCCATGATGATCAATCATTCTAACCTTGTAGCAGACTTTCTTTTGTTATCAAATTCATGTTGGCTGATCTCGTGCCGATGGCAGAGTTCTATCGTTAGGTAATATGCCAACCTGTCATCGCGAACGAGTTTATTGGCTTTATATCCGACGCGATAGCACTCCGTGATAATGCCTTCTTCCCACACGATTTTGATTGGGTTGCCATCGAATATGAAAAATTTTATGCCACTAAACGCGTCGTCCATTTTTCACCTTTCGTCTGATTTCCGGCGGAGATCAACAAACGGGCAGACCGTTGTGGACTGGTTTTTCGCGCCGTCTGTTCCCTTGCCTGAATACATCTCAAAACAACGCGCTCCCTCATCCTTTATCTCCAGGACGTGCCCGTTAGTGCCTTGAGTATCCTGCGGTGATGGAGCAGGGGACGAGCAGGCAGCGTTCAGGGCGCAAAGACTGACAATGGCGAATACAGATTTAAACCCGTCACCATTAGAGTTGTCTTTTAAGCTCATTCGCCTCAGCCCTGAGAGCCTGAACCTGCTCACGCAATTGATCGCCAGCGGCTCTTTGCTTTTGCTCGTAGTCTTTGAGCAGACGGGTACGTTCATCTGCTGAAACCGTTGTTATCTTCTCCATGAATACTGCGGCCTCTTCGACTTGCGCTTGATGCTGTGCCTGTATCAGAGCCTGGACTTTCTCATCGGTTTCCTGGTCAATCTGGCGGATGTGCTCTCGGCGGTCTGCGGTTGTCTGACGTGCGCTGTCTTGTTGGGGTTGTTGGCTTTGACCCCGTGTTTTGGGGGCAGACGGCTTGTTCCTGGAGGGGACTGTCGGTTCTTCCGTTATTCCCATATACTGCATAGTGAATTCGATGGCGTTTTGCAGGTCGTTGTACCTTTGCGAATTTTCCGGCGTTTGACTGCGTTCCTTGATCAACTCGATCAGGCGCTGTTCAATGTTTTGCCTGTTTTGGGATTGGGCCAGTGCCGCTTCTCGTGTAGCTTCTTCCAGCTCATCCAGTGATTGCTGCGTATCCCGTGCGGCGCGATTCAGATTATCCTGCCCCTCTACGGTAAGGCGTTCCACTTCTTCGCTAAATTCTTCCTCGCTCATTTTTGGCGTTTTCCAGTCTTCTCCGAATAGACCGCTCCCGCCAAAAGCTGCAACCGCTGCATTGACAGTTTCATTCGCTTCCTGCACGTTCGCGACAGGGGTAAAGGGCGGTGGCGGTGCTCCTGTCTTTGTGGGTGCATCGCTTTCCGTTGCCGCTCCGGCAAAACGCAGCCCGGCCTGCTGCACCGATGGTTGGCCGTTTGCCGCGCGGATGAAGTTCCCGGTCATCTGTTGAATGGTTGCGCTGTCGCAGGCATGATTGTTGAGAAAGGTTTCCATCTCCCCGCGCAGGCCAAGCACAAGCCCGAAGCCCTGAAAGATACCCTGATCCAGAGCGGCCCTGTTGAGGTCGGAGTCAAACTGCGCCCAGTGCGCGCCGAACCGCGCATCAATCCGGTAGGTCTTGGTTTGCTCAGAGGTATGGATGGTTCTCGATCCGTCGAGATTATGGTCGGTGCCCTCATAGGTATCATAGTTACGCTCGAAAGTTTGCCACTGCTTTACATGGGTTTTGCAGCGTTTGGAATAGGACATGGCCAAGCCAGTGTAGAAAGCTTTGAATTCCGGTGTATTGCGGTACTCGCCAAACTCTCCCTCGAAGATGCGCCGGGCGATATCAAACCCGTCATAGCGCCCCCAATAGGGATCGAGTTTGTAGACGATGCCCTCGCGACGCCCAGCTTCATAAGCGAATGCTTTCCGGTAATCTCCGGCACTTTCGGCTTTTTGCAGTTCGCCCTTGATAAAGCCCGCGAGGGTTAGCTCCGGGTTTTCCTGCGGATCAGCAGTGATGCCCCGTGATGATCTGATAGCACGGCAAGCCGGTGTATCACAGCGATTGAAGTTCAGCCGGTTGTTTTCGACCTCGTAGCCAAAAGATAAAACAGGCTTGTCACTCTCCCCGTAGCGGAATGCATTTTTATAATAGTGAGAACTATAGGCTCCATTGGTCTTGCCGCATGTGCCCAGGAACAAACTGACGATATCGTTCAGGCTCTTGATAAACCTGTTATCGGGTTGATCGCCGGAAAATGGCAATATTGTTTGCGTAGGATGAGATGGTGTATGAAGTATATTGAAATCGACTTTGGTTGCACCAGCCTTGGATATGGCAGCATTCCGCGATGCATCTATTGCGTCTGTTTGTTCTAAATAGCGCGCCTTGAGGTCTTTATTTTCCTCCATCAATCTGGCCATGTCCTCTGTCAACCGTTTGACCTCTGGCCCACTCAGTTTTTGGCTTCTTAACGTATTCCCGATATCCGTGAGAGCTTGTTGAATGCGCCTCTCTTCTGGTTCATGGGCGAGGCGTAAAGCCTCTTGGCGGGTATTGAATTCAGCTTCGGCTTTTGCCCTGTCAGCAACGGCTAATCCTATAGAGCAAACCGCTTTGCCATTGTTGAATTCCGCTTGATTTGAATAGACCTCGTAATTATCGCTGCGCCCGATCATCACACCCATCCGTTCCAGTCTTGTGGCACGTTTTTCTTCTAGCGTTGCCGCCTGGAGTGAGAGGGGCAGAAACAGGATCGCCATCCATACCATCAGTGTCAGGGTTGCTTGAATCCTTTCAATACTATCGCCGTACCTTGTCATAGGTTCGATCCTCACTTAAATCGCTAGGTTTTCTAATGTCTTGCGGTGCGCCCATTCCTATACGAGATCGGAAATGGATCCTTTTTAGCCTGCCGGGATGTGTTGAGGCGGGGGCTTTCGAACCCCGTAGACTGCGGTAGTGCACTCATCATCAAAAAAAATATGAAAACCATAACAAAAAGGATCTTTTTTATCTATTTTGCGTGGAAACTAAGTGTGAACGAAATTAAAGGGGCGGAATTTGAGCGTTATTGGTTATGCGCGGGTCAGTACAGAAGAACAGCGACTAGATCTCAAGCGGGATGCAGGCGGCCAGGAAACGCGATTCCGCAAAGACGGCCTCCCCGGGAAGCGCTCTGAGCATTTTGCCATTGTTGTCGAGAATGACTGAGATCCCTTTGAGGCGCTAAGGGGAGAGATGTTGTAACATCGTCAGCATGTGAGTTTTTTGCTAACCCCATCCATAGGGGACACTCGGTTGTTCTGGTGCTTGCCCTTTAAGGCTGGGCTAACCAGTAAAAAATGAAATTATTTTCAAGTAATTTCTGAGCATGGTATTTTTCGTGGTATTTGGAATATGGCGATTTGTAACTGTATGAAAAATAAGAAAAATAAATGCTTATTTACAATCGAGTGGGAGTGATTCCACGTCTGGTTTTGGATTAACATTACCGCACAAATCGTGGGGTTGACCCCCCAGCTTGAGGAGCCTGGCCGCGCGGTAGTAGCGGTAATCTTCGCAGCTTTAAAATACTGAGCGCCCGGTCATGGTAGTCAGATATTCCAAGGCAGCGCCCCCCATGATGGAGTTGCCAAAACTGTCCAGCTCCGGCGACCATACCGCGATTGAATATTCGCCAGGCAGCACCGCAATAATACCCCCACCCACACCACTCTTGGCCGGTAGTCCTACGCGAAATGCAAATTCGCCGACTTCGTCGTATGTGCCGCAAGTGAGCATCAACGCATTGACACGTTTGACTTGAGCCGGAGTCAGTACAGAGTCTTCAAGAATGTCAGAAACACCTTTATTGGCCAGATGAAATGCTGCTTGCGTTAATTCGCTACATGACATGCTCAGTGAGCACTGGTGAAAATAGAGATCAAGAACAGTGTCCACATCATTAACCAGATTTTTATTTCCCTTCAGGAAATTGGCAAGTGCTCTGTTGATGAAGCCGGTTTCGGCTTCTGATTGTGCAATCTCTGAATCGTACTGAATATCGAAGCTACCAGAGAGTACACGCATGTAATCAAGCAGAGCTTGTTTGGGGTCATCCAGTTGCGATACCAGTATGTCGCAAATCACAATCGCCCCGGCATTGATGAAGGGGTTGCGAGGAATACCTTTCTCATACTCCAGTTGAACCAATGAATTGAACTTACTGCCGGAAGGCTCTCTGCCAACTCTACGCCACAGCTCGTCACGAACAAAGCTGATCGCCAGGCTCAGGGTAAAAACCTTGGAGATACTCTGTATCGAAAAACGTTCCTCGCTGGCCCCGACAGTAAACTGTTCACCTGAAATTGTACGCAATGAAAAACCAAACTTGTGACCAGGTATGGCTGAAAGCGCCGGGATATAGGAGGCAACCTGACCCTTTCCTTGCAGATGTTGTATATGTGTTGGTAGCTCTTCAATGATTTTGTCTAGATTCATGCTCACTTTCCAGTCTTGTTATCTTGTTTGAGGAAGTTTTTGTTCGGTGATATTTCGACGACCTCTCATGAATGAGCACCAGTGATGACTTTACTCCGGAGCTTGCCCCTCAGCTAGAAAATCAATCCAGTCCATCGTACTGTTCAGCTTGTTCATCAATATGCCAAATTAGGTATACAGTTCAACCCGCCCTGGGCTGATACCTCCAATACTAGGCTGCTGAGGCAAGCCCAGTCTATTCAGGTAGCGAAAAAGGCGGCATTCTGACCGTTTAAGATCCCGCCAGTGCTCCGGATTTTCTTTCAGGCTCAAATCGGGATAAACACAACAACCGCACAGCAAGTCGGCTACCGTTATTTCAGATGCCCGCAAACGACGTAGTTAGCACGATTGGCACGCTTCAATAACGCAGAGTTACACCTTGCAGATGATAACTTACCCTCTGTTCTCGCCAATGCGGTTATGGTGGCACAGAGCGGATACTAGCTCACTTCGCGGCACAAGCAAGGCAATGGTGGTGATAGAGCAAGCGATTACTACAATCACCATTAAATCTTTGCATGGGCAGGTTACTGCCTAAGTGAAACAAAGAAGGCTGTGTCACAGGGCGTCAGGCCAATTTATTTGGACTGCAGCCTACCTAGCAGGAAAAAATCTGGTGGCGCTCATATTCGGGAACATTGCGATAGGTCAGCGTAAAGTTCGCAGCCACTGACAGGCGCGGCTCATCGGCTTTATGAGGGGTCACTTCGTGCCAGAGGAAGGAGGGAAAGAAAATCATGACGCCCGGTCGGGGGAATACTTTCGTATGGTATTGCCAGCCGCCCAGCAGTGAGGCATTGAAGCGGGGGTCGTGCAAGATGAGTGCCCCCTCGTCGGGTCGCCAGTAGTCTTGTGTCGACTCGTCATTGACGATTAACGGCTTGTCAGAAACACGGGTCTGCACGTAGTACACGGCGGAAATATGGGATACGTGGTTGTGAGAGGGAACATAGTGGCCTTTCGGTGCGACATTGGGAAACATTTGCATGGCAAGGTCAAATTCGCCCTGCCATCCAATTTCGCGGCAATAGTTTTTCAGGCATGCCAGAAAAAGGCTCTCCAATCGGGTAAGGGCAGGTGCTTCATTCGCGTGCTCCATCAACGTTGTTACGTCAGACATCTCGGCCTGATCGCGGCGTCTAAAGCGCGGATGGCTTGTAAAAAATGCGGCAAGATCAGTATTCATATCCTGTTCAGCAAGTTCGAAAAACTTTATCGGAGTCGGAAACAGGTTATAAGTTGTGCCTTCGGGTACAAATATGTCCGACTCATCAAAAGATGATGCATCCGAATTTTGTTTCATGATATAAGTGCTCTTCGATGACGTGCAGAAATATAGCAGATAATCTTGTTTTTTTGCTCGTTGCAATTGTAACGTTTACTGAGAAAAATGCAGCCCATGTTGAAGATGGTTCGGGTTATGGTGGGGCTGGATGCCCAATACGAACGCCATTTGGAGGGGTTGAAAGCCGTCTTTAGCAAGGCGTTTCCATTCAACGCCCCCTATAAAGACAAAATAGAGGCCTTTGCACGAGGCGAACATCCGCAGGGAGGGGAATGCATCATTCTGGCAGCGACCGGCGCTCGAGACGAAGTGCTTGGTTTTACCGTATCATTTTATTTTTCCGATCTGAAGGCAGCCTACCTCGATTACATTGCCAGTGATCCCGAAAAAGCCTCTCGGGGTATTGGCGCGGCACTTTACGAAGCGATGCGGGATGATCTGAAAAAACGTGGTGCCACCCGGTTGTTTTTAGACAGCTTGCCAGATGAACCGAGCCCCAATGTAGATGCGTCGCTGTTACCCAACAACAAAAAAAGAATGGCTTTTTACGAACGCCTTGGCGCGAGACCGATACTCGGTACTCAATATGAGCGAGTGATTACGTCGGCCAATCTGGGAGACCCCAATTTGCTGTTGCACGATGGGCTTGGTCAGACTGCACCGCTGTCGCGGACTAAACTGAAGGCAGTTGTTGCTCGGATCATGCTGGCAAAATGCAATCTCGCACCAGATCAGGAACCGCTGAAAACACTGCTTGCCTCAATCAAGGATGATCCTGTGTTGATTCGGCCTCCACGCTATCCCGCGCCGTCGCCGGGACCGCTGCCAAAGTTGAAACATGCCATTGATCTCATTGAAACTGGCGTAGCCAACGATATCAGTCACTCGCCCTTTAAAGGCTACTATGAGCGTCCGGCGAGAGTCGCCGCTATTGCCAAGGCGCTTAATGATTTGCCGATTACTCGTCATGAAATTGAGGATTTTGGCCTTAAACCGATTCTTGAAATACACGATAAGCGCATGGTTAACTTTCTCAAAGAGAGCCAAACGAAAGTACCGGACGGACAGATTGTCTACCCGGAGATTTTCCCTATTCGTTATGCAGACCGCTTGCCGCAGAATTGGCCCATGCGTGCGGGCTATTTCTGTATTGACACTTCAACGCCTATCACTAACACGGTGTTTGCGGCCGCGACTCGATCAGCGAATGCGGCACTTACCGCTGCTAAACTGGTCGCTAGCGGTAAGTCCAAGATGACCTACGTCGCCGGTCGCCCTCCGGGGCATCATGCGGAGAGTAAGGTGTTTGGTGGTTTCTGTTATTTCAATAATGCGGCGCTTGCAGCCAATAGCCTGTCTCGCAAGGGCCGGGTTGCGGTGCTTGATGTTGACCACCATCACGGCAACGGCACACAGGATATTTTCTACAGCCGCAAGGATGTACTGACGGTATCCATTCACGGGCACCCTGAGTCTTCCTATCCCTTTTATGCCGGGTTTGAAGATGAGCGGGGTGAGGGGGAAGGTAAGGGATTCAACGTTAATATCCCACTGCGGCCAGGTGTCGATGATGCCGCTTATTTGACGGCGCTGGACAGAGCGCTTCGAGTCATTAAAAAGTTTTCTCCCGACTATCTGGTTGTGTCTCTGGGAGTGGATATTATGCGAGGCGACCCCACCGGTGCATTTTATGTGTCTTCGGAAGGCATGCGGAATATTGGTCGTGCTATAGGCGCATTGCACCTTCCCTCCGTGATCATTCAGGAGGGTGGCTACCACCTGCAAAATTTACGCCGTGGTGTCCGCGGCTTTCTGGTTGGGTTCGGTATTGGTATGACACCTGGCGAACCTTGAAAATCAATGACTGGAGTGAGTCGAGTATGACAAAGGGTGGCGGCCCGATTCAATTTCAGCTGATGATGATTGACTATACTCCTTCTTAGAGGATTTACATTACCATGGGTGTCGTAACTGAAAACCAGAGGCGTCATGCTATACATTCAGAATGATAAGCCGCAGTGTTAGAACTGATGCAGGGTACCGCCAGATTATGCTCTAGGATTTGGCTTCAGTTTGCGAGTTTCTGGCGATTAAGTTAACAGCGATGTAGCCGTTTGAGCGTTATTCGTTCTATATCCAGACCTGCTGGTCATTCACTTTTAGCAAGAGGAATAATCCGTGGAAACTGATGTGGAAACTACAGATATAGAGCTACGGGTAGAGCATGATTTACTGGGCGAGGAAACCGTGCCCGCCGCTGCTTACTTCGGTATTCAGACCCAGAGAGCAGTACGAAATTTTGACATTTCCGGTGTACCCATCAGCCATTATCCGCCATTGATTAAAGCCCTGGCGATGGTTAAGCAGGCCTGTGCCCAGGCCAATCTTGAGTTGGGGCTGCTCGATGAGCATAAGGCGATGGTTATTGTTGCTGCTTGCCAGGAAATTGTTGACGGGAAGTTACACGACCAATTTGTTGTTGACCTTATTCAGGGCGGAGCGGGCACGTCGACAAACATGAATGCCAACGAGGTCATTGCCAATCGCGCGCTGGAATTACTTGGTCATAAAAAAGGTGAGTACCAATATTTACATCCGAATAATGATGTCAATATGTCTCAGTCTACCAACGATGTTTATCCTACCGCCGCCCGTCTTGCCGTCATTTTTAGCGATGATCCTCTAGTTGATGCTACATCCGCCTTACAACAAGCGCTGGAGGCTAAGGCAGAGGAATTTGCAGATGTACTGAAAATGGGGCGAACCCAGCTTCAGGATGCGGTTCCGATGACACTGGGCCAGGAGTTTTCCGGTTGGGCGACCACTTTGTCCGAGGATATTGACCGGATGGGCGAGCTCGCCAGCCTGTTTTGTGAGATCAATCTGGGTGGTACAGCTATTGGTACAGGCATTAATACACACCCTCGGTACGGCGCTCTGGCAGTGAAAAAACTGGCAGAAATTTCGGGAATTCCGGTAAAACCAGCGACTCATCTGGTCGAGGCAACCTCTGATATGGGCGCTTTTTTGATTTTCTCGAGTATGTTAAAGCGATTGGCGGTTAAGCTGTCAAAAATTGCCAATGATTTGCGGTTGCTGTCCAGTGGACCGCGGGCCGGTTTCAACGAGATAAATTTGCCACCAGTGCAACCGGGTTCGTCGATCATGCCAGGAAAGGTGAACCCGGTTATTCCAGAAGCGGTAAATCAGACAGCTTTTCAGGTGATTGGCAACGATCTCGCATTGACGCTGGCGGCCGAGGGTGGCCAGTTACAGCTGAACGCTTTTGAACCATTGATTGTTTACAATCTGTTAGGCTCGCTCAGTATGATGACCCGCGCCATTATTATGCTGACAGAGCGTTGCATTGTAGGTATTACCGCAAATCGTGAATTATGCGCCAATACCGTTCGCGATAGCATTGGCATCGTCACCGTCTTCAGTCCGCATATAGGTTATGAGAATGCCACGCGAATTGCAGGGCTTGCATTGAGTTCGGGAGCCAGTGTTGTTGATCTCATTCGCAAGGAAAAACTACTTTCAGAAGAAAAAATCGAAGCAATTATTCGTATTGAAAACCTAACCGGACCGAGTAGCCTGTTGCAGGGTGTGGTGATGACCGATATTGATCGCTCGTATACGCATCTTATGCCCAATGACCTCAACAACGACCTCAAATAGACCACTCTTCTCACCTGAGAATGGACGAGATTCGCGGTTGCAGTCGGTTGTGCCCGTGTGTCTGCCGGTAAAGGATAAATGCTACCCGGAACATTGAATGCCTGGGTGTTTCAACAGGCTGTTATCCTCCGTAATAATTACACGATGAAGGATTGTAAACACGCCCCCTTTTGGCCCCGTTCTCCTGCTTTTTCTGTTTGGGGTGGCGGTTGGACTGTTGTGCCCGGAAGTGCCGCTACCGTCGCCTATTTATGTAGTCATTCGTTGTTATGGCAATGGGTGCCACATGGCTCTTGATTGCTTTCCCAATACCTCAGTTTCCAGGGTGATTTTTCCGTTCAGACGGAGCGTCTATCGCTGCTCATTACGACGCTGCCAGCGTTGTCGCTGGTGTGGTTGTTATCATTTATTTTGCAACACGCTACATTGATTTCGAATCACACATGCCGTTTTTGCTTGTTGTGATGAAAATCCCGACTATGTACGTCGATATCTTGCAGGCTCGTGGTCTGTCACTCAATATACGTGTCGGTAAAATAGCTTAGGTAATTATTGATAACGATATAGTCTATAGTGCTATTTTTAAAATGGCTTAACTGAGGGAGAAAAGATGAGAACACGTGCGGCCGTGGCGTTTGGAGCGGGAAAACCGCTGGAAATTGTAGATGTGGATCTTGACGGGCCTAAAGCGGGCGAAGTACTGGTTGAAATCAAGGCGACAGGTGTTTGCCATACCGATGCTTTCACGCTGTCAGGTGATGATCCTGAAGGCGCATTTCCGGCGATACTGGGTCACGAGGGCGCGGGTGTTGTTGTCGAAGTGGGGCCAGCCGTTAAAGGTCTTAAGCCAGGTGATCACGTCATACCGCTTTATACCCCCGAGTGTCGGGAATGCGAATATTGCCTAAACCCCAAAACGAACCTTTGTCAGGCCATTCGCAGTACCCAGGGGCAGGGCGTGATGCCGGATGGCACCAGCCGCTTTTCGCTGGACGGCAAGCCAATCCTGCACTACATGGGGTGCTCGACCTTTTCAAACTACACGGTATTGCCGGAAATTTCTCTCGCCAAAGTACGTAAGGATGCGCCCTTTGACAAGATTTGCTATATCGGTTGCGGTGTTACAACCGGTATTGGTGCCGTCGCATTTACCATGAAAGTAGAGCCTGGCTCTACTGTTGCGGTGTTCGGTTTGGGTGGTATCGGTTTGAATGTCATTCAAGGCGCCAAAATGGTGGGAGCCACTCGCATCATCGGCATTGATCTGAACCCCTCAAAAGTGGCGTTGGCAAAACAGTATGGTATGACAGATTTTGTGAATCCCAATGAGGTCGAAAACATTGTCGATCATCTGGTGCAAATGACGGGTGGCGGCGTCGACTACAGTTTTGAGTGCATTGGTAACGTAGAGGTTATGCGTCAGGCGCTTGAGTGCTGTCACAAAGGCTGGGGCCGTAGTTGTATTGTGGGTGTCGCGGGTGCTGGCAAGGAAATTTCTACTCGTCCTTTTCAATTAGTGACCGGCCGCTCATGGCACGGTACTGCCTTTGGTGGTGCCAGGGGGCGTACAGATGTCCCCAAAATTGTTGACTGGTATATGGACGGTAAAATCAATATCGATGAGCTGATTACCCACACCATGCCGCTTCAGGATATCAACAAAGCGTTTGACCTTATGCATAGCGGTGAAAGTATCCGTTCGGTGGTACTGTACTGATGACGATAGAACAAATTGGTGCTAATAAATCCTTTGGTGGATCGCAGTTACGGTATAAGCACCTGTCGCGGGTGCTTAATTGCGAGATGGTGTTTTCGGTTTATCTACCGCCACAGGTTGAAGGCGGTGTCAGGGTGCCGGTGTTGTTCTGGCTGTCTGGCCTGACATGCACAGACGAAAATTTCGTTACCAAAGCCGGAGCACAGCAATTCGCGGCAAGGTACGGGGTGGCGATTGTCGCCCCGGATACCAGCCCCAGAGGGGTAGGGGTGCCCGATGATCCAGACGGTGCTTATGATTTTGGCTTGGGCGCGGGGTTCTATGTGAATGCAACTGAGCAACCCTGGGCAACATATTATCGGATGTACGATTATATCGTTGATGAGCTTCCGGGTTTGGTGGCAAGCGAGTTTCCGGTTGACATTGCTCGTTCCGGTATATTTGGCCACTCGATGGGAGGGCATGGTGCGTTGACTATTGCCCTGAAAAATCCTGATAAATACCAATCGGTTTCAGCGTTTTCACCTATTGTATCGCCGAGTAATTGTCCTTGGGGAGAAAAAGCCTTTAGTCATTACTTAGGCAATGACAGGGAAAGCTGGCAGCAGTACGACAGCTGTGAACTGGTTCGATCGGCTACGCAACATCTGCCAATACTGATCGACCAGGGTGATGCAGATGATTTCTTGCAGGAGCAGTTAAAGACGGAACTCTTACTCAAAACTGGAATGGAAGCAGATTATCCAATGAATATCCGAATGCAGGCAGGTTATGATCATAGCTACTTCTTTATTGCGACCTTTATTGAAGATCATATTCGTTTTCATGCCCAACATTTATCAGCAGTTATCAACAGACCCGCATAAAGCCGAATCGTAAAGACCATGTAAAAGCGTTGACGACTGTTTGAGAGTAGTATGAATCACTCGAAGGGCTGTTACTCTCTGTTCTGCACGAATGATAATGGCAGTTTGGCCATGTGCCAGCGGATGTCACTTCCGGTATTGCCGAGGCACTGAATCTGCCTCAGGCGAGAGGGCACAAGCTGGAAAGCTATGAGCCTAATGTGTTGTCAGTTGATTATGGCCATACCACTGACGATGGGCAGTGCAGGCCCCCTATTTGAAAAACCAGCAACGGTTAACCTTTGCGCGGGCAGGAAAGGGTGATCCACTCTGTTTGGAAAATTATCAGCGTTTGGCCGGTTTTGAAAGGCTGTGCAATGTACCGGCAATGTACCGACAATGAACCCGCAGCAAATTGTGACCGAGGTAAAAGACCCCGGCCTGCGTGGTCGCGGCGGCTTTTCCGACGGGTATTAAATGGCAGGCAGTGCTGGGCGCAGCGGGCGAGCAGAAATACATCGTCTGTAATGGTGTTTCCTGGGTAACCTGTGATGTTTTCTGCAAACCGCTTGCGGCAGCAGAAGTGACCATCACAGGCAGGCACTCATCTGGTATCGTCAGGTGACGCTTGGCAGTGACGTAGCCGCAGGGGTTAATCCGCTTCCTTCGAACAGGAGTGTTGACCAGGTTTATTGTTTCCCGAAAGGGGTATTTTCACTTCTCGCCTTGTAAACAGGTTATCTGCCCCAATATGTAAGGGAACAGTCAATTTTGCCTGTCCCTACCGAAAGGCTTTTTAATGCCGTCTCAAAATGATAGTTCTGCTACCCAATGGGGATCTCGACCCCAATCGCCTCCGGATATTGACCAAATAGTGGCTCAAGCTATTGCTCGGATAAAAAGATTATTTTCAGGAGGTGGCTCAGGAAAAAATTCAGGTGGACGCTTTGGCGGGTTATTTACCTTTGCCATTATGTTGCTAATAGGTCTAAGTCTGTGGTCGGCCTATTACACCGTGCCCAGTGATTCGGTTGCTGTGGTGCAGCGGTTTGGTATGTATCTCAAAGAAGTGCCACCGGGTCTACATTTTAAGCTGCCGTTGGGTATTGATAATGCGACTATTGTTCCTGTTAAACGGCAGTTAAAACAAGAGTTTGGTTTTGCCACCCAGGGTGCCTATGATCCTTATCAGGGTGCACGCGATGGAGTAAGGGAAACCCAAATGGTTACCGGTGATCTCAATGCCGCACTGGTGGAATGGGTAGTTCAATACCGTATATCAGATCCGGTCAAATTTTTGTTTGAAGTGCGTGAACCCGGTGAAACCCTGCGTTCTGTATCAGAATCGGTGATGCGTGAAGTGGTAGGTGATCGAACCGTGGACGAAGTGATTACTATCGGTCGGCAGGAAATTGAAATTGAAGCGCTGGTCAAAATGCAGGAGCTATCCACCAAGTATGTGATGGGTATCAGCATTGATCAGGTGCAGTTAAAAAATATTAATCCGCCCAGGCCTGTGCAGGAATCCTTTAATGAGGTGAACCAGGCGCAGCAATCGAAAGAAAAACTTATTAATGAGGCGCGGCGGGAATATAACAAAGTCATTCCTCTAGCCGAGGGTGAAAAAGATCAGCGTATCCGCGAAGCGGATGGTTATCGTCTCAAGCGCATCAATGAAGCCGAAGGTGATGCCTTGCGCTTTAATGCGTTGTTTACTGAATACCAAAAAGCACCGGAAGTAACTCGCCGTCGCATTTACATTGAAACCATGCAAGATGTGCTGCCGAAAATAGAATCAAAAGTATTGATGGACGATGCCATGTCTGGCCTGTTGCCATTGCTTAACCTCGATGGGCAAAAGGAGCGCAAACAATGAAAAACTTAACGATGTTTGCGGTGTTGTCCATTCTTCTTGCTGGTGTGTTTGTCTTAGGTAGTTCGATATATACCGTTGATGAAGTCGAGCAAGTCATCATCACCCAATTTGGTAAGCCAGTTGGCGAGCCGGTTACGGAAGCTGGCCTTAAATTCAAGGTGCCTTTTGTGCAAGAGGTTAATCCCATCGACAAGCGGGTGCTTGAGTGGGATGGCGCGCCTTCGGATATGCCGACAAAAGATAAATTGTATATCTCTGTCGACTTGTTTGCCCGCTGGCGCATTGTTGATCCGCTACAGTATTTTTTACGCTTGCGTGATGAACGCAGTGCGCAGTCAAGGTTGGACGATATCCTCGGCAGTGAAACGCGAAACGCCGTGGCTAAACACGAATTAATAGAAATTATTCGCACGACTAAAAATCGGGTACCGTTAATCGATACCACGGTTCTTGGTGAGGCTATTTTGCCTTCTACCGAACAGCAAGGGCCTACGATGGGAGCTTTAGTGCCCATTGAGAAAGGGCGAAAGTTGGTTGAACAGGAAATATTCCGAGCGGCGGCTGAAAAAGTCGGCGTGTTTGGTATTGAGTTGTTAGATATTCGCTTTAAACGCATTAACTACAACGAAAGCGTGCGGCCTAAAATTTATGACCGCATGATCAGTGAGCGCAGGCAGATTGCCGAACGTTTTCTTTCTGAAGGTAATGGTGAAGCGGCGAGAATACGTGGTAATCGGGTGCGGGATCTCAACAAAATTCAATCCGAAGCCTATCGTCAGGTAGAGGAAATTCGAGGCCTGGCCGATGCCAAGGCGACGGAAATCTATGCCAGTGCTTATAATCAGAGCCCCCAGGCTGTTGAATTTTACGAATTTACCCGTACGATGGCCTCCTATCCCGTTATTATCGGCGACAGCACTACTATCGTGTTATCCACCGACAGTGATCTTTTCAAGTTCCTCAAAGGCATGAGCCCCGCTAAGGGCAAACGCAACTAAGCGGCTACAACTAAACCATGTACTACAATAAACAGGTGTAGAAATTTATGGGTAAGGAAAAGAAAAGTAATAAAGAGACAAAGAAGCAGCCATTGCTGACCCAGAAAGAAAAAAAGGCAGCAAAAAAAGCAAAGAATAACAATCGGATCAACAGCATGGGGACACTCTAAAAACAATCCGCCAACGACGCTTTTGAGCATGATGGGGTATTGATATAGTGATTATCAATCAAGAAGAAAACCAGGCTCGCACATCATCGTCATTGATATTGAGGGGAAAATCCATATCCCCGGGACTTTCCCAAGGCCTGACCCATCTTCACTATGGTTTACTGGGGCCAATCGATGTGCCCGAACCGCTAACCGGGGATGGCATTGAATATGAATTCTCTCGCCTAGATACGGCTACAGCCAGTATTTCTGACGATCTGCTGGTGTTGGCCACACGTGTAGAAAAACAGATTGATGCACGCCTGGCCGAAGTGTTCGGCGCACATCAACTGATGGTTAATGACCGCGTGCTAAGAGATGAGCTGCGCAAGGAAATTGCGGAAAACCTAGTCAGTGCCAGCAGTGCAGTAAAGACCGTATTTCTTCGCTGGGAAAAACGATTTTTATTGATGGAGTCCCAAGTGGCCAGGGACAAAGGCGACGATATGCACGACATTTCGATCAGATTGCAGAATGCCCTGGCTGGTATTACGGTTCATTCACTGGATAAAATTCCTGATAATTGTGTACTTACGACATCGCGTTTGCTGCCTTCCGATACAATTTTTCTTGCAGGGCGGCCTATTGCTGCGGTGCTTTTACAATATGGTAGCTCAGGCTCCCACGCAGCATTGTTTGCGCGGGAGATAGGACTGCCAGCCATTACGGGTATTCCGGAATTGTTTGCCAACATACCCGACAACACATGGGTATTAGTGGATGCGGATAGGGGAGCGGTAACGATTAGGCCTGATGCTGATGATAAAGCGCTTTTCCAGCAAAAAATTAAAACTAAAGCCAAGATTTTTGAGACCGCGCGGACTCATGCACAGCGTCCAGCAATAACAGAAGACGGCGTTTCTATTTCTGTGTTGGCCAACGTAGGTTGCCGGGATGACACGGAAAAAGCCATGCGTAATGGTGCTGATGGTATCGGTTTATATCGTATTGAGCAGGCTTATCTGGGGCGTAGCGTTCCGCCGAACAAGGAAGAGCTTCTCAGTGAAATGCGTGAGACTCTGGCAGCGGCAAAGAGTCACAGTATATGCATACGTCTACTGGATATTGGTGCAGATAAACCGTTGCCTTTTCTTGGTTTTATGGCAGAAACCAACCCTGCTTTAGGGCGACGTGGCATTCGGTTTTTATTGGAATATCCCGAGCTTTTGACTACGCAATTAGCCGCTATATTGGAACTTTCCAGAGAATTCGATATTCGTGTACTCATCCCAATGGTTACCCTGCCCGGGGACATTTTAATGGTGAAAGAACAGCTAATGAAACTCGGTGAAAACATGGGGCTTGCAGAGCTTCCATCAGTAGGGGCCATGATTGAAACACCGGCAGCGGCACTTTCAGCAAAAGCCATCGCCAAGCATGTCGACTTTTTCAGTTTTGGTACCAACGACCTGACACAATATACCTTTGCGGCTGACCGGGATAATGCCGCCGTGGAGCGGTACTTTAACGATGCATCTGATGCGATCTTCCGGCTTTTACAACTAACCAGCCAGGATGCACCCGAAATACCACTTTCTTTGTGCGGGGAACTGGCAGGCAGATCTGAACATATTCCGCGGTTGTTACAATCTGGTATACGCAACCTGAGTATTGCACCGCCATTGATTCCCCAGATTAAACAGGCCATTCGCCATACCAGGTGTTTCGCCTGACATACAAACTACAAATCATTCACACTCATATCCGTCAGCCGGTGCTTGTGTTAAGGTGGACTCTCACTTCCAACCAGCGGGATATCTTGCCCGCGGTATTTTCACTTAGCGGGACTTCTCGTTGACATTCGGCTAATTCTGGTCGGCACGATCTGGTTGCCTCCTGAGTCTGTACTCAAGGAACCACCATGCCTGCAAAATTAGGCAGTTTATCTATTATCGAACAGTCAGTAATGCCCAAAGGTGATGCAGAGCATTTGCCATTGAAGCCATCGCGTACCCATCAGCGAGTAACTACCGCTATTGTTTATTGCGAAGGCAACTTCGCTGCAATAGACGGCAAAACAGCCAACGGACTGGTACGTCATTTCGAGAAGTACACAATCGTTTCTGTTATCGACAGCGAAAAATTCGGGCTTGATAGCGGCACGGTACTGGATGACAAAACCAACAATATACCCATTTGCAAAGACCTTGCTGATGTATTGGCACAATGCTGTAAGCATGCCCGCTTAATTACAGTGAATTGGTTCGTGCCATGACCTCGCCATTTGTTACAAAAGCCTATATCTCTCGACAAGGTGCGTCATTAGTTTCTTCTTCTAACAAGAACGGATTACCAGTATGAAATTGAAAACACATCTATTTACCTTGGCAACCATCCTTGTATTGTTGATGACTTCTGTTGGTAAGTTGTGGGCACAAGCTGATGTTTTGGATCTGCCAGCAAATGCCTACAAAAAAAGCTATGGAGATGGTTGGTATTGCGAGAGAGGATTTAAAAAAACCAACAATAGCTGTTTGGTGATAAAAATACCGAAAAATGCGTATCTCGATTCATTTGGATCAGATTGGAAATGCAATCGGGGGTTTTTAAAGAGCAATGATGCTTGTGAACGGGTAAATGTTCCTGCTAATGCCTATTTGGTTGATGCGCAATATGGTACGGGTTGGGAGTGCGAGAGGGGGTACAAGCCTAAGCAAAGCGGTTTTAGAGGAATTCAGTGCGTTAAAATTGATATACCTGCACACGCTGTTTTAAGTGAATCAAACTATGGTTTAGGTTGGGATTGCGAACAAGGTTACAAAAAAATCGGTAATAGCTGCAGGCTGGTTGTCATCCCCGCCAATGCTTATGCAGCCGATTCGTCCTACGATAAAGGTTGGGAGTGCATGAGAGGTTACAAGGAAAGTAGCAGTGCCTGCATTGCCCTGAAAATTCCCGAGAACGCTTTCCTTGATCGGCGCGGGGAAAATTGGCAATGTGTGCGAGGGTATCAAAAAAATGAAGACACGTGCTCGAGAATTGTCCTTCCGGAGAATGCTTATTTGAAAGATGGAGGCAATGATTGGCGGTGTGTCAGAGGGTTTGAAAAAAAGGCTATGGTCTGCTCGCTCATTATTATCCCCGCAAATGCGCATATCGATTCGATGGGGAGTGGCTGGCGCTGTAATGAACCTTATCGTGAAAACCGGGGGTTATGTGAAATCGGTGGAGGTTAGGGTGGCGAAGGTCAAATGAAACGTTACAAAATTCTACATGAGACTCTGTACAACTTTTCTGGGTCAGTGCAATTGTTACCGCACACCTTGCGATTGCGGCCAAGGGAGGGGCATGAGTTGCGTATAGAAAGTTCGGCGTTGGATATTTTTCCAGCGGCAACATTGCGCTGGCACCGGGATGTGGAAGGAAATTCAGTTGCCACGGCAACATTCAACGGCAGCACGCAAAATCTGACCATAAAAAGCGAGATCATTATTCAGCAATATGACCAGACCCCTCACGACTTTCTGGTTGCTGATTATGCGGTCGATTATCCCTTCAGCTATATCGATGAAGATAAAGTGCTGTTGTCGCCTTATATGCAATCAACCGATACGGCAGAAACCAACCTGCTAACAAGCTGGATTCATGATATTTGGCAGCCTGACGAGAAAATTCAAACTTTCGCCTTGTTGCTTCGACTAAACCAGCGTATCTATCAAACCTTAACCTACCGAAGACGCGAAGAGGAAGGCGTACAAAGTGTCGAGCAAACCCTATCCCTTGGCTCAGGTTCCTGTCGCGATTCAGCCTGTCTTTTTATGGCTGCAGCAAGGCAGCTGGGTTTTGCAGCACGATTTGTCAGCGGCTACATTTATTCCGATGCGACCACCAATCCTCTCGGTCAGTCAGGGTCTACCCACGCCTGGGCAGAGGTGCTTATTCCTGGCGCAGGTTGGAAAGGTTTTGACCCAACCATTGGCAACATTGTCGGGGCTGAACATATTACTGTTGCTGTGGCGAGATTGCCGGAATCGGTGCCGCCCATCGCAGGGTCTTTTCATGGGCCATCTGGCACGAAAATGGTTGTCAATGTCTGGGTAACAGCGATGCCATAGGTATTGTTAAAACAGAGAGGCCTCAATATGTGGTTGCAGACAAGCTGTGAATTAAAATTTTTCATTGATGTGCCTACGCCCTTTATTCTGATGCTTCGACCAAGGAGCGGTGCACAACAGTGGATTGCCAGTGAAGAGTATCTGCTATATCCCAGTGTTCCAGCTTTTGAATTTACCGATGATTATGGCAACCTGTGCCAGCGATTGATCGCCCCTTCAGGTGACTTTACCATTTATACCTCTGCCAGAATTATGACGGCTGACAATGTCGATCAAGCATTTGGTGGCCATTTTGTTGATATTCAAAACTTGCCAGACGCGGTGCTTAAGTATCTGTTGCCCAGCCGCTATTGTGAATCTGATCATTTTGGCGATATGGCATCTGAAATAACGACAAATCAACAACCCGGTTATGATCAGGTAGCAGAAATCGAGCGCTGGTTAAATACCAGTATTGGTTTTCGGCCAGCCAGCAGCTTCTCTTCCTTATCTGCAGCTGAAGTGAATCAACAGAAAGCGGGTGTATGTAGAGATCTGGCTCATCTGGGCATAGCCCTGTGCAGAAGTCTAAGCATTCCTGCTCGAATGGTGGTTGGTTATTTATATGGCCTTGAACCCATGGAGCTACATGCCTGGTTTGAAGCCTATGTTGCTGATCGCTGGTACACTTTTGATGCAACACAGAAGTTCAAAAAGGGTGGGTATGTAGCTGTCGGGTATGGCCGTGATGCGGCGGATGTGGCGGTTTATAATCAATTTGGGCCGCCGATCTATCCCGTACAACAAACCGTTCACGTGCAACTTGCCTAACTTTGCAGGGGTTTGCGGACGCAGCACTTCAATGCTTCAACTGACGATCGCAAACAGCTTTCTCGGCTGGATGGATCGTTACGCTTGATTACGTACAGAGGTTTTCAGAAAGGCCGGGTTCAACCGCAGCAGTAACTCGATGATCCAAAATTGTATTTAAAGCCGAGGGTCAGGGCAAAATACGTCGGGTTGCAGGGCGGTTTCAGCCGGTGAATTGCCCCGGCAGCTGGTGGCTGCTTTCAGGTAAACCGGATTATCGTATCAGGTGTCAATATTGAGAACAGCTTTAAACAATCGGGGTAATGATGTCTGCATTAGTGTCGGAGTAATCATTGTCAGAATAATCAAAAAAGCTGTTTGCTGCCTTTATTCAAAAAGTACCCTGGCACAGGTTTCTCCGCCTGGTAACGTTTTCAGGGAAAACTCCCAGCCTAGATGTTCACAAATCAAGGTGACAATATATAAACCGAGCCCTGTAGTGGTGTCTGTTGTTTCAGAATCCTGCTTATTAATGGCCTCGATGCCTTGGTCTCGCACTTCTACGTGCTGATTTGAGAAGTCAATCCAGACCTTACCCTGGTTATGATTCAGTGCATTATTAACAAGATTGTTAAAAAGGATCCGTACCATATTTCTGTTAGCAGAGATCATGGCATCATGCTTGGCTACAATGTCTATTCGCTCTGAGGCCGCAGGGTCTGCGATTTTTATAGCCGCTACCCATTCGTCGATCAGGGTGTTGAGAGAGAATGATTCCGTGTCTGCCTCCGTTTTGCTTTGTCGTATCAGGTTTAGCAGCACGTTAACATTGGCAGACATTGTGTTTGCCGATGCGATGATTCGTTGCAAGGTTTTCTGGTCATCCCCATTAAGCTGTTGACGACGCTCAATAACCTCGGCGGCTCCCATAATAACGGCGATAGGTGTTCTGAGTTCATGGCTGGCCATGGTGATCAGGGAACGCTCACGCTTGACAAGCTGGTCTATTTCGTCGAGATATTTGTTGAGTGCTCGGGAAATTTCATTGAGTTCGCTATCTTTATAGATAGCAGGAAGGTAGGTTTCTCTGCGTCCCTGTTTGATATGCATGATATCTTGTGTGAGAGCCTGGATCGGCTGTGCAATCCTGTGGCTGATCAATGATGCAAAACCAATCCCTGAAATAATGGATAGCCCGGCAAGGGCAAGCAACACAGTGACCATCAGGTTTTCATATTGTTCAAACTGGCTTAAGTCTTTGGCCAGATAGTAGGTGCCTTCCGGAATCCGATTGATGATTATTCGGTACTCCTTACCCAAAATTTCGACATCGCCATCAAAAGGAACGGGCAAATTATTGAATATAACGGGCAGGTGTTCATAGGGTGAACTATCTGCTGGCAGGTAGGTGATGGTTAGCATAGCCGACTGAGCATGGACGACTTTGTCGGTTTCATGGCGGCTCAGGAAATGTTCAATTTCTGCCTGCTTGTCAATTGCAAGTGTGGTTTCTTCCAGCCCCTCCAGTAATAGCCAGGTAGATATTAGTACGATGCTAACACTGAGCAAATATACCCGAATGAATATTTGCTTTACGCGTCGGGAAAGTGAGCTGATCATGGCTTGCCTGCTAAATGAGGTGAAGGGCATAGCCACGACCATGTAATGTTTTTATAACATCCTGGCCGAAAGCTTCTTTTAGGGTTTTACGCAACCCGTAAACATGGGTGCGAACTGTGTTTGGGTCACCATCATCAATGCCCCAGAGTTTTCGGCTGAACTCCTGATAGCTGACAAACTTTGGATATTGCCGAACAAGAATTTCAAAAATCGTTGCACTGTAACCTGACAGGGTGACTTCGGCTTTATTTCGAAATGAGACTTTAAGAGTTCCGGGGCAGTAGGTGAGATCTTCTGCTCTCAGGTAGTCCTGGTCGACACTGCCGCGGCGGAGTAAAGCCTGGATGCGAAGTTCAAGTTCGCGCATGTGAAAAGGTTTGATCAGATAATCATCAGCGCCGCTATTAAATGCCTTTGTTTTATCTTCGATAGAATCCCGGGCAGTTAACATAATAACGGGCACGGAAGACTGTAAATCCTGACGAATTCGCTGGCAAAGCGTTAACCCACTGATTCCGGGCAGCATAATATCCAGAACGATAACATCATAACTATTGGTTGCCAGCAGATGAAGTGCGGTTAGACCGTCAGCTGCATAATCCAGCTCATAATGTTGATCACCGAGATATTCATAAAGATTCTCGGCCAGTTTTTGATGATCTTCAACGATCAGTAAGCGGTACTTGTTTTTCACTGAAAACCCTTGCAGGACACCACCGGATTGCCGGATATAAATCACTCATAACCCGGATTGTAACCTCCTACCTCTGCTTGGCACACATGAATCGGTTTTTTACTTGTCCAGATGAAACCAATCAGAGCAGTAAACCAGCAAATGCCAACGGTCCAGATGTCATGCGACAGTAAATGAGCCCCCCGAAATTGTTGGGAAAATCCAAATATTGCTCCCAATAACAAACCAAAAGTCAGACCCGCAAAGCGCCACCTGGGTTTACAAAGCAGGCAAAAGAAATAGAGTGCGATCCATGCGTAACCTCCACTGGCATGACCGGAGGGGAAGCAACGGCCGGTTCCCGTGCCAAAAATGGAAGCAAAAACCGGGTGTACAGGTTTTTCTCCACCATAGACTTGAAAGCTCCAGGGGCAGTCTATATGCGTAATCGCCTTTAATCCGGAAACAACCACTAGGGAAACAAGTACGGTGGTTAATAGATAGATTAGCCCCCGGCGATAGTTGGCCATTGAAGAAACAAACCAGGTGGTAATCAATGCGCACAGGTTGAGGGTGATGCAAACGCCTACAAAAATACGGCCGCCTCTGTGAATAATGCCTTCTAGCAGCCAGTTTTCCTTCAAATTCCAGTTGTAACCCTGAACCGCATAAAGGTGATCTGACAGAATAAAATCAAAGTGAAAATAATCCAGCCACAGAGTAGCAAGCAGCAGCAAAAGAAGAGGTAATAAGCCATGGTAGAAATAAAACTTTTTCACAGCAGGATAATCCCCCAGGTTATGCCTGCGATTGCCAAACTGACAAGAACAGCCGCGGATCCCAGATCCTTGGCTCTGCCGCTTAATTCATGATGCTCGTAACTGATTCGGTCTACGACGGTTTCAAGGGCAGAGTTCAATAATTCGGTTAGTAAAACTATTAATAAGCTGCCCACAAGGAGAAGTCGCTCCAGACTGTTTTCAGTAACGAAAAATGCCAGTGGTATTAAGACCGTCACAAGCAGAGCTTCCTGGCGAAAAGCGGCTTCATGCTGCCACGCCGCGCAAAATCCTTTGAGTGAATAACCCGTTGCATTTGTCAGTCTTTTGATGCCCTGGGTACCTTTGTAGGGACTCCGGCTGTTATCTGTGTTGCGGGGGTTGCTTTTTGGCATTATTCAACACCCTTGCTGGCTTGATGCTTTGCTAAAGGAAAATCAGTGCTGTTTGCCCCTCGGCAACTGTCGAAAATATCGCGTTCTCTTTGATAAATACTGGTTTGAACACCGAGCATACCGATCATGGAGTCAAACAGATTGTCATGGCTTAAACGTTCCTGACGTTTATTTTGCAGGCAGGTTTTGTCAATAGAGAATCGCTTGGCAAAATTATTACTGAGCCAGAGGATCATGGGGACATGGGTTTGCTCCTCGGGAGCCATGAAATAGGGAATGCCATGAAGGTATAGGTTGTTCTCGCCCAGTGATTCGCCGTGGTCAGATACGTAGAGCATACTGGCATCCAGAACATTTTTTCTGGAGTCAAGAAAGTCAATGACGGCAGATAAAACATGGTCGGTGTATAAAATAGTGTTGTCGTAGGCATTGATAATTTCCTGCTGGCTACATTCCTGTAATTGATTGGTATGGCAAAAGGGTTTGAATTTTTGAAACTCTTCGGGTGTGCGCAGGAAGTAGGCTGGACCATGGCTGCCAACCTGATGCATGACAATGACCATATTTTTTTCCGAGCTTTCGATAGCTTGCTGCAATTTACTGATTAGCACCATGTCGTAACATTCGGCACCCTTGCAGAAATTGATGTTATCCCCTGGGGAAACGTTCAGATGTTTTATCCGGTTGCACACCCCTTTGCAGCCGGAATTATTATCAATCCAGACAGCCTCCAAACCTGCCCTTTGCAGTATATCCAGGAGGTTATCCGAGTTGCGGGCCTGTCGCTCATTGTAGATATCACGGCCTTCATGGGAAAACATGCAGGGCAGAGATACGGCTGTGGAGGTACCACAGGAAGAAACCTGGCTAAAACTGATGATGTCATGTCGTTTCAATTCAGGGTTGGTTGCCCGGGGGTAATCGTAAAGAGAAAAATTGGCGCTGCGGGCTGTTTCACCTACTACGATCACGGTGACTACCTTCTTGTCAGTAGGTAAGCCCCAGCTTTCGGTGACATGTGCATCCAGCCCAATGGACTGAAACTCCGGGGTGTTCTTTGGCAGAAATTGTTTTGCGTAGGCATTGAGTGAATGAACGTAGTTAACTGGCACTATGAGGTCACGGATATAGCGGTGATTGCGAAACAGGGACGCATAGTCCTGATAAAACAGTAGAGCAATAAAGCCAGCTATCAAAATTGTGATGATGCTAATGAGCAGTTTCTCAAGCGCAAACCCTCTGGAGTTGCCATAATCTATTTTGATTTTCCAAACGAGGGCGGCGGGTATTAAACCGGACAGTCCAACAAAGGTTAGCAGGTTAAAACTTAACAACTCCCAGCTTTCCCTGATATCAGTCTCCATCGTGTTCTGAATCATGGTTTTATCAATCAGGATGTTATACGTTTCCATGAAATAGCAGGTCAGTGAGGAAACAATCAATATAAAGATAAGCGTGGGCTTTAACAGCCAGGGTATTGCCAGAATGGTGAGGGAAAAGTTAATTAGCACTGCCAAGAAGAAAAAAAGACTTATTATGTACAGCCAGCTATCCACGCCTCCAATACCGTGTAGCTCGTATACTGTTCTGAAAAAACGGCCATTAAACATAACCAGCAGATAAACAGTAACTATCAGGGTTAATATCCTGGCGGGGGCTCGGAACTGTAAATTCTTTATTTCCAAAAGGCTGCCTCTATCAATTCGTGTTTGAACACCACTAACTTTCGTGATGATTAGAGTGAATTATCAGCAGGTTGAACCAAGAGGATGTCAGAGAAGTATCAAGGAAATATCAATCTGAAAAATCAGGCATCTTTGTCTTGAAAAGGTCTTTGATTTTGGTTCTTAGGCAGGTTTTCAGGCCTTGACCAAAAAAAGGTGCAATACGTCATTCGCTAAAGGAGTATCGATTCTGTCGCCAGGGTTCGTACTGCACGCACGTAAATATATCTTCTACGGTGATGACGATGCGTTTGTGGTGAGTAATAATGTCGGAATAATTCTTTGGCCAGAGTTAATGAAAAGAGTTCACCCGGGCGTATCTACCCAAACTTCTGGATTCCTTTTTATGAGGCTGAGTAATAGCCATATTCTTGCCTGTTGACGAGTAGAGACAATGCTTTCAGGTTATACACCCAGTGATCTGCAATGGATGCAACACGCACTCAGGCTTGCAGACATGGCAAGTGAGCACGGTGAAGTGCCAGTGGGCGCGGTTGTGGTAAAAGATGGTGAGTTGCTGGCTGAGGGATGGAATCAGCCGATTTTGGGTCATGACCCAACAGCTCACGCGGAAATAGTGGCCATGCGCAATGCTGCTGCGAAGCTGGGTAATTATCGACTTTCCGGCACTACTCTGTATGTCAGTATTGAACCTTGTACCATGTGCCTTGGCGCGATGGTTCATGCACGAATAGGGCGGCTGGTGTTTGGTGCACCGGAGCCTCGTGCGGGCGCTGTGCAGAGTCATTTACAGTTGTTGGATGCCGGTCACTACAATCATCGTATTGCCTGGGTGGGTGGCGTGCTGGCTGATGAATCCAGCCAGTTGCTAAAAACGTTTTTTCAGCGCAGACGCTAGGAGTGTCGTTTGGCTTTAGTAAGCTGGGGACTGAGCGGCATCCAATTAGTGTGAACAGCCCCTAGAGTGATAACAGAGAGTCGCTGCCAAGGTTGCTGCTGGATGGCAGGTCAATCATCCTTTCCCGCTCCTGGCGTTTTTCAGATTCCCTGATATGTAATTTCAGAATGTCGTAATAGTGACGAATATTCTGTACGTATTGCACGGGTTCTTTGCCGCGGGCATAACCATGCCTGACAGTCGAATAGAATTTTTTCTGTTGCAACAGAGGTAGGTGTTCGCTTACGTCACTCCACAGGTTGGGGTTTTTCCCGGCACGATCAGTTAACACTCGCGCGTCCTCCAGATGACCGAGCCCTATATTGTAGGCCGCCAGAGCGAACCAGGTTCTATCCGGCTCCTTGATCTGTGAAGGAATCCTTTCCTTTGCTTTCAGGAAATAACGGGCACCTCCGTCCAGGCTTTGTTCGGGGTCGAGCCGTTTTTTGACCCCCATCTCTTTGGCTGTTGATAATGTCAGCATCATTAGGCCACGCACCCCAGTGGGGGATTTTGCCTTGGGGTTCCAGTGTGACTCCTGATAAGAGATCGCTGCCAGTAGTAACCAGTCTATTGCATATTTGTCGGCGGTTTCCTTAAACATCCCCTGATATTTAGGCAAGCGTGAATTCATGCGGCTCATAAATAACTGCGAGCCCGCCACACTGAACTTCTTGGTATGACCGAGGAATTGGTCCCAAAGCTTGCTCAGTTTGCCGCTTTTTTCATACTCTTTCAAAAATTGATTGGCGGCTTTCAGTAGTGAGCCGTCACCATTTTGCGGGAAGACCCAGCCCAGAGGTTGTGGGGGGGATATGTCAAATGCGGCTTTTGCTTTGGGGTAAATGCTGCGGTCAACCCGGTAGGCGTTGGCATCGACAATAGCAAAATCGGTTTCACCTTCGTGTACCAGCTGCATCAGTCTCAGCATGTCTTCATCGAGCTCTTCCCAGCTCAGGTTTTCATACTGCTGTTTTAGCTGTTGCAATCGCTCCAGATGCGAACTGCCTTTTAATACCAGTAAACGCCCGTTTCTCAGATCTGCGACGGATGTTGGCCGTCTTTCACCTTGCCGGTAGATCAACAGTTCGCTTGTGTGATGATAGGGAATACTGAAGCGAAACCGCTTTTTTCGCTCAGGGGTAATTGTCAGTCCGGCCGCGGCGAAATCACCCACAGGGGTGCCAACGGCAATCAATGCGCTGTTCACACTTTCCATTACCGATATTTCAAGCTTTACACCAAGGTGCCTGGCAAAAGCTTTGGTCAGCAGGTATTCAAATCCGGCTTTGCCTTTGCCATCTTCGAAGTAGGTGGTGGACCCGGGAATGGTGATGATTCTCAGTACGCCACGGTTTTGAATAACCTCAAGTGTTCCCGGAGCCCTGCTGGTGGAGAGTGTCAGGGCGGCAACAAACAACAGGCAGGCGTACAGCATGCGCTTGGTGGTTCGCCTTAGATGAAAGTGAAAGCCACGCATATTTGTTGCTTGTAACTCCTTAAACCGAGCAACTATTTATTTTTTCAGCGAGTTGGTAAGTGGTTTAACAGGGCTCTAGGTTAGAGGCAGAACAGAAGCCATTCAACCAATTTGTTCTCGAAGGGACGAGAGCAAGACCGAAAGGTAAAGAAAACCGTATTGAGACTGCCGCTTGCCGGTCAATTACTTTACAATATCGGCCTTCAAAATTTCTGTAACCATTAACCAGATTCGAGGCCTACATGCTGACTTTTCGCGGCGCTCCAGCTCTTTCAGACTTTAGAAAAGAGAAACTTTTTGAAAGTTTGCGAAAAACGGTAACGGGTGTTGAAGGTGTTTACGCAGAGTACGTCCACCTGGTCGATGTCGAAGGCGAACTCAGTGCGGAAGATATCGCTGAGTTAACTGCATTGCTCAGTTATGGGCCGCGGGTGGCAGCCCAGCAGACGGAGGGGCAGCTTTTTTTGGTGATACCCAGGCCAGGCACCATTTCTCCCTGGTCGAGTAAGGCGACCGATATTGCCCATAACGCCGGACTGGATCGGGTGAAGCGCCTGGAAAGGGCGGTTGCCTATTACGTTGTAGGTAATTTCAGTGAAGAGCACGCCAGGTTAATCAGTAACCAGCTGCATGATCGTATGGTCGAGACTGTATTGGATTCGGTTAATCAGGCGGAAGCACTGTTCGAGCACCATCAGCCGCAACCAATGATTTCGGTGGATGTGATTTCCGGTGGCAGATCTGCGCTTGAAATTGCCAATGTCGAATTGGGGTTGGCACTGGCCGATGATGAAATCGACTATCTGGTGGCCAGTTTTGTTGAATTGAGCCGCAATCCAACCGATGTGGAATTGATGATGTTCGCGCAGGCGAACTCCGAACACTGCCGTCACAAGATTTTTAATGCCTCCTGGACTATTGATGGGGAAGCGCAAACGATTTCCCTGTTTGGCATGATCAAAAACACCTATCAACTGGGTGGTGAAGACGTTTTATCTGCTTATTCTGATAATGCTGCGGTAGTGAGAGGGCATGAAGCGGGTCGGTTTTTTCCGGACCCGGAAACAAAGATTTATGGCTTTCATCAGGAACCTGTGCATTTGCTGATGAAGGTGGAAACCCATAATCACCCGACGGCCATTGCACCTTTCCCCGGAGCAGGTACCGGTTCCGGCGGTGAAATTCGAGATGAAGGTGCGGTGGGCAGGGGCTCCAAACCGAAAGTGGGATTGACCGGTTTTAGCGTATCGAATTTGCAAATACCGGGTTATCAGCAGCCCTGGGAAGTAAATTACGGCAAACCGGAAAGAATAGTCACAGCGCTGGATATCATGATTGATGGTCCTATTGGCGGGGCCGCGTTTAATAATGAGTTTGGTCGTCCTAATCTCTGCGGTTATTTCCGCAGTTTTGAAATGGATTTTGATGGCGAACGTCGAGGTTACCACAAGCCGATAATGATTGCCGGTGGCTACGGTAATATCCGCGAAGAACATGTGGACAAACCGGCGTTTGATGCTGGTTGTAAGCTGATTGTTCTGGGTGGACCGGCCATGCTGATTGGCCTCGGCGGGGGTGCGGCCTCATCCATGACTTCCGGCTCCAGTTCCGAGGATCTGGATTTCGCGTCGGTACAGCGCCAGAACCCGGAGATCGAGCGGCGCTGCCAGGAAGTCATTGACCAGTGCTGGCAGCTGGGTGACCGGAACCCCATTGCTTTTATTCATGATGTCGGGGCGGGTGGTTTGTCCAATGCTTTTCCTGAGCTGGTAAAAGATGGTGGTTGTGGTGGTACTTTTGAGCTGCGCAATGTGCCTAATGATGAGCCGGGCATGTCGCCGCTGGCAATCTGGTGTAATGAGGCGCAAGAACGCTATGTCATGGCGGTTCGGCCAGAAGATCTGACTCGTTTTGAAAGTATCTGTCAGCGTGAGCGTTGCCCCTATGCCGTGGTGGGTGAATCTACCAGCGAACAGTGTTTGGTTCTGAATGACCGGCACTTTGATGCCCGACCTGTTGACCTGCCGATGTCAGTATTATTTGGCAAGCCGCCCAAAATGCACCGCAATGCAACGACTGTAGAGCCTCAGACCGAGCAGTTCGATATTGCGCCGATTGATCTGGAAGACGCTATTTCCCGGGTAATTCAGCACCCCGCGGTAGCCAGTAAAAGCTTTCTGATCACTATCGGTGATCGCAGTGTGACGGGCATGGTGCACCGCGATCAGATGGTTGGCCCCTGGCAGGTACCGGTAGCCGACTGTGCTGTCACCACCGTTACTTACGACAGTAATGCCGGTGAAGCGATGGCGATTGGAGAGCGCACGCCGCTAGCTCTGTTGAATGCACCGGCTTCCGGCAGGATGGCCATTGGTGAGGCAATTACCAATATCGCCGCCAGCAATATCGCCAGAATTTCCGATATCAAACTGTCAGCCAACTGGATGTGTGCTGCCGGGCATAACGGTGAGGATGAAAAACTGTTTCGTACGGTAGAAGCGGTGGGGATGGAATTGTGCCCCCAGCTCGGTCTGACCATTCCGGTGGGTAAAGACTCCATGTCCATGCGCACTGCCTGGCAGGAGGACGGGGTAGAGAAAGCTGTAACAGCGCCTGTTTCATTGATTATCACGGCATTCTCTCCGGTACAGAACGTACGCAAAACCCTGACACCGCAGCTGAAAACAGGCAGTGGGCCGACCGAGTTGTTACTGATTGATCTGGGTGAGAGGCAGGACCGTATCGGTGGTTCAATACTGGCGCAGGTTTATCGACAAATGGGTGATGTGACACCAGATGTGGTCAGTGCAGCGAAACTGAAAGCCTTTTTCGAGCAGATTCAGGCCGCCAATCACGATGGGGAGCTGCTGGCCTACCATGACCGGGCAGATGGTGGTTTATTCATAACGCTGGTGGAGATGGCATTTGCCGGACACACCGGGTTGACGATCTCATTAGAGGCTGATTCGCCTTCAGCACTGCTAAAACGTCTGTTCAGTGAAGAACTGGGTGCGGTGATTCAGGTAGCGAGCAACCGATCTGAAGCAGTGCGGGCGCGTTTTGAAGCGGAAGGTATTTCTGTCTCCACGGTAGCGACACTGAATTCGTCTGACAGTATCGAGATATACGCCAACGATGAGCGCCGCTATAGCCACAGCCGTGCCGAATTACAACGGATGTGGAGTGAAACCAGTTACCGCATTCAATCATTGCGCGACAATGCCGAATGTGCCCGGCAGGAGTTCGATGCGCTGTTACAGAGTGATCCTGGGCTCAGTGCGCATCTCAGTTTCGATATTAACGACAATATTTCGGCACCGTATATCAACCGCGGTATCAGGCCCAAAATGGCGGTTCTGCGAGAGCAGGGGGTTAACGGTCACGTCGAGATGGCGGCTGCTTTTGATCGTGCCGGGTTTGAAGCGGTTGATGTTCATATGAGCGATATTCTTTCCAGCCGTGTTCAGTTGGCCGATTACAACGGACTGGTCGCCTGTGGCGGGTTTTCCTACGGTGATGTGCTGGGTGCCGGTGAAGGCTGGGCAAAAACCATTCTGTTTAATGCTCAGGCACGCAACCAGTTCGAACAGTTTTTTCATAGGGAAGACACGTTTACTCTGGGGGTTTGTAACGGTTGCCAGATGGTCTCCAACCTGAAAGCGCTGATTCCTGGCGCGGATCACTGGCCCCGTTTTGTTCGCAATACCTCTGAACAGTTTGAGGCGCGGGTATCACTGGTACGAGTGGAAGCATCACCTTCCGTGCTGTTGAGCGATATGGCCGGTTCTCATATGCCCATTGCGGTAGCACATGGTGAGGGTAGAGCCGAGTTTGCAAACGAACACGACGCACAGATATTCAGCGCATCGGGTGCAGTGGCGTTACGTTATCTGGATAACCATTTGAATGTAACAGAAGCCTATCCCGCCAATCCGAATGGTTCGCCTATGGGGATCAGTGGTGTCACCAGTGCCGATGGTCGGGCGACGATTATGATGCCGCACCCCGAGCGCGTATTTCGTTCAGTCACCAACTCTTGGTATCCCGATGAATGGGGGCAGGATGGGGCCTGGATGCGGATGTTCCGCAATGCGCGCCTGTTTGTGGATTAAAGCCTACTCGTCAATGGCAGGCAACGACAGCTTGATGACATCAAAGGCGGGTTCTTCGTAAGGGTGCGCTTTTTTCAGAGCGGTGACAGCCTCTGCGATAAGGCTATCGGCGCAAACCATTTCTACCCGATATTCCGGTACCGATGTAACAGTTTCCTGTGAGCCGATAAACGGTTTACTGCCGGTCAGCGGGCGGAATTGTCCGTCTCCCAATATTTGCCAGCAGCACTGGTCGTAATTGCCGATTTGTCCGGCACCGGTATCAAATACGGCTTGTTTGACGATTTCAAGATGATCCGGTGGCACGAAAAATATCAACTTATACATGCGTTATGACTCTATGCCATATTTCAGTGTGAGTTTTGCGGGGGGATCGCGCAGGCACTGATGCGGAAACGTACTCAGCTGCGAATCCACTTCCAGGGTCTCTCGATACTCCCCGTCCGCACTTCAAACAAGCCTCGTTTCATATCTTCAAAGTAGTAGTGAAGTGCCAGTTCAACAACAGGGAAGGCCAGCTCATTCCAGGGCACCTCACTTTCAGTAAACAGTTCAACCTCGAGGGATTCATCTCCGGGGGCAAAGCCTTTGTCGCTTAGTGGGCCTCGGTAGAAAATATACACCTGATTGATATGGGGAATATCATAAATGCAGCTCAAGGCAGGTTCCTCTATGCTGGTTCGGGCTTCTTCCATGCATTCACGCAAGGCGCCTTCAATGGTTGTCTCACCATTTTCCATAAACCCGGCTGGCAGCGTCCACAGGCCGTGGCGAGGTTCGATAGCGCGTTTGCACAGTAGCACTTTGTCTTCCTGCGAGGGGATGCAGCCCGCAATAATGCGCGGGTTCTGGTAATGAATGGTCTCGCAGTGGTCGCAAACATGACGTTCGCGGTTGTCTCCCTGCGGAATTTTAAGTGAAATGGGTTTTCCACACTGGCTGCAATAGTTCATGATTCCGGGTTTCAATTAATAATCGGCTGCAATTTGTCTGCAATTAAGTTGTAGTATATACGGCATAGGGCTGAGAGAAGAATTGTCAGAGTCACTATTTTGAGTTGCCACGTTGTAGAGCGGGAAAGTACGAAACAAACGGGTAGTAAAAATACAGGGAATTCATGTTACAAAGAATCACAGAATATTTTCAACCGTATGCCACTGGTCACAGCCACCACGATGACTGGCTGTCGAATCAGGCTGCGGTATTGGTTCCCTTGACACGGGACTTCGCCGAGCCGTCTGTTATCTTAACCAAACGATCAGAGCTGTTGAATTCACATAGAGGGCAAGTGGCGTTTCCTGGAGGCAAGCGCGATCAGGAAGATCATAATCTGCTGGCGACCGCTCTAAGGGAAACCCATGAAGAAATTGGCCTGGAGGCGGACCAGATAGAAGTGATTGCACGCTGGCCCTCGCAGACAACCCGTTTCAATATGGATGTTACACCTTTTGTGGGTCTGGTGAGCCCGGAGGCAGAGTTACAGGCAAACCCGGATGAACTCGATGCTGTGTTTCAAGTGCCGTTGTCGTATTTTCTCGACCAGAGCAATATCACCACAGATCAGTTTGTGGGTGCCGATTACAACCTCACCATGCCCTGTTATATCTATCATGGCTTTCGCATCTGGGGTTTTACTCTTGGCGTGTTGGTGGATGTGCTCAATAAAGCCCTCGGTGCCGGTATTCAACTGGCATACCCGGATTTCAGTGTTACCGCTCAACAGGTGAAGATGAATCAGCGTCAGTAGTAAGGTTCTTTGAAAAGACGGGCGCTGGTTCCGAAAATATGTCTGATGCACCACGAGAATGAGGCCTGCCTGTCTTGGTATGGCTAGTTTGGGAAGGTTTATTCAGTTTTAGTGCCGAAGCATGGAAATAACCGGGTGCCTTTGATCGGTGTTTGCTGTATCAGTCTTGAAACACTCTATTGATGAGCGGATGTCATTAGTCTAGAGTTAATCCAGAGCATAAGAATAATGACCCTCAGTGAGTAGTTATTACGATGCAGAATTGTGGAGCTCAACGTATACGCCACCAGTCTTTCGGATTGCGGTGTCTTTTGATTCTGGTACTGACTGTAAGATTCCAGCACACCTTTGCCGCCACCTGGCAGTGGGGTGACACTCTCGCCTTTTCCTTGCGTGGTTTTGGTACGCTAGGTGTCGTTCACTCAAATCAGGAGCAGGCGGACTTCGTTAGCAGCATCATTTTTTACCAGCAGTTATGAGTCGGACAAAATGGGTAATCACGGCCTGCTGGGATTGCTTGGCAAGGATGGTCAATTCAGAGCGTGGAGAATCGGGGATACCGTTCTGGCCGGCAGTTTCGCGGATTACCGCTCTTTTGTGCCAGAGTCAGATATTTTTGAGACCCTGGTTGAATTAACTGATAACCATGGGGATGGTGTTGCACGCTATACAAGTGCGCGGGAACTGTATGATTTCCCGCTTGCTGTGATTGCTGGTTTATCGTTTGAAGAGCAGATGGCAAACGTTAATGCACAGGCGGCAACCTATCGTTGGCGGGCAGCTATTATTAATGCCTTTTTACTGTTAGTCATAGGTCTGTTGTGGTGGTTGAGCCACAAGATTGCTGACATACGTAAACGCGAAGTCGAGGCGGAAATAGCGTATGCGAAGCAGGTGGAGTATCTGGCTTATCACGATACCTTGACGGGACTTCCCAATCGCAGTCTCTTCAGCAAGCTGCTTGATCAGAGCATTAAGCAAGCACGGCGCAGTGAAGAAAAGCTGGCCGTTATGTTTCTTGATCTGGACCACTTCAAATATATCAATGATACGTTGGGACATGATGCGGGCGACCAGTTGCTGCAGGATGTATCCAGTAGGCTGAAGTCGTGTTTGCGGGACAGTGATATTGTCGCTCGGTTGGGTGGTGATGAATTTGTGGTGGTATTGCCGTCGGTTACCGACGAGGTATACACGTCTTCTGTGGCAAAAAAGATGATCAGTGCCGTTTCCAAATCGTATATTCTTTTTGATCAGGAATGTCGGGTGACAGTCAGTATTGGTATCAGCATCTACCCAGCTGACGGACTGGATGAGCAAACCCTGACAAAAAATGCCGATATTGCCATGTATCAGGCGAAGGAGGAGGGAAAAAATACCTTTCAGTATTATTCCCAGGAGTTGCATTCACAGTCACTGGAGCGGCTGACACTGGAATCGAGCTTGAGACTTGCGCTTAAAAACGAGCAATTCAGCCTCCATTATCAGGCGAAATGGGATATTAGTGCTAATCGAATTACAGGGATGGAAGCTTTGTTGCGATGGGAGCATCCTGAACTGGGTGTCATTGCGCCGCTGCGCTTTCTTCCTCTGGCGGAAGAGATGGGGTTAATTGTTCCCCTTGAAAAATGGGTAATCAAAACCGCCTGTCGACAAAATGTGGCGTGGCAGAAAAAGGGATTACCCAAAGTCAGTGTTGCAATCAACCTTTCTGCACATCAGTTTTTTGATCCCGAGCTACCTGAGTATATTGCCTCTGTTTTAAGGGAAACAGAAATGGATGCGAATTTGCTGGAGCTTGAAATAACCGAAAGTATTCTGCTCAGCCGGGGCGAGCGGGTTGTGCAGGTATTGAACAGCCTGAAAGAAATAGGGGTTCGTATCGCCATAGATGATTTTGGTGTTGGTTACTCCTCCCTCTCCATGCTCAAACAGTTTCCATTGGACGTTATCAAGATTGATCGCAATTTTGTCCGTGACATGTCCACAACCAATGTTGACAGAGAGTTGACACAGGCTATTGTTGCCATGGGGCGTAAATTGAGCTTGACGGTAGTGGCCCAGGGGGTCGAGACAAAGGATCAGGCTGATTTTTTACGCGATAATGTGTGTGATCAATTACAAGGCTTCTACTTTAACAAGCCTGTTGCCGCAGAAGAGTTTACCGAGCTGTTTTCCCGGTCCATATCAACCTGACCCTTTGTGTTGCTTGTTTTCCAAGCCCCGCTGGTCTGGCTGCCCACAACCGCGTAGAATGGCGCCTCGCCAATCGCTATTTCAATATCAAGCTGTTATGAGTAAAAGTACAGTTCCTTCCCCCTGTATGTCTATCTGCGCGCTGGACGAAAACGATATCTGCGTTGGCTGTTATCGCAGTGCCAAAGAGATTACTGAATGGATGTTGATGGAAGATAGCGAAAAACGGCAGGTGCTTGAAAAGGCGAATGAACGAGCCAGCAAGAAAAACCCTTTTGCCTGAGGCAGTCGGGAGTCAAGATAGTGTTTTTCCGGGGCGAAATACCGGTGTTCGCATTCAATCGCGGTAGATCATTGCGGGTGAACAGGCATTAATCTTCTTCGGCATCACTCATCTGCATGTTCGCTAACAGGATACGGCTGATGCGGGTTTTATCAATCATCTTGTCGTTAATTTCAACAGTTTCAAACCGGTATCGGTCCAACATAAAACTCACATTGCCAGCTGGTATGCTTTCCAGTTGCTCCAGTACCAGTCCGTTGAGGGTTTTTGGTCCGTCTGTGGGTAATTCCCAACCGGTAGCCTTGTTGATCTCGCGGATAGTGGCGGCGCCGTCAATCAGATAGCAGTTTTTATTTTCCCGGACAATTTCGTCGGCATTTTCTTCATCCTGATTAGTGGTGAAATCACCTACAATTTCCTCGAGGATATCTTCCAGTGTCACCATCCCGTGGATTTCGCCATATTCGTCCACGACCAGGCCTATGCGTCTCTGTGCATGCCTGAAATTGAACAGCTGCTTATTCAGCGGTGTGCTCTCTGGGACAAAGTAGGGTTCGACAGAGAAGCGCTTAATGGCCTCTTTGGTCAGTGCTTCACTGCCTTCTCTCAATAGACGAGTGACCCTTTTCATATGCAGGATGCCTACAACATTATTGATGTCGCCCTGATAGACCGGCAGGCGGGTGTAGCCGCTATTGATAATGATATCCAGCAGTGCCTCAAGGTCGAGTTCCAGGTCGAGACCAACCAATTCGTTTCTGGGCACCATAATGTCGTTGACCGTCATGGTTTCCAGGTCGAGTATGTTGATCAACATATCCTGGTGTTCCGGCAGGTGCTCGCCTGATTCATCCACGACAATACGCAATTCATCCCTGTTCAGGCTGTGACTGGTTTTCGCATTCGGGTTGACACCAAAGGCGCGCAACAGCCCGTTGGAGAAATGATTGACCACCCAGACCATGGGGTAAAAAATCACCAGCAAAGGTCGCAATACATGGCTGACCTTAAAGGCAATGGCTTCTGGGTGCAGCGCAGCCAGTGTTTTGGGTGTGACCTCGGAAAAAATCAGCACGGCAAGGGTGAGCAAAACGGTGGCAACGGCGATACCGGCGTCACCGTAGAGTCTGATAGCGATAACAGTGGCGATGGCGGATGCCAGAATATTGACCATATTGTTGCCGATCAGAATGATCCCGATCAGGCGGTCGGGGCGTTTCAGGAGTTTGTAGGCACGCCGTGCGCCCCGGTGCTTCTTTCTAAGATGCTTTAACCGGTAGCGGTTGAGTGCCATCATGGCCGTTTCTGAGCCTGAGAAGAATCCTGACAGTAAGAGCAGGCCGCCGAGTATGCTAAATAGCAGCCATATGGGTGCGTCATTCAAAGAAGGGTAAACCTCGCGGGGCTAAAAACGGGTAATGTTGAAGACTTTTGCAGCGAATGGCAATAATAACCGTCAATTTGCGGCTAACTTAACAGTACTTCCAGTACAAACTTGCTGCCCCAGTAGCCCAGCGCTATAGCGATAAAGCCGGACAGGGTCAGTCTGATTGCGGTATTGCCGCGCCAGCCTTTCAGGTGGTGGCCCCATAAAAGAATGCCGTAAAACAGCCAGGCGATGATCGAGAAAACAGCTTTATGGGCGAGTTTCTGGGCAAAAAAATCGTCGAAAAACAGCAGGCCAGTAATCAACGACAGGGTGAGCAGGATAAACCCTGACCATAGCACTTCAAACAACAGTTCTTCCATGGTTTGCAGAGGAGGAATTGTTTTGCCCAGCCATCCGCCCAAATGCCGATGGCGCAACCGCCAGTTTTGCCATGCCAGCAGTAGCGCCTGACAACTGGCAATGGTCAGCACACTGTAGGAAAGCACTGACAGTATGATATGGGTGCCGATTTTTGCCGGAACGTCCAGCTTGTAAGGTTCGAATGAGAGATGAGGTGTGCCTGAAAGCAGTACAGTGATCAGGACCAGAGAGGTGAGCGGAAATAACAACAGAAAAAGATTGTGCAGAGGTTTACGCAGACTGCTGAACAGGACAATGGTATTCATCGTCAGAAAGATGGCTGAAGACATGGGCAGCAGGCCGAAATCAAAACCCTCATCCGTGACAATCCATTGATAGCCTGAAATCGCATGAAACAGCAGTGCAAGACAGGATAAAGCCAGCAGCGGCCTGATGTTCAGGTTGGGGTGGCGGCGTAGTTGAAGCCCCAGGAACAGGGTGGCACAGAGATAAAGTGCGATGGCGACTGCTGCGGTAGTCATGGCTTGCATTGCTGCTTTGGTTCTCGCTGGTATCGGTCAGAAAACAAGGACGTGAGTTTGTCACAGAAATGGCGCGCCGGAAAGGTTTTGCCTCTGGAACGGCGGGGGTGGTGAGCCAGAGGGCCAACTGGGTTATACTTCGTGCCCTCTGAAATTCTGGTATATGAGAATCATTTCCCATGGCATTGTTTGAAAATCTGACGGACCGTTTATCCCATTCGCTGAAAAAAATTTCCGGTAAGGCGCATCTCACCGAAGACAATATCAAGGATGCCCTGCGCGACGTACGCATGGCGCTGTTGGAGGCTGATGTTGCCCTGCCGGTAGTGAAACGGTTTATCGATCAGGTTAAACAGGCTGCTGTAGGGCAGGAAGTGAATCGCAGCCTTAACCCCGGCCAGCAATTTATTAAAGTTGTTCAGAAAGAGCTTGAACGGATGATGGGGGCGAGCAATGAGGCACTCAATCTTGCTGCGCAGCCACCAGCCGTCATCCTTATGGCGGGTCTGCAGGGCGCTGGTAAAACTACCTCGGTAGCAAAACTGGCGAAGCACCTTAAAGAAAAGCACAACAAGAAAGTGATGGCAGTCAGCGCTGATGTTTATCGCCCGGCGGCAATCAAGCAGCTCGAAACGCTTTCCGGTGAAGTAGGGATGACATTCTTCCCCAGTTCTGCTGATCAGAAGCCGGTGGATATCGTTAATAACGCGCTGGCTGCAGCAAAAACCGGCTTCATGGATGTGCTGCTGGTGGATACTGCCGGACGGTTACATATCGATGAAGACCTGATGAGCGAAATTCGTCAGATTCACGAAGCGTTGAACCCGGTTGAGACGCTGTTTGTGATTGATGCCATGATTGGTCAGGACGCCGTTAATACGGCCAAGGCATTTAACGATTCGCTGCCGTTAACTGGCGTCATTCTTACCAAGGTTGATGGTGATACTCGCGGCGGTGCAGCACTTTCCGTTCGGGAAGTGACGGGTAAGCCGATCAAGTTCCTCGGTGTTGGTGAAAAAACCGATGCGCTGGAGCCCTTCCACCCGGATCGTATTGCTTCGCGCATTCTCGGCATGGGCGATGTGCTATCACTGATAGAAGAGGTTGAGGAAAAGGTTGATCGCCAGAAAGCGGAGAAACTTGCCCGCAAAGTGGTTAAAGGTCAGAAGTTTGACCTGGAGGACTTGCGCGAACAGTTACAGCAGATGAAAAACCTTGGTGGTATGTCCGGCCTGCTCGATAAGCTTCCCGGCATGGGTAATGTGGCGCAGATGGCCCAGCAGGCGAATATGAGCAGCCAGTTCGGACGCATGGAAACCATTATTGATTCCATGACAGCCGCCGAGCGCCGCAACCCCGATATTCTTAACGGATCGCGCAAGCGTCGTATCACCAACGGCTCCGGCACCACCATTCAGGACCTGAATCGCCTGCTCAAGCAACATAAACAGATGGGCAAGATGATGAAGAAAATGAAAGGCAAGGGCATGCAGAAAATGTTGCGGGGCATGGGTGGCAATATGCCTGGCGGTTTTCCCGGAGGCATGCCCCCAGGTGGTATGCCTCCGGGAGGGAAGTTTCCTTTTTAGGCTGTATCTGCAATCGTGAATCTGTCATCGAAAGAGAGCTCCTGTATTTTCCTGTTGTGACCGGGCCGCCCGGCTTCTGTTCGCAAGCGAGGTGAAATCGCCATTGGGCTCGCGGTGCCTAAAGTGAATGATTCGTTGTTGCGGAGGGCTCGCCTTGCCTGGAGCACCTCGCATTCATACCCTGATAGGGGTGCTTTCAGTTGCGGTATTGGTCGTCCTGGCACTGTTTTCGGGTTTCGGTAACTGGCTGATTTTCTGCTGAATAATACTTCCGGTGTTTGCTATACATCATTCCGGCTTTTCGCTATAATCCCGCGCCTTTCGGGTGGCCTGGTTTTATTTGTTAACAATTCATCGGGTTGCACGGTAACAGTGGACACAGAACTTAAACATTTGCTTTAGAGAAGAGTATCTTCATGGTAACAATTCGATTGGCTCGCGGTGGCTCCAAGAAGCGCCCGTTTTATCACATTAATGCAACTGACAGCCGCAAGGCTCGTGACAGCCGTTATATCGAGCGTCTGGGGTTTTTCAACCCGGTAGCGCGCGGTAATGAAGAGCGTCTTCGCATTGATACTGACCGTGTTCAGCATTGGGTTGGTCAAGGCGCCCAGGTTTCTGATCGCGTCAATCAACTGATCAAAGAAGTCGCCGGGGCTTAACCGCTCAGATAGCCGGTTGAACTCCTGCTGCCTGTAGCGTATCCGCTGTGTTGAAACCGAGAGATCCGGTAATTGCCGGTCGTTTAACCTCGGTTTTTGGTGTTAAAGGCTGGGTCAGGGTTTTTTCTCACACTCAGCCGGCAGAAAACCTGCTTCATTACCGTCCGCTGTGGGTTAGAACTGCTGATGGTTGGGATACTTTGAAAATTGATCAGCACCGGGTCTCACCGAAAGGCTTGCTGATCCACATGGAAGGTATCGATGATCGCGATGAAGCCCAGCTGCGTTGCAAACAGGATATCTACATTGAAAAAGCAGATATGCCGAAGTTACCAGCAGGTGAATTTTATTGGCACCAGCTGCAGGGTTTGACAGTTATAACCCGGGATGGAGATCAGTTAGGGGTTGTTGCCGATCTGATGGAAACCGGCGCTAACGATGTTCTTGTGGTGACCGGTGAAGGTGTTGCGGGCAGTATTGATGAGCGGGAGCGCCTGATTCCCTATACTGACCAGGTAGTGCTGAAGGTTGATATGGACACTTCTAAAATAGAAGTGGATTGGGACCCTGATTTTTAAATCCCATATTTTCAAAGCCGGTTGCTTCGGGGCAGGCTTGAACGGGGCTTTGTGCGGAGGCTGAGAACATGAAGGTAGCCATTGTCACACTGTTCCCGGAAATGTTTACGGCTGTTACCGATTACGGCGTAACAGGGCGGGCTGTTAAACAGGGGTTGCTGGAAGTGGCGCACTTTAATCCGCGCACCTATACCAGTGATCGGCACCAGACAGTGGATGACCGGCCCTACGGTGGTGGCCCTGGTATGGTGATGATGATAGAGCCGTTGCGCGACGCCATAAGTGCTGCACGCAAGTGGATAGGGTCAGAGGCTGACAGCACGGTTATTTTTCTGTCGCCTCAGGGCAGGTTGCTTCATCAGCGAGCGGTTAACAATCTGGCTGAAAAAGTGGCGAACGGTAACCTGATATTTGTCTGTGGACGTTATGAGGGTATCGATGAACGCCTGATAGAACTGGAAGTCGATGAGGAATGGTCCATCGGCGACTATGTGCTGAGTGGCGGTGAACTGCCAGCCATGGTGATGCTCGATGCAGTGATCCGTCAGTTGCCCGGTGCACTGGGGCATCAGGATTCTGCACAGCAGGATTCGTTCTCGGAAGGAACCCGGGGCCTACTGGACTGCCCCCATTATACGCGGCCGGAACAGTACCAGGGTTTACAGGTGCCGGAGGTATTGTTGTCTGGCAACCATGAAAAGATTCGACAGTGGCGGCGAGAGCAATCATTGAAGAGAACCCGGCAGAGAAGGCCGGAGTTATTGAAAGAAGAGTCGGCAAAAGAAGATTAACCGGTAGTTGGTGATTATCGTTTCAGGTATTTTGAGATGTTGTAACCACAGCCCAGACGTCTTCCTCTTGAGCGCGACGCTACTCAACAAGGTGGCATGCCACCAACAACGCTTTAAAAGGAGCATACAAATGAGCAGCAAAAACCCGATCATCGCGGCGATTGAAGCCGAGCAGATGGAAAAAGAAATTCCCGCTTTTGCACCGGGCGACACTGTTGTCGTTCAGGTGAAAGTGAAGGAAGGGACTCGTGAACGTCTTCAGGCTTTTGAAGGTGTGGTGATTGCCAAACGCAAACGCGGTCTTAATTCGGCATTTACTGTGCGCAAAATTTCCAACGGCGTGGGCGTTGAGCGTACCTTCCAGACATACAGTCCTTTGGTGGACAGCATTTCCGTTAAACGTCGCGGTGATGTGCGTCAGGCCAAACTGTACTACTTGCGCGAACTTTCCGGTCGTGCAGCCCGAATCAAGGAAAAGCTCGGTTAAGCCTGGCCATTGTTGCCGGATACCACTTGGTACCGGCATATGGATAAATACAGAAAACCCCGTAACGGTGCCGTTGCGGGGTTTTTCTTTGTGAAGCGACTGACACCACATCACAGTCGCCAATGGAGCTATGCTTGGCGCCCTGTGTACAGGTGTGTCAATATTGAAGAGTGATGATTGCGATATTTTTACAAATGTTCATCGGCCTGGGTGTTTTTCTCTATGGCATGTTTCACTTAGAGAAGGGTATTCAATCACTCAGTGATGCGAGTCTGAAGCGCTGGCTGTCGCACTCCACCGGTTCGCCCGTTTCAAGCGCTTTTTCGGGGGCTGTGTTTACGGCAGTTCTGCAAAGTAGCTCGATGGTCAGTTTATTGATTCTGGCTTTTGCCAGTGCCGGTATCATTCCCTTATACAACGCAATTGGCGTATTGGTAGGCGCCAATTTGGGCACCACTTTTACCGGATGGATTGTTGCCACTCTTGGTTTTAAATTGAATCTCTCTTCGATTGCGATGCCACTTTTTGGTTTTGGGGCGCTGAGTCAGGTGTTGTTTTCTGCCAAATCGAAACTGTTTCAGTGGGGCAGGATTATTTTGGGGATAGGGCTTTTGTTGTTTGGTCTGTCCTTGATGAAAGACAGTGTCAGCGCGTTGCCTGGAAGCTGGGATATCAGTCTGTTACAGGGTTATCACCCGGTAATTTATCTGCTCGCCGGTATCATCGCCGCTGCGCTGATTCAGTCCAGTTCGGCTGTCGTCATGATGACACTGGCGGCATTACACGCAGACCTGATCAGTCTTTCTGAAGCCGGTGCGCTGGTGATTGGTGCGGATTTAGGTACCACCAGCACCGTGCTGCTTGGCAGTATTGCCGGCGCGGTAATCAAGCGGCAGTTGGCGTTGGCTCATCTGGTTTTTAATCTGATCGTTGATCTGGTGGCATTTGTGCTGTTTTTGCCATTATTGCCTGCCATGGTCAGCCTGTTGGGTATTGAGGACCCGCTTTACAGTCTGGTTGCATTTCACAGCCTGATAAACCTGGCCGGGGTCCTGGCTTTTTTGCCGCTACTCAAACCGTACACACATTGGATAGCCAGCCGATTTGCGGCTGTAGAGGACGGTGCCGCCAGTCTGAAAAATATTCCCGTAGAGGTGCCCGAAGCAGCGTTGCTGGCACTTCGCGACCATCTACAGAGACTCTGGGTGATCTCGGCTGTCAACAACCTGCGATATTTTGCCTTATCCCCATCCAGTCTGAAACTGAGTGCAGATATACAGCAGGCTGTGCAACTGTTATCGAATGGAGACCCTGATGAAGATCCGCAACAGGCGTATGAGAAAATCAAACAGCAGGAAGTGGATATCCTGCAGTTTTCCTTCAGGCTTCAGCAGCAAAAGTTATCTGAATCGGATGCCCGCTGCCTGACAGGATTGATAGAAATGACCCGCGCGATTGTTTATGCCTGCAAAACGCTGAGAGATATATCCCATGATTTGGAACTGATTTCTGAAGCACTCAGACGCAGTACAACAGGTTCCGTAGGCTGGATTTATGCCGAGCAGCGTCAATTCCAGCAGCAACTTTATCAACAACTGCTACCATTGATTGTGCAATTCCACAATACCGAGTTTATATCGGAGCAACTGAGCGTCCTGCATGTGGCAAATGATTTGCAGCAAGAGAAAATGAACCAGAGTGTTTACCAGCGGGGGCAGTTGCAGGACAACGAGTTACCTTCATTATCCACATTGCTAAACGTCAACCGGGAAGTACACCACGCCACAGAAAGTTTGTTGAAATCGGTCTCTCTGTGGCAGGCGCTGTTGCCATTGGTTCAGTCTTACAAGACGGAAACCGGAAAACAACTGTCCGGTCAGCAGGTGACGCCTCAGCAAAGCGAACCGCACCGGAACGAGTCGTAACCATAAGAGATGCACACGGATGACGATGATGCAGGTGGTGATCGCGGAGAAATGAACTCTGCTATGATTCCCTGCAAGTCATTCTGGTATTCAGTGTATGAAACCTTCTGAAAATCGTTCTACAGGTCTCTCAAAAAACCATGAGACTCTGATTGAAAGCTATCTGGATGCTATCTGGATGGAGAAAGGTTTAAGTGACAATACGCTGTCTTCCTACCGACGCGACTTGGTGTTATTTACACGGTGGCTGGAAGGGAAAGATGTACAACTGCTATCTGTGGATTCGGCTATTTTGCAATCTCATTTGAGTTATCGATTTAAGCGGAAGCTGTCGGCACGCTCGACCTCCCGGCTGCTTTCCTGCTTGCGGGGTTTTTACCAATATCAGATCCGTGAAGGGCGTGTAAAAAGCGATCCTGCTGCGCAGGTAGATAATCCGAAACTGGGCAGGCCATTGCCCAAAAGCCTGACAGAAGAGGATGTGGAAGCCCTGTTGCAGGCCCCTGATGTTTCTACACCCCTGGGATTGCGCGATAGAACCATGCTCGAAGTGCTGTATGCCAGTGGTTTGAGGGTTTCCGAACTGGTGGGATTGTCACTTCACCAGATAAACTTGCGCCAGGGGGTTGTCAGAGTCTTTGGCAAGGGCAGCAAGGAGCGATTGGTACCGATGGGAGAAGAAGCAATGTCGTGGTTGAGCCGCTACCTAAGAGAGTCCCGCCCTGAATTATTGAAAGCAGGGCAGAGTGATGTACTGTTTCCAAGCTCACGGGGCAGGGAGATGACCCGGCAAACCTTCTGGCACCGCCTCAAGCAATGCGCATTTCTGGCGGGCATTGAAAAACCGCTGTCACCGCACACTTTGCGTCATGCCTTTGCAACACACCTGCTAAACCATGGTGCCGACTTGCGTGTGGTGCAGCTGCTACTGGGCCACAGTGATCTTTCCACAACCCAAATCTATACCCATATTGCTTCCAGCCGTATGAAGTCGCTGCATGCGCAGCATCACCCCCGGGGCTGAAATCTCCTTACATCAGACATCAGTTTCTTCTTAATGCCTAAAACAGATTTTTCGCGCGGTAATCGGTTGAGGGAACGCCTGATAGATAATAGACTCCAATATTGATATTTCACTGCTTTCAATTCCGGGAACTCTTTCCATGTCAAAACAGTTACAAGCGATGGCCTTACTCGTATTATCCGTGCTGATAACGCCCGTTGTTTATGCCGAAAAAGCAGCGCCTGAGGTCGCACAGGCTATTATCAGTAAGCTTTCCCAGTCGCGGCCCGATTTGCGCTATGGCAATGTGGAAACAACACCGGTCGATGGGTTATACCGGGTGCGGGTAAACGGCACTCAGTTTTTGTTCGCCAGTAAAGGCGGGAACTACATTCTGAGTGGTGAAATGTTTCAGGCGCGGCCGGGCATGTTTGTGCCTGTAGAAGATATTGAGGCGGCAAAATTGCGTAAGGAGCGGATATCTTCAATTGATATCAAAGACAGCATTGTTTTTCCTGCCGTTGATGAAACCAAAGCGATTCTCTATGTCTTTACCGACGTGGATTGTGGCTACTGTCGAAAACTGCACAATGAATCATTGCCCGGCCTGACTCTGGGTGGTGTAGAGGTCCGCTATTTGGCGTTTCCCCGCGCGGGAATCGGTTCAGACTCCTATAAGAAGATATCGTCTGCCTGGTGTGCGGACGATCGGCAATCCGCCCTGACAGACCTAAAAGCAGGCAAGAGTATTGAGACAAAGGATTGTGACAACAATCCGGTGGCTGCCCAGTATGAACTGGGGCAAGAGCTTGGTGTAACAGGAACGCCTGCCCTGGTGATGGAAGATGGCAGCCTGATTCCCGGTTACCGCCCGGCGGATGAGCTACTCAAGATGATGGGAATCCAGTAACAGTACAGTTATCTCCCTATGACCTTGCCTGATCTGGCTGCATTGTCTGCCGGATTGAATTCTGTACTGATTGATCACATTGACAGTCGAGGCTGCCAGCATTAAGGTTGCGCTCTTTTCCGGCCAGTCATATCTATAGGTTTAACTTTGAATCCCGTCAAAATAGGCATTTGCGGTCTTGGCACCGTTGGCAGTGGTACTTTTAACGTGATGACTCGCAATAGCGAATCTATTAACGCTCGTGCCGGTTGCGAAATCAGTATTGTTCAGGTGGGCGCCCGCCGGGATAATCCGAACTGCGACCTCGGCAATATACTCGTTACCCGCGATATATTCGAGGTAGCCAACAACCCTGAAATCGATATTGTGGTGGAGCTTGTTGGCGGCACAACGGTTGCCAGAGAGCTGGTGATGACAGCCATTGAAAATGGCAAACATGTGGTAACAGCCAATAAAGCGTTGATTGCTGAATTCGGTAATGAAATCTTTGCGCTTGCCAAAGAGAAAGGGGTAACGGTTGCTTTTGAAGCTGCAGTTGCTGGCGGCATACCGATTATCAAAGCCATTCGGGAGGGGTTGGCAGCCAACAAGATTGAGTGGCTGGCCGGTATTATTAATGGCACTGGCAATTTTATCCTTACCGAAATGCGAGATAAAGCTCGTGCTTTTGAGGATGTGCTGAAAGAAGCACAGGAGCTGGGCTACGCTGAAGCAGATCCGACATTTGATGTGGAAGGTATTGATGCCGCCCATAAGCTGGTGATTCTGGCATCATTGGCGTTTGGTATCCCTCTGCAGTTTGAAAAAGTTTTTACCGAAGGTATTAGCAAAATCGAACCGCAGGATGTCTCTTACGCCGAGCAGCTGGGTTACCGTATCAAGCATCTGGGCATTGCCCGTCGCAGTTCAAATGGCAGCGGTGGTATCGAGCTGAGAGTTCACCCTACGCTGATCCCTGAAGAGCGCCTTATAGCCAATGTTGACGGTGTGATGAATGCCGTGCTGGTGAAAGGCGATGCAGTAGGGCCAACACTCTATTACGGAGCCGGAGCCGGAGCTGAACCGACAGCCTCTTCGGTCATTGCGGACATCATTGATCTGGCCCGGACCTTGACGGCAGATCCTGAACACCGTGTACCGCATTTGGGCTTTCAACCCAATCAGCTGAACGACATTAATATTTTGCCTATTGCGGATGTTGAAACAGCTTATTACCTGCGGATTTCAGCGTTGGATGAGCCGGGTGTTCTTTCAAAAATCACTCAGATCCTGAGTGATGCCGGTATCAGTGTTGAAGCCGTTATACAGAAAGGGCGAAAAGCAGGGCAAAATCATGTGCCACTGGTTATGCTGACCAGCCGGGCTATCGAGAAGAAGCTGGATGACGCGGTAGACCGCATCCAGTCGTTGTCGGCGATTGCCAAAGATGTGGTACGGATTCGGGTAGAATCCCTGGGCTGAGTCTTCGCCACTCGCCAGGATTGAAGGCATTGATGCAGATTGAAAGAAACATACATACAGGTTTAAAGACCGTAGCGTTTAAAGAGCAAAGACAGGAAAAACAGTGAAATACATCAGCACCCGCGGGCAGGCGCCAGCACTGACATTTGAAGAGGCCATTCTGGCTGGGCTGGCCAGTGATGGCGGCTTATATGTGCCGGAAACCATTCCGCAGTTCTCTCGCGAAGAGATGGCTTCCTGGGCCGGGCTTTCCTATCAGCAGCTGGCATTCAAGATAATGTCGCCATTTGTGGCCGGTGAGATCACAGATGACGACCTGCACAGTCTGATTGATAAAAGCTACAGCACTTTTCGTCACGACGCTATTGCACCATTAGTGCAGACAGCTCACAACGAATTTATTCTGGAGCTGTTTCAGGGGCCGACGCTGGCATTCAAGGATTTTGCACTGCAATTTTTGGGTAATCTGCTGGACCACGTGCTGACCAAGCGCAACCAGCGTGTGGTTATTATGGGTGCAACTTCAGGTGATACCGGTTCGGCTGCCATTGAAGGGTGTCGCCATAGTGATCATGTAGACATTTTTATTCTGCACCCGCATAACCGGGTTTCCGATGTGCAGCGCCGCCAGATGACGACTGTGCTGGATAAAAATGTCCACAACATTGCACTGCAGGGTAATTTTGACGACTGCCAGAATATGGTGAAAGCCAGTTTTGGCGATCAGTCGTTTTTGCCTGAAGGCCGCCAACTGGTAGCTGTTAACTCCATCAACTGGGCTCGAATCATGGCCCAGATCGTCTATTACTTTTATTCTGCACTGGCTTTGGGTGGACCGCATCGCCCGGTGTCTTTTTCGGTGCCCACCGGCAACTTCGGCGACATTTTTGCCGGTTACCTTGCCAAGCGTATGGGGCTGCCGATTGATCAATTGGTCATTGCAACTAACGCCAACGATATTTTACACCGTTGCATCAGTGAGAATGATCACAGTACCAAAGAACTGATTCACAGCCTGTCGCCTTCCATGGATATTATGGTCTCCAGTAATTTCGAGCGGATGTTGTTTGACTTGCATGATCGCGATGGCGCCGCTATTTCTGAATTGATGGCCAACTTCAAAAAAACGAAGCAGCTGAAACTTGCCGAAGTACCACTAGCGAAAGCACGTGAGCTGTTCAGCAGTTACCGCCTCGATGATGAGGCCATGGTAAAAGTGATAGCGGAAGTTTGGGAAAACACCGAATATCTGCTTGATCCGCATACGGCTGTGGGTGTTGAGGCCGCCAGAAAAACGCGTCGGCGTAATGATATTCCCATGGTGTGCCTGGCAACAGCACATCCTGCTAAATTCCCGGAAGCGGTTCGTCAGGCAGGTTATCCGAAAGATCCGGATTTACCCCATCATATGACCGATCTGTTTACGCGTGAAGAGCGTTATGAAATACGGCCCAATGATATCGCCGCAGTTCATCAATTTATGGCCGCTAATATTGTTGCCTAGCGAATGAATAACGCGCAATCAATCGTTATAAAACGCCGGAGTGTAGACCCCTCCGGCGTTTCTTTTTCCGATGCGGTGCCACCCCTGTTACAGCGTATCTACGCGGCACGGGGGGTCCGCTCTGACACAGCGCTGAGTCGCCAACTCAACCAGCTTCCCGGTCCGGAAAATCTGAAGGGCATGGATGCAGCAGTTGAACTGCTGGTTTTGGCCATGACGAAACAAGAGTCTGTTCTCATTGTCGGCGATTTTGATGCTGACGGTGCCACCAGCACCGCACTGGCAGTACTGGCCCTGCGGGCGATGGGATTGGAAAAAGTTGATTACATGGTGCCGAACCGCTTTGAATACGGTTACGGGCTCACACCGGAAATTGTCGGGTTGGCCTGGCAAAAACAGCCGGATTTGATTATTACCGTGGATAACGGTATTTCAAGTGTTGACGGTGTTGCTGCGGCCAAGAACGCAGGAATCAAAGTGTTGATTACAGATCATCACCTGCCTGGCAATGTGCTTCCCGATGCTGACGCCATCGTTAATCCCAATCAGACTGGTTGTGAATTCCCTTCAAGGAATATTGCCGGAGTAGGTGTGCTGTTTTATCTAATGAGCGCCTTGCGAGCCAGCTTGAGAGAAAACAACTGGTTCAGCGACAACGGTATTGCCGAACCGAATATGGCTAACTGGCTCGACTTGGTGGCTCTCGGAACAGTAGCCGATGTTGTGCCTCTGGATCAAACTAATCGTGTGCTGGTGTATCAGGGCTTGCAACGTATTCGTGCCGGGAGGACCCGCCCGGGTATTCTGGCGCTACTTGAACTGGCGGGCAGGGATCGTCAACATCTGGTCGCATCCGATTTGGGGTTTGCTGTTGGGCCGCGGCTTAATGCCGCTGGCCGTCTCGACGATATGTCTATCGGCATCGAATGTTTGCTTCAGGAGGATAGTTACCTTGCCAGGGAGTATGCTGTTCAGCTCGATGAACTCAACCGCGATCGCCGACTGATCGAAGCTGAAATGCAACGGGAAGGTTTGCAGATACTCGAACAGCTGCACCTCGATGAGCAAGAGCTGCCCTGGGGTGTTTGTCTGTTCGATCCGAACTGGCATCAGGGCGTGGTTGGCCTGTTGGCGTCGCGTATTAAAGACCGTGTTCATCGCCCCGTGATTGCATTTGCTGAGTCTGATACAGACGGCGAAAACAAAGAATACAAAGGCTCGGCCCGATCCATTCCGGGCCTCCATATACGCGATGCGCTGGATGCCGTAGCCAGTCAAAACCCGGGGCTGATCAGTAAGTTTGGAGGTCATGCCATGGCCGCCGGACTGAGTCTTTCCGCAGAAAATTACACGGCCTTTCAAGAAGCTTTCGACACAGAAGTGCGCCGCCAATTGTCACCTTCGGACCTTGAAGCTGAAATCCTGACAGACGGAGAGCTCGCGAGGGATGAATTGAATTTGCACACAGCCCATCAGCTTCGCGAAGCCGGACCCTGGGGGCAACATTTTCCTGAACCACTTTTTGAAGGTGAGTTTTTTATCGTTCAACAGCGTATTGTGGGTGAAAAACACCTGAAACTGACGCTGGCTCTCGATAGCCATGGCCAACAGCTTATCGATGCCATTGCATTCAACATTGATACAGATTGCTGGCCCAACCATCAGGCCGAAAAAGTCAGTCTGGTTTACAAACTGGATGTGAATGTCTGGCGGGGTAGGGAATCGCTACAATTGTTGGTGAATACCATTATGGTGTAGCTCATGCAAAATTAATTTGATAGGCTGGCTGGCGGGAAATAACAATATTCAGGGGATGATGATGACGTACTATTTCAGAGTATTTCTAACAGCAGTTGCCATAACAATATCCGGCTGCGCTCAACAATCTCCATTTCTGCATACTGCAAAAAATCAACAATTCGACGGCATGAGAGTGGCGGTTCTCGAACCTGAGGTAACCGTTAATGAGCTGGGTATTGCCAGTCTGGAAGAAGTGCCGGAGTGGACAGACGAAGCCACTAAAAATATTGATGCTTACTTAACGGACCTGGTAGGCACCGCATCATCTACTTTGGATATCAGGAAAGCGCAGGAAATTCCTGATGACAAGCAGGATTACCTTGACGAGCATCTTGCTCTTTACCAACGACTCTCTCTGGAATTTGTTTCCACCTACAGGCAACCCGCCTGGAAAGCCCATCGAGATAAGCTGGATATGCGTATTGGTGATGGTCTGGCTTTGATGAAAGATGAGCTTGAAGCCGATGCAGTGCTAGTTGTGATTGGGGATGAAAGTGTTTCTTCGGGCGGCAGAATCGCGTCAGCAGTAGTTATGGCAGCGGTATTCGGTGTCGCCATGCCAATGGGGCATGCCTTGATTCATGTTGGCCTGATTGATCTGGATACGGGGAAAATCATCTGGACGAATACTACCTACAATCCGGGAGGAGGGTTGAGAACAGATAGGGAAGCAAGGTTCATGATGTCTAAAACCCTGGAGAGTTTTCCCGCTGAAATCCCGCCAAAACCAAAAAGCAAAGAGCAATTGGCCAGAGAAAAAAAAGCGGAGGAGAAAAGACTCAGATTTGAAGCCAGAAACCAGAAAAAGATTGATGAAGCGGCATGAAGAAGTTCCTGATCGTTGCTGTATTTCTGTTAATTGTCAGCTGCTCTTCAACTGTTACCAACTATACACCGGGTTCTACAATAGAGCCTGTTACTGAGGGTGAAATACGACTCTGGCATCAATCTGAAAAAGCTGAAGAGGCCATTCGCAAAAGTGGTCAATTACTTGGCTCTGATGAAATTGATACTTACTTGCAGGGCATTATGGATGAGTTGTTCCCTGAGTACCGGGGGTATATTCGTGTAAGAGCACTGAAAAAACCTGTTCTCAATGCGTTTGCCATGCCCAATGGCAGTATCTACATCAATAGCGGTTTGTTGGGTGTTATGCAAAACGAGGCACAACTGGCTACAGTGTTGGCCCACGAGGGCGTCCACTTTCTTAACAAACATTCGGCACGTCAAAGGGAACATTTTCATCAGGCAGCAGGCTGGATGATGGCTATCTCTATGTTGGGAATACCACTGTTGGCAGAGGTGACGTTCGCTTCAGCAGTGACAGGTTATTCCCGAGAGCATGAAACCGAAGCCGACCTGGAAGGGTTTAAGCGTCTTCAACGAGCAGGCTATCAGGTGAGTGAAGCCAGGAAAACATTTGAGCACTTACTGCGAGAGGTTGAAGCCGAAGACATCAAAGCACCTTTTTTCTTTTCATCGCACCCCAAATTGCAGGCAAGGATACGGAATTTCAACGAGCTTGCCAGCAAAACTGAAAACAACGGTGGAAAAATTTCTCAGGAAAAGTTTCTCAATACCCTGATGCAGCTACGCATTGATGTTCTGGATAAAAAAATTGAGAAAGGTCGCTATAACGCGGTGATTGCCATTTTAGAGAACGACGGGCTTGCCCGGAGTTACGGTCATGCACGTTACTTTTACCTGGGTGAGGCATACCGACTAAGGGCAGAAGAGAGCGACCTCGAAAAAGCACTGGAACAATATTCTTTATATGAATTATCCAATGGTGATCGATCAGTATTAAAACCAAGAGGTATTACTCATTTGAAGCTGGGGAATTATGATCTGGCCGAACGGGATTTCAAACAGTACCTGAACGTGACGCAAGACGCGCCTGACAGAGGTTTTGTCGAGCAATATTTAAGAATGATTGACAAGAAAAAATCAGGGGAATAAGAATGAAAAAAAGTGTATTGGTTTTTCTGGTGTTGATTATGTCTGGCTGCACTATTTGGAGTCAGGTGAAACCCGGAAGCGAAGCTGTTAGCAAAAACGGATTTAGTGTGAATCTGCCAAGTGGCTGGATGAGGTTTCATCCGGGTGTGGACGGTTTTATGGTGACGAAAGATGGCTTGAGTATCCAGCGAATCACCGTAGTGAAATATAGTCTGCAAAAAGCATTCAGAAAAACCAAGAAAGCATTAACCCCCGATATGCTGATAACAGATCTGATGGACTACTACATTGCCGAGTTCCGCCAGCAGAATGAAGGTGCAACAATTGAAGTTGAAAGTAAGGAGCCAGCAGTTCTTGGAGGGAAAGAGGGGTTTAAGGTTAGTGCCTTGCTGATTGCCCCGGACGGGCTGAGGTATCGTCTACATGCGTACGGCAGTGTCGATGCGAATGGTTTTTACGAAGTGAGTTATCAGGCACCGGTCATTCATTACTTCGAGCGAGATTTGAGCGCCTTTGAAAAGGTCAAAAAATCATTTCAGATTTCACAAGGCTGAACGAATGTACATTAGCTCTGTTACATTAGCATCCCCATGGCTTCCGAATTGGTTTTAATGTAGGTGAAGCGTTAAGTGGAAGCGCCCCAGCTGATCATGGAGAGATTTTTTGGACAAGTTTGATCGCATCCAGCAACTTCACCGAATACTCAAATCCAGACGGCTTCCTGTACCCAAACGGGTGCTGGCAGAAGAGCTGGAATGCTCTGAGCGACAGATTCAGCGCTTGATAGAGAACCTGAAAATTGTTGATGCCCCACTTGAATATGATCAGTCTGCAAAAGGCTGGTACTACGCAGAAGACCCCAACCACCTGTTTGAGCTGCCCGGCCTCTGGCTTACCAGCGACGAACTGCAATCCCTCAGCCTGTTAATCAACCTGCTGGAAAACCTGGGCAACGGCTTACTTAATGACGAAATTGGTGTTATAGAAAAAGAAGTTAATGCCTTGCTCAAAGCCCGTGGTATCAGCCCCAGTGCATTTATTAACCATATCAAAGTGCTTCCCATTGCCCACCGCCAACTACCTGGCAGAATTTTCAGCAAAGTCAGCGAAGCATTACTGAAGAAACGAGTCATCGGCCTGCACTACACCAGTTACAATGGCACTCAAACTCAGCGAGAGGTTAGCCCACAGACCCTCATTCACTACCGTGAAAACTGGTATCTCGACGCCTGGTGCCACCTCCGGCAAGAGCTGAGAACCTTCTCCATCGCCCGTATTACCAGAGCAGAGATTCACAAAACAACCGCAAACGCGATCGACAAAGCATTACTCAATGAACACTTCACCAACAGCTACGGCATTTTTGCAGGCAAAGCAAAACACACTGCCAAATTACGCTTCTCACGAGAAATAGCCCGGGAAATCGCCCTCCAGCAGTGGCATCCGGAACAAAAAGGAGAGTGGCAAGGCAGGGAATATTTGCTCACCATTCCCTATGCCGATGATCGCGAGCTGCTTCAGGACCTGCTTCGCCATACACCGCATGTCTACGTGGAGGCACCTGTCAAATTGCGTAAAAAACTGCAAAGCAGATTGCAACAGGGTTTGGAGCTACAACTGGGCAAAGGGTTGGGGTGGTTGTGATATGTAAAAACACAGTCATTGTGAGAAGCGAAGCGACGAAGCAATCCAAAAGAAACGCGCCATTGCGAATGTAGTGAAGTAATCCAGAGTACTGTGCAAACATCCATGACGAGTTTTGTCTACCCATGAGGCGCAAAATAGGAATGAGTTACAAAAGGGAATTTACATGGAACAACTCACCGATTTAAAAGCCATTCTTCATTCCAAGCGCGCCAATATCTATTACCTGGAAAAATGCCGTGTCATGCAGAAAGATGGACGTGTGTTGTACCTGACCGAAGCGAAAGAAGAAAACCAATATTGGAATATTCCCATCGCCAACACCACCTGCCTGTTACTGGGAACCGGTACGTCAATCACCCAGGCTGCTATGCGAATGTTGGCGTCGGCTGGTGTGATGGTTGGCTTTTGTGGGGGTGGCGGTACACCACTGCTCATGGCCACTGAAATCGAATGGCTAAGCCCCCAAAGTGAATACCGACCCACGGAATACCTGCAAGGCTGGATGAGCTTCTGGTTTGAAGATGACAAACGCCTGCAAGCCGCCAAACACTTTCAGTCGGCACGCATTCAATATCTGCAAACTCTTTGGGCAAAAGACCGCGACCTTAAAACAGAAGGGTTCGACAGTAACAGCCCTGTAATACAAAACGCCTTAAATAGCAGTCGCAACAAAATTCAGGCAGCACAAAAAGTCAGCTACCTGTTACAGGGCGAAGCCGAGCTTACCAAGCAACTCTATAAATACGCCGCTAACTGCACAAAATACGGTGACTTCACCCGCGAGCGCGACAATAGCGGCTCTCAAGTCGATAGTGCCAACGCCTTTCTCAATCACGGCAACTATCTGGCCTATGGTCTGGCCGCTACCACGCTCTGGGTACTTGGCATCCCTCACGGTTTTGCAGTCATGCACGGCAAGACTCGCAGAGGCGCACTGGTATTCGATATAGCCGATTTAATTAAAGATGCCATCGTACTGCCCTGGGCCTTTATCTGCGCCAAAGAAAACGCTACAGAGCAGGAATTTCGCCAACAGTGCCTGCAAGCCTTTACCGACCACAAAGCGCTGGATTTTATGTTTGAGCAGGTGAAAACGGTGGCATTAACAACCAACTGGGAAGGAACCCATGAATAATATGATCGCAATTGAAAAGCAGATTCTGCTGATTCGAGGGCAAAAGGTGCTGCTAGATGGCGCATTGGCGGAACTGTATGGCGTCGAGACAAAAGTTCTGTTGCAAGCAGTAAAGCGAAATATCGATCGATTCCCTGATGACTTTATGTTTCACCTTACAAAACAAGAGTTTAACAACTTGAGGTCACAAATTGTGACCTCAAGTTGGGGTGGTAGAAGAACCCCTCCCTATGCATTCACTGAGCAAGGCGTGGCCATGTTATCCAGCGTGTTGCGCAGCCCTCAAGCCGTTCAGGTCAACATCGAAATCATGCGTGCCTTCGTTCGTATCAGGCGAATTCTAAGCGAGAACGCAGAGCTAAACCAAAGGTTGGATGCCCTGGAACACCGTTATGATGAACAATTTAAAGTAGTGTTTGACGCCATCCGGGAATTGATGAAACCACCAGAGCCAAAGAAAAAACCCATTGGTTTTATATGGAATGAAAAGAACGATAGTGGGAGCAAAGGTAAATAACCATGATGGTCACCTTCGTCTCACAATGCGAAAAGAAAGCCCTCAACCGCACCCGCCGGGTGCTGGATGCCTTCGCTGACCGAATTGGCGACAACACGTGGCAAACAGTGATCACCCAGGAAGGCCTGCTGGCTGTTAAAAAACTGCTGCGTAAAACCGCCACCAAAAATACGGCGGTGAGTTGTCATTGGATACGGTCACGGGCGAGAAGTGAGTTGGTGTGGGTGGTGGGGAATCGTCGGAAATTTAACGAATTGGGAATGGTGCCTGTGAACAGCACACAAAAGCCCAATGTTTCAACGGAAGAGGAAAACAATTGGCTGCACGGGCGCAGTATACAAATTGTTGCTGTGCTGGCCGGACTTTTACACGACATTGGTAAGGCCACCGTAGGTTTTCAAAAAAAATTGCTGAATAGCGCTGCAGGTAAAAAGGGCGACCCCTACCGGCATGAATGGATTTCCCTCCGCTTATTTCAGGCAATGATTGATGGCTGCAACACTGATGAAGCGTGGCTAAATAGGCTAATCAATTTTGATGTATTCATGGCTGAAAATCCAAACTGGTTAAATCGGATGCCTAATGATTCTGTAGCGGGTTCAAAACCGCAGAGATTGGATCAACTACCTAAATTAGCTCAGTTGATTGCCTGGTTAATCGTTACTCACCATAGGCTACCCATCTATGGACTTGACTACTTCAAAACCCAAGTTAGAACTCAACAACAACAAAGCAAGAGAGGTTGGGGTGAAGATTTCATCATGAAAGAATTCTATGCTGATCTGGCTCCATTTGAGCAATGGGTAAAAAACGCCAATGCTGGCAATAGCCAGGATTTTTGGCAGCTAAAAGAAATCATTATGGCCAGCAAAAGCTGGCAGAAAAAAATAAAACGTTGGGCAAGAAAAGCGCGCGATCATGCGCCGTTGCAGGCACTAGCCAAGCAAACTATTTCCGATCCTTTGTTGATGCACCTATCGCGCCTCTGCTTAATGCTGGCCGACCATAACTATTCAAGCCTGCCCAAAGAGCATAAAGCTCGCGTCCAAGGCGATACTGAATTTATCGGTAAGTTGGCTGCCAATACCGATAAAAACCGCACGCTCAAACAAGCACTGGATGAGCATCTTATCGGCGTAGCGGATTTTGCTTCACGAATAGCCTTGGTGATCCCCAATCTAAATGCTCGACTTACAGGCTTGCCAGATAAACATCGCCCCTTTTTAGCTCAAACACGAGCAGAGGGTTATTTATGGCAAAACAAGTCATTTCTATTGGCGCAAAAGCTTCGGCCACAAGCACAACAGCAAGGTTTTTTCGGGGTCAATATGGCCTCAACTGGGCGTGGTAAAACCCTTGCCAATGCGCGAATCATGTATGCGCTGGGCAATCAGGAAAGTGGTGCTCGCTTCACCATTGCCCTGGGGTTGCGAGTGCTTACATTGCAAACCGGGCGAGCACTGCGGGCAAAGCTGGACTTGGATGACGAGCAGCTGGCAGTACTGGTTGGAGGGGCAGCAAACCGTGAATTGTTCGAAATGGGAGAGCGACGAGAGGACGCGAAAGAGCTTAACGCTGAAGATATGGGCAGTGAATCCATGGAAGCGCTGTTCGATAAAGGCGATTGGCTGGATGGCAGCAGCCTGCCCAGTGAATTTGACACGTTAACCGCTGACCACAAAACCCGCCAGCTGCTCTACGCCCCCGTGGTGACCTGTACGGTCGATCACATTATGCAGGCATCGGAATGCAGCCGGGGCGGCCGCTACATCGCTCCCGTATTACGGTTGCTGACCAGTGATTTGGTGCTGGACGAGCCGGACGATTTTGATCAGCGTGATTTGCCAGCCCTCTCACGGTTAGTGCATCTGGCCGGTTTGTTTGGCAGCAAATTACTACTGTCCTCTGCAACCCTAACACCTGATTTAGTCACCGGGCTTTATCAGGCTTATGCTGCCGGGCGAAAAATCTGGAATAGCCAAATGGGGTTAAATCCAAACCTGCCTGTTCCCTGTGGTTGGTTTGATGAAGATCAGCAAACCACAGAGCTGTGTATCGCTCCCGGCCAGTTTGCTCAAGTCCACCAACAATTTGTTACCAGAAGAGTGCGCTATTTAGAGAAGCAACCCAAGAGAAGGCAGGCGAAAATACTACCCATCGAGTTACCACCGCCCAAAGAAAATGAAAAAGTAAATATGGCGGCACTGGCGAAAGTTTTATTGCATGGCGCGACTCAATTGCACGGTGATCATGCCGAAACCTGCGCTGAAACGGGTAAGCGCGCCAGTATCGGCTTGATTCGCATGGCCAATGTGCAACCCATTATCAAACTGGTAAAGGCGCTGTTTGAACAAACAGAACTGGAAGGGAATACCCATATTCACCTCTGTTGTTACCATGCCAAACAGTTACTGGTACTGCGTAATACACTGGAACAAAAGCTGGATAGAATCCTTAGCCGTAGTGGCAATCAATCCATTTTTGATCATTACGAAGTAACGGCTGCCCTGGCTTCCAACCCCGCCCAAAACCATCTGTTTATTGTTGTCGCCAGCCCTGTCGCCGAGGTTGGCCGCGATCACGATTACGATTGGGCAATCGTCGAGCCATCCTCCATGCGCTCGCTGATACAGCTAGCTGGCCGGGTGTGGCGGCACAGGCCAGACAAAGTTGCCGAAGCCACCAATATCCTCGTTATGAGCAGCAGTATGCTTGGGCTTGGCAACAATCAAGTAGCTTTTACCCGCCCCGGCTTTGAGCAACAGGAACCACCAAAATTTAAGCTAAGCACCCACAATTGCTCCGAATTATTAACAGAACAACAGCTAAGCCGGGTGGATTCAATACCCCGCATTGCCCGTGCCGAGGAGTTGCACACCAAAACCAGTCTGACGGATTTGGAGCACGGGGTAATGGAAGACCTGCTCAATAACTCAAATAACTTTGTCAGTGCCTTTTGGCGGGAAGATAACGGCAATCGCGCCTCGGCACACCTGCAAAAGATCAGCCCTTTTCGCCAAAACGACAGAGCGCAACAGGATTATGTTTGTCTGCCTGTTACAGATGACCCAAACGGCTACAAATTCACTCTTGCCGAATCCGCCTGGGAAAGCCTGGAAGACTGTGTTTATCAATCGAAAAAAATCCAGTTCTCGCCATATCAACCTGACAATACTCAGGTTACTTCCTGGCTAAAAACTGATCTGGATGAAGCGTTACAGGAAATAGACGAGCAGCAAGACCCGCCAAATTTAGCCAAAACCGCAAGAAAATTTGCCAGCGTCCGGCTGGAAGAGATTGAAGGTAGGTGGCTCTATGATTCGTTTTTGGGGTTTTGGCGGTGACAAAATGAAAGAATTAGCAAAGGAGAAAGTTGATGGAAGATATATCTGAAAATCAGGCTCAAACAGCCGTTCGGCGGTTTCTCGATGAGCAGTTGGAGAAAAAGCAGGAACCGGATTTAAAGGCGCTTGCCAAGTTAGACCCGACGAAGGATACCACCAAAATTACACAGCTTGATGAAAATCTGGCCAAGCTCAAGGAAAAATACAGCTTGGAGGTTTGGATGCAAGATGCCGCCGAGCGTATGGCAGGCCAGCTTCGTTTTGGCACCCATATTTCCAAAGGTATCCATCCTGATTCTAAAGGGGATAACCTGAATTTTCAGGCCGATAACCCTTTGCCAGAAGGCCTGATTGGCTCCCAAACCTTGGCCAGTTTGCCAGTGGATGCCAATGGTAATGCTGCCGCTCTGCCCTTGGCGGCCTTTTTTGAAACCTGGGTGGATGAGACCAAAGACATCAAAATTCGCCACCTTATACAGGCACAGCACCCCGCGGTAAAAAAGGCTTTGAGTGCCGACGAAGAAAAATCAAATACCTACTTTGACAATTTTTATAAGGCACTAACCAACCCGGTAGAAAGCCCAGCCACTCACGAGCGTAATAAACAGATACTCTGGCCACTGGAAGAGGCCATAGCAGAAGACAACTACTGTACCTTGGTACCACTGTATCCATCGGCGCTGACCAGCCAGTTTTTTAGCAGCCTAAATAATTTGCGGTTTAGCGATGAGAATAAGCAGGCAAGAGAGAGTCGAAAGAAAAAATCGGCCGATCACCAAGCCTATGTTTCGATACCTGATGTGGCTGTGGTTCGTTTAGGCGGTACCAAGCCGCAAAATATCAGCCAGCTTACCAGCAAGCAAAGTGGCCGTAATTACCTGCTTTCTTCGCTTCCTCCCAGCTTGGATAGCAAACAAAGTTATCGCCTCAATAAAACTCAAACCACTTTATTTGAACAGCGTTTGACGCAATGTTGCAGTTTCGGCTTAAAAGAACTGTATGAAGTCGTAGCGGAACAAAAAAACACGGTGGATGTGCGGGATGCCCGTAAAGATGCGCTGGATCTCATCATTGCAGGCATATTCAAATTAGTTGAAACCATTCAAACCTCATACACCGCAGGCTGGAGTAAAGACTACCAATTATCAATGGCCGAAAAATACTGGCTAGACCCATACCGCGTCCGGCTTGAAGGTGAAGAAGAGTTTGCCAAAAACCGTGAACAAAGCGACTGGGTTCAGGAAATCGTAGAGCTGTTTTCCCTCTGGCTTAATCAGCGTTTGCAAAAACGATTTAAAAATATTGCCAGCTATTTTGGCGATACCGAATTTACTGAATGGCAGCGTGAGATCGAGCAGGCCATTAAAGCCAGCCTGCGTTCAGGCAAGGAGTTATTTATATGAGCCATGCCAGTCATTATCTGTTGTTGGATCGTATTGAGATTGAAGGGGCCAATGCCATTTCAAGCCCCATCACCTATGGCTTTCCGGCACTATCGGGTTTTATGGGGGCGATTCATGCTCTTAATCGCAAGTTGATGCAATCCTGCTTGGAGGTTGACCTTTCCGGTGTATTGGTCGCTTGCCATGAGATACACGTTCAGCGCTATAGACCACACCCCTATACCGATTACACCTTCAACCAAAGCCGAAACCCCATCAAGAAAGACGATAAAACGGCTTCCATTATTGAAGAAGGAAAAGCGCATCTCACCGTTAGCCTGGTGTTAGAAGTATCCGCCAGTAGACAAGCTGCAAGGGATATTGATGATGATCAGGCCACCATCGAGCAGCAATGCAAAGCATTGGTATTTCAGCAGCGCATAGCAGGGGGAAGCGTTGTCGCCATAAAGGGTGTGCAGCTTTATAGCTATACCAATGAAGAGGATATTAAAAAAGCACTACTTCCTGCGTTTGTGTTGATGGACGCCCAAGAGGATTTGATTGACATTACCCATCAAATGCAAACAACAGCACCAGAGGCGACTGCGCTGGATGCTCTTATTGAAGTGGCTGCTCTTCATCATGAGCCGGTAGCCAACACAAAAAGCGGCTGGAAAACACGCAGCGAAAAAACCGGCAGGGGCTGGTTGGTACCCATGCCTGTCGGTTATCAGGGGCTTGCAGCCGTATTTGATGCAGGACGACTGGAGAACAACCGCAACCCTGAATATTCCAGCCAGTATGTTGAGACTATTTACAGTTTAGGCAAATGGGTATTCCCCCGTCGCTTGCCCAATCAATTTTCAAACTGCTTTTGGCGTAATAGCCAAAGCGACAACCTTTATCTTTTTACCCAAACAACTGAAGCCCATCAAGGAGAGTAATCATGACTTTAACAACAGCATCCGTACTAGCGTTTGAGCGCAACCTGGATATTTCTGATGCCTATTTTTGGCAGTTAGATAGCGCATCAGGCAACCAACGCAGGCCGGTGGGCATTCAAACCAAATCGGTTAGGGGCACCATTAGTAACCGTTTAAAAGCGGCCATCGCTAATGACCCAGTAAAATTAGACGCTGAAATTGAAAAACCTAATCTGCAAACTGTAGACGTAGCTTCTCTTGACCACGATTGCGATACCTTATTGGTGAAGTGGAGTTGCAAAGTATTGCCATTTACTGGCAAGCCCAGTGTTTGTAATGATCAGGACTACCAAACCAAACTGCTGAGCGTGGTAGACAGCTACTTAGCCGGACAGGGTGTTGGTGAACTCGCTCGCCGTTACGCCTGTAATATTGCCAATGCACGCTGGTTATGGCGCAACCGCTTAGGTGCCGAGACCATCAAACTTACCGTTTCCCTGAATGCCGATGGTAGTAACCCTATTGCCGAGATAGCAAATGCGAAAAATCTGAGCCTTACCAGTTTTGATCAAGCAGATGAAGCCGTCGCTCCCATCGCCCAACTGATAGCGCAAGGCTTAAAGGGCGAGGCCTTTGTCATTTTCTACATAAAGGCAGAAGTAAAAATGGGCTATGGGCAGGAAGTTTACCCTTCACAGGAGTTAATCCTTGATACTGGAAAAGACAAAAGCAAAGTGCTTTATCAAAAGAAAGATATTGCCGGTATGCACTCGCAAAAAATCAGCAACGCCATTCGCACCATCGATACCTGGTACCCAGAAGCACAATTCCCCATAGCTGCTGAACCCTATGGCACAGTAACGACCTTGGGTACGGCATTTCGCCAGCCAAAACAAAAACAGGATTTTTACAGCCTGTTTGACAAATGGGTTCTGGATGACCAACTCCCCAGCCTGGAGCAACAACATTATGTGATGGCCGTGTTAATTCGCGGTGGAGTCTTTGGCGCTAGTGGCAAGGAGTAAGCATGGACAGTTACTTTGAACTCAAAGCCATCCCCGACGCGGAATTGCTACAATCCGCCGTGGTCGCCCAACTGATGCAGACAGTACATGGGTTACTACCCGCGTTTGAGGGTGATGTAGGTTTAAGTTTTCCCGGTTACGGGCAAGCGAGAACTTTAGGCGGAATTTTGCGCTTTCATGGGGGAAGGCAACAGCTGGAACAGCTAAGCCATCAGCTTTGTCAAAATCCTACGATTAACAGTTATGCGCTGGTGACAGAGGTTAACGCTGTACCTGATCGAATCAATGGCCATGCAATCTTTCAGCGCTTACATGTGAAAGGCGAAAGCCGAATCAAACGCTGGCGAAAGCATAATCAGGAGAATGGCACCTGGACAGCAGAGCGGGAGCAAGCGGTAACAGCAAAATATCGAGAAAACATTATCTGCCCCCATGTTGCACTGAAAAGCCACAGTACAGGGCAGTCTCGTTTTTTGCTGTTTATTCAACGTAGAGTAAGTGGTGAGGAGGTGGAGGGAAAATTTAATGCCTACGGCCTCTCCAAAACCGCCACAGTACCCTGGTTTTAACCGTTATAGCCAAAACTGTAGCAATCTGCTACAGTTTTATCGGTTAAACCTTTAGGAGTCTGATTATGGCCAAAGCCTCATCCCCCATTCGTTTGCAGCAGGATTTAATGCAGGCTGCGGAGTTAGCAGCCAAACGCTTCCACCGCAGTACCGCTGAGCAGATCGAATATTGGGCTGCCCTGGGGCAGTCCGTTTCTTCAACGCTTGACCCGGATGTGGTGTTAGCCATCAAAACAGGTTTGGCGAAATTGAATGTTGAGCCGGTTGTGAGCACAGGAGTTGATCCGGATGCGGTGTTTGGCAAATTGGAAAGTCAGCGCAAGAGCGGAACACTATCGAGTGGCGTTACAAACGCTCGCATTCGTTATCAGGCCTCATCGACATATCCCGGCTGGTTGGAGCGTATTGATCAAAATGGCGATGTAATCGTCGGCCAATTCAAAGAGGGTGAATTTATCCCAATGGAAGAATCCATACGTTGAGCAAGGCAAAGCAATTATGGCTGCTTGCTGGTGGTAATGGAGCCGGTAAAACGACATTTTACAGAACCCAGCTTCAGCCACTTGGTATGCCTTTTGTAAATGCAGATGTTTTGGCAAAAGAGCTGTTTCCCGAAGAGATGGAACAGCGCAGCTATGAAGCGGCGAAAATTGCCGAGCAAATTCGACTGCAACTATTAAAAGATGGCCGCACATTTTGCTTTGAAACGGTTTTTTCCCATCCCTCAAAAATTGATTTTGCTGCTCAGGCAAAAGCCCTGGGATACGAAGTAATTTTAGTGTTTGTCCATCTTGAGAATACCGACCTGAACAACGCCAGGGTTTCACAACGTGTGGAAGAGGGTGGGCACTTTGTTCCATCAAATAAAGTCAGTGAGCGAGTACCGCGCACCTTAAAACACATTAAGCTGGCGCTGGCCTTGTGCGATAGAGCCTACATTCTTGACAACTCCCGTTTTGAAAACCCCTTTAGCCAAGTGGCTGAATTACGGGGGCGTGAGCTTGTAGTTAAGCGGCAACCATTGCCTGACTGGGCCGCAACCCTATTAGAAGATTACATGAACCAATAACAACCAATGTTTTTGGTGTTTTTTAAAAATCCAACTTAATCATATAGTTACAATTTAGCTGAAAAACTTGGGTTATTGCTGGCTAAACCCCTTAAGTGCTTGTTGTAACTAATTTTTTGTGTTCTATACTGGTGTTCACTGCCGCACAGGCAGCTTAGAAATTTAATGCCATGCTACAGCCCTCTCACTGGCTGTTCACTGCCGCACAGGCAGCTTAGAAAGCCGGGTGCCAGTGCAGCTTTTGGTGGCGGTCGTTCACTGCCGCACAGGCAGCTTAGAAAAACTATCAACATCTTCACGAAATTCCGTTGTCGTTCACTGCCGCACAGGCAGCTTAGAAACCATGGATCGAGTTGTCGCTGTGACGACTGAAGTTCACTGCCGCACAGGCAGCTTAGAAACGCTGATTATGTGCTCAGAAAACGCGGCAAGCGTTCACTGCCGCACAGGCAGCTTAGAAAGATCTCAACAGCGACAGCAACAACAGGTTATTGTTCACTGCCGCACAGGCAGCTTAGAAACAGCGTGTTCGCTCGATTGAACACACCGATTTGTTCACTGCCGCACAGGCAGCTTAGAAACATCGACCAAAGCAGCAACCCCTGCATGTGCTGTTCACTGCCGCACAGGCAGCTTAGAAAAAGCCGTGGCATTGGGACGCCTTAAACGGGCTGTTCACTGCCGCACAGGCAGCTTAGAAATGTATCTGTACAGCAAAGGCGAAGAAATCGCCGTTCACTGCCGCACAGGCAGCTTAGAAAAGTCGGGGCTTTTTCTTTAGATACCTACAACCGTTCACTGCCGCACAGGCAGCTTAGAAAACGCAATATTATTCGGAATCGATTTCGCTGACGTTCACTGCCGCACAGGCAGCTTAGAAAAAATACTCGCTCATTATCCGGTGTGCCTGTGCGTTCACTGCCGCACAGGCAGCTTAGAAATTTGTTGGCGCTTTTGTTATTTCGTCGTTGTTGTTCACTGCCGCACAGGCAGCTTAGAAAAATGAAGATCACAAAGCAAGCCGTTTTTATGAGTTCACTGCCGCACAGGCAGCTTAGAAAGGTAAACCGTTACCGCCGGGCCTCCTATTTGCGTTCACTGCCGCACAGGCAGCTTAGAAATGCCAGCGTTCTCTATTCAAGCAAAGATGAAAGTTCACTGCCGCACAGGCAGCTTAGAAATTCAGATCGGCGCTCAATGTCAACCATTGGCCGTTCACTGCCGCACAGGCAGCTTAGAAAATTAATCGGCCAGGGTTTCATTCTCTTAGGTCGTTCACTGCCGCACAGGCAGCTTAGAAAAGCACCGTCATTGCCTGATCAGCAGCGCCAATGTTCACTGCCGCACAGGCAGCTTAGAAAATTCGTATGTGATCCTGTCCAGCAGTACCGAGGTTCACTGCCGCACAGGCAGCTTAGAAAAACACAAAAGGCCCGCAAAACTTCAGCACAGCGTTCACTGCCGCACAGGCAGCTTAGAAAAGTGTGAAAGGGTGCTTGATGATTCGCGGGATGTTCACTGCCGCACAGGCAGCTTAGAAACGCGAGAATCGGATTGATACCACCCGCTCTCAGTTCACTGCCGCACAGGCAGCTTAGAAAAAAGTAACCGCCACAAGGAAACAAAACGAGAAGTTCACTGCCGCACAGGCAGCTTAGAAAAACCTTACAGAACAAATTAACGGGCCGACCGTGTTCACTGCCGCACAGGCAGCTTAGAAATATACATTCAGGCGCAAGAAGAAAACGACCGCGTTCACTGCCGCACAGGCAGCTTAGAAATCTCAAATCCTTAATTATTGTTCAAAGTTATAGTTCACTGCCGCACAGGCAGCTTAGAAAAGATACTCTACACAGAGATTTTTGCATTCTTCGTTCACTGCCGCACAGGCAGCTTAGAAAATACTCGGTGCCATCGCTGGCCAGCTTGTGGCGTTCACTGCCGCACAGGCAGCTTAGAAAAATCCCGGGTTTGCGAGACATGAGACAAAATTGTTCACTGCCGCACAGGCAGCTTAGAAAGCGTCAGTGGTAGCCGGTCTGGTGCTGGATTAGTTCACTGCCGCACAGGCAGCTTAGAAAGGCATCAGCCAGCCCGAAAAACACATGCCAAAGTTCACTGCCGCACAGGCAGCTTAGAAATGTAGCAGTTGCTCAATATCCATTTCATCCCAGTTCACTGCCGCACAGGCAGCTTAGAAATGTCCCAGTTGACGTTGATGAATCACTGTATGGTTCACTGCCGCACAGGCAGCTTAGAAAACACGGCAGTGAAATTGGCATGTCGATGAATGGTTCACTGCCGCACAGGCAGCTTAGAAAGCGGAATATCCGCAGTCGGAGCTTGTGAGAATGTTCACTGCCGCACAGGCAGCTTAGAAAACTGATAACCGATGCCGGGTTTGCGAGACATTGTTCACTGCCGCACAGGCAGCTTAGAAAAGTGAGCGGAGAGTAGCATGGCATTAAAGACGGTTCACTGCCGCACAGGCAGCTTAGAAAGACGAAAGACTGCGAGTAAAAGAAACTGTAAAGTTCACTGCCGCACAGGCAGCTTAGAAAAGCAACCCGGCTCGGCCTAGAGCGCCCTGACCGTTCACTGCCGCACAGGCAGCTTAGAAATCGGTCTGCCGACAAAAATTCCTGACTACGAAGTTCACTGCCGCACAGGCAGCTTAGAAAACCCAACAGCGCTGTAGTGAGCAAAGAGCAAAGTTCACTGCCGCACAGGCAGCTTAGAAAAGTCAGCGCGACAGCCAGAGGCTGCGCCTGCTGTTCACTGCCGCACAGGCAGCTTAGAAATTTAAAGAGGGATAAAACATGATGCTTCAAGCGTTCACTGCCGCACAGGCAGCTTAGAAATGTCCCCGGTGACGTTGATGAATCACTGTATGGTTCACTGCCGCACAGGCAGCTTAGAAAGAACCATTACCGACTACATGGGCACCATGTACGTTCACTGCCGCACAGGCAGCTTAGAAAGCCTACATTCATTGGGGTAGCCTCGAATGTAAGTTCACTGCCGCACAGGCAGCTTAGAAAAAACGGTCGGCGATAAGGAAGGCTCTGGCTTCGTTCACTGCCGCACAGGCAGCTTAGAAATTAATCAACAGCTCTCGCTCTTCCCTCTGAGCGTTCACTGCCGCACAGGCAGCTTAGAAATGCAGCAGATAGCGGCAATGATTCTGCCGCTAGTTCACTGCCGCACAGGCAGCTTAGAAAATCACGGATGGCTCGGTGACAGGGACGGGTACGTTCACTGCCGCACAGGCAGCTTAGAAATGGAGGCGTTGGCTGCTTTAGGGATTAATGTTGTTCACTGCCGCACAGGCAGCTTAGAAATTGACTCCGATCTGACGTACAAAAAAATCATTGTTCACTGCCGCACAGGCAGCTTAGAAATGAAAACCATATGTTTGGGAGTTGCTACACCGGTTCACTGCCGCACAGGCAGCTTAGAAAGGTCGCGTCGAATATGTGTACGCGATGGAGTCGTTCACTGCCGCACAGGCAGCTTAGAAAATTTGCGATTTCTGAATCTGGTGTTGGGCACAGTTCACTGCCGCACAGGCAGCTTAGAAAGTTGTAATGAGCACGGCGCGCATCATCGAACCGTTCACTGCCGCACAGGCAGCTTAGAAAAGCTAATGTAGCCTGCGGCGTTGTGCCCGACTGTTCACTGCCGCACAGGCAGCTTAGAAAATAAGCCAGAGTATTGGCCCGGCTTAACCACTGTTCACTGCCGCACAGGCAGCTTAGAAAAGTGGGAGATAGCGAGATTCTTTAGGGGGGCTGAGTGCATTCGTTGCGATGCGTTTATCAATTTGTATGAAGCCAATGATCATTCCCAAACCATCCCCCATAATTGCGCCAGGGCGAGCTTTCTGTTGCTATGTTCTGTGTAAAAGTGGGCATGCTGGATTTCGCTGGCCTGCGGTTTGAGTTCTATTCCCCACAGGGGTTTTATCTGATGTGGCAGCATGGAGTAACGCATGTCGATAATGCGATGCGGATTAGTTGGGTCAAGGGCGATGAACCCTGCTGAAAACTGGCTAAAGCGTTGTATATCTCTGGCTTGTTGTGACTGCTGGCTGAGCCAGGGCAGGTCGCGGCTAATATTGAGTTTGTTGATACTACTGCCTTGCCAGACCACGGTGTTACGCAGCCCCGGTTTGACGGCGGCTACATAAAAGCGCTCGTCTGCTTCGTAAATGACTTTCCAGAGAAGCAGGTTGCCGAAGCTGGGTTTCGCTTCCAGGCGTTGCACGTTGTGGTGACGGGAGTCTGCCAGCTGATAACCCATCGTGACTGCTCGCTCATGTTGAATAAAGCCTGCACTTAGATAGGTCGCTCCCCAAATGATGGCGGCAATGGCATAGCGGCGTTTCTTATGTATTGAGGCGAAGATGGTAAGCGCTACCAGAGGTAGTGTAAAAAGCGGATCAATGATGGAAATACTGTCCCAGGCTACTCTATGATTGGAGAATGGCCACAGTAGTTGGGTGCCGTAACTGGTGCAGCTGTCGAGCAGGGCGTGGGTGGCATAACCCAGCAGGCACCAGAGCAGTGTGAGTTTGAATTGAATGCCCCATCGTTTGGCCAATAAAGGGTAGAGCACCAGGCTACAGAGCAAGCCACCAATGGGGATAAATAGTAGGGAGTGGGTAAAGTGGCGGTGGTATTGCAGGCTTAATAGTGGATCTGTGGTGGAATGGATAAGGATATCCAGATCGGCGGCCATGCCCGCAATAGCACCTATTAAGCCGGCTTTGGCGAGAGTTGCCTGAGAACCGCGTGTTTGCGCAGCAATTGCGCCCAGTACGCCTTGTGAGACAGGATCCATTCTAATCTCCGTATAGCCATTGCCCGGCAGTGGGTGGGTGCCGGGTTGCTGTTGGGGGTTGCTTCAGGTTCGCTATTGTTGCATTTCTTCCAGCTCAACCCAACGTTCTGCGGCGACATCAAGCCAGTTTTGTTTTTCGGCGAGTTCGTCCAGAACGGGTTGGCAGGATCATCTCTTACCAATTAACACGCGGGTTGTTTGGAAAGATAACGACGGACTGTTAGCGTTTATTGCGATGCTTGTTACTACTTCACCTGGGCAACGGTACCGACTAATGCAACCCCCGCCATTATGGCGCCAGCACCACAACGGAACGTAGTGTTATCTGAAGTTAATGTGCCTTTGTAGTTGGATTTGACATTGATCACAGCGTTGCCTCCTTCTCTTAGGGCGCGATCTCGCAGAGAGATCAATGCTGATATGAATGCGCGTTGGCATGCTGCTTTATCTGTTTTGTTGAAGGCATTTGTTTTTTTGTTGGTTCCGAACTCACCATAAATTTTTTGAATATTTTTGGGTTTGTTGGTCCCAAAATAGAATCTTATCTCGTTGCCGAGTAAGTTTTTGTATTCTTCGATGGCCAGGGCATCTGCGATGGCGTAGCTTCCTATGTCGTCTCTTGCAAAAGAGGCGGGGATGAGTAACAGATTAATAAATATAACCAGAATCAGTTTTTTCATTGGTAAAGTCTCCCTTTTTGACCGAAATTTGATTAATTGTGTAGAGATTATTGTCAATAAGCTCCAGATTCAACGTGAATTATCCTTTGTAACACAACGGGTTGTCAGTTGTAGTAATTGAGATATTTTCTCGCGTAATTACGCAGTTTTTTGTTGTTGGCTGATGTTGATACACGTTCGATAAGTGGTTTGTATTGCGGGTTTTTGGAGTTGGCAACAGCCTTGCAGAGCCAGGCGACGGTATCGATAAAAACTTTGTCTCCGTCGGATTGATAGTGCTTTTCTATTAGTTTACTCGCAGTGGAAATTAATTCGTGATCTGACATGCGGCTGAGATACATTCTCTTCGCTGCAACCCGAATTAATTCCATATCATTGCTATCCAGCATGTTCTTCAATCGCTGGCTGGTTGTTGGATAGGGAAGCCCTATACCGGCATCAGGTGCAATAATCGGGTTCCATTGTTGATATTTGCTCAAAATAGCGAGAGCACTTTCTGCATGACGACGTAATTTTTTACTTTTGGCATCTTTAGCAATGGTTGTTAAAGATGGAATGTATTTCGGATTACCTGAAAACCCCAAGCCCTTTGCAAGCCAGGAAAGATAGTCGATTTTGTCTTTACTTTGTTTGGATAGATATGCGTTGAGCAACTGCTGCTCTATTGGATCGAATATTTCCGGGTCGGATAGTCCTGCCCATGCTAATGATTCGTTGATACTCTGTTCTTGTTCTGTTCCCGAAGAATAAGCTTTGACATACCCCTCTGGCGTTAACTCTGCTGCCAGAGTGACATGGGATAACAGGAAAAATAGAGTGCAAAGTATTCTGATATTCATAATAGCTCCCTTTATTTGGATATCTTATTTAACTCGCGCGAAAATCAGTGAAGTATTAATCCCTCCGAATGCAAAGTTGTTACTCATAACATAATTTACGTGCATGTTACGACCTCGACCTGTGATGTGGTCAAGCCCTTCACAGTCCGGGTCCAGATCGTCCAGATTAGCGGTTGCGTGGAACCAGTCATTGTTCATCATCTCAATAGCCACCATGGACTCGAGGGCTCCACAAGCGCCTAATGTGTGCCCCGTAAAGCTTTTGAGGGCGCTAATAGGCACGTTATGACCCAATAGTCGGGAGGTTGCTTGTGTCTCGGCAATGTCGCCTCTATCCGTGGCAGTACCGTGAGCACTGACATAACCAATATCTTCGGGGTTGAGGCCGGATGCCATAAGAGCAGTTTCCATTGCTTTGTACATGGTCTCCGATTGTGGCTGGGTTACATGGCTGCCATCCGAGTTGGTTCCAAAACCAACTATTTCTGCAAGAATTTTTGCACCTCTGGCCAATGCATGCTCGCGTTCTTCAAGAATGAGTACGCAAGCACCTTCACCAATTACTAGTCCATCACGGTTTTTGTCAAAGGGGCGGGGGCTGGTTCTTGGCTGATCGTTGCGAGTACTGGTCGCATAGAGGGTATCAAATACGGCGGCTTCAGTAGCGCATAATTCTTCTCCGCCACCAGCCACCATCAGTTTTTGATGTCCGTATTTAATAGCTTCGTAGGCGTAGCCAATACCTTGGCTACCCGAGGTGCAGGCACTGGAGGTAGGGATCACCCGGCCTTTCAGTCCAAAGAATACATCAATATTAACCGCAGCGGTGTGGCTCATCATCTTGAGATAGGAGTTAGCGTTTATTTTGCTGCTGGCATGGTTGAGAAGCATATTGCCAAAATCTGCTATAGCGTCTGTGCTGCCGGTAGATGAGCCATAACTGACACCCATGCGACCATCCCGTATATTCGGGTTGTCCAGCAGATTTGCCTGCTTTAAAGCATTTTCTGTTGCGACAACGGACATGAGTGCAACACGACCCATACTGCGTGTTTGTTTGCGTGAATAATGTGCGGGTTTCTGGAAATCTGTCACTGGAGCACCAAGACGGGTGCTCAGGTCCGGATACATTTCCCACTCAGACATGTATTTAATACCTGTCCGAAGGCTACGGAGGTTGTCTTCAATAGTTGACCAGTCTGAGCCAATAGGAGAGATGCCTGCCATACCTGTAACAACAACCCTGTGCATCAACACATACCTCCGTTTACAGAAATAACCTGACGAGTAATGTAGGCTGCTTCGGCGGACATCAGATATTTAACCAAGCTGGCGACCTCATGAGCTTTACCTGCTCTGCGAGCCGGGATTAGGGCCAATGCCTCTTTTACAGGTGCTTTTTCTGTCATGTCTGTTTCAATGAAACCTGGCGCTACGCAGTTCACTGTGATTTCCCGTTTGGCCAGTTCAAGCGCTAATGATTTACTGGCAGCGATGATACCTGCCTTGGCTGCACTGTAGTTCGTTTGCCCCCGGTTTCCCATAAGCCCAGATACCGAGGCCAGGGTGATAATTCTTCCTGGTGAACGCCTGCGTACCATTGGCATGATAATCGGGTTTAGTACGTTATAAAAGCTGTCCAGGTTGGTGTGGATGACATTGTCCCATTCTTCTCCGGTCATGGCCGGGAATGCGTTATCGCGAATGATGCCTGCATTACATACCACGCCATAGTAGGCGCCGTGATCACTGAGATCTTTTTCAATAACGTGCCGACATTGTGCTCTGTCGGATACATCAAACTGTAAGAGACGTGTTTTGCCACCCTGTTGGGCGATGTCGCTCATTAGGGAAGTAGCATCATCACGGTTACTTCGGCAGTGCAATACCACTGTATAACCACTTTTTGCCAGCATTAACGCTATAGCTTTGCCAATGCCACGGCTTGAACCGGTAACGAGCACGGTTTGCTCCATTATTTTTCTCCCTCAAGAAAAGCTTCGAGATCATCAGGCATAAACACATTGAGGTTTGCACGAATATCAATATTCGTGCCTTTTATTCTGCAGTTAAAAACTTGCAAGCCAGTGTCGCTGTCTGTAATAGGTTCTGCATGTATTTCAAGATGAGAGCCTATGGGGAAAAAGGCACAACCAGGTTCATAACGCCGAACGCTAACCAGAAAACCGATCTTTACCGGTTGATTTTGTTTGCGGGCACAAACGCCTGCATATGCGGCAATGGCTTGCCCCATATATTCAACACCCACCCAGGAGGGTACACCTTGATCTTCTGCAAATAGTGATTGATTGGTGATAGTTACGCCAGCAGTAAGTCCTGCTTCGTTGTGTTCAAGTATATTGTCCAGTAAAGACATAGGTTGGTCGTGAGGAATGACATCCAGAATATTGAAAGTGGAATCCATTATTCGCCAGCCAGAATCAGTGAAATATTATTGCCGCCAAACGCGAAGGAGTTGCTCATAGCCATTTTCATTTTTGCCGGGAGCGATGTTTTGGCCAAACCATGCATAACCGGAAGGTCAGGGTCTGGTTCATGGTCCCAAAGGTGGGGAGGGATGAGACCGTCGTTGCGTTGCAGGCCTAGCCAGCAAAAGGCGGCTTCGATAGATCCGGCTGCAGCAAGCGTGTGCCCCGTTAGCGGTTTTGTTGAACTGCAGGCGATGTCATTGCCGAGTACTTTATACGCTGCAATTGCCTCCATTTTGTCGTTTTGTTCAGTTGCTGTGCCGTGAAAATTCAGGTAATCAATACTTTCTGCTGTTATGCCCGCCATATCCAGTGCTTGCTGCATCGCTGATTCAGCGCCGACCCCTTTGGGGTGAGGGGCTGAAATATGATGGGCATCGGAACTTTCGCCATAACCTGCAAGCCTTACAGGGCCTTCGTCTCTGGTAACGATAAACAATGCGGCACCTTCGCCAATATTAATACCTTTTCGATTGCGGCTGAACGGATTGCAGATATCGCTATCGAGAACGGAAAGCGATGAAAAGCCTTCCACTGTCATTCTGCATAAAGTATCAGCTCCCCCCGCGATAACCGCGTCGCAAACACCTAATTTCAATAATCGGGCTGCGGAGGCAAGTGCCTTTCCCCCGGAGGTACAAGCGGTTGAAACTGTCCAGGCTGGACCGGTAACGCCTAAATAAGCCGCCAGGAAGCGGGACGGTGCTGATACCTCTTGTTTTCTGTAGTGATAATCGTCAGGGAAAACGCCATTCTGGTTGCGATAAACCAGTGCTTTTTCTGCTTCTGCAATTCCCGAAGTACTGGTACCTACAACAACGCCAATACGATGCGGGCCGAACACACCTTTAAGTTTGTCAATGGCGGGTAGCAGAGGGTTGGCTAAGGCGGTTAGAAACTGATTGTTACGGGAGATTTCGCTTTCTATGGGTACTGTTGGCAGATCGTTGCTAACAAGTCCCAGATGCAGTTTTTTACCGGGAGTATAGTGCTCAGATAATGACAGGTACCCTTGTTGTGGAATAGTCCCAAATAGATTGTTGGACACTTGACTGGCGCCTAATCCCAGGGAGCAGATCAACTCAACAGCATTCAGGTAAATAGGTCCGGAAGATACGGATTCAGGGCAGTCAGTCATAAAGGATTTCTCGTTAATGTGGTTATTTTAATGACTGCGTTATGATCTGCAAAATAAAGAATGCGCCTACTTTGAGCATTGGGCGTGGTGACCATGGATATTATCGGTCGACTCCGGTAACTCAAAACTTTTTCCACATCACCTGATTCTGTATGAGTAGTGTTCATGCTCCAGCCTGTACGGTTTTTTGGCCCGATTTCGGACCAGGCTGAATCGTTGGAGTATGCCAAATGAACTCCCGCCAGCAGTAGCTCTGCGGGAAGGGGATCTTTTAATTGAGGGGAAACCAGGGTGGAAATTTCTTGCTCTTGTTGCACGATAGTTAATATACGTTGGCCAAGCGGATTAAATAGGACCAGAGTCAGTTTTTGCTGCCTTTTTTTCGCATTCATCTGGGTATCTACGGCGACAACGGCGTTCAGTTGGAACTGTTTATCATGAAAAGTAATTTCCAGTGATTCTTGTGCTTGCCAGCAACAAGCCAGTTGGTTGCTGCCTGGCAAGGGGGGGGTGGCTATTGTTGGCAGCGATGGATTGTGCTGGCAAGCAACAGACAGGAAAAAGAAAATAATAAGAATCAGGCGCGACATATTTGGGCTAATGCTTTTAGACGTCGATCCGGTTTTTCTACGAAGGGGTTTTCTGTGTCCCATGCATAACCTGCCAAAATTGAGCAGACCATTTCACGGGTTTTTGGTTGATGATTTTTGGAAAAAATAATGTTTTGCAGAGAACCTTCGTACCAAGCGCTCACGTAGCTGCGAAAAGTGTCAACTCCTATTTTTAGCGGCAGGGCATATTGACTCTCCCAGTCGACTGTTTGGTTTGCCAGTGTTTTGCTTACCAGCGGGGCCGCTAATGTTGCCGATTTCATTGCGATTGTGACACCTGAAGAAAATACCGGGTCCAGAAACTCGCCCGCATTCCCCAGTAAGGCATACCCCTTTCCCCAAAGCGATTTTACATTGCAGGAATACCCCTTAATCATACGCACAGGCGTGTCGTATTCAGCCTTCTGAAGGAGGCTGCAGAGGTCAGGGCTTGCAGAGATAGCCGATTTTAACAGCTCATCTTCGGAAAGAGAGCTTGCGTTGAAGAACTCCTCCTTTGCGACGACACCTATTGAGCAACGCCCGTTGTTGAACGGGATTAACCAGTACCAGACGTCTTTGTATTCTGGATGAATAACAATCAAAATTTTGTTTCGGTCGTAGCTCTCATCAGAGATGTTATCTTTGATATGTGTGAATATGGATTTTCGTGAGGGGAAGTCCGAGGGTGTTTCCAGATCAAGTAACCGAGGTAATACACGACCAAAACCGGATGCGTCTAACAGAAATTTTGCTTTTAGCGAATATGCTGCCCCCTGATCTGAGGATATTGCCAACTCGGAGCTACCACTCTCCGTGAATGAAACATCTGTAATCTTATGCCCATAGCGAATGTCTGCACCGGCTTGTTCCGCGCACTCTGCGATGATGTGATCAAACCTGGCACGCTCCACCTGAAACGTATTACTGTGTCCTCGTGTAAATTTTTGAGAGAAATCAAAGCTGCCACTTTGCCCATTTCGCGCAAATGCTGCGCCATTCTTAAATTGGAAGTTTGCGGCAGTAACCGCATCCAGCATGCCTGCCTGTTCAATAAATTCCATGCATTGTGGCAACAGGCTTTCGCCAATAGAAAAGCGTGGGAAATGGCTCTGCTCCAGAATGGTAACGCGGTGCCCTGATTTGCAAAGCAGGGCTGCTGCGACTGCTCCTGCTGGTCCCGCGCCAATAATTGCAATATCAGTTGTCGTCATGTGCTGCCTGCCTATAGTGATTTGTAATGAATATAATAAGTGGAGTGATCAGCCAGGCGCTGAGTAACCCTGTGAATACAACAAGCCCAAACTGATGAAGTAACGGAATCTCACTAAACGTCAGCAAACCAAAAGCCAGTAACGATGTCAGGCATGACAGCGTCGATGCCAGCCATGTGTCACTATCCAGGCCAGGGTGCAGGTAAAATGCGGCTGTATCTATTGCGATACCTGCAACTAACAGTAACGCGAGTATGTGAAACAGGGTTATTCCTTCCAATGATGCTACGATCAGTGCTGAGAGTATAGAAATAACCAAAGGCAGCACTATGGTAACTCCGCTATGTTTAAATAATACCCAGCTGACAATGGCTAGTAAAACGCCAAAGCAGATTAATAACGTGCTGACCTGTATACGAAAGTCTTGCAGTACACCGGACAGCTCCGCGACTCGATCACTGTAGGTGATTTCTGTTGATTCGATTAGCTGATGGATCTGCTCCTTCGAAAAACGAACTGTAGATGGAATTAACATCACGCCGTATTCTTCTTTTAGTAATGACAATATGGGCCACTGCTGAATGATATCAGCAGGCAGATTCTCAATTTTCAATTGGCCTGGATAAGCTGGTGTGCGGAAGCTTGAGCAATCTATTTCCAGTTTTTGACACAGTAACGGAAGTGCCCCTTGATCTGAATACAACTTCTCTATTACTAACTTATAATCTGCGTGTTGACGCTGCCCCGAAGGAATAAGGCTTGATGCGGAAAACATGGCTGTCATTGTACCTGGCAGCATCCGGTTGATTTTGGCATTAAGCTTTTCTGTATTTTCAAGCACAAGGTCGCTGCTGTCTCCCGTGATAACGAAGTATCGCTGGCCGTCCGCAACGTTAAGCAGCTGCTGGACTTTTTGCTCTGAGCGAATGAGAGACTGACTTGAGCTGTTCAGCAGGCGAAGGTCATCATTTTTTTCTTGCAAGATGAGATAGATGGGCGCTATGAGCAGAAATGTCAGAAGAACAGGGATTACCGCTCGTTTAGCAGAGAGTTTTTGATAGAACGGTTCTATTTTCCGTTTGTATATCGATGAGTAATACGCAAAGCCTTGTGTGCTTTTATCCTGGAAAACAGCACTGAGTAAAAATACAGAACAACAGGCTGCGGCCAGTCCGGAGGCGAGAAATATGGCGAACTGCTGTAAGCCGGGAAAGGGTGAAAACAGCTGTACCAGGTAAGCGGAAATGCTGGAGCCTGCGCTAAATAACAGCCCTTTTCTGAGTAAATAGCCTGTTTTTCGGGCATTTTTTGTAGAACGGTACTTTACCAGAAAATGAAAGCAGTAATCTGCGGCTAATCCCAGCAACGTGGATCCAAAAGCCAGTGTTACCAAATGCACCTTTGGGTAAAGTAATAGGCTAACCGTGAGAGCTATAAGGCTGCTGCTGATAAGTGTGAATAATATTGCTGCAGTGGAGCGCCAGGATGAAAAGACCAGCGCCACAAGCAGGCAAATTCCAAACAGTGACCCCAGGCCCACAGTGGAAATTTCCTTTCGAGCTGTTATAGCGCCTTCTGACGCGTGAAAAACGAGGCCCGATAGCAGTATTTGATAATCGGGTGTGGGTTGCTGTTGTCTGAATGTTGAGATGGTTCGTGTGATGCTTTGCTGCATGTCCATATCAAATGGACTACCGGAAATGGTTCCTTTTATTAAGTACCAGTTATTTCCATTTTCAACGATAGAAGGTATTTCAGTTAAGGCAAATGCCACGCCTGTGTTGAGGATACCAGTTACCCAGAGGCCACCAAGATTAAACGGATCATCTGTGAAATTATATGGCCTGTAAGCGGGAACCAAGCTGTACAATTGTTCCAGGCTTTGTTGCGCGATGTCCTTTGGTGAGGTTCTTTCCAGCCATTCTCGGCTGGAAGCGTTAAGTAATTGAAATCGGTAAGGACTATATGTAGCTTTTAGCAAGTCCGGATAGGAGGGTATTAGGGCATCCAGTGTGAGAATGCCCGATTGCTGAAGTTGTTGCTTTAGGTTTCCCGCCAGGAGCAGCCCTTCTTCGGCAGTTTTTCCTTGAATGAGAATGACAAAGCTTTTATCGAATGCCTGTTGGAAGTGCTTTTGTATTTCTATTTGCTGTTGTGATGCAACAGATGTCGGCAGTAACCCCAAAATATTGCTATCGAATGCATCATCGTTAGCAATCCTATAGCTACTGTATGCTGCACACAGGCAAAGCAGTATTAGCCACAAAAGTGCTTTTAGAGGAAATTGGGCGCGATCCATTTTATTGGTCTGTGTTCACAAATGCCGTAACTTTAAAGGTAATCCGGGTGATATCGCCGTTTGTTTCCGTGATCGTTATTTGCTCGGTGAAGTCTGTACCCTGAAGCTCAACCTGCTGCAGGTGGTTGGCAATATCCTTGTTTTTTGGGGTAAGTAATAATTGCCAATGTTGTTGCTCCTGTTGTTTGATTGTGAATTGGTCTTCCAGGTTGCGGAAGTTTCCTGAGAGAACCCCCAGTATCAGTTTTGAAATAAAGCTGTGTTGATCCAACGTTGTGTTGGTTGTGCTCGACTCTCCTGGCAGTTTTAGAGTATTTTTCACCGGGTGAAGGGTTTCCCAGATTAATCCCTGGTCGCGATGGTAGGAAAAGTGACCGTTGGACGTAAGGGGTAGGGGTAAAACAGCAATTTTTCGTGTTTGTTCAAAAGTGCCGGAAACAGATGCTATTTTTGCAGAGTGCTGTTGAAGTTGATTGACCACACTTGCCTGGAGAGAGGTGCAGACAAGGATGGTAATAATGAACAAATATCGATGCATTAGAGTGATCTCTTGATTTTCAACTTTTCTTCTACAACAGGAGGAGAGACCAGAAGCATTTCCCTATCATGTATTCCAACAGCTACCTGACAGGTATACCCTTTGGTGAGTCTTTGACCTGATGTCGCGTCACAAATCAGGTAGTCAATTTTAAGGCGGTGCTCCCACTCAACAAGCATTGCTTCTACGGTTATTTTTTGCTGGAATCGTGTCGGGGCGATATAACGAACCCTCATATCTATAACGGGCCAGAAGAATCCTGATTCCTTCATTTGTGGATAGTTATAGTCGATTTGGTCAAGCAACTGACAGCGGGCGATTTCGAAATATTTTGCGTAGTGGCCGTGCCATGCTATTTCGGCTGCGTCAACATCGTGAAATGGTATTTCAATATTTACTTTTGCACGAGCAAAAACTGATTTGGTCATTAATTGTGCCTGCCGGTTACAGAGGTTGAGTTGGATGTTTGGGTAGTGAATTGCTCTGTGTCTTGCCAAAAAGAGTAAAAATTAAACCATTGGAATGGTGACTGCAGGCAGTGATATTGCAGACGAGAGGCGTAACTGGCCGCGAGTCGCTCGATTTTCTGTCTGTGACTTTTTCGGCCTGTTGACTGAGGAATACTCAGTTGTTCAAAAGTGACATGAAAGCCACTACCTTTTTTTATACAGGTCAAAAATAAAACAGGCGCTTTTAATGCAGTGGCCAGAGCAAATGGCCCTTTTGGAAAAGGGGCTGGCGCCCCCATGAACTCTATTGGGAAAGTGCCGTTCTTGTTGGCAACTGGAATTCTGTCGCCAGCGATAACAATAAATTCGCCATGACTGACTTTTTCGCTGAGCCGGATTGCTGTCTCCGTATCAATTTCAGTTACCTGGAGAATTTCCACTTGATTCTTTTGGTTAAACTGCTTGAGAAAGGCATGGAATTTTTCCGAGTTTTTGGTGTGGTGAAATGCACTGATTCTTATTGCCTCGTGTCTTTTTGAGAAGCACTGACAAATTTCGAAATTGCCCAGGTGAGATATAAGAATGACAGCGCCTTGTTTGTTCTCTAATAGGTCTTCAATTATTTCGGACCCTGATATTGTCAGATCCTGCAAGGTAATTCGTTCCATCCACACGGCAAACTTATCGACGATAGCAATGCCGAATTGCCACAGATGCGCCAGGCTATGCCACCAGCGGGGGACGGGTATGTCGGCGCCCTGTTGACGAGCACGGACTAAAAACTCTTGAGAGGCTTTTCTGGCAGCAGGGTGGAATATGAAATAAAACCCGATAACAGGGGCCAAGAAAATTTTTAATAAGCAATTACCCCCGATGCGGTAAGCGAAAATCAATATCCTCATGCCCAAAAGTGTTCCGGCTTCGGTGATGGTAGCCCAATGCTTCCCGCTGCTCACGAATTTCTCCACTTAGCCGAAATCAACTTTGGCAGCCGTACTAACATCCCGAAAAATAGTCGGGCATGCATGAGTGAAATAAGTTTGTTATCTTTCAATAATTGGAAGTTTGAAAGGTTGTTTTCAGGATAAATAACCTTTGTTTCCAACTGAGTTGGTTGACCATAACGCCAAAACCAGCGAACAATGAATTCGCCATCAAATTCCATTCTGTTACCCATGGGTTCATCTTTGATTAATTGGCAGCTGGCTGCAATAGGATAAACTCTGAATCCGCACATGGAATCTTTTACTGTTGTAGACAATGTGTTGATCCATACCCAGATATGGGAGAGGTAACGGCCATAATATCGAAGTTTGGGTATGCTGTTGTCGTAGGCCGGGTATCCTGCGATCAATCTGTCAGGAGCGGCAATAGCAGCCTGAATGAATTTTGGAATATCGCTAGTGCTATGTTGGCCATCAGCATCAATTTGCAGTGCGTGACTGAACTGACGGTTGTTAGCGTGATGTAATCCTGTTTTTATTGCAGCACCTTTGCCTTGGTTGTGTTGGTGTGTCACAACCGAGATATTTGAATTATGTTGGGCCAGATACGCCATAATTTGATGACAGTCTTGTGTACTGCCGTCATCAATAAAAATAATGGGTAACTGATAAGTGTTGGTGATTGCAGAGGCGAGCTCTGTGAGCTTGTCGGGATGATTGTATACAGGAACAATAGCGCACGGCCTGAATGATAGCAATGTGGTGTTGTCAGTCATGGGAAAACACCATTCGACCACTGGAATAATGGTGTTTTTCTGAATAATACGTAAAGGTCAATTTCCCGCTGTCTTGATTGAATGTCAGTAAGAGCTGAAGTATTCCTCCTGCAGTAATTACTTGCTGAAATTTCACGGCCTCAAGCCTGAGAAACCGGTTTGACCCCTTGCGCTGTTTTTTGTGGAGCTCCTGAAGGTACAGGTTGCCAAAATGATTTGCCCAGTTTATTTGCACCACTCCGGGGAGGATGGGGCTTCCTGGAAAGTGTCCTGAAAAATAGTATAAGTTTTCGGGGATTGTTAAAGTGAGTAAACATTTGTCGTCTGAGCAGGTGCTTTCAATAACTGTAGGTAGTCGCGGTTGCTGCTCGGAAAAAAACAGGGATGAGAGAGCCTGTGCGGTTGTTTTCCCTTGTTTGTCTTTGGGGATTTGAGACACATATCTCCAGAAACGGGGAATAGCGACACTCTCCACTAATTTATCCAAATCTTTGGTCAGTGCCGCTGCCAGTTTTCGCTTACCCTTGTCGACCAATTCTTCGTTGCCTTTTGCATTGAGTTGGACAACTGCGCCAATACGAGATTTTTTGTTGGAGAGCAATACCAGTTTTACTGATGTGACCAGGGGGTGAGCTTGTAATTGATTTTCAATCAACGTCAGGGAAACTCTTTTCCCGGCGACTTTAACAATAGTGTCGGTACGACCATTAAGCTCAAACTGGTTGTCAGGGAAAATTTTGCAGCGATCAGATGTTTCAAACCAGGCTTCTGGGTTGATGGCGGGACTTTTTACCAATAAGTGATCGGAAATGTCAGCTTTGCTTATTTCAACCCCATGAACTGGAGTCCATCGGGCTTGCTTTAACTGCTGCTGCCAGGCAACCGCTCCCGTTTCAGTGCTGCCATAAATTTCGGTAACGTGCTTGCCAAAATGCTCCAGACTGCTTTTTGCTGTATTTGCAGATAGCGGAGCCCCCGCAGCAAAAACACGGATTGCAGCTTGTCGTATTGCTGTCCAGTCAGCAAATTTTGGCAAATGCTCCAGATGAGCAGGGCTGGTAATAAACGTCAGCGGAGTATCAACCCATTTTTCCAGTTGCTCCAGATAGTCCAGTTCTTCGGCGACAAACAATCGACCAGAAACAAGAGGCCATAGCAAGCGAAAGGGCAGGCCGAACATGTGATGGTGAGAAACAGTGCCTAAAAAGAGTGTGTTCTTAAGTTTGTCTCCCCATTCAGCTTCCAATATAGCCAGTTCAGCGTCTAATTGTGCAAAAGTTTTGGCTATGGGTTTTGGTTGGCCGCTGGAACCGGAAGTGAACAGTATGATTGCGGTGTCTATTGCTGATCTTGTTTCAGGGGTAGCATCATGTAATTCAGAGGGTACTGAGGCCAGAGTTGATCTGTTCGATATATCAAAATCACCAATGAATGTAGACGTTTGATCTGAAAGTGCATCCATTGTTGTTAGGAGGGTGTTTGCCGGAATAATGGCGGTTTTTCCCAGTTGCCAGATAGCAAGCAGTGCCGATATCAAGTCAAAGCCATCATTGCAAAAAACGGCTATTCTTTGATCCGATACTGATGAGAGATTTTGGCGCCAGACTGTTGTTTTCTTTTGAAGCTCCCCCCAGGAAAGCACTTGCTTGCCCCGATAGCAAACTGGATGATCCTGAGAATAGCTTTGGGTTTCAAAGCACAGCTCTAGCAGTGTTTTAATCATGGCGCCGCTCAATAATTTTTCGCCTGAAAAGCATTTCTCCTGTTACTAATAATGCTATGAGCAGGTAGGAAATCAATCCATTGTAAAGCAGCCACCAGTATTCATTTAGATAAACGGTAATGAAGGCAATGGCTCCATTAATAAAAAAGAAATAGCACCAGACAATAGTTACCTTGCGTGTATAAGGAATTGCACTGTGCGGAATATCAGGGTCTTTCAACCGGGCCAGCTTTTCAATGATAGAGGGAGGGTTTAATAAACTGGCTAAAAATAAGCATAGAAAGGTGATATTGATCAGTACAGGGTAGAAAAGCAAACCATATCGAGACCCTGTTAGAAGTGTGAACCCGACCGAGAGAGATGCAGCGACTGCCCAATAAATGAGGGTTTTTTCAGTTTTCCCCCCGCTAACAAAACGTATGCCAATCAACACTACAAGCATAAAAGAGATAAGGCGTGGTTCGAATGAGCGAAGCCCCAGGTAAACCAGTAACGGGTAAAGAATAAATGCCAGACCGACTGCTGTGCGTGTTAAGAGAGAAAAACTGATCATCCTCTAAACTATTCAGAGTCTAAAAGGTGGCACACTGCATCAACGATGTCTCCAACTGTGCGAACAGATTTGAAATCTTCTGGCGCAATTTTTTTACCAGTGTAGGATTTTAGCTCAACAACGAGGTCAACAGCGTCAATACTGTCTATATCAAGGTCATCGTATAACTGGGCGCTTTCAGTAATATCGCCAGGCTTTATTTCAAATAACTCTTCCATAATGGAAACGATTTTCCTGTAGATGTTTTCTCTCGATTCCATCTTGGTTATCTCCCGTAGTTGCTAACCAATGCTGCCAAGCTGGTAATATTGGCAAAGTGTTGTTTTGTATCTTCAGACTCCGCTTCCAATTTGATCCCGTATTTCTTTTGCAATGCAACGCCTAGTTCAAGTGCATCGATAGAGTCCAATCCTAGTCCATCATTAAAAAGTGGCTCGTCACTACTAATATCAATAGGGGTGATATCTTCAAGCTCCAGAGTGTCAATAATCATTTGTTTGAGTTCAAGTTGTAGTGCTTCCACATCCATCGGGGTATTCTTCCTCTTTGAAGTAGTTTTCTAAATGTCGTGTAAGTTTACGGGCTGCAAGGGAGCTATTATCCTCTAAAAAAGGACTGATAGAAATATCATCGCCTGCATAGAATGACATCAAGAATGTTTTTTCGGGCACTTGATACCAGTTTTTTTCTTTGCTCAATGTCGGAGGGTTGCAATAAATCCTGACAGGCGTGATATTGGTTCTTGTTCTAATCGCTATATTGGCTGCCCCCCGTTGAAACGGACGAGGGTTGTTGGCCTGGGTTCTTGTTCCCTCTGGAAAAATAATGAGAGAGCTACTTTGGTGAAAGGACTCTCTAGCGCTTTGAATTAATTTTTCACCTTTATCGTTGGTAATATACCCGGTCAGGGTCACAAAGCCACGCATTGCAGGGTTGCGCAGCAGATGGCTTTTTACAATACAGGTAGCGTTGGGAATAAATGCCACCAGAAAGACAACATCAAGTAATGTCGGGTGATTAGCTAATATGAGCAACCCGCTACGCTGCAACTTTTCAAGCCCATCGATTTTCCACCTTAGAATGCCAAGGAATCGCATAAAGTAGATAAAGGCCTTAAAGGTGTAGTGTACTAATAGTCGGGCGCGGGACTGTTGCTGCTGCTTGGATCCAGGAATAAAACGAAAAAAAACCAAGGCAAAAACAGGTAATGTAATGCCTCCTATTCCAAATGTTGTGAAGGCTATACCTGTTGCTAAAACCCTCCAGTAATAGAACAATTTTCTTATTAGAGCATGCATTTCAGACCTTACGGATGCTCCAGTTACAACCGTTGTGAGGGAATAAGAATATCTTGGTTCCGGATGAGAGAAAATTAATAAAGTCTAATGGCAGTATTGATGCGCTTCCAACAGGGGAGAGTGGAGCCGTAGGCGTTGTTGGGGCTGTCTTCAGTTCGATCAATGTCCCTTGATCCCGGGTCAAGAGAAAGCTCACAGCAAATGCTGTTTCCGGTTTACCCTCGTGTTCTTGATAAATGTCGGGCAAGGGTACGTCACAAATAACACAGAGCACTTTTGGGTGTTCGATGGATAATATACCGACAGCTTCCAGTATTGTAGGTAATAAACCTTCCTGGCCTGCTGCGATCGCACTTATATTTGCTCTATTTTCGTTTTGGATTGACATAACGCCGGTTATCGCGTTATGAACGGCAAGGCTAAAATGCATTGGAGAGACGGGTTCGTTGTTAGCCAGTGCCATAAGAATGCCGACCGTGCGAGTAATGTCTCCATGCTGTGAACAGTAAACTAGGGGAACGTTCTCTTTGGGCGCGCTATGTTTCATTATTTCGCTGGCGCAGGATCGGCCCAGCAAGTTCAACCGCCGTCGAAGCATCGGAGGGATTAACGAAACATCAGGAGCGTCTGAAATGCGTAGGCCTGTTGTGTCGTCCGCGTAAGAGGAGTCTGTAGGCGCCCAGCCGGACCATTCAGAGATAGCAAAAGTAATAGACATGGGGCTTCATCCGGGTTCCTGGCTTGCGAATATCAAGTTGGATAACGGCTGTATTTTAACAGTCGACTTGTCGCTATAACAGCTCAAAAGAACCTTTTGCTGTCAGCTTATGGCTTGCCCCATTTCTTCCAGCTCAACCCAACGTTCTGCGGCGACATCAAGCCAGTTTTGTTTTTCGGCGAGTTCGTCCAGAACGGGTTGTGTATCGGCAAAGGGCTGGTTGTAAAAATCCGGGTTTGCGGTAATTTCTTCCAGCCGCGCAATATCAGCTTCCAGCTGTTCGATTTTTGCGGGCAATTCGTCCAGCTCTCGTTGGTATTTGTAACTGAGCTTTCCCTTTTGCTTTTGTGTTTCGGTTTTTGTGCGTGCCTGGTCGACGATATGGCCTGAGGGGTGATCTTGAGTGTCAGCAATTTTCAGTTGTTTGCCGCGTCGTGCCCAATCACTGTAGCCGCCAACATATTCCTGTATTACGCCGTCTTCCTCGAAGACCAGTACGCTGGTAACGACGTTGTCGAGAAAGTCCCGGTCATGGCTGACAATAATCAGTGTGCCTTCATATTCCACCAACTGTTCTTCAAGCACTTCAAGCATTTCCACATCAAGATCGTTGGTGGGTTCATCTAGAATCAGTAGATTGGTGGGACGAGTAAATAGTTTGGCCAGGGCGACGCGATTACACTCACCACCTGAAAGTGCTTTAACGGGTGTCATTGCGCGTTTGGGGGCAAACAGGAAATTGCGAAGGTATCCTATGATGTGGCGGTCCTTGCCATTGATTTTAATGTAGTCTTTGCCTTCACCCACGTTTTCGGCAATGGTTTTATCCGGGTCGAGCTCGCGTGCGACCTGATCGTAGTAACCGATTTCCAGGTTGGTGCCCATTTTCAGCGAGCCTTGATCCGGCTCTATATGGCCCAGCAGGATTTTGAGCAGGGTGCTTTTACCGACCCCGTTGTTACCGATCAGGCCTATGCGGTCTCCGCGCATGATCTTGATCCGGAAGTTGTTAATCAACTGTTCGCCGTTGTAACCGTGGCAAAGGCTGCGGGCCTCAATCACCTTGCGGCCTGAGGCTTCGGCGGTTTCGACGCTGATTTTTGCTTTGCCTTGACGTTTTATACGGCCTTCGCGTTCTTCCCGCATAGCCTCTAAAGAACGGACCCTGCCTTCGTTGCGGGTGCGGCGGGCTTTAATACCCTGGCGAATCCAGGTTTCTTCCTCGGCCAGCTTTTTGTCGAAGAGGGCGTTGCGGGTATCTTCTTCCTCGTTGGCTTTTTCTTTCAGCTCCAGATAATTCTGGTAGTTGCCGGGCCAGCTCACCAGTTTGCCGCGATCTATCTCCACAATGCGGGTAGCGAGCTTTTGCAGGAAATTGCGGTCGTGAGTAATGAATATAACACTGCCTTTGTAACCGCGAATTTTGTGTTCCAGCCATTCGATGGTGCTGATATCCAGATGGTTGGTGGGTTCGTCGAGCAACAGTAAGTCAGGGTTGGAGACCAGTGCCTTGCCCAACGCTACTCGCCGTCGCCACCCTCCGGAGAGTTCTGACAGGGATTTGTCTGCTGGCAGGTCAAGTTGGCTGATAATGGTAGCTACCTGTTGGTCGATATTCCAGCCACCGCCGGATTCGATGTGCGTCTGTAATGCTTCCAACTCTTTCAAGTCGTGTTTGTTTAATTCTTGTGCCGACAATACGTTGAATTGATCTATCAATGCTTGCTGTTCCGCCAGGCCTTCACGTACGACATCGGGGACTGTGCGATTTATATCGGCGGGCAAGGTTTGTTCCAGTTGGCTGATACGCAGGTGTTTGCGTCTGATAATTTCTCCATGATCTGGCTGAATCTGTCCGGTAATGATTTTCAGCAGTGTGGATTTTCCGGCGCCGTTACGACCGATCAGACAAATGCGTTCTCCGGGTTCCACAGCCAAATCTGAATGAGATAGCAGAGGCACGTCGCCAAATTCGATGGAGATATCGTCAAGTTGAATAAGACTCATATTTTCAGGGCATCTGGCCAGAAACAAAGGCGCGAATTCTAGCAGAGATCGCGTTACTTGGCCTGAATATCTGCCGCTTGTGTTCCATTCAGAATGGGTAACAGCTGATCCATCATCTTTTCAGCGATCAATGGTTGGGCAGCTTCGGTTGGATGAATACCGTCTTGCATGACCATCTCCGGTTGCAACATGATGTCTTCAAAGATAAAGGGAATCAGCGGGATTTGCTGCTGCGCTGCCAGTTTGGGATAGGCTTGCCGGAAGCGCTCGGTATAGCGTTTGCCGTAGTTGGCCGGAATTTGCATGCTGAACAAAAGTGGTTTGCTTTGGTGTTTGCGGCTTAACTCGATTATTTTTCGCAGGTTTTTACTCATGGTTGCAATGGAGTAACCGCGTAGCCCATCATTGCCGCCCAGTTCGATAAGCACGTAATCGGGCCGATGTTCCCTGAGTAAAGCGGGTAAGCGTGCCAGTCCACCGGCAGTGGTCTCGCCGCTGACACTGCCATTGATTATCTGGCAGTCGTTGTCACATTTCTTCTGGAATATATTGACCCAGCCCTTCTCTGCCTCCATGCCATAAGCAGCACTCAGGCTGTCACCAAGCACAAGAAGCGTTGCTGCTTGTCCCGATGAGGCAGAAATAAGCAGTAAAAAACAGAGCAGGTATTTCATGATTCGGTTTAGGGGGGGTGAAGGAATAGGGTGGCTGTGTACTCGGTGTGCGGTGTTTATGTTGCCAGCAGAGTTTACCTCAGTTGGCCTCTCAAGGAATAGCGGTGCAGACAAAAACAGATTGGCCGTGACGGAGCATTAAAGGTAAATCCAGGAGTGTCACTCTGTTGATTTAGTAAATTATTGTTAGTAAAAAAATATTATATAAAATAAATAGTTATTAAAAAATATTAAAGTGGATTATAGGTTTGTGTTCGTCTTGTCGACTCGGTCTACGGTTTGTTATCTGATCATTTGTACCACAACTGCTTGACCTTGTAGTTACTTTAAGGTTTATAACATATTCGGTTCTCAGACTATTCGGGAAAATCATGAATATTGGCCATGCCGCAAAACAAAGTGGACTAAGCAGCGAAACGATTCGTTATTACGAGAGTGTTGGTTTGATCACGCCATCATCAAGAGGTGCGAATGGTTATCGTGAATACAACGAAGATAAAATTCGCGAGCTGAATTTTTTGCGTCATGCACGTCAATTTGGCTTCAGTCTTGAAGACTGTAAAACCCTGTTGGGGCTTTATAAGAATCCAGATCGGCGCAGCAGTGATGTGCATGAGCTGGTAGCTGAAAAGCTGACGGAGATCGAGCGGCGAATCGTCGAATTGCAGAGCATGAAGAGAGTGCTGGAAGAAATGAGTGGTCAGTGTCCTAACAATGAAGAGGCCAGCTGTACGATTATCGACTCGCTTGCTCGTATTGATGGGGAGAAAGGTTATGAGTAATTGCTGTCATACAAAAGAACCACAGCAGCCTCAGGAAGATAAACAGAAAGTTACCCCGGGTTGCTGTCCCTCTGAGCAGGGGGCAGATTCCGGACGTTCCCACCCCGATTATTTACTGTGGGGCTCGGGTCTTATCGTTCTGACCGGCTATATACTTTACTGGTTACTCGATGGTCATCCCGACCTACCGCGCTGGCTCGTTACCATGACATCCGGTATCTACGAGCTGATCAACACGATGTGGTGGGGGTTGCTGATGGCGGTCATCTTTGTTGGCCTGCTGGAGCGAGTGCCCCGGGAACTGGTGATGTCTGCCCTTGGGCAGGGCGGCACGGCTAAAGGCATTGTCAGGGCGACGCTGGCTGGAGTATTACTCGATTTATGCAGTCACGGTATTTTGATGGTGGGCACAAAGCTCTATGAGCGGGGTGCCAGTCTTGGACAGTTGATGGCATTTCTGATTGCCAGCCCCTGGAACTCGTTGTCGTTGACGATCATTATGATTGCCTTGATCGGATTTCAATGGACGTTAGCCTATATTTTACTATCGATGGCTATTGGTATCGTTTCCGGGATTATTTTCGACAGAATTGTGGCCAGAGGTGTTTTGCCCGCTAATCCCAATCAAATAACGCTGGATGGTGATAGCGAGCCTGTTGGCCGACAGTTACTGGCCCTGATTAAGAGCGCGAAGTTTACGCCGAAGGGAATGACGGGTGTGTTGCTGGATGGTATTCGCGATTCAAGAATGGTTTTTCGCTGGCTCTTGTTTGGCATTGTGCTCGCCACACTGATTCGTGCCTTTGTGCCAATGGATGCTTACCAGACGCTATTTGGTCCAACGGTTGTCGGTTTATTACTAACCCTGATAGCCGCTACAGTGATTGAGGTTTGCTCGGAGGGGTCGACACCCATTGCCGCTGATCTGGTGACCCGTGCAGCTGCGCCGGGTAACGGCTTTACATTTTTGATGGCTGGTGTTGCCACAGACTATACAGAGATTATGGTCATACGGGATCTGACCCGTTCCTGGAAAGTGGCATTGTTTTTACCGCTGGTGACATTGCCTCAGGTGCTGGTGTTAGGCTGGGTACTTAACCAGTTTTAGCGCACTGATTTTGCGCTTTTAGTCTGTTTTTTCCCACGCCAGGGTGATCAGTGATCCCAGATACTGATATTGCATGGTCATTTCATCTTCCGTGAGACTTAACTGAAGTGGGGTTTCACCCTGGTTGATATACGTTGGCTCGGTACTGCCGGTAATCATCATTACCCAGTTACCACCGCGTTTCTGAATATAGCCTGCGTACTGGTAGACCATCATTTGTCCGAAATCATTATAGCCGCCCAGCTGCGCTGTCCAGTTGACAGCGTTATTGCCTGAGGGCTGCATGGCCATGACGCCTTCAATGCCGTTGGCAAAAATGCCGTTTTCCTGGTAGCTGATCAATTCGTAGTGACCACTGGGTAAGAGTATCGCTGCTGGTGCGGGTAACGATGGTGGTGTCGGTTTCTCTGCGGCAGTAGCCTCTGCCGCTTGACTGTGGACAGTCTGATTCCGGATTACTGTGCCAGGGTGCGCGTTGTTGCCGAGGGTCTGTTCCCCGGTAGTGTTTACGGATGAGTCGGAGCTATTGTCAGGCAATAAACGGGGTACCAGCAGGAGAATAACGCCGAGGGCAATCAGGAGAATGGACGGATTGCTGACATCTACCTTGATGCCAAATGCTTCGACATTGTTTTTGCCGGTCTCCCGTTTTCCGGAAACGAATAATACCAGCCCTGCGATGATCAGCAGACCGCCTGCCAGCATGATGATAACGTCAAAGGTACCCATCTTTTTCTCCTGATAGACTCGCCTAGCTGACCAGTTGAGGCCAGTCGTTGTCTTGCAGGTATTCCTGCAGATTTTTAGGCCGGTATTTTTCGTTACTTTGCCAGCGCTGTTGCACTGACTGGTGTATCAGTATCTCGCCAGCATGCTTAATCGGGCGATAGTAGGGGCGCCTGGAACGGTAAATATGCTTGCGGGAATTGTGCAGTGTTGCATTTGGGTCGGGCTGAAGGTTCTGCCCCAGGTGTTGCTCAATACTCAGGCCTGCCGCCTTAGCTTCCTTGACCATCCACTGCATGGGAATGTCTGATAACAGGCCACCGTTTTTATCCGGTGGATAACTGCCGCCGATATTGCTGTGTACTCCGGCAAACCATACCTGCTTTAAATCCATGTTCTCGCGTTGTTGCCAGATAGTAGGTTCGAAGTCAGAGCGCAGTTCGTCAATGGCCATGGCGTGGCGGGCAACGGCGATATTGGGGCCTATTTTGGTATCGTAAAACTCGTCTTTTTTGTCCAGTAGTCCCAAAAAGGAAAACGGAATACCCAACGCGCCAACGGTATCCCAAACGCCGACAAAGGCTATTTGGCGGCTGGGATGAGAGTGCTGTGCGCGGAATTCGAGAGATTTCTCGCCGTCCGGGTGATAAGCGTTTCCTGGTTTCTTGTAATGATCAAAAGCAGCCTGAATCAGACGTGCATCCGGGCGTTTGACAATACCGCAGTTATTGATCAGCCCGCAGAGGCTGCGAATGGTATAGGCTCCCCGGCTGAAACCGAATAGGAACAGCTCGTCGCCAGGTGAGTAGTTCTGCACGATATAGCGGTAGTTGTCGAGAATGTTTTTATTGATGCCCTTTCCAGTGGCTCCGCCGATGACCGGGTCGTAGTAAGAGCCAACCCCCCAATCGTAGAAAACCTGCTGGGAAACCTGCTGTGGTGCTGTCGGTTTGATGGCGCGAGCCAGTTTCAGAACATTGGTGGGGTGGTCTTTATCGAGATTCTTTTCCGGTCGGTTCCATGTGCCGTCAGCGCAGATAACAATGCGTTTCATTTTTTGCTCCAATTCCCTTTTTGACTGTACAGAGTATATACAAGGAATATTATTCTTTCGACCAGCGAGGTTATTTGTCAATTCGATGCAGAGAAATGTGTCGTGGGGCCTCACAAAGAAGATGTTGTTGTGGTGTTCGGACAGATGTTCGGTAAAATCACCCGATGCGTTGGTTGACGATTATTCTTGCCGTACTTTTTCTGTTGCTCCAGTACCGTCTTTGGGTTGGTGAGGGCAGTCTCGCCCAAAAAGTGGCGCTGGAGAATAAGGTGGCTGAACAGCTTGAAGAAAACCAGCATTTACGGGACCGCAACCAGGTGCTGGCCAATGAAGTGAGTGACCTCAAAAATGGTCTGGAAGGTGTCGAAGAGCTGGCCCGAAAGGATCTGGGCATGGTGAAAAAAGGAGAAACCTTCTACATGGTGATTGAAAAGCCGGAAAAAGAAAACAGTGAGAAGTCCCAATGAAATCTTTAATGAAGACCGGGCGATGAAAACCTGGGTTGTTGTGCCCGCTGCCGGAACCGGCAGTCGCTTTGGTGTCGGGACACCAAAGCAGTACCACCGGCTTGCCGGTGAGCCGATTATTGTACGTACGTTGCACAGGCTTTTGTCGCTCGAGCCAGAGGCCGTTGTCGTTGCTGTACACAAGGCGGATCAGCGCTGGCAACAAATGCCTTTGTCAAGGCATCCGAAAATTCGCACGGTGCATGGTGGCCATGAACGAGCCGACTCGGTGCGCGCAGCGGTGGCATCCCTTGCCGCTGAAGCCGGGGAGGACGATTGGGTGCTGGTACATGATGTGGCCAGGCCCTGCGTGTTAATTTCCGATATCCGGCGGCTGATAGCGACGCTTGCTGGCCACCCGGTTGGTGGTATTCTGGCAACACCGGTAAGCGATACGATTAAAAGAGTAGAGCCGGATTCCTGTCAGATTCGGAATACTGAAGACCGTACTCGGCTCTGGTCCGCGCAAACCCCGCAATTGTTCAGATACGCAGTGCTTCGTAAAGCCCTGGCCAGTGTCGACAGCAGTGTGACTGATGAAGCCGGGGCAGTAGAAAAAGCGGGCCTCACACCTCTGGTTGTAGAAGGAAGCCGTGACAACATCAAGATTACCCGGCGAGAAGATATTGCCATAGCAACAGCCATTATCGAGTTCCAGGCGACGCAGCAGGGACAGACAGCGAGTGACATTTAACGGCAAGAGGCATGAAAATGAGAATTGGTTTTGGCTACGATGTCCATGCTTTCGGCAGTGGTGATCGGGTTACTCTTGGCGGGGTATCGATTCCGTACACAAAGGGTCTGGTTGCACATTCTGACGGCGATGTCTTGATTCATGCCCTGTGTGATGCCCTGCTGGGGGCAGCGGCGTTAGGGGATATTGGCAAACACTTTCCGGATACTGATCCTCAGTATAAAGGCGCCGACAGCCGCACCCTGTTGCGCCAGGTGATTGGTTTGATAACCGGTAAGGGGTATCAGCTGGTCAATGCCGATATGACGCTGGTCGCCCAGGCGCCTAAAATGGCACCTCATATCACTGCCATGATGAATAATCTGGCCGGGGATATAGGCTGTGATTCGGATCAGCTGAATATAAAAGCAACGACCACGGAAAAACTTGGCTTCGAGGGGCGGGGAGAAGGAATTGCCTGCCATGCAATTGTACTGCTTGCGCGGAAATGACTGTTCAATCTGAAAGAAGCGCTGCCGGTTTTTCACCTGATGACTTTCTGGGTGGCCCCCTTGATTTTCCTCGGGCTCATGGTTCTGTTTGCGGAGAAGCTGTTTTTCGACGTGAACCGGAGGATTTTCAGGTTAATGAGGTGCTGGGTTTTTCACCGGCAGGTGAGGGGGAGCATCTTTGTCTGCACATAGAAAAACGCAATCAGAATACCCGTTGGGTCGCCGGATTGCTCGCCGAGTCACTGGGTGTTAATGAAAATGCTGTTGGTTATTGTGGCCTGAAAGACCGGCGTGCGGTAACCCGCCAGTGGTTCAGTGTGCATACCCGTCAGACGCCGGGAATGCTGGCCCTGGGTCATGACATCAACGTGCTGTCGACAACACGGCATCACAAAAAACTTCGCCGCGGCATACATCAGTCCAATCAGTTTGTCATCCGCTTGCGCGAGTTTGGGGTTGACCCTGAGAGGCTTGATGCCCGTTTGCAGACAATTGGTGAGCAGGGTGTACCCCATTATTTTGGTGAGCAGCGCTTTGGTTTCAATGCAGGTAACTTGCAGGAGGCTGACCGGTTATTGTCGGAAGCTGCCGATCAGAGCCGTCGTCACCGCAAGGGAAAGAATGGGTGGCAGCAACGGGGCGGTCTCTACCTTTCTGCAGCGCGTTCATACCTGTTTAATCTTGTGCTGGCGGAAAGGGTAAAGCGGCGAACATGGAATCTGTGCCTTGAGGGCGAGACTGTGGCTGAGGGGCCGTTGTGGGGGCGGGGGAGAAGTTCTGCACCTGCTATCGTTGCGGAACTGGAGAAGAATATTCTGAAAGGCTGGCAACACTGGTGCAGTGGACTGGAGTTCAGCGGCCTGCAACAGGAACGGCGGCCGCTGGTATTAACGCCAGCCAGTTTTTCATGGCAACAACAGGGCGAGGATCTTGAGCTTGCTTTTACTCTGCCTGCCGGTGCCTACGCTACCGCAGTGCTGCGTGAAATTGCTGTGTTGAAACAAATAGCCAGACCCCTTTAACAGGGCTTATACTCGGCTGAATTGGCTATGGTATAGTTGCGGCCTGCAGAAGTTACCGGTCAGATAGGCAAATATATACACATTAAAAAATGCAGGGGTAGGGCTTGAATTCAATCGAAGTTGGCGGAATTGGCATGACATCGCAGCGCACACGCGAGCGATTGATTCAGCGACTCAAGGATCAGGGAATTACCGATCAGCGAGTACTGGATGTTATGCGAACCACGCCCAGGCATATCTTTCTCGATGAAGCCCTTTCCCATCGCGCTTATGAAGACACCGCACTTCCGATAGGGTATTCGCAAACCATCTCCCAGCCCTATGTTGTGGCGCTGATGACCCAGATAATACTGTCTCTTGGTCCACGCAAGCGGGTACTTGAAATAGGCGCCGGTTCCGGGTATCAGACAGCTGTTCTGGCCCAGTTGGTGGACAAGGTATTCAGTGTCGAGCGCATAAAACCACTGCTTGACAAGGCGCGTTCACGGATGCGGATGCTGGGGTTCAGAAACGTTAGGCTCAATCACAGCGACGGCGGTTTTGGCTGGCCGGAGTATGGTCCGTATGATGCCATTTTGAGCGCCGCTGCACCGGAACAGGTTCCCGGCGAGCTGTTGTTGCAAATGGCTCCGGATGGCATTCTGGTTATTCCGGTAGGGCCCGGTAGTGTTCAGGAATTGAGAGTGATTATTCGCAAGGGCGATTCCATGGAATTTCAGGAAAGCATTGCTGAGAATGTGCGCTTTGTGCCCTTGCTCAGTGGTGTAACGCGCTGATACAGGTTTTCGGCTGCTGTTTTTTGGCTTTTTTTGAATAGATATTGAGGAGCATTTTTTGAGTAGTAACAGCAGAACAGCAAAACAGTTTGTGCTGTTATTTTCAAAGGGATTTGCCATGGGGGCTGCCGATGTGGTGCCTGGTGTCTCTGGCGGCACCATCGCCTTTATCAGCGGGATTTATGAGGAGTTACTGGGCAGTATTCGCGCAGTCAATCTGCACGCTCTGAAAATACTTAAAACGGAAGGAGTGAGAGCTTTCTGGCGGGCAATTAACGGTAGTTTTCTGTTAACACTATTTGCCGGCATTATCGCCAGTATTGCCAGCCTCGCCAGACTGGTCAATATAGGCCTGGCACAACACCCCATTCTGGTATGGTCATTCTTCTTTGGTTTGATTGCAGCTTCTGTGATCTATATTTTCAGGCAGTTGCCAGGATTGCGATTGCAGGAATGGATTGGATTATGGCTCGGAGCACTGGTTGCCATGGCCATTGCCTTTTTGCCTCCGCTTCAGGTTAGTGATGATTTGTGGGTAGTGTTTTTATCTGGTGCCTTGGCGATTTGTGCCATGATTCTACCGGGAATATCCGGCAGTTTTATTTTGCTGCTGATCGGAATGTACTCGATCATGATTCAGGCCATTGCTGATGTCAACGTGCCTGTGCTGATAACGTTTATGCTGGGTTGTGCCTGTGGTTTGCTGTTATTTTCGCGGTTTTTGTCATGGCTGTTGCAACGGTTTCATTCGCCAACCATTGCGGTTCTGACAGGCTTTTTGTCTGGCTCGCTGTTAATCGTCTGGCCCTGGAAAGAATCTCTGGAGGTCGTTATTAATGGCAAGGGACAGGAGGTTGTGTTGTCACACCGGCTGGTATTGCCCGGTGACTACTTCGAGTTGACCGGTATTGCCCCGCAAACCTGGCAGGCAATTGGCCTTATGATTATTGGCGCTTTGCTGGTGTTTGGTCTGGAGTACCTCGGTGATCGCAGTGCCCGCGGGCTGACCGGCAGTCAACAGCAGAGACTCTAGCCCATGTTGGCCAGAAGGTGGAAGAGCTATGGCTGGTTTTTGCTGGTCGTTTTACTGACGCTGACAGGTTGCGCCTCTCCACCACCGGCACCGATAGACAGCCGTAAACCTCCACCCAGTAACAAAATCAACGTCCACTATGTGTCAAAGGGTGACACATTGTTTTCCATCGCCTGGTCTTATGAGAAAGATGTACACAAACTGGCCCGGGCCAATGGTTTGCGAAAGCCCTATACCATTTACCAGGGCCAGCGCCTGACGCTTGATACCACGCATTTGCCAGCATTACCTTCACCCGCTATTCCCCGGAGCCATGAGAGTAAACCGGTTAGCAAGGATAAAACTTCGGGTCAGCAGACTGGCAGGGACTCCTCCGTAAAAACAGCCTCATCTGCTGTCAGTGTTTCAAAGCCTGCCGCATTGCCGCCCCGGTGGAGCTGGCAGTGGCCGGTACCAGGGTCTGTTACCCGGCAGTTTAATGCGGATGCCTTGTTTAAGGGAATCGATCTTCGGGTGCGACCCGGACAACCGGTTGTGGCTGCAGGGCCGGGTGTAGTGGTTTATGCAGGTAGTGGTTTGCGTGGCTACGGCAAGATGATCATTATCAAGCACAGCGAAATTTACCTGAGCGCCTATGCACATAATCGTAAAATTCTTGTCAAGGAAGGTCAGGAGATAAAGGCAGGTCAGGTGATTTCTGAGGCTGGTGGTGATCATGCTAACAACCGCCGCTTGTATTTTGAGATCAGAAAGGATGGGAAGCCGGTAGACCCGCGATATTATTTGCCTAAACGGTAACATGAATGACATAGCACAGTTGTTCTTTGTGTTTTACACTGGTCATTCGCGTATATTGGCTAATTTTGCAGATAGATGTCAGCAGGAAGCAGTCATGTCAGACTTGGAAGAAAATGATTTTCTCGAAGATCATGAAATTGTCAGTAAATCGGAAACCGTTCTTGACGCGGCCAGCCTCTATTTAAAAGAGATCGGCTATGCTCCTCTACTGACAGCGGAAGAGGAAGTTTTCTATTCCCGCAAAGCGCTACAGGGAGATGAATCTTCCCGCAAGCGGATGATTGAGAGCAACCTGCGTTTGGTGGTAAAAATCGCACGCCGCTATGTGAATCGTGGTTTGTCGCTATTGGATTTGATTGAAGAAGGTAATCTGGGTCTGATTCGCGCGGTGGAAAAATTTGATCCGGAAATGGGGTTCCGTTTTTCCACGTACGCCACCTGGTGGATACGGCAAACCATTGAGCGTGGGCTGATGAATCAGACGCGAACGATTCGCCTGCCAATTCATATCGTTAAAGAGCTTAATATTTATTTCAAGGCTTCTCAAAAACTGGCTCAGGATTTGGATCATGATCCAACAGCAGAAGAAATTGCACAGTTATTGAATAAGCCGGTTGAGGTGGTTTCACGTATGCTCAGGCATAGCGAACGGGTCAGCTCAATTGATGTGCCCGTTGGCCGGGAGGGTGACAGAATGTTGGTGGAAACCATTGCAGACGAGCACCCATCTGACCCTGAAGAACTTGCAGAAGGCGATGATCTGCACGACTCCATAGAAATCTGGCTGGAAGAACTCTCTGAAAAGCAGCGCGAAGTCATTGCACGCCGATTTGGTCTGCGAGGCTACGATGTTTCAACTCTGGAAAGTGTCGGGCTTGAAATTGGTTTGACCCGTGAACGGGTGCGCCAGATTCAGGTAGAGGCTTTGCGCAAGCTGCGTGACATCATGAAACGCCATGGCCTGGACAGTAAAATACTGTTTGACCAGAAATAAGTCGGCAGAATAGGTGAGTACAAAACAGAGGGGCACAAGTGCCGCAACCGGCTTATAGACTCCCCGTTGGCTGGGCGTCGATAGCCGGTTTTTAGCGTAATGTCAGGTAACGAAAAGGGCGATCGCAAGGCGATCAACGTTCCAAGTGTTCCAGCTTGCCCGGTACGCCGTTCCACTCATCAGCATCTTCCGGTGCTTCTTTCATCTCGGTGATGTTTGGCCACTCTTCGGCGAGTTCGGCATTCAGCGCCAGGAAGTGTTGCTGATCGTCAGGTAGTTCATCTTCCGAGAAAATTGCTTCTGCCGGGCATTCCGGTTCGCACAGGGCGCAGTCGATACATTCATCCGGGTGAATAACCAGGAAGTTTGGTCCCTCATAAAAGCAGTCTACCGGGCAGACTTCAACACAGTCAGTGTACTTGCACTTGATGCAGTTTTCCCCAACGATAAACGTCATGTGGCTGTTCTCCAAACAGAAATTCAGGTTAACAAAAGCGGACTCCGCTTAACGGCGGAGAATTATACAATAATAAAATGATCTGTTTTATGCTTTCTTATCATTGATCAACTGTTTAAGGCTATATAGTTTTTCGAGTGCCTGCCTGGGTGTTAAATCATCCGGTTCAAACTGTTCAAGTGCGGATAATAGTGCGTTTGCTCTGGGGTCACCAAATAAGTCATTCTGACGCGGCAAGTCAGCAATCTCATTCGATGTGGGTAGGGTAACAGTTGTGGTCGAATGGGCGCCTGCTTCCAGCGCGGCCAGCTCAGTCCTGGCCAGAGCCAGTACTTCAGCGGGAATCCCTGCCAGCTTTGCTACATGGATGCCGTAGCTTTGGCTGGCTGGACCTTCCTGTACAGCATGTAAAAACACAATGGAATCATTGTATTCCGAAGCATCAAGGTGGACATTGGCAACGGCATCGATTTGTTCCGGTAGCCGGGTTAACTCAAAATAATGGGTCGCGAACAGGGTAAAGGCTTTTACCTGATCGGCCAGCTGGATTGCACAGGCCCATGCCAGGGAAAGGCCGTCAAACGTACTGGTGCCACGACCAATTTCATCCATCAGTACCAGGCTTTGGTGCGTCGCATTATGGAGAATGTTGGCGGTTTCTGTCATTTCCACCATGAATGTAGAGCGGCCGCCAGCCAGATCGTCGGAAGAACCGATACGGGTAAAAATACGGTCAACCATGCCGATTACAGCACTTTCTGCTGGTATACAGCTGCCGATATGGGCCAACAGAACGATCAATGCTGCCTGCCGCATATAGGTAGATTTACCGCCCATGTTCGGACCGGTGATAATCAGCATTCGGCGGTCATCATGCAGCTGCAGACTGTTGGCGACAAAAGGGGAGTCGAGAACCTGCTCAACAACCGGATGACGACCATGGCAGATATTTATGCCACTTTCAGCCACCAGTTCCGGTTGTACCATATTCAGTGTATCTGCGCGCTCTGCCAGATTTGCCAGAACATCCAGCTCGGAGACAGCCGCTGAAGACATCTGCAGGGCGAGCAGATTTTCATTCAGTGTCTCAAGTAGCTCATCGTAGAGCGCCTTCTCTCTCGATAAGGCGCGACTTTTGGCGCTCAGAGCCTTGTCTTCAAATTGTTTGAGTTCTGGCGTAATAAACCGCTCGGCATTTTTTAGCGTCTGACGGCGAATATATTCGGTAGGCGCCTGCCCGGATTGGGCGCGGGAAATTTCGATGTAGTAGCCATGCACGCGGTTATAACCGACCTTTAGGGAGGACAACCCTGTGCGGGCTTTTTCCTGCTGTTCAAGATCCACCAGAAATTGTCCGGCATTACTGCTGAGGCTACGAAACTCGTCCAGTTCAGAGTCAAAACCTGTGGCGATAACACCGCCATCTCGAATGACCACCGGTGGATTATCGACAATTGCCTGACATAAAAGATTGACTGTTTCGGGAAACGTGTTTGCTTCCCGGCACAAACCTGCCAGGTGGTTGGACGGGCTGTCTTTCAGCGTGGACTGAATACCCGGTAATGCGGCCAATGATTCCCGCAAGCGGGTCAGGTCCCTTGGTCTTGCCGAACGCAGTGCGACTCTGCCAAGAATACGTTCCATATCGCCAATCTGGTTCAACCATTCACGCAGAGATTCGTAAATATAATTGGTGCGCAATGCGGCTATGGCCTGTTGTCTCTGCTGCAGTAACTGAATATCCCGTAAAGGTCGGTTCAGCCAGCGGCAGAGCAGGCGGCCACCCATTGCTGTGGTGGTGTTATCCAGTACCGAAAGCAGCGTGTTTTCAATGCCGCCATTGAGGTTTGTGTCCAGCTCCAGATTGCGTCTTGTGGCGGCATCAAGCATGACACTCTGATCCAGATTTTCGTGACTAATGGCCCGGATATGCGGCAGCGATGTGCGCTGCGTTGCCTGAACATACTGTAGCAGACAGCCTGCCGCGCAAATTGCTGTGGTTAAATGCTCGCAACCAAAACCGGATAAATCTTTGGTGCCAAACTGTTTGTTTAGCAACCGTCGTGCATTGTCGAGTTCGAATTCCCAGGGTGGTTGTCTGCGTAAGCCTTTAAACTTTTCTAACAGATCTGGTGCCAGGAAATTGTCGTTTATCAGCAGTTCTGCAGGACGCAGGCGCTGCAATTCGCTGGCGAGCGCTTCTTCTGACTTGACTTCCAGTATCTGAAAGCGGCCGCTGCCAATATCGAGGTTGGCAATGCCGAAACAATCTTCTGTAGAAAATACGGCCGCGAGCAAATTGTCCCTGTGCTCGTCCAAAAGCGCTTCATCGCTCACTGTGCCGGGCGTTACAATGCGGACAACTTGCCTCTCCACGGGCCCCTTACTGGTTGCCGGGTCACCAATCTGTTCGCAGATTGCAACAGAAATCCCCTGTTTGACCAGCCGTGCCAGATAGCCTTCAGCCGCGTGGTGCGGTACGCCTGCCATTGGAATCGGTTCGCCAGCTGATTTGCCACGGCTGGTAAGTGTTACATCCAGCAGTTGAGCGGCTTTTTTGGCGTCATCAAAAAACAGCTCATAAAAATCGCCCATGCGATAGAACACCATTTCATTCGGGTGTTGAGCTTTAATGCGTAAATATTGCTGCATCATAGGGGTGTGTTGTTCGGATATCGCTTGCTGGACTGTCATCGATGAGCATTTTGGCGTGATTTGGGGGATCTGATTCTACGTGATTAAAGAGCAGGAAAAAACTGGCTGAATACATTGAGAGCACAACATATGTATGCTCTTTCTGTGTAAATCCCGGACTGCATCCCCCCGTTTTGTGGTTAAATATCGTCTTTGGAAACTCTCTTGATGTGAGGGTTGGGCAGAGCTATATGAGTGACGGGAGCATTTTAATTGAGCACAGTGATTGATGGTAAAGCGGTAGCAGCGCAATTGCGCGAATCCATTAAGCAGGAAGTTCAGAAACTTCAGGTGGAAAAGGGCATTGTTCCCGGGCTGGCTGTGGTTCTGGTGGGTGAAGATCCTGCCAGCCAGGTTTATGTTCGCAATAAAGGCAGGCAGACTATCGAAGCAGGCATGGCCAGTTTTGAATTCAAAATGCCGGTGGACACCACCCAGGAAGCGCTGTTAAAAAAACTTGATGAGCTCAACCGTGATGATTCAGTACACGGCATATTGGTGCAGCTGCCTTTGCCTGAGCACATTGATGAGTCTGTCATTATTGCAGCAATTTCTCCCGAGAAAGATGTCGACGGGTTCCATGCCATGAATTCCGGTCGGTTGATGAACGGTGAGAAGGGAGCTTTGGTGCCCTGCACACCTCAGGGTTGTGTGATATTGGCAAAAAGTTATCTGGGCGATGATCTGTCCGGCAAGCATGCTGTGATTGTGGGGCGTTCTAATATCGTGGGTAAACCCGTTGCCATGTTGTTATTGCAGGAAAACTGCACAGTGACTATTGCGCATTCCCGAACCCAAGACCTGCCAGCACTATGTCGTGAAGCCGATATTCTGGTGGCAGCAGTGGGACGCCCGGAAATGATTCGGGGCGACTGGGTGAAGCCGGGAGCAACCGTGATTGATGTCGGTATTAACCGCGTTCCTACCGAAGATGGCAAAGGCCGACTGGTCGGTGATGTAGCCTTCGAAGAAGCTGCAATGGTGGCTGGGGCTATCACACCTGTTCCTGGGGGTGTTGGCCCGATGACGATAGCATGTTTATTGCAGAATACGTTAATTGCGGCTCAGCAGTAAGAGGAACTATAGACGACGTGGGTATGGTTTCGGGCATGACATATTTTTAGAAATTCTGAGAGATTGTGTTCTATATTTAACAAAAGATTTAGAGTCATGATTAAGGATAGCTGTTGTTATAAATAAGTAGCCGGATTTTACGATATTAGAAAGGGATGGCTGATTGACAATGGATGCACCTGAAAAGCCCGACAATGAGGCCGCCCGCATTGCTTCGCTTTGTGGTGTGGGTGTGCTGGATACCCCTGCAGAAGAGCGTTTCGATCGGATTACCCGTATTGCCAGCGCACACTTTCAGGTGCCGATTGCCCTGGTCAGTCTTGTGGATGCTGACAGACAGTGGTTCAAATCCAGACAGGGGCTTGATGCTGCGGAAACACCTCGTGATATCTCCTTTTGTGGGCACAGCATTCTGGATGAGAGTATTTTTTATGTGCCAAACGCACTGGATGACCCTCGTTTTTCTGATAACCCGCTGGTAACAGGACCTCCGGATATTCGTTTTTATGCCGGTGCTCCTTTGCATACCCCCGACGGAATGCGAATTGGCACACTTTGCATCATTGATCGCCAATCTCGAGTTTTTACCGATAACGAGCTTTCAGTATTACGGGATCTGGCTGATGTTGTTGAAGCGGAACTGGGTCGCGCTCGCCTGTTACAAGTTCAGGAAGAGTTATCCACGACTGAGCAACGACTGCAACATATTCTCCGATTAAGCCCGGGAATTATTTATACGGCTCACGGTCATGAGCGTCTGATTTTTTCCTATATTAGTCCTCAGATGGAAAACCTTTTAGGCTATAAACCGGAATCAATGCTGGGTAATCCCGACATCTGGAGCAATCTTGTTCACCCGGAGGATAACGGAAAGATTTTTGATAGTCTGCATAAGGACGATGAAACCGGGACGGCTGTTTTCGAATATCGTGTTAAGCGAGCAGATGGAGGGTATCTGTGGTTGCACGATAAGAGGCATTTCACTTCAGATGGCGATGACATAGTCGGGCTCTGGATAGATATTACGCGCCGGAAAGAGCTGGAGCTGGAGTCTAAATACTATAAAGCTATCGTGGATTCTTCCGAGGATGCGATCATCAGCAAGTCTCTCGATGGCTTTATTACCAGTTGGAATCGTGCGGCTGAACAGATGTTTGGTTACTCATCGATGGAAGTTGTGGGGAAACCGATGGAGGTGGTGTTTCCTCCGGATCGACTTCATGAGGAAAAAAATATTCTCGGGGAGATCTCTCTGGGTAACAAAATTGAACATTTTGAGTCTACCAGGATGCATAAAGATAGACACTATATCGATGTGTCTGTGAGTGTATCGCCCATTTTTGATCAGTACGGTAGTGTTGTTGGCGCATCAACCATTGCCAGAGATATAACGCAAAGCAAGCAGGCCGAAATTCGATTAAAGAATAGCGAATCCCGCATTCGGGCGATTGTTGAAAATGTACTGGATGGCATTATAACCATTGATGCAAAGGGTACTGTTCAGACAATGAACCGGGCTGCCGAGCAGATTTTTGGTTATAAATCTGAAGAAGTGGTGGGCGAAAATGTAAAAATGCTGATGCCGGAAAACTATTCTGTGGAGCATGACAGTTATTTATCAAATTACTTAACGACGGGCAATGCCAAGGTGATAGGTATAGGTCGGGAAGTTACTGGCTTACGCAAGGATGATTCGGTTTTTCCAATGGAGTTGGCTGTCAGTGAAATGCAAATAGAAGGAGAGCATATTTTTACAGGCATCGTGCGGGATATTACAGAAAGAAAAAAAATAGAACGAATGAAATCGGAGTTTGTTTCGACGGTGAGCCACGAGTTGAGAACGCCATTGACCTCCATTCGGGGAGCGTTGGGTTTAGTATTAGGTCGTTCATCAGACAAATTACCGGAAGATGTGCGAAAAATGATCGAGATGGCCAACCGCAATAGCGAGCGGCTCACGTTGCTGATTAATGACATTCTGGATCTGGAAAAAATAGAATCAGGGCAATTGGAGTTCACTTTCGGTGAAATAAACCTGGGTGCTGTTGCAAGGCGAGCAATTGAAGACAATCAGGGGTTTTCTCAGGAGCACGGAGTCACTCTGGAAATGAAGAATTGCGCGGATTCTGCTTTGGTTCTGGGTGACGAGCACCGGCTGTTACAGGTATTTGCCAATCTTATTTCAAACGCAGTCAAATTTTCGCCGAAAGGCGCGAAAGTAGAAATTTCGGTTGTACTTAATGATAGGGATTGCCATGTTGCGGTACGTGATTATGGGCCAGGCATTCCTTATGAATTCCGAGCCAGTATCTTTAAGCGTTTTGCTCAGGCGGACAGCTCCGATTCAAGAGAAAAAGGTGGTACCGGGCTTGGTCTTAGCATTAGCAAGGCTATTATTGAACATCATGGCGGAACTATTGGTTACAACAGCGTTCCGGGTGAGGGTGCAGAATTTGGTTTTTCGTTGCCAACCTTGGGGAAGCGATTAAAGTCGCAGAAAATTGCATGTGAGAAAAGCAGAGCTATTATTTGTGAGGGGGATGCAGATGTGGCTGCTGTTCTGGAAGGAATGATTCGTGCGGAAGGCGTAACCTGCGACATCGCTCAGACGGCGAGTCGAACGCGAGAACTCATTAAAGAAAGGAAGTATAGCCTGCTGCTGCTAGACCTACTTCTGCCGGATGAAGATGGACTTAAATTATTGCAAGAGCTTAGAGAAGATCCCTTGACAAGGCAGCTGCCTGTTATCGTGGTTTCCAGGCGTGCTCAAGAAGGTAAGGAAATATTCACTGGCGACGGCGTGATGGTGGTTGATTGGCTGCAGAAGCCGGTTGATCGAGAGCGCCTGATGCATGCATTGAGAGAAGCGTTGAAAAAGGTAAAAAGGCCAAAAATTCTTCATATTGAAGATGACCTTGATATTATTCAGATTACGGAAGATGTAGTTGGCGACGTTGCTGAATTCAGCTCGGTACCCAGTCTTCAGGGTGCCAAAAAACTATTGAAACACAATCGCTATGATTTGGTTATTCTGGATCTGGGGTTGGAGGATGGTTCGGGTGTCGATCTGCTGGATGAGTTGAAGAGCCTTTGTCCCGTGGTGATTTTTTCGGCCAAAATACCTAATCATTTGTCGGGAAAAGTCTCCGCGGCATTGACGAAATCTATAACCAGCAATGATCTGTTAAAGGCGACAATTCATAACGTGTTAAATGAAGAGCTAAATGGAAGCAAATAATGGGTAGCAATGTGATCAGCATACTCTATGTAGAGGATGATAGAGATATTCGTGAGGTAACCGAAATGGTACTCGCGGATGAAAGGTTTGAACTGGTTGCCTGCTCCTCGGGGCAGGAAGCGGTCAGTGCCGCTGCCGATCTGACCCCGGATCTGCTGCTGCTTGATGTCATGATGCCCGGCTTGGATGGGCCTGCAACCTTGAAGTCGCTGAGAATGTATCCGCAATTAAAGAATACCCCTGTGATCTTTATGACCGCTAAAGTACAGGCTTCTGAGGTTGCTCAATATGAGGCGCTGGGAGCTATAGGTGTTATCCGTAAACCTTTTGACCCCATGACCCTTGCGGAGCAAATTGTCAGGCTATTTACGACGGCTAAGGTGTAAGGTAATAGATTGTTCTACGGATGGACTCGGGCAGTAATTGTTCTATCCTCTCGTAGGTTAGGGGTGAGCTCGCTAATGGAGACTTCGCCATTTCGGTAGCGCTGCTATGGATTGGTCAAGTGAATAAATAAGGAGATCGGTGTGAGAATCAAAAATACTGAGGGTGATTTCGGTGCGATACGAAGGCGATTTATCAAGCGATTGAAAGGAACCTATGAAGATATTACCGCTTTATTAAAGCAGGACACCCTTTCTCGCGAAGATGTTGAAAATATTCGAAATATTATCCATAAGCTTGCTGGAAGTGGGGCAACATTTGGCTTTTCCGGAATATCTCTTGGAGCGAGCTATTGCGAAGACTACCTTGTGCGCGCACTCAACGAAGAAAATTTTAAATCTGTTAAGCCGCAATTAACCACATTTCTGTCGGTTATTGGTGAACTTATTGAGTTTCACCCTGATGAGCCAGCTCTCCAAGTAAAACCCAGAATGCCTCTTTCGAGAGAAGCCAAGCATGTTTATTTGCTTGAAGATGACCATGAGCTTGCCGGGTATATTGCCGGAGAATTGTTGCTGGATGATTATCAGGTAGTGCTTTTTTCCAGTGTTGCCGAAATAAATGAGGCCGTATACAAGGTGCTGCCTGCGGCGATTATTGCTGACATCATTCTTCCAGAGGGCTCTGAAGCAGGGATTGACTGGGTTAACGCAATCAATAAGGTTATCAAGCCGCCAATACCCGTTATCTTTATATCGGAAAAGGGTGATTTTAATACACGACTCAACGCGGTAAGGGCCGGGGCTGATTACTACCTTAAAAAACCCCTGATTATGAAACAGCTAAAGCAGGCATTGTACGAAAGTGTATATAAAAAGCCCTACACGCCATACCGGGTAATGCTGATAGACGATGATCAATTGCTGGCAGAGGCTTTTAAGCTGGATCTCTTACACCATGATATCAACGTAACCATTGTTACTGAGCCATTCAATGCGGTTGAAGAGATTGAACGATTCAAGCCGGAATTGATTCTGCTCGACCTTTATATGCCGAGTTGCAATGGTATTGAGCTTGGGCAGATTATTCGGCAGTGGCCCGAATTTGCATCAATCCCGATTGTTTTTATGTCGGTAGAGCGAGATGTTCGAAAGCAGCTGGACGCCATTCGACTCGCAGGCGACGACTTTCTCGTCAAACCTATTGAGCCCTGGCAGTTGAGTGTTCAAGTGCTGGCCAGGGTCAGGCGGGCAAGAATGATTAATTTTTATCAAGAAGAGCTGGCCACTGAGATTGCCCATCAAAAAATACATGACCAGCTAACCGGGTTGCCAAACCGGAATTACATGGAATTAAAAATCCACGAGCTGCTTTCCGATGCGAAACTTACCAAAGGGAAGCTGCTTGCACTGTTATGGATGGATATCGATAACTTTTCCCACTTAAATGACGTGCTTGGGCACAAGGTGGGAGACCAGATCATAATTGATGTGGCGAATCGGTTGTCGTCTGTGTTGTCGAACTCTGATTCGCTTTGTCGGCTGGGTGGCGACGAGTATGCCATTCTGTTGAACAGAGAAAATGGTCAGGTTGATATAGAGACCTTTTGCAAGGAAGTGATGGCGTTGTTTGTTGCGCCGTTTAAAATCGGCAGTGAAACCCTTCGCGTTACACTGAGTATGGGTGTCAGCTTGTATGTAGAAGGGGCTGACACCACGGCACATGAAATTATTAAGGCGGGGGATATCGCGCTTTACCATGCAAAGCTGGCTGGGCGGAACAATTACGTACTGTTTTCTGAGAAGATGGCTGAACGCTTGTCCCGAAACCTCTGGTTGGAAAGCGAATTGAGGCGATCGATAGACAAAGATCAGCTGGACTTGTTTTATCAGCCAAAGTTTTCTGCTGATGGCAAGCAGTTGGTGGGTGCCGAAGCGCTACTGCGCTGGCATCATCCCGAAATAGGGCTTATAAGCCCTGAAGAGTTTATTCCTATTGCCGAAAGGAGCTCGTTAATTACCGATATTGCATACTGGGTAATGAACAGCTGCTGCTATCAGATCAATGTCTGGAAAGAGCAGGGGGTCTGTGTTCCGCCTATTGCGATCAACCTTTCTGCCAGAGAGTTGGAAGACCCTGATTTTCTCAATGATATTGTTGTGATTCCCGAGCGTTACAACATTGCCCCGGGGGCTCTGCAGATTGAGTTAACAGAAAGGACGGTAGCTAAACAGGACAGTTTTATTGTCAATGCATTAAACAGGTTGACCAGTGCCGGTTTCAGCATTGCCATTGATGATTTTGGTACCGGGTATTCCTCTTTAAAAAACCTGCAGCAGATGCCAATCAGTTTGTTAAAAATTGACCGCTCCTTTGTGATTAATGTGCCTGAAGATAAGGGCAACAGCAGCATTACGGAAACAATTGTGCGGTTAGGTGAAAAAATGGCTGTTGATGTTTTGGCCGAGGGTGTAGAGACAGAGGCCGAAGCTGCTTTTTTGCAGGAAATTGGTTGCCAGTATATTCAGGGGTTTCTCTACTCTAAGCCGCTTCAATCCTCAAATTTCCTTGAATTAATTAAAAGTCATGCTTCAGGAATTGAGATAGTCTGAAAGCGTCAGCGACATTTCAACAACTGCCGAACCTGCCAATTATGATGGAATGGGTTTTATCGCAGCAGGGGGGTGGTGATGATTAACCTGTTCTCCAATATGGCGGTATGCTGAAATTCTGCCAGATAGTAGTTATCTGATCAGTTGTGCGCAGATAGGACAAGTAAGTGGTTGACAAGCCTTTTATTGTCAATTAATTTGCTAGACAAGATCCAATCTTTTAAAAATGATTGTTTTATAAATTATTTGTGGTTTGTGTTTCAGGTCTGCCTGTCATTAAAGTTATCGTGAAGTGTGATTATGGTTTCGGAAAAAAATACAGGTATAGAGAATCGGGCATTTGAGGATGTTCTGAGAGGGCGCAGCTCGGTTCGGGGGTTTCTGCCAACGCCCTTGTCGGCCGAAAAGTTGAGGCAGATTTTCGAGCTGGCACAGAGATCCCCCTCTAACTGCAATACCCAGCCATGGCGCGTCTGTGTGGTTTCCGGCAGGGTATGCCAGTCTCTGCGTGACAGGCTGTACGAGCTGGCCAGTAGCGATCAGGAACCAAATCCGGATTTTAAGATACAGCATGCTTATGACGGCGTATTTCGCCAGAGGCAGGTTGATTGCGCCACTGCGCTTTATGACAGCATGGGTGTTCAGCGGGGAGACAAAAGTCAGCGCAAGGCAGCGATGTTGAGAAATTTTGAGTTTTTCCAAGCCCCGCATGCCGCTTTTATCAGTATGCCGAAGAGGTTTGGTGTTTTTAATGCGCTGGATGTAGGCATGTATCTGCAAACCTTGTTGCTTTGTATGAAAAGCTACGGTGTGGCCAGCTGTGCTCAGGGAGCGCTTGCACTGTACCCGGATGCTGTTCGTGAGGTAACCGGTATTGCTGACGATCAGGGCATACTGGTTGGCGTTTCCTTTGGTTATGAAGATCCCGACCATGTAACCAGCAACACGGTGACATCCAGGGCTGATCTGGGTGACATCGTTACTTTTTTGAATGACTGAATATGTGACAGGCCGGGCGGAGTGCTTCGGGCTGCCAATTAACTGTTTATCTTATCCAATACTGGAGAATAGCAATGAATTTTGAGCTGCCGTCTGAATTACAGGGCTTTTTGGGTGATCTCGACGCTTTTATTGAAAAAGAAATAAAGCCTCTTGAGCAGGAAAACGACAACATCCGATTCTTTGATCATCGACGAGAGAATTCACGTACTGATTGGGATAATCAGGGGCTTCCTACTGAAGAGTGGGAAGCGCTTATGTACGAAGCCAAATGCCGGGCGGATAAGGCTGGTTTTTATCGCTATGCTTTGCCAAAAGAGTACGGCGGTCGAGAAGGCAGTAACCTGGATGGTGCTGTAATACGGGAACACCTTGCTGCAAAAGGCCTGGGGTTACATCACGATCTCCAGAACGAGCACTCCGTTGTCGGCAACCATGTCAATGCGCAACTGTTGTTGCAGTACGGCACGCCTGAACAACAGGAAAAGCTGTTCGATAGTATCTTGTTGGGCAAGAGGACACTCGCTGTTGCCATTACTGAGCCTGATCATGGTTCCGATGCCACTCATATGGAGACGGTTGCGGTAAAAGAAGGCGATGAGTGGGTGATTAATGGCCACAAAACATGGAATTCTGAGGTACACCTATCTGACTACAATATGGTTTTTGCCCGCACCAGTGGCGAGAAAGGCAGCGCAGAAGGCATCACCGCTTTTTTGGTTGATATGAAGAAAGAAGGCGCAAAAATTGAAGAATATCTGTGGACCTTCAACATGCCTACGTCCCATGCCCATACCAGTTTCACTGATGTCAGAGTGGCAGACAGCGATATTATTGGTGAGGAAGGCCAGGGACTTCGTATTGCACAACATTTTTTCAATGAAAACAGGTTGCGCCAGGCGGCCAACAGCCTGGGAGCAGGTGTTTACTGCATCAATGAATCGGTTAAATACGCCTTGGAAAGAAAGCCTTTTGGTAAAGCGTTGGCGACCAATCAAGCCATCCAGTTTCCACTGGTCGAGTTACAGACCCGTGCAGAAATGCTGCGAGCCTTTATCCAGAAAACCGCGTGGATGATGGATAAATACGGTGCCTTTTCTCAATCCGATAAAGTGTCAATGTGCAATTTTGCGGCGAACCAGTTCTGCTGCGATGCCGCAGATCGCGCCATCCAGACCCACGGAGGAATAGGTTACTCCCGTCATAAGCAGTTCGAGCATATCTACCGCCACCATCGCCGCTACCGTATTACTGAAGGTGCCGACGAAATCCAGATGCGCCGTGTGGCAGGTTATATGTTTGGTTTTATGAAACAGAAGGCTCCCAAGGGCATGTAAAGCAGGAACCTGGGCCGAATGTGAATGTTCGGTAAGGGATGTTTTCGATATTTCAAGCCAAGAGTGACCAGAATCGTTGATGGGTTATTGATTTAAATAGAAGGGTTAAGTGGAAAGCATGTTTGTAGATAAAAAAAGCATCTTGCAACAAGACTGGAAGGCTATTGCCCGGTTTATGGCCGAATCCGGTATTCCTGTTGATGAAAAAGCCGGGATTAAACAGTTCGCTTCAGGATTAGCTAACCTGAACTATCTGTTGACACTGGCTGATGGCCGGAAAGTGGTTTTCAGAAGACCGCCCGCAGGCCCTGTTCCTCCGGGAGCCTACAACTTGGCCAGAGAGTTCAATATCTATTTTCATCTCGGTCAGCATCTCTCTTTTGTACCGCGTGGATTGGCCATTTGTGAGGACACCAGCGTTATCGGTGTGCCGTTTTTCTTTGTTGAGTACTGTGAGGGGGTGTCACTTGGCAGGGAGCTGCCCGACAACCTGGCATCGGTTCCGATGATTGGTGACAAGTTAAGCCGCCTGGTTATCGAATCACTGGCCGATTTGCACAAACTTGACCCTCAACAAGTAGGGTTGAGTGACCTCGGCAACCCGGAAGCCTTTATCCTCAGGCAGGTAAAAGGCTGGCGGAAAAGGGGCAGTTTGGTGTTCACAGAAGAGCAAATGCCGTTAATGGAAGAAGTCTATCAATGGTTGATCGAGAATGAACCGGAAAACCAGCCGATATCGCTCGTGCATCACGACTATAAACTTGACAATATTTTGATCGACCCCGAAAGGCTTGAAATCACCGGTGTTATTGACTGGGAGATGTCAACTATTGGCAACCCCCTTTTCGATCTGGCTTTAACCCTGGCAGTCTGGGGTGAGGCGGAGGATTCAGGTGTTTATGACAAGCTTTGCATGATGCCATCATCGGCTGAAGGCTGGTGGGGGCGGCGCAAGGCTTTGGCTGTTTATTGCGAACGTTCCGGCCTGGAGGTGACGGCGTCAGACTGGAAATTCTACTGGGTGCTGGCCATGCTCCGGATGGCGGTGGTATTTGCTCAGCTGGGCAAACTCTACGAGTCTCAGAAAGACATGCAGGATAAGGTTGCTCCCAAGTTACATATTTCACCAAAAGATTTTTGTACCTTTGCTACCGAGATTCTTGAGCACAATATCGGTTTGTTGAGGAAAAAAGATCTGGATTATTAATTCCGGGATTCAATGTTTGAGGTTGAATCGAAACACCAACGGTTAATGGGATATAAGGCTGGAGATACTATGAGCGATACAAATTCAGGACGTGAACATGTGGGGCGAATACATCACACACTGTTTATCTATCAGAATCGGGAAAACCAGTTAAAAGCCAGGGATGAGTTTAGCTCTGTTTTGAAAATAGATGACTGGCAAGAGGTAGGCGAAGTTCCTGAAGGGCTATCGGTGCTCATTTCCTGGAGTAGTGGTATCGAACTGGTGTTTCCTGTTATCGACAACCCCGCGTATCAGAAACATCTGGATAAATTTGGCGAAGGGTTTTATGGCATGGTCTTTGGTGTTGAGGATCTGGCCTCCAGTGTTGAGCATATTGAAAAGGTCACCGGGAAGGCTCCTTTTATACTTAAAGAGACCCCTAAACCCGTATACGAGGTGTTTGATGTAGCGAAAGAGGCGGTTGTTGGCAGTTTGGGCGGTGCCAAAGTACTACTGGGAGAGTTTTTACGTAAGGATACGAGCAATTGACGGCAACTTCGTTGGTTTTCGGATACCGGAAAGGTTAGCGCTATGAACAATACTGGTTTCTGGTTGTTGGCGCTTCCATAAACTACGCATCACGATTAAGGAGTAGAAATGTTTGGCCTGATGATGGATATCCCCCTTCAGATTTCCCGTTTACTTGATTACGCCGCGGAATATCATTCCGAAACAGAAATTGTCGGGTTGAATATCAATGGGAGAACTGAGCGAACTAATTACGCGGGCTTGAGAAAGCGCGCTGCCCGGCTGGCGAATGCGGTAAGTGATCAGGGTTACGGTTTCGAATCAAAACACGCTTCGCTGTCCTGGAATACCATTAATCATCTCGAAGTTTTTTATGCTTCCCTCGGCGTCGGAGCCTCTTTACACACCGTAAACCCGAGGCTGTCCGAAGAACATATTGTTTACATGATTAATCAGGTAGAAGACGAGCTGGTCTTTGTTGATCAGACGACACTGCCGATTGCAGAAAGTATTCAAAATCTGGTTCCTTGCGTCAAAATGTGGGTATACCTTGATGAAGGCGAAGGTCTTCCTGAGTCGAGCTTGTCTCCATTTGTACGTAAAAGTGATTTTGTCAGCGAATACAGTGAAGCGATTGTCTGGCCCCTCTTTGATGAACGGCAGGCGTCGGTTATTGGTTATACGTCAGGCACTACTGGAATGCCCAAGGGCGTGGTTCAGAGCCATCGTGGGAATGTACTGTCTGCTATGGGTATGAGCATGGCCGATGGCTTTGGTGGTTACCAGAACGGCGCGTTGGATGTGGTCATGCCGATCGCTCCTTTTTTTCATACCAATGGTTGGCAGATGCCCTTCACTGCGCCCATGAATGGTTTTAAATTGGTGCTTCCAGGTAGAGACTTTTCTCCTGTTAATTTAACTAACCTGATTGGCTCTGAAGGAGTAACCATAGCTGGAGCTGTGCCTACAGTCTGGATGGATATATTAGATATTGCTGAAAAAGGTAATCTGGATCTCTCATCTCTGCGCGTCGCACTGGTAGCCGGGTCCAGGCCGTCGATGAGTTTGCTCGATAACTTTGAAAAAAATGGTATTGATGCGCTGCAAATGTGGGGGATGACAGAAGCAATTGCTTCGACAAAAGGAACGCTTTCTCCTGGAGCGGATCAATTGCCGGCAGAAGAGCAGCGCCAAAAGCGGTTGCGATCTCAGGGAAGAACGTCATTTTTGGTTAAGTTTGAATTGCGCGACGAAAATAACAAGCGATTACCCAATGATGGCGAATCACAAGGGAATATGTTTGTCCGCGGTGACTTTGTTGCGTCCAGATACCTTGGTCAGGATGAAACTCAAGAAGTTGATTGGATGGATACTGGCGATATTTCTAGAATTGAGCCCGATGGCGCGATTGAAATTGTCGACCGCTCCAAGGATGCGATCAAGTCAGGAGGCGAGTGGATAAGTACGCCTCTGTTGGAGGGGGCGGCAATTAGTCATGAAGCTATTGAGCAAGCTGCCGCTATTGCGATGCCTCATCCCCGCTGGCAAGAAAGGCCATTGCTTTTGTGCACTCTGGTTAATGGCGCTACATGCAGTAAAGAAGATTTATTGGGCCATATGCGAGAACGTGTTGCTAAATGGTGGTTGCCAGATGAAATTATCTTTATTGAAACAATGCCTTTAACATCAGTAGGGAAAATAGATAAGGTTGCTATTCGGAAAATATATCTTGGAAAAGACAGTAAGATTATTCCCGATTCATAGTATTGGCTATGCAATTTTAGTAGTGAAGTTACTGGCAAGTATGGATTAGAGTGGTTATTTGGCAGATAACTAACTGCGTAAGTGATGATGAAAAGGTGTTACTTTTGAGGGTGGACGATAGTGTTTGGACAAAACAGCCTAGAGGGATAACGTAGCCGTGACAAAGGAGAAAAAAGCTCAATTAACGCAAGCACAAAAAACTCAAATTTCGGATCAGAACATGTTGCGCGAAGCAACGAATTTGATACTCGAAATAGGTACAACCAGAACAACATTAAAAGATGTGAGTATCCGCGCAGGCTATAGTCGCGGATTTGCCAGTGCGCGTTTTGGTTCTAAAGATGGTTTGTTCCTAAACTTGGAAAAGTCACACAGAGCCCTGTGGAAAGACTACTTAAAACAATGCCTGGGTGACAAAACCGGCCTGCAAGCGGTGCTTGCCCGAATAGATGCAATGGAAAGCATTCTTAAAGAAGAAACCGATAATGTTCGCGCAATGTACCTGTTGTGGTTCGATTCTGTCGGACAAAAATCGGTGTTGGATGAGCGTTTAACCAAGTTTAATAAAGACGCACAGGCTGCAGTTATCGTTCACATAATAGAAGGTATTAAATCCGGTGATATTTCTGCGGAGATCACGCCTAATGCTTATGCTCTTCGACATATGGCCGAGATTTTTGGTTTGATTTATTTATGGATTTCGTCACCAGATACCATTGATATTTGCGCATGTCTGAGAAGCCTCAGGTTGAGAACAGAGACAGAGTTAAAAGTGGTATGAGTAAAAAATTATAAGCGCTGCGGCTAAGGACTGAATATGACTAGTAGTAAACGGGTAGCCCTGATAACAGGTGCAGCCGGATCGTTGGGTAAAGCAATTTCATTCCGATTGGCACAGGACGGTTTTATTGTAGTGATGTCTGACTGCGATCGACATGTGATGGAGGCGGCGGAAGATATCTCAAAACAAGGTATGCAAGCGGAAGGAATGGTTGCCAATTTGATGGCTGCCTCTGAAATTCACAATCTGATCAGCACAATTAATAATCAATACGGGCGCTGCGATGTTCTTGTAAATAATGCGGGCGTTCATCCTTTGCAAAACGTCGATAACGCAACCGCGCTAAACAACACGACGCTAGATGACTGGCAACAAGCTCTAGCGGTTAACCTGACAGCACCATTTTTGCTTTCCCAGGCAGTGTTTCCGTTGATGAAAGCAAAGCAATGGGGACGTATTATCAACACAGCTTCACGCGCGGGGCGCACCTGTATTCCAGGTACCGCTGCGCATTACAGTACAACAAAATCAGGGATTATTGGGTTAACTCGAAGCCTGGCAGAGCAGGGAGCAGCTTTTGGAATCACAGCGAATGCGGTGGCACCCGGACGTTTTCCTTCACCTTTGGCAGATACTATGCCAGCCGACGAGGTTGCTGCGTCTATTCAACGTATTCCCGTGGGGCGTATAGGCGATCCTTTTGAATTGGCCGCAACCGTTGCTTTTCTCGCTTCGGACGGTGCAGCGTATACCACCGGCTCAGTTATCGATGTGAATGGTGGGGCGTTTATGGGATAGCGATAATACAAGAATCGAGAATAATTGTGCTGTTGAAATATTGACAACAAACTTTTTCGGAAACTTTTTAATCCGCAATTATATTGCTTGACGCAAGCAAATAAATATAATGATGGATCGACGCTGACCTAAGCCTTGTCTGCGGTTGATACCAGTAATTAATTTAGTTGTTTACTCTAATAAAGGGCCGGCCTTTTAGGGGAAATAACCGGAACTAAGGACATAATTATGACCACGCCTTTGAATGGATTACGTGTAGTCGAGCTGGGTGCTTTGGGGCCTGCTCCTTTTGCAGCCTCGGTGCTTGGTGATATGGGGGCCGATATTGTACGCATTGACAGGCCGTTGGCGACAGACCTGGGCATAGCTGTGCCGTCAAAAATCGATATGTACAATCGAAATAAGCGCTCTGTTGCCCTCGATTTAAAGAACCCGGAGGCCGTTGAAGTTGTCCTGAAAATGGTAGAAAAGGCCGACATTCTAATTGAAGGGTTTCGCCCAGGAGTGGCTGAGCGTCTAGGCTTAGGCCCGGAGGTGTGTCTACAGAAAAATACACGCTTGATCTATGGCCGTATGACTGGCTGGGGGCAGGACGGACCAATGGCACAGATTCCGGGGCACGATATTAACTACCTTTCACTAACAGGTGCGCTTCAGGCAATTGGTGAGAAAGACGGTCGCCCCGTTCCCCCGCTAAATCTGGTTGCGGATCTGGGAGGGGGTGCCATGTATCTTGTGGTGGGAGTACTTGCGGCAGTGATTGAATCAAAGGTGTCTGGCAAGGGACAGGTGGTCGATGCGGCCATGATTGATGGCGTTTCAAACCTGATGACAGCCTTTCTGGGTTTTCGCCAGGAGAATATGTGGTCTCTGGAACGAGGGGATAATTTTGTCGATGGCGGTGCGCCGTTTTATCGAACCTACGAAACCAGTGATGGCAAATATGTTGCTGTAGGCGCTATTGAATCCCGATTTTATCAGGACCTTCTGAAAGGCCTGAGTTTGGATAATGAAGAGCTACCTTCCCAGAATGATCGCTCTGGATGGCCACAACTGGAGCAACTTTTCGCCAGCCGCTTTAAAACAAAAACCCGGGATGAATGGGTGAGCACGATGACTTCTCTGGAAGCCTGCTTTTCCCCTGTGCTTGATATGGATGAAGCCTTGCAGGACCCACACATGAAAGCTCGCGAGGTATTTACGGATTTTCATGGTGTTACTCACCCGTCTCCGGCGCCTAGGTTTCAGCGCACGCCAGCCAGTTTGAGATACGAGCCTCCGGAACCGGGGCAACACAGCCGCGCTGTGTTATCCGAGTGGGGCTTTGATGAGGCAGAGGTTAAAAATTACTTCGCGTCAGGTATCGTTGTTCAGCGTTAAAGACCAACGGCGTAAGAATGCCATATACGGATCATCAATCGTTTTTTTGATAGCAACAAGAAGTTGCAACAGGGAATTTTTATGAGAGCAACGCAACTATTCGAACGAGCCGTAGCTATTCGGCCACATGGTGTGGCAACTGTGTTTGGTCATCGCACCAGAACCTGGAAAGAGCTGGGCGAGCGAGTCCCACGTTTGGCAGGCGGGTTGCAGTCGCTCGGAATTGACAATGGCGATCGTGTGGCCGCGCTGGCAATGAACTCTGATCGTTATGCCGAGTTGTTTTACGCAGTTCCGTGGGCTGGTGCAGTATTTGCCCCGCTGAACATGCGTTGGTCGGTCGCCGAGAATCATTACGCCCTTACTGATTCTCAGGCTTCGGTATTACTGGTCGATGAAAATTTTATTGATCAAGCTTTTGAGCTTAAACAACAGCTGGATACTATCAAGCACCTGGTTTATATGGGAGAGGGGGCGGTTCCCGAAGGCATGATGTGCTATGAGTCGCTCATCGCAGAAAACTCTCCGGTGGACGATGCGTTTCGGTGTAACGACGACTTGTACATTATTTTCTACACCGCAGGTACTACATCTCATCCCAAGGGGGTGGCAATGTCTCATCGGGCGATTGTCTTTGGCGCGGTGATCTACCTTTCTATGTTACCTTCCGCCGACAATATCAGGCATTTGTATGTGCCGGGTTTTTTTCATTTCGCTGCGGGTAGCCCTATGTGGTACGTCACACTGGCAGGAGGCACGCATGTGATATTGCCCAAGTTTGATCCAGAGGTAGCAATGGCTGCCATACAAGAGCATCAGGTAACCAATACGGTACTGGTTCCGACAATGGTCAATATGCTGATGAACCACCCAGAGTTTGAAGATTACGATCTGTCCAGTTTGAAAACTTGTATTTACGGCGGTTCACCCATGCCGGAAGCACTGATTACCCGAACCATGGAAAAGCTGCCTTCCTGGAATTTTTATCAAATTTACGGCATGACCGAAACAGGTGGTTTTGCCACCATGCTCAGATGGAATGATCACCTTCATCAAGACGAAAAAGCGGGCCGTTTACGTTCTGCTGGCCAGCCAGCCCCGGCAGTTGAAGTACGAACTGTACGACCTGACGGGACAAGAGCGGCTACTGGTGAACTCGGTGAAGTAGTGGTACGCAGTGATATTCTGATGACTGAATACCTGAATAACCCCGAGGGCTCAGCCGATGTGCTTAAGAACGGTTGGATGCATTCCGGCGATGCGGGTTATTTTGACGAAGATGGCTTTCTTTATATTGCCGATCGGGTAAAGGACATGATTGTTACCGGAGGGGAGAATGTTTATTCGATAGAAGTCGAGCGCGCGCTTTTTACACACCCAGCGGTAATGGAGGCAGCGGTGATAGGGATACCCAGCGAAGAGTGGGGAGAGTCTGTGCACGCAGTTGTCGTTCCGAGGCAAGGACATAGCGTATCTGAAGCTGAAATTATTGAACATTGCCGAACATTGATTGGGGGTTACAAAGTGCCAAAAAGTGTAGAGTTTCAAGCGGAAGCATTACCTGTAACGGCTGTTGGCAAGGTACGTAAAAACGTGCTTCGTGAGAAGTATTGGGCCGAGCAAAAAACCAAGATTTGACGGGTGACGGATAAGGTTAAATACGAATAAAGCTATGAATAAAAACAAAGGCCGGGGAATTACCAAAGATGCTTCATTCTAAGATCAGGTACGTTGTTGCAATCATTTTATTGTTGATGTGTGGTGTTCATTCAGTTGCTCAAGCCATTCAAGAAGACCGTTCCAGAATTAGCCGCGCTAATTCTGAACCGGAAAACTGGTTGAGCCATGGTAGAACCTACGACGAGCAGCGCTACAGCCCACTGAATAAAATCAATAAGGAAAATATTAAGCAATTAGGTTTGCTTTGGTCTTATGAGTTTCCAACTTCACGGGGAAAAGAGGCCACGCCATTAATGGTCGATGGAACTATTTATCTGACTGGCAGCTGGAGTGTGGTTTACGCCTTTGATGCAAAAACCGGGCGCTTGCTTTGGACTTACGATCCCTCTGTGCCGCGCGAGCTGGCCGGGACCTTCTGTTGCGATGTGGTTAACCGTGGCGTGGCTTTTTGGCAAGGCAAAATTTTTGTCGGAACGCTAGATGGTCGTCTGGTGGCTTTAGAGGCGGCGACAGGAAAACGACTCTGGTCTGTTAATACGGTCCCAGAAGGGAAATCCTATTCAATCTCTGGCGCGCCAAGAGTTGTTAAAGGCAAAGTGATTATTGGCAATGGCGGGGCTGAAATGAGCGTTCGCGGGTTTGTGTCTGCCTATGATGTTGATACGGGTGAAAGGCTCTGGCGCTTTTATACGATCCCGGGAAACCCGGCGCAAGGGTTTGAGGCGCCGGAATTGAAAATGGCTGCAAAAACCTGGTCTGGTGAGTGGTGGAAGTTCGGCGGGGGCGGTACTGCCTGGGATTCGTTTGCTTACGACTCCAAGCACGACTTGCTTTATATAGGGGTTGGTAATGGTTCACCCTGGAGTCATATTCAGCGCAGCAACGGCAAAGGGGACAACCTGTTTTTGTCTTCAATCGTCGCGGTTCGGCCTGATACGGGTGAATATGTCTGGCATTATCAAACCACTCCCAAAGACAGCTGGGATTACACCGCGACGCAACACATGATACTTGCGGATATGGTCATTGACGGTGAGAGCCGTGAAGTCATCATGCAGGCTCCCAAAAATGGTTTCTTTTATGTGATAGATCGGCTGACAGGCAAGCTGATTTCTGCCGAGAAATACACCACTGTTACCTGGGCGAGCCATGTGGATCTGAAAACCGGGCGCCCGGTTGAAAACCCGGATATGCACTACGGCAGTGAACAGGCCAAAGTGATCTTTCCCAGCGCTTTGGGGGGGCACAACTGGCAGCCGATGAGCTACAGTCCGGATTCCGGTTTGGTTTATATCCCCGCGCATAATATTCCCGGCGTGTATCGACAGGATACCGAGTTCGGTGTGCGAAAAAGCTATTGGCAAAACGGCACTGCGTGGGTTGAGTCTTCATTACCCGAGGACCCTAAGAGTATTTCTGATGCCAACGAAATTATTTATGGTGAGTTGGTTGCCTGGGACCCGGTAGCCCAGCAAGCAAAATGGAAAGTGAAGTTCCCTAATGTATGGAATGGGGGCATTTTAAGTACAGCAGGCGGATTGGTTTTTCAGGGTAATGCCGAAGGTGTGTTTGTGGCTTATGAAGATAGTACCGGCGAAGTCCTGTGGGAGTTCAACTCGGAGAGCGGCATTATCGCTTCTCCTATCAGCTATAGCCTGGACGGGGTTCAGTATGTGGCGGTTATTTCCGGCTGGTCCGCCAGTTACGGATCAGCGGCGGGGACACTGGCTACTCGCAGCAGAGGGTTTGGCAAGGTAAACCGTTTACTGGTATTTGCTTTGGGCGGTACTGCGGAGCTGCCTCCGGAAGTTAATCAACTGAAGTCTGTCGACCCTGTTGTGCTTACTTATCCCGTAGATGAAGAAAAAGCCGCGAAGGGTAAATCGCATTACATGCACAACTGCTATTTTTGTCATGGGGACAATGTCGTCTCTTCTTCTTCCATTCCTGACTTGCGCTATTTAAGCGCAGGGAAACACGAGATATTTTCGAAAATTTTGCTGGATGGGCTGTTTCAATCCGCAGGTATGCCTTCTTTCAAGGGCCGGTTAACGGAAGAGGAGGCGGAATTGATTCGGCAATACATTGTTCGAAAAACCATAATGAGTTTTGGCTCGAAAGACAAAGTTAGCACGCCTTAAAAGGTTGCGACGCTTTAAAACGTATCGTTTAAACATAATTTAACGAAAGGGGTGTGTTATGACGGAGGAGCTGCAAGGTAAAGTTGCGATAGTTACTGGTGCCGCACGAGGCTTGGGCAGAGCCTATGCTCATCGCCTTGCCAAGTTAGGTGCAGATGTTGTTGTTACCGATATAAACCTTAACAGCGCGAAGGAGTTCGGCGAAGAGCTAACGAAAGATTCTGTTGTAGAGGAAATTGAAGCACTTGGCAGATCGTCCATTGGGGTTGAAGGTGACCTCACCAACCCCGAAGCTGTTGAACAGCTTTTTGAAAAAACGTTACAGAGATTCGGCCGTGTTGATATTTTGGTGAACAATGCCGGAGGGGCGATCGCGAAAGATAGCGGTAATCTTCCTACAAAAACTTCTTTGTCTGATCTTAAATTATTGATGGATGTTAATTTCCAAAGTGCCTTTTTATGTTGTAAAGCTGTTGCGCCAATTATGAAGAAACAAAAGTCGGGCATTATTATTAACACTTCTTCACTGACGGCTATCAGCACATTAACCAATGGGGTGTTAGCGGGGTACGGGGCAGCCAAAGCCGCCGTGGAACAGTATTCGAGAGGTTTGGCTGCAGAGTTGGGACCGTATGGAATACGGGTAAATATTCTTTCTCCCGGAATTATGATGACCGCCCGAATTGCCGCTCAGGCAAAAGAGAGGGGCATTGGCACAGAGTCGCAGGCAGAAGCTGTACCGTTAAGGCGGTTAGGTGTTGCCGAAGATTGTGCTGGTGTTGTGGAGTTTCTGGCGACAGATCTTTCCCGTTACGTCACCGGTCAGTGTATCTCTGTCTGTGGTGGAGCGGCATTGCATCCGAATTGATGGGTTATTTTATTTCCGCTTGAAGGTCAGAATATGTCCCTTGAAAGGTGCTGCCAGATAGTCGGTATTTTCGGGTTTGGTATGTGTATGGGTGAAGCCAAAATCCGCCATCTGCTTGGAAAACTTTTGCTTCCTGCCTCGACCGGGATCAACGATTAACACTTCACATGCGGGATTCGCGTGTAACTCAATGAACTTTGCCAGCATTTCGATATGCTCATCTTCATAGAGCAAGTCGCTGCCGATAATGGTGTCAAACCGGCCCAGATCCGTATTCAAATCGCTCCAGTCGGCGCGCTCAAAGGGAATAGGGGCACCACCATTTAACGACGTGTTTTCAATCAGAAAACTTTCTACCTCCGGGTGATAATCTGTAGCGGATATATCCACATTCCGCTTGTTCAGTAAAAGGCTGGTTAAGCCGATGCCGCAGCCTATCTCCAATATGCGCTTGTCTGCAGTGTCGTAATCGAGTATTTCGTTGGCGAGCACCAGGCTGGAGGGCCACACAACACCAAAAAGAGGCCAGGTGGCAGACGATATGCCCAGTTTTTTGGCTATGCCCAGCGGGTCGGAGAATTCCTGATTATTACGCAAGGTGCGCAAGTGAATATCGAGCGGGCCAATTTCCAGAGTTTGGTAACGAACGCGGAAGGAACACATAATTTACCTGTAGAATAGTGAGCTGAGCCAGCTATCCAACTTCGATAAATGACGGTTTCAGGGCAGCATACAGGTAAACAGGGCAGACACAAACTATTTGCTACCGCCGAAAAACGCTGTATAACGCCGAACCACACACTTCAGCCAGCTTGAACGACGTTCTGACCAAGGAAATTTATGAGTACTTTACCCCATTGTCCCGAGTGCCAGTCAATCTATACCTATGAAGACAGAGATTTGTTTGTGTGCCCGGAATGCGGCCATGAATGGAATAATAGCGATAGCGAAACCGAAATAGAAAAGGTCGTAAAGGATGCTAATGGTAATACCCTGAGTGATGGGGATACCGTTTCAGTGATTAAGGACCTGAAAGTGAAGGGGTCTTCATCAGTGGTTAAAGTGGGCACTAAAGTAAAAAACATTCGTCTTGTGGAGGGAGATCACGATATCGATTGCAAAATTGATGGCATCGGTGCAATGAAGCTGAAATCGGAATTCGTTAAAAAAGTGTGATTGCCTTGAGCTTGAAAGAGCAAAAAGTTTGATTACCGGGCTATCGGGCCAATACGAAAAATTCCCGCCAGGGCGAGAGTTTTGGATGCTACCGGTAGTTTGCGAGCCATTGCTTGCAATGGCGAGAGTGGTATCAGGGTGCAGGCCTAAGCCACCTGTTTTTTTGTTGTTTTGGAAGCGGTTTTTCTCGCGGCTTTTTTCTTCAGCCCTGAGATCAGTTCGTAAAGTTCAACAAACTGTTGTGTCAGATTGTGTTTTGGTGCGAAAAAGATCAGCGGTGTGCAGGCCTGATGGGATTCACGCATTTTAACGGATTGGTTGAGGTATACCGGCAGTACAGGCTGTTTTTCGGCTTTCAGTTCATCAATAATCTGTGTTGGCAGGTTGGCGCGCGGCTGGAACTGGTTGGCAATGATCCCTTCGATACTCAGATTATCGTTATGGTCTTCACGAATTTCGTGGATCATGCCGATAATGTTGTAAAGTGCCTGTCGGGAGAAAGCATCACAATCAAATGGAATCAGTACCCGATCGGCAGCGATGAGTGCCGAGGTGGTGTAGAAGTTCATTGCCGGGGCGGTATCGATAAATACAGCGTCGAAATCATCCTCCAGTTTATTGAGTAAGTCGCGCAATTTATATATTTTATGTTTCGACTCCAGTTTCTGCTCCAGGCTTTCTAGTTCATGGCTGGAGGGCAATACAAACAGATTCTCGAAGTTGGTTTCGTAAATAAACTCAACGGGTTGCTTGTTAACCAGATTAAATTTTAATGTCTGATTGAAATAGTCTGCAATGCTGGTGTCAGGAGTAAAGTCTTCACCCAGCAGGTAGTGGGTAGAGTTGCATTGAGGGTCAAGGTCAATGACCAGTGTACGTTTGCCCTTGGTCGCGCTGATAGCTGCCAGGTTGCAAGTAATGCTGGATTTGCCCACACCACCTTTCTGATTGAATATAACTCGACGCATGAGCATTTCTCACTCTGAAAATATTAGGTGCTCGAATTGAGCAACTGGAATATGAAAGCCAATATTCTAAAGCAAGGGACGTTGGCTGACGAGGTTGTAAACCGTTAAATCTGGCGAATAAATGACCATTCGGAACTACTTGTTCTCGTAAAGTGGTTTTAATTCATTTGCATCGCCACTGGTGCTTTTTTTGGCACTGTTTTGGCGCAGGGTTTCTAGCCTTTGGGTAAGGTTGACAAGATCAACCGCTATCTCCTTGCCATTGCTGTAAAGTGATTGGTCAAGCCGGTCAAAACCGGCTTTCAGCTCTGAATCTTCACTATAAGCCAGCAGGTGTTGCAAGGTGACTAGATCACTGCGTTGCCAGTGGTGCCGCGCCCACTTGAGGATATTCTCCCGAAAGATGTCTGGCTTGCCGTGCCTGGCAGCCTTTTTTACGGCTTTAAACAGCTCTTTTTCAGAGACATTTGCCGCTGAAGAAATCATGCTGGCCTGGGGTGGTGCAACCGACCGCTGTCGCAGTTTTATCAGTGCGACAGCAAATGCACAGGAGAGTAGCAGGTTTAGCAGCAAGGAGAGCCACAACCAGTTGCTGTGGTTTTGTGATTCTGTAGCGGGTACTTCGTGACGGGTGGGTACTGGTGGCACGATTTGTTGTGGAGCCTGGGCCAGTTCAGTGTTCGCTTGCACTTGCAGTGTGCGACTTTCAAGGACGGTTGTTTGCAACCGGTTATTGACGGTGTCCCACCACTCCAGTGTGACAGGGGGCAGAGCGATACTGCCTTCGCGGGTCGGTACAATCGCAGTGGACTCCGAGCGGCTGCCAATGATTCCCTGGCTATCGACATCATCTGTGAGCTGGGGCTGATCGGGGTAGACTTTAAAACCATCTCCCTGTGGTTCAGGCAGCGGTGGTAGTTGGGCCGCAGCCAGCCCCTGAGCGGTAACAATCAGTGTTCGGGTGACAGGCTCGCCCGCAACCAGATCATCAAGAGGGCGGCTCCATTTTTCGCTGATACTGATACCCCGACTCGGCAACCAGTCATCTGAGCCAGAATTTTGCGGACGGGGATTTACCTTGATGGTCTTGGGGTCGCTTCGCAAAACAACCAGCTTGCCGCCGCGGTTAAAAAACGAACCGGAGAAACGGCTGTTTCGGTCAGGCAGTGTGACATCAAAGCGAACTCCAGGAATGGTCAGCGTGCCGCTGTTTTCAGGAAAGATGGCAAATTTCAGTTCGATAACACGATGTTTGACGCCGTTTATGGTCTGGTAAAAATCGGCTTCACCCACTTTTACAATGTTGGCATTATCGATAACGAGCTCTTCACTTGAAATACCATCCAGTGATACCGAATGTTTGATGCGCAAGGTGAGCAGTAGCTGAGCCTGCACGAAGACTTCGTCCTTATCCACCAGCGTTTCAATAAAAACCGGCAATTGCGCATGGCCACTTGAACTGACCTGTTGTTTGGCGACGTTAATTTCTATAGCGTCACTGACTTCACCTTTCAGCCGCAGTGATGGTATCAGTAGCTTGCCGGTTTTTTTTGGCAGCAATTGCAATAACCACTCGGTGTAGGAGGAGGTTGATCCATTGACAATGGAAAATTTACTCTGCTGTGAACGGGAAATAATTTCAAAGTGGTGTTCCAGCGGTGAAAAGTCAGGTTCCTCTGATGTTTGCTGATCGAAGCGAACGCTCAACTGGAGTGTTTCTGCGTTGCCGATACTGGTCCGATCAACCGAGCTGGTGAGGCTGGCAGCTGAAAGTGACTGGCAGGCAAGCCAGAGCATCAGCGCTACTGCGGTTCTGAAAATAAGCATATTTGTCATTTCAATTAAATTACCATCGCTGCAATTGCTTGTCTTGTGGCGGCATGCTTCCCCAGCGACGTTGTTCACGTCGTTTTTGTGCTTCGGCCTCGAACTTTCTTCTCAGTAAGCCGCCGGGATCATCGGGAATTCTGCGTAACCACTGTTCTACGGCCTGCTCTTCTTCGTCACTGAGTTCCTCCGGAACAGACTGGTTGGCACTCTCATTTGGTTGCTTTTCTTGTTGTTGTCCTTCTGACTGGCCCGAGGGAACATCTTGCGGTGTTTCACTTTGTCGATTTTTGTCCGGTTGCTGTCCGGTATTTTTTTCCTGTTCCTGTTCCTGTTCCCTTTGCTGCCCGGAAGCATTTCGGGAGTTCGAACTCTGTTGCGTCTGCTGACTGGACTGATTGCCGCTTTGCTGCTGGTCTTGTGTCTGTTCGGGTGAGGTCTGGCTGTTGCCTTCCTGTTCCTGCCGGGTACCTTGATCCTGGCTCTGGTTTTTCTGCCCCTGGTTTCCTTCCTGATTCTCTGCCGACGAATGCGCCTGATTATTTTCCTGATTGTTTTCTTTGTTGCGCTGCTGCTCTTTTTCTTTTTGTTTTTTCATTTCTTCTTTGACCGCCTGGATGTTGTCGAGTGCATCTCTCATCTCGGGATCCAGTTTTAGCGCCTGTTCGTAGGCTGTGATGGCTTCACGCAGTTTCCCCTGCTTTGCCAGGGCGTTTCCCCGATTGAAATGACTGTCGGCGTCATTACCGTCAAATAGCGTTTCGGCATCTGAAAAGTTGTTGTTCTTATAGGCTGCTACACCTTTCCACTGCTGATTTTCAAATAACTGCTCAGCTTTTACTGCATCTCCCTCCGCTAAAGCTCTGGCTGCCTGCTGGTCTTTGGTTAGCCATAAATCCTGAAATTCAAATGCCAGCGTGCGCTCTGGAAACAGGCCCAAACTTGCGCTCACGAGCAGGCATGCAACCAGCCCTTTTCTGAAGGCCAGCACCAGTAGCGGCAGAAGCAGCAGTATTGCCCAATAGCCGAGGTCGTGCCAGGTGTCGAAGGTGCGATCCAGCTGTTTTGTTGAATGATTTGAACGCGTCTCAAACTGCTGTTTGAGGAATTGGATATCGCTGTCGTCTGCGGTCAGGGCTGCATAAGTACCACCGTTTTTCTCGGCCAGTTTTCTCAGATACTGATTGTGCAGCCGGGGTACCAGGATATTATTATGAGCATCTTTGGCAAAACCACCTCTAGCAAGGGGTATTGGTGCCCCCTGTTCGGTGCCAATTCCCATAATAAATAGCCGAAAGCCGCTCATGCTGCGAAGAATCACTTGTAACGATTCGCCGCCCTGAACGGAAATGCCATCGGTAATCAGCAGGATATCGCCTGAGGTTTGTCCGGTATTGAGAGTCAATTCAACAGCTTTTTCGATGGCGGCCTCTACATTGCTGCCCTGATCGGGCAGAATGCCGGGATCGAGGGCAGGCACCATGGCGGCAATGGTAGCAGCGTCATCTGTCAGTGGGCTGACTACAAAGGCGTCACCGCCGTAGGCTATCAGGGCGGTTGAACCTTCCTGGCGTGTGTTCAGCAGGTCAATCAACTTCAGCCGGGCCCGACTCAGTCGGTTGGGTGACAGATCCTGAGCCAGCATTGAGGGTGAGAGATCAAAGGCGATGACCAGAAAGCTCTGCTGTTCATGTACGGGCAGTGGTGTGCGTTCCAAAGTCGGTCCTGCCAGGGCTGTGATAGCGACTGACCACCCCAAAAGCCATAGACCGCTCAAATTGCGTCGTTTACCACTGGCAGGTTTGTCTATCAGGTACGGTAGCAACTCGGGTGATATCACTTTGGACCAGCTGCCGGAATCGGTCTGGCTGCGGTAAATCAAAAATCCGGCAAGTAGGGCGGGAACCAGTGCCATGAACCATATGGGTCGTAAAAAATGGAAATCCTGCAAGCCGTGAAACCACTCCATCAGTGCGCACCTCCACGTTTCATCAGGAGGGATGTTAATAAGCTGGTTATCAGTGCTATGGCCAGGGGCCAGTGAAAGAGCGCTTTGGTCGGGCGCAGGGTCTCTGCTTCCTGTTCAATAGGTTCCAGTTGATCGAGTTGTCGATAAATGGCTTCCAGCTCCTGTGGGTCTCTGGCTCTGAAGTAAGTGCCGCCAGTCTGCTCGGCAATACTGGCCAGTGTTCGTTCATCCAGATCCTGTGAAGGGTTGAGTTTACGGGTGCCGAACAGGTTGCGCTGATAGAGCACATCGGCGCCAATACCAATGGTATAAATTTTGATACCTTTTGCTGCGGCAACTTTGGCTGCTTCAAGTGGTGGTACTGCCCCGGCTGTATTGGCGCCATCGGTCAGCAGAATGAGTACACGGCTGTTTTGGGGGCGCGCCTGCAGTCGCTTGACAGCCAGGCCAATAGCATCGCCGATTGCTGTTTCCAGCCCGGCAAAGCCAACTTCCGACTCTTGCAGCAGGGTATTGAGCGTGGTGCGATCGAAGGTCAATGGTGTTTGCAGGTAGGGCACACTGCCGAATAAAATAAGCCCCAGACGATCTCCTTTGCGGCGCTGTATAAAGTCACCCAGAATGCCTTTTACGGCGGTTAACCGGTCAACGTAGTCGCCGTTAAGCAACATGTCCTGATTTTTTTTCATACTACCGGAAATGTCGACGGCAATCAGCAGGTCACGACCATTGCTTGGCAGAGCTATTGGATCACCTGTCCAGGTTGGACGTGAGGCTGCCAGCAGTACTGAAACCCAGCAGGTAATCAGTAATGTCAGCAATAATAGATGCCACCTGGACGTGGCTGATGTCTCCTCATTCGGGTTGATTAAATGGCTGTATACAGATGCTTTCAAGGCCGGTATTTGCGCTTTTGCCGGTTTGCGCAACCAGCGATACAGCCATGGCAACGGCAGTAACAGCATTAGCCAGGGCCATTCAAAGGTCAACAAGGAGAAGCCTCCTGACTGGAACGACGATGACGCTTGAGCCATTGTCTCGTGGCTTGATATATATCATCACTGAAGCTGGCGGGATACTCGGGTGCTTTACGGTAGGCGAGCATATCGATTTGTTGGCGCAGTTCGCAGCTGAAGCCAGTACCGTTTTCATCGTCGCTGATGGCTTCCAGCAATTCTCTGGTCGGCAGCGGGGCCAGTTGCGCAGCGGGGTAGGCCGCTATTGTCGTGCGGCGTATGAGAGCGAGTAGCTGATGGCTGAAAATTGCCGGATGACTTTTGTTGCTACGATACAAGTATTCCAGTTCAGCAAGCGCCTGTCTGCGGTAGAGGTTATTTCGATGCTTGCGAACTATGCAGATAATAGTGAATGTTAGCGCCACCACAACCAGCACAGTCAGCAGCCACCACCCCGGTGCCGGAGGCCACCAGCCAATGGGTTCCGGCAAGTGGATATCCTGCAACCGGGCAAGAGGCCCGGATGACTGTAGAGGCATATCGGGCAGAAGTGCCGACCTGAAGCTCACCGTGACCTCCTGTTTCGCTTGCCGCTGTAGGCTTGCAGCAGGGGGTGGATGATGGGTTGGCCTGTACGGAATGACAGGTACCCCATTGATAAGCGGTTACAGAGCTGGCGCAGGTGGCTTTGGCGATTGCGAAACTGCTGCTCAAACTGTTGCCGAAGCGGCTGGCGGCGCGTATTCAGCAAGCATTGTTGTTCGCCGTTGCTTACCGCATAACTGCCTGGTGGTGGAAGCTGGCTGTCCAGTGTGTCGAAGGTATGACACAGTGTGAGATCGCAATGTTTTGCCAGTTGAAACAGGTGTTGTTGGCTTTCAGACGCCTCATCCTTGCGCCCTGCCGAATCAATATCGTGAAAGTCACTGACAATAAACAATGTGGTGCCGGGGTGAACTACGCGGCGCGCTTCTGTCAGTATTTCGGCCAGAGAATAACGGCAGGGTTCATTGAGTAGCAGGCGTTCAGTGTAATCACTGAGGCCGTGAATAATTTGCAAAACACTGTGATGACTGCGTCTGGGGCGGAAGTCTTGCTGCTGCTGCGCGCCGAATATCAGCCCTCCAACCCGGTCATTGGCATAGAGTCCGGCCCAGGCAAGTGTGGCCGCGATCTTTGCAGCAGTAACCGATTTCAGTTCCTGGCTACCCAGAAACATCGATGGGCGCAAATCAGTGATTACCAGTACAGGGCGTTCCCGCTCTTCTCTGAACAGTTTTGTGTGAGGAGTTGTTGTGCGGGCGGTGACACGCCAGTCGATAGTGCGAATGTCGTCTCCGGGCTGGTAGGGGCGTACTTCATCGAAATCCATACCTCGGCCACGAAAACGGGATTGATGCGCTCCTGCTTGTTGATGTCTTGCCGCCATACGGGGGAAAAAGGTCAACTCGCGGGCAGCAAAGCGCAATTTCAGCAGTTCACTGATATCGGCAATTGCCGGATTGAGTGGGACGTCTGTTGCTAAAATTTTCATTATCTCGATATTGCCGGTTATCGGATCAGGCGGAAGGCACGCTGTGCAGTAGTGTATCGATCACCTTGTCAGGTGTAATGCCGCTGGCCTCGGCTTCGAAGCTGAGAATCAGTCGATGGCGCAAGACATCATTGACTACGGCTCTGACATTGTCGGGGCTGACAAAGTCTTGCCCGTTGAGCCAGGCATGAGCCCGTGAGCATCGGTCAAGCGCAATGGTGGCGCGCGGACTGCCACCAAATTCCAGCCAGTTGGCCAGCTCGCCACCATAGGTTTCCGGATTCCGGGTGGCGAGTATCAATTGCACGATATATTCCTCAACGGGCTCTGCCATATGTACAGAGAGAACCTGTTTGCGGGCGTCAAGCAGGGTTTGTTCGTCGACTATTTCTGGCTGTTCGGCTTCAATATGCATGGCCTCGTTACGGGCCAGCTTGAGAATGCTACGCTCAGCTTCCACAGCGGGGTAGCCGACATTGACGTGCATCAGGAAACGGTCCATCTGGGCTTCGGGTAGCGGGTAGGTACCCTCCTGCTCAATAGGGTTTTGAGTCGCCATCACCAGGAACAGGGTGGGCAATGCGTAAGTGCTTTGGCCGACACTGATTTGCCTTTCGGCCATGGCTTCCAGAAGTGCAGATTGGACTTTTGCTGGTGCCCGATTGATCTCATCGGCCAGCACCAGGTTGTGAAAAATAGGGCCTGGCTGGAATTCGAAAGAGCCACTTTCAGGTCGATAAATGTCACTGCCGGTGATATCGGCGGGTAATAAGTCAGGCGTAAACTGGATTCGATGAAAATCGCCACTGATACCTTCAGAGAGGGTTTTGATAGCTTTGGTTTTTGCCAGTCCAGGCGCCCCTTCTACCAGTAAATGACCATCAGCTAACAGGGCAATCAGGAGTCGTTCCACCAGATTTTGTTGTCCGACAATTTGCCGGTTTAACCAGTGTTGTAGTTCTGATAGCGAATGATTGTCTGCCATAGGTTACTAATTCCCGAGTTCTATGATTGAAGCGTAATGCTAGACCTGTTGTTGGACCTTGAGTTCCGGCATTGCTTGATTAGGGCGGTTATTTAACCAGCAATACGCTTTGAGAAAAAGTGACTTGTCATACGGCTTGCTTTATCCTTGCCGCCGCACACGTTTGTTTCTATCGGAGGATTCTTCAAGCTATGTACTCCCTGGCCCGTAACGCCTTGTTCCTTCTTCCTCCAGAAACGGCTCACGAGATCTCGCTTGATCTGATTGGTTGTGGTGAACGATTGGGGTTGAATCAATACTGGGGTCGCAAAGTTGCCGACAATCCGGTCAAGGTGATGGGGCTGAATTTTCCCAACCCGGTTGGTTTGGCTGCCGGGCTGGATAAAAATGGCGATTATTTTAACGGTCTGGGTGGGCTTGGCTTTGGCTTCGTCGAAGTTGGCACGGTGACGCCACGACCACAACCGGGTAACCCGAAACCACGTTTATTCCGGCTGCCGGAGCATCAGGCAATCATTAACCGTATGGGGTTCAATAATTTGGGTGTTGACCATCTGGTGGAGCGGGTAAAGCGACGCCGTTATCACGGTGTTTTGGGTATTAATATCGGCAAAAATTTCGATACCCCTGTAGACCAGGCTGTCAATGATTACCTGATCTGTATGCGCCAAGTGTATAACCATGCGGATTACATTACGGTCAATTTGTCTTCTCCCAATACACCAGGACTTCGTGAGTTGCAGTTTGGTGAGAGCCTGACCTGGTTGTTGCGACGTTTGAAAAACGAGCAGCAGAAGCTGGCGGACAAGTACGGTGAATACGTTCCCCTGGCGGTTAAGGTAGCGCCGGATTTGACAGAGAATGAAGTGGCAGATATTGCCCGGATTTTGGTGAAACAGAATGTCGATGGTGTTATTGCCACGAATACCACGGTTTCCAGAGCCGGTGTTGAAAATCACATCCATGCCGCTGAAGCGGGTGGTTTGAGCGGTGCGCCATTAGCCGGGAAGTCCACGGAAGTGGTCGCTGCCTTCAGCAGAGAGCTGGATGGAGCATTACCTATAATCGGTGTTGGCGGCATCTGCTGCGGTGAGGATGCGGTGGCAAAAATGGCTGCCGGAGCCAGTCTGGTGCAATTGTACAGTGGGTTTATCTACCGCGGCCCTGAGCTTATCAGAGAAACGGCGGATGCTGTTGCATCCGCCGCCCGGTAGCCCAGGTTTTTAGCCTGGGCCTGCGCCTTTGGTAAGGCGCTTAGATAGGGGTCTGTACCCCTGCGTGTAGTCACCTGCTTGCTAACTGTTCAATGGTCCTCTTGTTAGAAGGTTGAGTAGTAGAAGGTAAGTGTTAGAAATTGGCGACCTTTTGTTGTTCTGTGTGAAGTTTGTAGCCTTGCATTCGGTCATCGCGGCCTTCGCGCCAGCCGTTATACCAGTCGTGTGCACAGGGTGATGATGTATTATGTGGGCATGAATATTTGTCTTTACCGTTGAATCCGGCCTGGTAGCCTTTGAGAAAGGCGCGTTGGGAAGTGTCTCTTTTCTGTCTCTTCATACTTGAGTGATCCTTCTTGGCTGCTCTTGATCTCGGCGTTCCAGTTCAACAAATTGAGGCCCCCTTGTCGAAGATTTTATTTTTCTATAGAGGTGGGGTTTTAATTCCCTGTCGGAATCAGCAAGGGAATTTTCGAAAAATTGAATTAACTTGAGTTGTGAAAAGAGCGGATAAAAAGTGACCTATAACTGGTTTGTTACATGCCCTAAGGGGTTGGAAGAACTTTTGCTGGATGAGCTACAAGCGCTTGGTGCAGAAGATTTGCGTATGACCGTGGCCGGTGTTTACGCCAATGGCCCGTTGGCACTGGCTTACAGGATGTGTCTCTGGTCAAGACTGGCAAACCGTGTGTTGCTGCCGTTGGCCAGATTTGACGTTGAATCTGCAGAGCAGCTCTATGAAGGAGTACAGGCTGTTGCCTGGCCGGAGCATTTGACACCTCGTCAAACGATTGCGGTTGATTTTGTCGGTAGTAACGATGCTATACGGCATACGCAGTTTGGCGCTCAACGAGTGAAAGATGCGGTGGTGGATGTGATACAGGCAAAGTATGCTGACCGGCCCGATGTAGACCTGCGGCGCCCCGATATCCGTATCAATGCACACTTATCCAAAGATCGCGTCAACATCAGCCTGGACCTGTCTGGCGAAAGCCTGCATAAGCGTGGTTACCGACAAGCTATGGTTCCCGCTCCCCTGAAAGAAAATCTTGCCGCCGCGTTGTTGATACGGGCTGGCTGGCCACAGATGATCAATGATCTTGCTGATAAGGCGGCCTTGGTTGATCCTCTGTGTGGTAGTGGCACACTTCTGATTGAAGGGGCGTTGATGGCCGCGGATATAGCCCCTGGCCTGAAGCGTTCCAAATTCGGCTTCCATAACTGGTTGCAGCATGATGATGAACAGTGGCAGCAGGTTCACAGTGAAGCGATTAGCCGTTCACGGGTGGGATTAGAGAAGGGTAAGGCAGGCTTGCTGCCGGAAATTCGGGGTTACGATAAGGATACTCGTGCCGTAAGAGCCGCAGAAGACAATATTATTGATGCAGGTTTGGATGGCATTATACGAGTGATGGCGAAACCTCTGAACGCATTTAAAAAACCGACTCACCGGCAGATCGAAAAGGGGTTGTTAATCACCAATCCTCCATACGGCGAACGATGGGGCGAGATGGAGGAGCTGAGACCCCTCTACCAACAACTGGGTGAACTGGCAAAGCAGGAATGCCCCGGCTGGCGGCTGGCCGTGTTCACTGGCAACGAAGCGCTGGCCGGTGAGTTGCGCCTGAGGGCTGACAGGAAGTACAAACTGTTTAATGGCACCATAGCCAGCCAATTATTGCTGTTTCAGATGAGGGATGCGGACAGTAAGACCGATACAAAGGCTGCAGAATCAGAGTCTGAAAAGGCCGTTATCCTGCCGGAGGGGGCAACCATGTTTGCCAACCGGCTCAAGAAGAATAGCCGCAAGTTGAAGCCCTGGCTTAAACAGTCGGGTGTGAGTTGTTACCGGCTCTACGATGCCGATATGCCCGAGTATGCAGTAGCGGTAGATATTTATCACGATGCTATCCACGTTCAGGAGTATGCACCTCCCCAGCAAATCGGCGAACAGCAGGCCAACAAACATTTATCTGAAGTGAAGCAGGCTTTGCAATACTTGTATCCACAAAGTCGCGCCAAACTGTTTTTTAAGGAGCGCCGACGTCAAAAAGGTGAGAATCAATACCAGCGAGTATCCGCCCGCCGTAACAGCAATGCTGTGTTCCGTGTCAAAGAGGGTTGTGCAGAACTGGAAGTTAATTTGCAGGACTATCTGGATACAGGGCTGTTTCTGGACCATCGCCCTGTCAGGCACTTGCTGGCGGAGCTGGCCGGAGGCAAACGGGTATTGAACCTGTTTTGTTATACCGCTGTGGCAACCGTACAAATGGCGCTGGCGAGTGCTGAATCTTCATTGAGTGTCGATATGTCGAACACGTACCTGGAGTGGGCGCAGCGCAACTTTGATCTTAACGGTATCGGCAAGCGGCATCGCCTGCTGAGAGCGGATTGTGTTGAATGGCTGGCCGAAACCGCGCAGTCGGGAGATCGGCAGTTTGATCTGATATTTCTCGACCCGCCGACCTTTTCAAATTCAAAGAAGATGACGTCGATACTTGATATTCAAAGAGATCACCCTGAGTTGATTGCCAATGCCATGTCGCTGTTGCCTGAAACAGGAGTTTTGGTATTTTCCAATAATTTTCGTCGCTTCCAGATGGCCGAATCTGTGTTGATGGATTATCAGGTTGAGAATGTGACGAGTCGAACGCTGGACCCGGACTTTCAGCGCAACCAGCGGATTCACAACTGCTGGTTAATTCACCACCGCAAAGGGAGCAACCTGGCGCCTCAGTATCTGCCTGATGCGTCACCGAACCCCTGGAAACGCGGGCGGGGCAGAGGTAGCGAGTAATGCGGCAGCTGATTCTTTACACGGGCAACCACTGTTCACTTTGTGATCAGGCGAAAATGCTGATTTACCCCCTGCTGACGGAATATGGCTGGGCACTGGAAGAAATCAATATTGCGAATAACGCTGCGTTAAAAAACAAATACGGCTCGAGAATTCCTGTCGTTGTTACACCGGGAGGAGAAGAAAAAGACTGGCCGTTTACCTCTGGGCAGATAAAACGGGTGTTGACGGCAGATAATCTGTGATGCTGATTACCCGGATTTTCCCGAAAATGGAAAAAGGGCAATCAACCTTATAACAGAATGATTGCCCTTTGATTCCCTGTTGCTGGGCTAACTAAATGCCCCTTGTTTCATCTGGCGCTAATGCCCCCGCCACAGGGTTTGGTTTTTACGCTTTTGCTTTTCTGCGTCGGCTAAAGCCAAGGCCCGCAAGACCAAGTCCGAACAGTGCAATTGAAGCTGGCTCGGGCACAGGATTCGGGTTATCTGGATTATCCGGGTTATCAGGATTGGTGCCAGGGTCTCCCAAGAAGAAGCTGTCAATACCAATATCGGTTCTGAAGCTGTCGGTGTCACTCCAAGCGATCACTTCAAGTGTCTGGATCTCTGCTGTTGCGGTGAAAATCATGGTTTGCCATGTCCAGCCTTCGAATACACCGAAATCCGGGATGTCCATATGAGCAGAATCCTGAATCTCATCACCAAACTTGATCTTCCAGTAACCACCAGTCTGCGACCATTGGCTTCGAGAGATACTTTGCTCAAAGGAAATTTCATATTGCTGGCCAATGACCAGTCCACCAAGTCCTACTTGCAAAGCACTTTCAGTCCAGTTTGGTTGATCACCAATACCGTGCAGAAACTGCCCGCCTGTACTACTGGGTGCCCAGGTGTAACTGCCAAAATTAGTATTGCCGTCAAAAGTGTCTGGTGTGCCGCCAGTTGTAGTCCAACCCGGAGGAACTTGGGAGTTGTGGAAGTTTGTATTTATTGAACCACCTTCAAAACCGCCATTTTCGAAAGCGTCCAACAGTGCGGCATTTGCGTGAGGCATCAGAGACACTGCGCCTAATAATGCAAATGCTCTTATGAGTTTGAGGTTAGAATTTAGCATATCAGCATATCCTTATAGTCGAAACATACAAAATTTAGTAGCCATAAACACGCTGATTATTTTTTGTATTAATGGCTCTCCTTTCTCAAAAGCAATTAAAATGCCAATATTTTTTTTCTTTTAAAAACAACATGTTAATATTTTTTCTATAAAGTATGGGTAAATTTTGTAAAAAAAGCTGACAGCTCTCAAGCCGTTGCTATGGGCTGTGTTGTGAATCTATATCAAATTCGCTGTTGTACTTTGTTATCCGAAGTTATCCGAAATAAAAATAGCGGTGACTTCGGGTCAACGGCTTTCTTGTGTTTATGGCGCGGCCTGCCTCCGGTTTCTTGTTTCTGTGTTAGTTGGAGCTATTGTTATGGTGCGCTGGCTGGCGCGGAGGGGTATGAGTGTTGTTTATTGATCTTCGTGTGGAAAAGCTTCCCGGTGTCTGGAGAAGGGTGGCGCTTTCCGTTAGAATCCCGGCTTTGTTTTATTCCGTACATAAACCCTTTGTGCTTGCGTGGTTTCACCATGGAGGTGCATATCTTGAGAGTTAAAGCACTGTATGCTTGAAATTGCCCCTATAAAAAATGCCCTCGATGATCTTCAGGCGCGTACTGACGTGCTCAGGGGGTATCTTTGACTACGCTGAAAAAAAGGACCGCCTAGCAGAGGTTGAGCTGGAACTCGGTGATGCCGATGTCTGGAACAACCCTGATCGAGCTCAGGCGTTAGGGCGCGAACGGGCATCTCTGGAAGCGGTGGTTGAAACGATTGAAACACTCGATGCGGGTGTTAGTGATGCCAGAGACCTGCTTGAAATGGCTGCTGAAGAAAATGATGAAGATGCGGTCAGTGAAATAGAAGCTGAAGTAGAGCAGTTGGAAAGCCACCTTGCCAATCTTGAGTTTCGAAGGATGTTTTCCGGTGAAACGGATGCCAATAACGCATTCCTTGAAATTCAATCGGGTTCAGGTGGTACTGAGGCTCAGGACTGGGCTGAAATGGTGCTGCGTATGTATCTGCGCTGGGGGGAGGCAAGAGGTTTCAAAACCACACTTGAAGAGGCCTCCGCTGGAGAGATTGCTGGCATCAAGAGCGCAACAATCCGTTTTGAAGGTGAATACGCTTTTGGCTGGTTGCGCACCGAAACCGGCGTGCATCGGTTGGTCAGAAAGTCACCGTTTGATTCCGGGAATCGTCGACATACATCTTTCTGTTCGGTTTTTGTGTCACCGGAGATTGATGACAATATCGAGATTGATATTAACCCTGCTGATGTTCGCACAGATACATATCGTGCTTCCGGGGCCGGTGGTCAGCACGTGAACAAAACCGATTCAGCCGTGCGCCTGACTCACGAACCTACCGGTATTGTGGCGGAGTGCCAGAGTCAGAGGTCGCAGCATAAAAACCGTGATCAGGCATGGAAAATGCTGCGTGCCAAACTTTATGAGCAGGAAATGCTGAAACGCAGGGAAGCCGCGCAGGAGCTGGAAGAGAGTAAATCCGATATCGGTTGGGGCAGCCAGATTCGCTCCTATGTGCTCGACGACCAGCGCATCAAGGACCTGCGCACCAATGTGCAAACCAGCAATTGTGGGGCCGTGCTGGATGGTAATCTGGATCTTTTTATTGAAGCCAGTCTTAAGGCTGGTGTTTAACCAGATATTGATATCGACGCAATCACTGAAAACGAACATGATCGAGCAGTAAAATGACTGAGAGCCAGCAAGACGAAAACAAGCTAATTGCAGAGCGACGTGCCAAATTGCAAATGATTCGCGAGCAGTCGGCAGAGAAGAACAGTACGGCATTCCCCAATGATTTTCGGCGTCAGCATCTGGCCGGTGATTTGCAGCGGGAATTTGGTGAAAAGTCCAAGGAGCAGCTTGAGGAGCAGGTGCTGCCGGTTTCAGTGGCTGGTCGGGTAATTCGCAACCGCGGTGCTTTTGTGGAAATCCAGGATATGTCAGGGCGTATTCAGTTGTACGTGACCAAGGAAGCCAGGCCTTTTGCGAAGGGGCTGGATCTGGGTGATATTGTCGGAGTTTCCGGAGCGCTGCACAAATCCGGAAAGGGTGATCTTTATGTCAACCTTGAGCAATATCAGTTGTTGACCAAATCACTGCGTCCGCTGCCGGACAAATATCACGGTCTTGCCGATCAGGAGCTGCGTTACCGTCAGCGTTATGTCGATCTGATTGTGAATCCAGATATTAGAAATGTCTTTAGGATTAGATCACAAGTTATTGAATTTATTAGATCATATCTTAATTATCAGCAGTTTATGGAAGTGGAAACTCCCATGCTGCAAGCCATTCCAGGCGGTGCTACGGCCCGGCCATTTATTACCCATCACAATGCTCTGGACATCGACATGTACCTGCGGATTGCGCCGGAACTCTACCTCAAACGCCTGGTAGTGGGTGGTTTTGAACGAGTCTATGAGATTAATCGCAACTTTCGCAACGAGGGGCTGTCGACGCGTCATAACCCCGAGTTCACAATGCTCGAATTCTATCAGGCTTACGCCGATTACAATGATCTGATGGACCTGACAGAAGACATGTTGCGTCAACTTTCCCGGCATGTGTTGGCTACAACAGAAGTGCGTAGCACAGTAAAAAATGCCGAAGGCGAGGTTGTGCAGGAAACGGTTTACGATTTTGCCAAGCCTTTTCGTCGTCTTTCAGTGTTCGATTCAATCTTGCATTTTAACCCTGATATCAGTGCTGAGGCTCTGGCGGATGAAACCGGTGCGCGGCAGATTGCGGAGCATCTGGATATTCCTTTGAAGGACTACTGGGGGCTGGGCAAGGTTCAGATTGAGATTTTTGAAAAAACAGTGGAACACCGGCTTGATCAGCCAACCTTTATTACCCTGTACCCCGCTGAGGTGTCGCCGCTGGCGCGTCGCAATGATGCCGATCCATTCGTAACGGATCGTTTTGAATTCTTTGTGGGTGGCCGCGAACTGGCTAATGGTTTTTCGGAGCTGAACGATGCTGAAGATCAGGCAGAGCGATTTCGTGCCCAGGTATCGGAAAAAGATGCCGGTGATGACGAAGCCATGCACTACGATGCAGACTATATTCGCGCCCTTGAGTATGGCTTGCCACCCACGGCAGGCGAGGGTATCGGCATCGATCGCCTGGTCATGTTGCTCACAGACTCCCCCTCGATTCGTGACGTGTTGCTGTTCCCTCACATGAGGCCGGAATAAACTGTCGCCGGGTTTTCAGGATGACTGAAAAAACTTCACTATTGGCATCGCAACTGGGTGAGTTGTTATTACAGCGAAAACTCAAGGTCACCTGTGTTGAATCCTGCACCGGTGGAGGTGTTGCCAGCGCCATTACCGATATCCCCGGCAGCTCCGCCTGGTTTGAGTATGGCTTTGTTACCTATGCGAATAGAGCCAAGCAGCAGTTGGTCGGTGTTTCGGAACAGGTTCTGTGTGCTCACGGAGCGGTAAGTGAGCCAGTGGTCAGGGAAATGGTTGCAGGTGCACTCCGTGTTTCGGGTGCTGATATTGCGGTGGCTATCAGTGGTATTGCTGGGCCTGATGGTGGTACAACGGATAAGCCGGTGGGTACTGTCTGGTTTTGCTGGCAGGAGAAGATGGAGCGCGCACACTGTGCGCGTGAAATTTTTTCCGGCGGCCGCGCTGAGGTAAGGTCTGCGGCAGTTGAAAGGGCGTTGCAGGGATTGCTTGACATCCTGAAAAAATAATATACTGTATCTACATACAGTGTATATTTATCCAGTTATGTTGAGGTGATTACCATGAATGCAGCTGTGGAACAGATGATAGAGAATGATATTAAAAAAGGGGTAAAAGCAATGGATCCAAACAAGGAAAAGGCGCTGCAGGCGGCATTAGGTCAGATTGAGCGTCAGTTTGGCAAGGGTACTGTCATGCGCATGGGCGACAAGGAGCGTGTTGTGGTGCCAGCTGTTTCCACCGGTTCGCTGGGGCTGGATATTGCTCTGGGTGTTGGCGGTTTGCCAAAAGGACGTATTGTTGAAATATATGGGCCGGAGTCGTCGGGTAAAACAACGCTGACGCTGCAGGTCATTGCCGAGGCGCAGAAGCAAGGGGGCACTTGCGCCTTTGTTGATGCCGAGCATGCGCTGGACCCGATTTATGCCGAGCGTCTTGGGGTTAATGTTGATGACCTGATCGTTTCCCAGCCGGATACAGGTGAGCAGGCTCTGGAAGTGACCGACATGCTGGTTCGCTCCGGTGCCGTTGATGTACTGATTGTTGATTCTGTCGCGGCATTAACTCCGAAGGCTGAGATCGAAGGCGAAATGGGTGATCATCATGTGGGCTTGCAGGCGCGTTTAATGTCTCAGGCGTTGCGTAAATTAACCGGTAATATCAAGCAGGCCAATTGTCTGGTGATTTTTATCAATCAGATTCGCATGAAAATCGGGGTTATGTTTGGGAATCCGGAAACCACCACCGGTGGTAATGCATTGAAATTCTATTCGTCTGTGCGGCTGGATATCAGAAGAATTGGTGCGGTAAAAAATGGCGAGGAAATAATCGGCAACGAAACACGGGTAAAAGTTGTTAAAAATAAGGTTGCACCGCCATTCAAACAGACTGAGTTCCAGATTCTCTATAATCAGGGCATTAACCAGTTGGGCGAAATTGTGGATCTGGGTGTCAAATGTGGTTTGGTGGAAAAATCCGGCGCCTGGTACGCCTACAAAGGCAACAAAATAGGGCAAGGTAAGGCAAACGCCTGTGATTTTCTGAAAGAAAATTCCGAAGTAGCAAACGAAATTGAACAGCAAATTCGTGCCCAACTGCTGGGTGATCCAAAGAAAGTAGATCCAAAAAAGAAGGCGGTTGAAAATATAGAATGAATGCAGATCACTTGTTCTGGCGGTGAATGCCTGTTTTAAAGCGTTGGCCCAGTTGTAACCCCCGTACTGTTTTTAGTGCGGGGGTTTTTGTTTGCAATAGATACTGTTTTTGGTGAAAGGAGGTAACTCACTTAATATGCCGTTATGAGTATTGAACAATTGTTGAGCATAAAAGGGGCTGTTGTCCTGACTTGCCTGTTACTGCTGTTTATAGCTGAAAGGCTTCGGCCTGCTGCGATAAGGGCAGAGCAATATCACGATATGGCGAGAGTGGGTCGTAACCTGTCTCTATGGGGATTGAATGCACTGTTTTCCCCATTGCTGGTTATTCCGATGACGGCTCTTGTGTCTGAAGGGGTGGCTTGGCGATTTTCGTGGCTGAATGGCTGGCCGGGTATTCTGGTGGGTATTGTTGTGCTGGATTTATGGATTTACGGGTGGCACAGGCTGAACCATGTCATACCTGTTTTTTGGCGCTTTCACCGGGTGCATCATCTGGATGAATGGCTTGACGTGAGCACCTCCGTCCGGTTTCATTTTGGAGAGGTTATATTTTCAGCGATGGCACGCATACCCATAGTCTGGATCATGGGGATGCCACTTGTATCAGTCATTATTTTTGAGACGTTGGTGTTGATGATGTCAGGGTTTCAGCACTCAAATCTGCGTTTGCCTGTCAGATTTGAGCAGCGTATGTCGAAAGTATTTATCACACCTTCTATCCATTGGGTGCATCACCATGTGTTAAGGTCTGATACTAACAGTAATTATGGCACTCTGTTCAGTTTTTGGGACAGACTGTTTGGCTCTCGCTCAAACAGCCGCAGGGAACTGGATATGGCGATTGGGCTTGATGATAGCCGTGAGACATCTTTAATTGGCCTGTTGGCTTCACCCTTTGGGAAGCAGAGAGAGTAGACAAGCGCAGCAAAAAGCGATGTTGTTATCAGAGGGCCATAATGATTGATGAAAACCTCAAATGATGCTGTCATATAGTGACAGCTAAATAAGGAAACAGAATGGACAATTATCAGGAGTTAATCTCGGTTATTGCCCTGACCATGGGTGTTGGCTGGGCGAGCGGTATTAATCTTTATGCTGCTCTTCTGGTGTTGGGTATCGCAGGCTCAACAGGTAACATTGTTTTGCCGGAAGAGTTAGTGGTATTGCAAAATCCGATGGTGGTTGCCGCTGCAGGCTTGATGTACTTTGTGGAGTTTTTTGCGGATAAAACGCCAGGTGTGGATACTGGTTGGGACGCGATTCATACCTTTATCCGCATCCCGGCGGGTGCGATGCTGGCGGCTGGAGCGGTGGGCGATGTGACGCCAGCGCTGGAGATTGCTGCAGGTATTTTGGGTGGTTCCATGGCAACGGTCAGTCATGTCACCAAGGCTTCCTCACGAGTCCTGATTAACACTTCTCCAGAGCCAATGACTAATTGGGCTGCATCTATTGGTGAAGACGTTGTAGTGCTGGGTGGCCTCTGGACAATGTTGAATTATCCTTTGCTGTTCCTGGGGTTGATGCTGGCTTTTATCCTGCTGGTTATCTGGTTGTTGCCTAAACTGATTCGTACATTGATCGCGCTGATCAAAAAAATTCGTGGCTGGTTCTCAGGCAGTAAGCCGTCAACCTTGGAAGTTGCTGGCAATACAGCACCGCTTGAGAGTGCTGTTTCAAGTCATCGGCAGCATCCAGATACGGTCAAACCTCAGCCCTAATATGCCCGAACTGGCATTTACAGAACCGAATCCCGAAAAAGTTATCCGGCTAAAGGCAATGGACTTGCTCGCCCGGCGTGAGCACAGTCGGCAGGAGTTGTACCGGAAGCTGCTCTCCCGGTTTCCTGAGGAAGAAAACCTTCTGTATCCCGTCCTGGATCAGCTTGCAGAGGAGGGGTTGCAATCAGATTCCCGCTTCTCCGAATCCTTTATCCGTGCCAGAATCAGCAAGGGGCAAGGACCCCAAAGAATTGCCCGTGAGCTTCAGCAAAGGGGCGTGTCTTCAGTGCTGATCTATGAGTCTCTGAGCTGTTGTGATACTGATTGGTACGAGCTTGCCTTGGCAGTGTTGAACAAAAAATATCGAGAAACCGTTTGTGACAGCTATGCAGAAAAAGCTAAACGTAGTCGTTTTTTACAATACCGGGGATTCACCGCTGAACAAATACAGGCGGTACTGGATTGATGAATTTTATAATATCCGTGAAAATTCACGGAACGGCGGTCATGCTGGATACTCTAACGGACAGTATTGGCTGTAAATCTCTATGTTCCGGGGTGTAGGTTGCCGACAAAAAGCAGGATTCTCAGTATCAGTAAGCAGATAAGCATTAAAACCCTTTTCTTCGCCATGTCTGTGGCAACTTCTGCGGTGTTTGCGCAAGGGTCGTCATTGAGTGCGGTGCCGGAGAGTGATTCGGATACGGCGGGCTGGTCTTTGCGCAATGGCTGCGTGTCGACACAGCGGATTCGCAACGTTGATGTGCTGGATAGCAAAACGGCGATTCTCGAACTGACCGGCGGCAAGAAATTGTTGATGCGCTTTAAAAATGACTGCCGAAACCTGAAACATGACGGATTTATTTATAGCTCCCGCACGGGGCAACTGTGCGCAAAGTTTGACTCCATCAGAGTATTAAGGCAGGGGAATACCTGCATGATAGAGTCTTTCGAACCCTATATAGAGCCAAATGAAGATCAGAATGTTTCCGAGGAGTAACTCAAACGTGTCGCTATTTCCCCTTGGTAAGCTCCTGTCTTTCGTGCTGTTTATGGTGCTATTTACGCCCCTGCTGCGTGCTTTGGAGCTGACCGGCAGCTGGTCGCAGGGCGGTATGTTGATTGGTAGGACTGCCCCTGATGCAGATATTCAGTTTATGGGCAAGCGTGTGCGTGTTTCCGATCAGGGAGTCTTTGTTATTGCTCTTGGGCGCGATGCCCCGGCTGATGTGGAGCTGCTGGTGCAGGTAGCCAATGGACCGGCAGAGCATCATTATTTTCATATTGCGCAACGGCAATATCCCGAAGAGCGAGTTGAAGGGGTGCCGCAGCGTACGGTAACACCACCGGAAGATGTCTTGCAGCGTATCCGTGAGGAGGCTGCTCTGGTCAGAGCTGCGCGTGCTGACGATGAGCACTTTCAGTATTTTCGCGATGGTTTCAGGCGCCCGCTGGAGGGTCGCATCAGTGGTGTTTATGGCAGTCGGCGAATATACAATGGCACTCCCGGGCGGCCGCACTATGGTCTTGATATTGCCGCCCCTACAGGTACACCGGTTCATGCGCCAGCGGCCGGTGTTGTCAAGCTGAGTCATCGTGATATGTATTATTCCGGGGGTACATTGATCATCGATCACGGACATGGCATTACGTCTTCATTTATCCACCTGAGCAAGATTCACGTTCAGCCGGGTGATCTGGTAAAAATGGGCGATTTGATTGCCGAAGTAGGCTCATCAGGAAGGGCTACCGGCCCCCATCTTGATTGGCGTATAAACTGGTTTGATGTGCGGGTTGACCCGGCGCTGGTGCTGGAGAGCTTCCCGGCATCCTCTGCTCAGCCAGAGCCTTGATTGATCCTCCGGGGTAGCCTTACTGACAACGTGGTTTTGACCCGATCTTTCACGTAGAATTACCATCTTTCTAAAATAGCAGCCTTATGAGCTTCTCCTGCAATGTGGGAGTACAAGTGTTGGGGCTGACAACAGGGTTTATCCATGATCGACAAAAAATTATTAAGTCTGCTCGTATGCCCGGTAAGCAAGGCGCCGCTGGTTTACGACAAAGTGAAGCAGGAACTGGTATGCAAGGCCAGTGGTCTGGCATACCCGGTCAGGGATGGTATTCCTGTCATGCTGGAGAGTGAGGCGCGCCAGCTTTCTGCCGATGAAAAACTTGGCTAAGAGCAGCTATTCACCACTTCCATATAACCACTTCCAGCGAACAGGTTTGTCATGTCTGAAGAAAGTATTTTTACCAAAATTATTAATGGCGATATTCCCGGTGATATTTTTTACCAGGATGATGATTGTTTCGTTATCAAGGATATTGCTCCCAAGGCCCCACTGCATTTATTGCTGATTCCACGAAAGCCGATCCCGCGTCTTGTGGATGCCTCGAATGAGGATAAGGCGTTATTGGGGAATTTGATGCTGACGGCTGGTAAAGTGGCAGAACAAGCAGGTGTTGGAGATGCTTTCCGCCTGATTATCAATAATGGTGCTGGAGCGGGTCAGACGGTGTTTCACTTACACCTACATATTCTGGGCAACAAACAGTTTTCCGAGGATCAGTTGGGTTTTTAGGCGGCAAGCATAATTGGTTGTCAGATCTAAAGGCTCATTTTGAGCCATCGGAAACAAACGTTTTACGAGTTTTATGAAGGGCGCAATGAAAAGTGCAGAAATACGGGATGCTTTCCTGAAATATTTTGAAAGCCAGCAACACAGTATAGTCAGCAGCAGCAGTCTGGTGCCTGGTAATGACCCCACGCTGCTGTTTACCAACGCCGGGATGGTGCAATTCAAAGATGTTTTTCTGGGCACAGAAAAACGTAATTACGTGCGGGCGGTATCCTCTCAACGGTGTGTCAGGGCTGGTGGCAAGCACAATGATCTGGAAAACGTCGGTTACACCGCCCGTCACCATACCTTTTTTGAAATGCTTGGTAACTTCAGTTTTGGTGATTACTTCAAAAGGGAGGCGATACACTTTGCCTGGCAGTTCCTTACCGAAACATTGGGTTTGCCGGAAGAGCGGCTCTGGGTAACGGTACATATTTCAGACGACGAAGCCGCTGATATCTGGCTCAAAGAGCTGGGTGTGAATGCCGAGCGGTTTTCTCGGCTTGACGAAGATAATTTCTGGCAGATGGGTGACACCGGCCCCTGTGGCCCTTGTTCGGAAATTTTTTACGATCATGGCGACGATGTGCCGGGCGGCCCACCCGGTAGTGACAATGATGATCTTGATCGTTACATCGAGATCTGGAATCTGGTGTTTATGCAGTATGAGCGAAGTGCCGATGGCACCATGACACCGCTTCCCAAGCCCTCTATAGACACAGGTATGGGGCTTGAGAGAATTGCTGCTGTCATGCAGGGTGTTCATAGCAATTATGAAATTGATCTGTTTCAGGCATTGCTGAAAGCCGCCGCCGCAGTAACCGGTTGCTCAAATCTGGAAGACAAATCACTGCGCGTGATTGCAGACCATATTCGTTCTTGCAGCTTTTTAATTGTCGATGGTGTGTTGCCGTCTAATGAGGGGAGAGGATACGTACTGCGGCGTATTATTCGCCGGGCGATCCGACACGGTCATAAACTTGGTCAGCAGCAGGCCTTTTTCCACAAGCTGGTTGCCGCACTGGTTGCAGAAATGGGCGAGGCTTACCCTGAGCTGACCGCCAGCCAGCAGCAGGTGGAGAAAGTGCTGCTGGCGGAAGAAAAACAGTTTGAGAAAACGCTGGATAAGGGCTTGGCCATACTTGAACAGGCTCTGGATGACGGCCAGCCTTCACAAAATGGTGGTGAAATATCTGGTGATGTGGTGTTTACCCTTTACGACACCTACGGTTTCCCTGTTGATCTGACCAACGATATTGCCCGGGAACGCGGCCTGACGCTGGATATGGCGGGTTACGAGGCGGCAATGGATGCTCAACGGCAACGGGCGCGGGCTGCGGGGACTTTCAAGGTTGATTATAGTCAGAGCGTGCAACTTGAAGGCAATACCGAGTTTACCGGTTATCAGGCGGTGACAGGGCAATGCAAAGTGGTTGCCTTGCTAAAAGATGGCAAATCAGTTGATACGCTGAAGGCAGAGGAATCCGGTGTTGTGGTTCTCGACCAGACGCCATTTTATGCCGAATCAGGAGGTCAGGCTGGAGATAGTGGCTACCTGCGAACTGAAACAGCAAAATTTGAGGTGCGTGATTGCCAAAAACAGGGCGATCATCACTTGCATATCGGGCTCCTTGTTTCAGGTTCAATTGCGGTCGGAGAGACATTATCGGCAGTCGTAGATGACCGGGTTCGACAGGCTACTGCACTGAATCACTCTGCGACGCATTTATTGCATGCGGCATTGCGTGAAATTCTGGGTGAACATGTTACGCAGAAAGGTTCACTGGTGGATAGCAAGCGACTGAGGTTTGATTTCAGCCACGGCGAAGCCGTGTCAGAGATGCAATTGAAGCAAATAGAGCACCGGGTAAACGCCGAGATTCGCCGCAACACCGCAGTGGAAACCGAAATCTGCGATATGGATACAGCTATTGCCAAAGGTGCAATGGCGCTGTTTGGTGAAAAGTACGGAGACAGTGTACGTGTGCTAACCATGGGAAATGATTATTCAGTTGAGCTCTGTGGCGGAACCCATGCCGCCAGAACCGGGGATATAGGTCTGATGTGTATTACCAGTGAAACAGGTATTGCTTCAGGTGTTCGTCGTATTGAGGCGGTAACGGGTGAGCAGGCCCTTGATCATATTGACAGCATAAGCCAACAACTGAGCCAGGTTGCAAAGATATTGAAATCCGGTCGCGACAATGTTGTACAAAAAGCTGAAGCATTGATGACCGATTTCAAAGAAGCCGAAAAACAAAATGCCCGGTTGAATGCAAAACTGGCGTCCTCGGCTGGCAGCGATCTTGTTTCCAGCGCTAAAAATATTGCCGGAATCAAGGTGTTGGCAGCCAACCTTGAGGGCGCAGATCCGAAATCCTTGCGGGATATGGTTGATCAATTGAAGAATAAGCTGGGAAGTGGGGTTGTACTTCTGGCCGCAGTCAGTGAAGGAAAAATTTCGCTGGTTGCGGGTGTGACCCAGGATAGCATTGGTCAAATAAAAGCGGGTGAACTGATACAATTTGTTGCTACACAGATTGGCGGTAAAGGTGGTGGACGGCCCGACATGGCTCAGGGTGGAGGAACGGATCAGTCTGCTCTACCAGCAGCGGTGGCGTCTGTGTACAACTGGGTAGAGAAAAAACTTAAATAATTTGTGCAATTGCGTTGTTTTTCTTAACACTTATTGGGGTTTGTTGTTTAATGGCGCCCCTTGTAAACGCAGGGTTTTGTTGCTGGAAATGAAACCGTAATCAAGATCTGAAAAAAGAAGCTGGATATGAGCTTAATTGTTCAAAAATATGGCGGTACATCTGTTGGTACTATTGACCGTATCAAGGCCGTGGCTGAAAAAGTAGCCGGATACCGTGAGAAGGGTGACGATGTCGTCGTTGTGGTTTCCGCAATGAGTGGTGAAACCAATCGGCTGCTGGCACTAGCTAAAGAAATAGATGAGGATCCCGCGACCAGAGAAATGGATGTGCTGGTTTCCACGGGTGAGCAAGTGACAATAGCGCTGCTCAGCATGGCCTTGCACAAAATTGGCTGTGATGCCCGTTCCTACACGGGAGGGCAGGTAAAAATTATCACGGATAATGCCCACTCGAAGGCGCGTATAGAACATATTGACGCTCACAACATGCAGGCCGATTTGAATGAAGGTCGTGTAGTGGTGGTGGCCGGTTTTCAGGGTGTCGATGAAAAAGGCAATATTACCACACTGGGTCGTGGTGGTTCCGATACCACAGCTGTGGCGCTGGCTGCTGCTCTGAAAGCTGACGAATGCCAGATTTACACTGATGTGGACGGTGTTTATACCACTGATCCTCGTGTTGTGCAGGGGGCTTCCAGGCTCGATAAAATCACCTTTGAAGAAATGCTGGAAATGGCCAGCCAGGGTTCAAAGGTACTACAAATTCGCTCAGTTGAATTTGCTGGAAAATATAAAGTGCCCTTGCGAGTGCTGTCCAGTTTTGAAGACGGGCCGGGAACACTGATTACGCTTGAGGATGACGACGAAATGGAAAAACCCATTGTTTCAGGAATAGCCTTCAATCGGGATGAAGCCAAATTGACCGTCCGGGGTATTCCGGATGTGCCCGGGGTTGCTTATAAAATCTTGGGTCCGGTCAGTGATGCCAATATTGAGATTGACGTAATAGTACAGGATGTTTCAGAGGATCAGACCACCTCTATGACATTTACCGTCCATCGCAATGAAATGACCAAAGCCAGAAAAGTGCTGGATGGAATATCTTCCGAGTTAGGCGTTCGCTCTATTGAGTGCGATGATCGCGTTGCCAAGCTTTCCCTGGTTGGTGTAGGTATGCGGTCTCACGCAGGTGTGGCTTCAAAAATGTTCCAGACATTGGCCAAAGAGAATATCAATATTCAGATGATCACTACCTCTGAAATCAAAATTACTGTTGTGATTGAAGAGCGCTACCTGGAGCTTGCAGTACGAGCACTTCACTCAGCATTTGAGCTGGACAGCAAACAGCAGAATGACAATTAGTCCGTTATTAAGGTTTTTACTTGCTTAAACGCTAGTGACTTAAATTGGAACGAATGGTATTGTATCGGCCGTAAGGCGAAGAGTAGTATGAGTTTGTCTTATGCCGGAGGTCTCATAACAATAATCGGGCCACGGATATGGATGTTGGCATAGTGTTGCCAGTTCAGGCAGTTAAATAGGAGTAGTAGCATGTTAATTCTCACAAGACGTGTTGGAGAAACGCTGGTTATTGGTGACGAAGTTACTGTCACTGTTCTTGGTGTAAAGGGCAATCAGGTTCGTATTGGTGTTAACGCACCAAAAGACGTGGCTGTCCACCGAGAAGAAATTTATCAGCGCATCCAGATGGAAAAAGACGGGAACGGAAACGTCTAAATCTTCTTTGTTTTTCCAATCGATATGGTATTATGCCGCCTCATTTTCGGGGCGGTGTATTACTGCTTTAATCGAAAAACGGTGAGGTGGCCGAGCGGCTGACAAGTTTTTAACTTGGGCAACCGCAGGTTGATCCCGAAGGGACGAAGAGCGTAGCGATGAGCAACGCGCGACCTGGGAGCGCCTTTCCTGAACTTGTTTAAATCCGAGTTCAAAAACATATTTGGTGAGGTGGCCGAGCGGCTGACAAGTTTTTAACTTGGGCAACCGCAGGTTGATCCCGAAGGGACGAAGAGCGGAGCGATGAGCAACGCGCGACCTGGGGGCGCCTTTCCTGAACTTGTTTAAATCCGAGTTCAAAAACATATTTGGTGAGGTGGCCGAGCGGCTGAAGGCGCTCCCCTGCTAAGGGAGTATAGGCTAATCCCCTATCGAGGGTTCGAATCCCTCCCTCACCGCCAGAAACGAATAACCCGGCCTTGTGCCGGGTTTTTTGTTGCGGTGACGGGTGGGTGAGAAGCCTCGTGGGGTTCGACAAAACGCGAAAGCGTTTTGGGCGTCGGCGCTTGCGACGACGGGGTGAAACCCCGAGCAGCAGAGCTGCGAGTCAATCCCTCCCTCACCGCCAGAAACGAATAACCCGGCCTTGTGCCGGGTTGTTGGTCGTTAAGTGACGTTAAAAAAACTTTTTAGTTAGCCGGGTCTATTACTTCGGTTTGCCTAAGCACTCTAATCGGCGCGGCGATTAATTCGATCTCCCTTGCGATCTAGTCGATGATCAATTCGCTCACCTTTTCGATCCAGCCGGGTATCTATGCGTTCGCCTTTACGCTCAAGCATACGTGCACGTTTTTCGTGGCCATGCTCTTCAGCGTTGTCGGCGCGACGCTCGAAGCGATTTTCGATTCTATCGCCTTTGTGATCCAGCCTGTGTTCGATGCGGTCACCTTTTCTGTCGAGTCGCTCTTCGACACGGTCACCCCGATCATTGGCGAAAGAAAGGGCAGGTAGAGTCAGCAAAAGGCTGGCGGTTAATATCCCGATCTTCATAGTATTGTCCTCATAGGTTGTTGGAGTCACTGTTAGTAACGAACCCCGAGAGATTTGGTTGACTGTTCCTCATGGTTTAATGACAGCACTAGAGTGTGATTGCTTTTATTTATTTTTCTTATTGTTATGGGCTGGTAATAACATCCTCACCAGTTTTTGTGCGAATAAGGTCATGCTGTTGCTCCTCTGCTAACTCTGCTTCCAGGCTCTTTTCGCTGCCGATCCATTTATCCATCAGCTTTGCGGCGACTAAGTCTCCGGTGACGTTGATGGCAGTTCTGCTCATATCAAGAATACGGTCTACACCCATGATCAGAGCAATGCCTGCGGGGGGAACACCTATTGTACTTAAGGTTAGTGAGAGAATAACGATACCAACACCCGGTGTGGCGGGAGAGCCTATAGATGCGCCTACGGCCATGACAACCACCAAGACCATGCCTCCCAGACCGATATCAATATTGAAGACCTGGGCTAGAAATACGGCGGCGATTGCCTGATACAGTGCAGTACCATTCATGTTGATAGTGGCGCCCAGCGGAATGACGAATTGAGAAATAGAGGGCCTGACCAACAGCTTTTCTTCAGCTGTTTTGATCGACAGAGGCATGACGGCTGCGGAACTGGAAGTAGAGAAGGCCAGCAGTATGACCTCACGTATTGCTTTGATAAACCCGGTGGGGGTTTCTGTTGTTAGCAGGCTAACGGTTGCGATGTACAAAATAAACAACAACGCCAGCCCGAGAAGCACCGTTGCGACATAAACAGCAACGCCTACCAGCGCTTCTGCACCTGTCTGGCTGGTGAGCCGCGCCATTAGACCGAACACGGCGAGAGGCGCCAAGCGCATGGCCCAGTGCACAACGGTCATGCACACTTGTTGCAGGGAGCCCAGTAAATCCAGCATGGGTTTGGACTGTGCTGTTGGCATTGAAATTAGCGCAACACCGACAATGATGGCGAATAAAACCACTTGCAGCATTTCACCCTTGACCATGGCATCCAGTGGATTGCTGGGCAGAATATGCAGCAATTTTTCGGGAAACCCCGAGAACGAGTAGGTTGGTGCTGTTTCTGTGGGGGTCGTCGAGAAATTGATCTGTGTGGTGAGTAATTCCGGGTTTAAATACTGTCCCGGGTCAATCATGCTAGCGACCCATAATCCAATAATGGCCGCGATTGCAGTAGTAAAGACAAAGTAGCCAGCCACCACAAACCCCAAGCGACGCAATTGTTCAATACTTTCGCTTGCCGCGAGTCCGCGAATAATAGAGGCAAAAACCAGAGGAATAACCATCATTTGAATGGCTGCAATAAACAATTGCCCCGGAAAAGCCATCCAGCTGCCGATTACTGCGCCGGTAGCTGGTTTAACCCAGCCCACAGAGGGGCCGATAAGAATACCAACCAGCATCCCTGCAAACATTGCAATCAGGACTTTCAACCATAAGCGTTTTTCAACAAAGCGGGATAACGTGCCACTCAAGTGTTTTAGTGATCGGGGATACAGGGTTGAGAGCGTTGATTTCAAAAGTGTATTGTTGGACATTTCCGTTTCTCGCCGGTTAAGACTGTCGAATGCGTATAAGATTTTGACTGATAAATATTAGAGTCTTATTACTGATTGCTGACTTTGTTTCAAATCAGAGAGTTTTTAATAATCTCTTTTCCACTTGAGCTCAACACCTTCGATACCGGTTTCTCCACCGGTAGAACTTTCAATATTCAGGTTGGGTGTCAGCTCAATCTGTATATTGCCTTTCCAGGGTTGCGAGGGGTTAGGGGTTCGCTCCAGCTCAAGGTAAACTTTCTCATTAATGTATTTACCTACGCCTACGTTAAGGCCGCTTTCTCCACTTTCAGTTTTTTCGGTGCCCACAGAGAGGCTGTCTACGCGCAGAATATCCCGAGTGGTGCCAATAGGGTCGAAGGAGCCATTGTTGCCATTGCGCAATTTCTGAACAGCATTTGCCAGCTGTATGGCCTCAAATGGTGTGATTTTTTGCAGCGATTTCCCAAAAATCACGAAGGCGAGAATTTCATCCTGGGCCATCGCGGGAATTGCCGATAGCGATAGCCTGAAGTCGCCATTGGAGCCGGTCAGTTCGGCTCTGACTTGCTGTCCATTCTTTTTATATATACCAGGAATATAAAGGGAGATGGCATTGTTCGCAAAATTTACACTACCCTGTTCCAGCTTGAATTTCTTGCCAAAAACCTCAAAAACACCGCGCACGGTTCTGAATTCGCCATCGTAATGAGGGTTTTGCAAATTTCCCTTTATGGCAATTTTGCCCTCCAGTTCCGCTTCCAGGCCTCGGCCCCGTAGGTAAGCCTGTTGATTAGCGGCGATCAGAAGGTCCAGGCTGACGTCTGGCAAGTTGAGTTTTTCCGATACAGTGGCAGTCGGTTGTGGCTGATCTGCGTAGATTTCCTCCACCTCTATGTTATCGGTGCTGCTGCTCAGTGCGGAGTCGAGTAGGGCGGTAAAGGGTGATACTTCCAGATGACCTTTTGCCAGCAGGGTTTTGAAATTCCCGGTTAATGCTATGTGCCCAGTCGCCTCGCTTTCAATATCAGGCCGTCTCAAAATATTTGCGTTATTGGCTTGCAATTGCAGATTGATAAGACCTGAATCGGAACTGGCTGGCAGCTGTAGCTCACCTTGTAACTGGTATTGCCCTGTGTGACCATCTGAAGCTTGGCAACTATCGATATGAAGTCTGACCTGAACGGTGGATATCCCGCAGTTGATGTCTTCTACTGTAGTACCGGTAATAGTGTTGACATAAGCACCATCGGTAATATGCAGAGTACCGTTAACCAACGGATTTTCGAATGTGCCTGCCAGAGCCAGATCAGCAATAACATTGCCGCTCAGACGGTGCAGATCAGGATCAAGCAGAAACGATATTGTGTGCAGGTCCAGGGAACCTTTGATTGTTGCACTTAGTGGGGTTGTACGGTCAAGTGTCCTGGAGCTTGACAACTGATGAACGTAGGGTTGCATTGGCAACTCTACCGATAATTGACCGCTTGTGCTGTCGTTGCGGTTGAATGCCGAGGCGAGGCTGAGTGTTGAATCCTGGGTATCGGCAATTAATTGCCAGGAAAACCGGTTCTGTTCATCAGTGCCCTCAAAATTTATCCCGGTGAAGCTCGTTTCGTACAATAGTTTGCCGCTGAGTCGCGGTTCTTGCAACGTTCCTTTGGCTCTGAAGTCAGCATTGAATAGGCCTGGCTGTAATTGCCAGCCTAGGGAAGACAGCAGCTCTGAGGGTAATTGCTCCATTTGAAACTGGAAGTCAAAATGTTGTGCCTGGTGCTGACCTGAAGCAGAGAAGACCTTTTCGTTAAAGGCTTGTAAAACCAGTTTTTCGAGATTGCTCCGGCCGCGCTGGTAATCGCCCGAGGCTTCAAGTGAGATGGGTATCTTCTGATAGAAGCCATCCACAACGATGTTGCCCCTCAGGTTGGGTTGTCTGAGAGTGCCTTGTAGTGACAGCCGGGTAGTGATTGAGGCATCCAGGTTTTTCGGCAAGGTGATATCGAATAATGTCAGGACTGACAGGGGAATGGATATCGCCTCAATACTGAGATCACTTTTGAGTGTCTGTGCATTGACAGTACCTGCGATTCTGGTTTCACCACCCAGAGCATCAAGTGTGCTGTTGCTGATAGCAATAGTGTTGCCGGACTTGTTCAGGCTGCCTGTGAGTGTAAAGTCCTGTTGTCGATATTGTCCTGAAGATAAAAAGCTGATTGTTCCCTGAGGATTGCCAATCGAACCGTGCAGCATCGCTTTTGCCGAGGTTATATTGACCTGAAGTTGTTGTGGCAGCGGGATATTAAATCGTTTCAGTTGCGCCGTATTAAACTGGTCCAGATTCAGATTGGCAATCTGCACCGCGATATTGGAGGTTTCGCCTGCAAGATCCACGTTTCCTGTAGCGTCAATTCGGGTTGCCCCCTGAACTATGACCAGCTTGTTGAGCAGGACTTCACGGTTGCTCGTTGACCCTTGCCAGAGCGCTGTTACCGGCTTGTCGTTAAAAGTCGTTGCTGTTGTCAGTTCACCTTTTATAACCGGTTCTGAGGTTGTGCCCTGAATATGTAACCTGCTTGATATTTCGCCAGTCGTTAGGCTGGGAATCCAGGGATTTAGCAAATCGAGAGGAAATCGATTGGCTTCCAGCTCAAGATTCAAAGCGTCGTTGGTGCGGCTACCCGTTACGCGATGCCTTGTGTCATCAATCGTGATATCCAGTTCCCTTATATTGAAGTCAGGGGTGTTGGTATCGGACCGCTCTGTTTCGACGCTAAATAGAGCGGTTGCGGCGAGTTTGTGTTTGCCCAGAGGGAAGCTGAATGATTCAACTTCGTACAGAACGGGTGTTCCGGTTGCGGTCACTTTTACTTTAAAACCCGCTGTTATGGCCTGATTTTTTGGTAGTTGTAACAGTCTTCCTATCACCCCGCCGGGTTGTTCTTGCAAAGAACCTTCGACAGTCACCGTTTTCAGATTTTCTGTACGGCTTTTGATACTGAGGTGAGCAGGGCTGTCGTTCAGCGACTGTACGTCCAGGTTCACGGTCAGTGGGGTGTTCTTCAGCCAGCTGACATTGCCTCTGGTTGAGTAGCTTTGAAAGCCAGGGTAGTTGTCGTCTGGCATAAAGCCGACCAGGTTCAACTGAGCAATATTCAGATTGTCGAGCCTGAAGTCTTGTAAGCTAATGTTGTTGGCCCTTGTACGATTAAAAAGGGCTGACCCCTGACGCTCTCCGGGCGTACCCTCCGGCGGTGACGAAAGGTGGTGAACGTTCAGTGTGTTTGCGGCCAGGTTTTCTATCATCAGGCTTTTTTCCAGCAATGCACCGGGCTGCCATTTCAGTTCAAATTCGTGCATTTCCAACCATATCTGATCGTTACGCCGGATAGTAATATTATCCGCTTGCCAGTGTCCGAGTCGTGGCATCAACAGCTGGTCGATATTAACCTGCAATTCTCCGGAAGCATTGAGGTTGTTTATCAATATACGAGTCAGCCACAACCTGCCTGGCTCGGTGCCAAGGGTAAAAGCACAAGCGAGGCATAACACCAGAAAACTGAACAGTAGTGCAGACAGTATGATTTTTACCAGCTGCCGGATAATCGAAGGAAATAACGTCGGGCGTGCCATTAGAATGCTTGCCCGATACTGATGTACAACTGGAAGCTGTCATCTATCCCGTCGCGCTTGTTTAGCGGTAGAGCCACATCAAGACGTATAGGCGCGAAACTGGTGTAGTAGCGAAGCCCAAAGCCGACACCCCACAACAGGCTCTGCCCCAGTTGTGGTGCTGATTCTTCGTAGGCCAGGCCGCCATCAGTAAATATGACCCCACCCCAGTCCTGATGCCAGCGAAAACGGGCTTCCAGAGAAACTTCACTGAACGACAGGCCGCCATCCGGGTCGCCATTGGTTAATGGCCCCAGCGTTTGAAATGGATAACCTCTGACAGAGCCGCCACCACCAACATAGTAACGAAGGTTGGCCGGAACCTGGTCCCGTGCTATGCCACTGATTATCCCCAAAGCGCCACGCATTGCCAGGGTTGGTTGCCAGCGGGCTTGCTCAAAAGTGAAGTAGGCACTGGTAGCAAAAGTGGTTTTTACAAAGGATGTGCTGGTGTCATACAGATCCCAATAGGGCTTTACCTTGCCGACAGCGATCCAGCCATGGCGGGGGTCCAGAGCATCATTCCGCTTGTCGTACTCCAGGCTGAAGGGTAAGGAAAACAGTGCAAAAGTATCACTGTCGTGATCCTCGGTGATGTCGGAAAACTCTATTTCGGCGCCCACTAAACGCCGCAAATGGAGTGAAAGCGGTTTTGATAATTCCAGACCGAGAGTTGCCAGTTTTGACTCAAAAGCATCCGTGTCTTCTCGTTCCAGATCAGCATAAAGCGTTCCCGATTGATGGCTACCAAAAAAGTTGGGAAAGTTCAGGTTTGAGGAGAAACCCTGCCTGTTTCTGGCCAGATAGGCTTCAAGTGACAGTTTTTGGGCCTTGCCCATCAGGTTGCGATTTTCCCAGCTGACGGAAATGCCGGGCCCCTCATCGGACTGAAAGCCGACGCCTGCACTCAGCGTGCGGTGGAATCGTTCGGTAACATTGAAGGCAAGCGGTACAGTTTCATTAATGGGGTTTTCGATCTGAATATCAGCGCGAGCCAACAGGTTGCTTTCCATTAACTGCAGGTGTGCGACGTCGATCAGGCTGCGTTTAAAGCAGTCGCCTTTTTTTAACGGAAGCAGTGAACGGAAGTAGTTTTCGTCAATTGAAGAAAGACCGGATATTGTGATATCGCCAAATACAACAGAAGGACTATCCCTGACAATAAAGACAACTTCTGCGGAGTGGTTCTCGTGAAATACTTTGGCCCGGTAATTGACATCAATATTGTACAGGCAGGTTTGGGCGGCAATGGCATCCGAGAGCGTCTGCTGGGCTGAAAGTACGGCTTTTGCCCTGAGCGGGGAACCCTCTGTCAGTTCGGGTAAGGGCGGTTTGTTCAGTTGCAGTGTGTCGGGAAGCTCCACACGGAGTTGGCGAATAAGATAAACAGGTCCGGGGTTAACACGGTATGTAAATTTATTTTCACTGGTGTTTGATCGGATTTCGCTCTGGTAATAGCCTTCGGCACGCAGCCGCTCTTTGAGCAGCTTACTTTCATAGTAGGCAATTTTTCCCGGTTTGGAGTATTGCTGCAGCTGGCGATTGTTTTTGCGTTGTTGCGCCAATTCTTCACTGAGAATTTCTTGTAAATCCTGGTTGTCTGTCACTTCAATGACAAAGCTGGGAGCTTTGCCCAGAAATGGCAGTGAAGAGGTATCCAGCGCATGGACGGAAAGCGGAAATATGCAACCGGCTATTATCAGGCTTGTCAGTTTGTAATTCATAACCTGCTGTTTTGGGTTCTGCGTGACTCTTTGATTCGATGCCGCTTGCACATATGACAGTATTCTTTGGTATTTCGTTTAGTCAATATCACGAGCAGTAGGCTTTTCCGTAAATGACTCGGCCTCCTGTTTATCGACAATAGAGGATTCAGGGGTTTCTGCTGCCACTGTATTTTCGCTGGATTTGGTACTATCTGTGTCCTGTAATTGACGTATAGTAACGCTGCCAACACGGCGGTTTGACATGGATGTGATCTCGATATTGAAATCGTCTTCAATAATGGCGTCGCCAATGTTAGGCATACGTCGCAAGCGCTCCATGAGTAACCCTGACAATGTGTTTGCCTCGATATCACTGTCAATCCTGATGCCTATCGTGCGTTGTAAATCGGCCAGTGACAGCATGCCACTTGCCTCCCAGAGGCCGTTGGCCGTATTGGTTATTTGCAAATTGTCCGGGATAGAGGCATCTGTTTCATCTTCGATATCACCGACAATTTCTTCCAGCAAATCTTCCAGTGTCACGATGCCACGCATGCTACCGTATTCATCAACCACAAAGGCAAAGTGGCTATGCTGCTCTCTCATCAGCTCGAATAGTTGAGATACTTTCTGGGTTTCGGGCACGATTAATGGGTCCCGGCAGTAGTGAGAGAGGTTTTCCCATGGGTCGACGCCGTCCTTCAGTGCAGCATGGTAAAGCTGCTTGACGAGTACAACCCCCAGAATTTCATCGTTTCTACCACCGTCTATCAAGGGGAAACGGGAATGCCCGGACTCAAGTACTATGCGCTGGTTGGTTGCCGCTGAGGCGGCCAGATCAAGGACCTGGACAGCATTGCGGGGGATCATCACCTTGCCAACAGCCCGCTGATCAAAATCAAAGAGGTTTTGTAGCATCTCGCCTTTATTTTGTTCAATGTTGCCGTGATCCTGGGATGTGGAAACCAGGCCTTTCAGTTCCTGATCGCTGAACACATCGCCATGAGTGGCTTCGTCAACGTTAAAAAGAGATAAAATGCTTCTTGATGCCTTGTTTAATAGCCAGTTTAATGGCCAGACAATCAGGTAGGATAAGTGCAGAGGGTAGGCGATCCAGAGGGCTACACGTTCCGCCTTGCGAATAGCGAATGTTTTTGGCACCTGTTCGCCGACAATGATATGGAGTGAGGAAAAAACCAGAAATCCAAGTAAAAAGGATGCGCTGTGTATAACCGTCTCCGGTACCTGCATACCAGTAAGTAGCGGTGTGAGTATAGCTGCTACAGCCGGCTCTCCGATCCATCCCAGACCCAGTGATGCCATCGTTATGCCTAACTGACATGCGGCGAGATAGGCTTCAAGATTTTTCTGGATGCGCAGGGTTAGCCGCGCAGAACTGTTGCCGGACATGGCTATATGTTCGATTCTCACGCCACGGGCTTTTACCAATGCGAATTCTGCGGCGACAAAAAAGCCGTTCAGAAACAACAGCACTGTGATTGCAATAAGGCTGTTCATTGTAAACCTCTTAAAAAACAGTTGGGCATAGGCCCTGTGTAAATTGGCATTTGGATTGTCTCGCAAATAACAGCAGTACCTGATTCATGATAACCATTTCAGTACCTGATAGCCTGACTGGATAAATACCCGGCTAATCAAATGCTATTTTGGAGTATGGCAAAGTGCGGACAGCAGTTGTTGTCAGGATTGATTGGAAATTCAGCTTTTTATTCCAAACTCATTGATATTTAAAGAAAAATATTTTTCTTCGGTGGCGATCAGCCCGGTTCCTTGTGCGTATTTGTAACGCACATTATCAAGGATCACGTTCTTGTCGATGATATTGGCAATATAACCGCTTTCGGAAATATCAATAACCGTGGTGCGCTTTTCCGGCTTTTTGACAAACTCGGTTGCTCTTTTGTCATAGACAAACACGTAGCCTTCAATACGGCATATGGCGCCTTCCACGGCCATTACTTCGCCCAGAAAATGGCGTCTGGTAGAGTTCTCGTAGGTTGCCCTGTACATGACATGTATTTTTTCGCCCGGTTCGACAATCATAGGTTTCCCCTCTATATCTGTTGTGATCAAGCTCGGCACTCTGTTTGGCTACCAGCGTGCACGGTAGCCACGTACGTCTATATGCACAAATGGGCCATGTGAAGGTGTGCTGCCGTAAATGCCCAATCCACCCACACTTCTGAAATCGCCACGGCGTGACATGTTGTCAATAAATTTTGACAACCAGATCGCGTCATTCTTATCGATTTTACCGTCACGGTTCATATCATCCATAAAATTGTTTTTAGGCTTCTGGTCAACGAATATATCGGCAGCGCCGCCCCATTGATGTCGGCTGTAAAGGACGTTGCCGATGGCGTGATTGTAAAACGGTGTGCGATAACCGCTCATGATATGGAGGCTGTCAGTTTTGTGTCCGGCATTATTTAGCGCGCGAAGTATCCGTTCCAGCTTGATCATCAGTTCCGGTTGGAGTACCAGGTATTTCGGAAAACCGTCACTCTGCTTCGAGAGGAATTGCCCTACAGTAAAGTTGGGGCTCACTTTTATGCCTGTCTCGGCTTCGCTTACCCGTATAAACCCCGTCGGCGGGTCGTAAATGGCCTGGCCCTTGAGTCGGGTTTTAGGGTAGTGGCCAACCCTGAAGTGGCCAAGATTGCCTTTGGCGTCCAACTGTGAAGCAGGAACCAGCGAAAAAACGTGTAATTTCAATATTTCGCCGGTTACTGTGTTAGTCAGTTGATAGTGATACCAGCCCTGTTTCCGAGGTACGACGAACGCGCCATTGACTGTGGTGTCCTGTGGTCCAGTAATTGATACAGGGCTTTTTGCGCGTATAGTGATTTTTGTACCCGGCAGCTTGAATAGGGCAAATTCCGGGTAGGCAATTTCAAGACCATCGATGCTGACGGGTTCTTTTAACAGCGTACTATCGTAGGCAAAACCAGTGAGTGCCATACAACAGAAGCCGGTAAGGAGCATGAGTTTTCTAATCATGGAGAAGTCATATGTTGTTGAAGTGGGGTTGTATTGTTTAGTGCGTCGATAATAGCCTGGTCTCTGCCATAAATGTCTCTTCGGAAGACAACTTCACCGTCGTCTCCGATGAATACGGTCAGATAGACCATATACACCGGTATAGGTTTTGTCAGGTATAGCGTTGTTGTTTCATTGGCTGAAAACAGTTCGCCCAGGCGGGTAGAGGCCGGGTTTTGTTCTCTCTCAAGCAACCATCTGGCTAGTAATTCCGGATCGGATAATCGGATACAGCCGGAGGAAAACAGTCTTTCCGTTTTCGAAAAAAGTACTTTGTCAGGTGTGTCGTGCAAGTATACATCATGCACGTTCGGCAACATGAATTTGATTTTGCCCAGAGCGTTGTGGTTACCGGGCCTCTGTCTTAAGACAAATTGACCGGGTTTGATCTGCGTCCAATCAAGTTTGTCGACACTGACAAAATCAGGTGTCTCGTTTGTTCGGGCTTCGTAACCCAGTGATGACAGGGATATGGCATCAGATCTTAACAAAGGTAGCTTGTCCTTTCTGGCAATACTGGGGGGTACGTTCCAGTACGGGTTAAGCACAAGGTATTTAAGTCTTTCTGTGAATACAGGCGTTTGCCGGTAAGGGCGGCCAACAATGACATCCATTTCTAATATCTGTGTTTGTTGCTCAAATACCCTGAGACGAAATGAGGCGATATTGACACGGATATGGGCCCCGGGGATGTCTCGTGGCAGCCATCGCCAACGCTCGAGATTGGCATCAATCTGGGCAATTTGTGCCCGGGGCGAGACATTCAGGACCGCTAGAGTAGCGGGTCCGATCACGCCATCGGGTTCAAGCCCAGCGTGCCGTTGAAGAGCTCTGATTTCGGCTTCCAGTTGTTGATCAAACCGGGTGCTGTGATCGCCTTCCCCCCATAGCCGGTTTTTCAGTATCCGGATATCGTCGCTGTCTGATCCTGGTTTTAACAGCTTCTCAAATACCAATGGTGGACGTTCATTAGGTTGTTGTGCGACTAATTCGCTACGCTTTTTAATCAGCGCCCAATAGTCGGGATGCTCTGGCCAAAGATTTTGCAAGGTCGTGCCCATCATTTCGGGCTGCGCAAGCAAGGTGCGCACCAGGGTTTCTGGTGTCTGGTTCTGCGGCTCAATAAACCAGTTAGCCTGATCGTTATCAATGGTTTTGCGGTTAACAATGCCCGAGGTCCTGTGCTGTATCTGAGAGAACAGTGCATCGGTCAGCAGTACATCCCTGATTTCCCGGGGCAGGGTTGTATCCGTTACTTCAGTGTAGTGGTAACGTGAAAGCTGAAACCCGTGTTTGGCCGACTCTTCTATTTCTGTTAGCAGGGTCGGTAACTGGGGCGCGAATACACCCGCTTCGCTCCACAAAGGTTGATAGTGGTTTTCTATGTAAAGCCGGTTAATGCTGTCAATGTTGGCTATGCCTGTTTCCTGATTGGCAATGGATTGCTCCATATAAGTTCTGAGTAACTGATTGTCGGCAAATGCGCTATTGCTGAGAATAGTGAACGTGCATATCAGTATTGAGCAACAGAGTAATAAGTGTTTTTTCATGGGGGGACCCGGTATAAGAATGGCAGAGCTTTTGGGAACGGTCACTTTGTTCCAGAGTAGCTGAAGTCTGGAGTTGCGCTTAACACTTGATGTCTGCGGGGAGCGCATGATAATACTGAAAACATAACCCCGCAATTGGGTAAAGTAAAGGCGGCTAAGAGGAAAAGGGTGGTGTTGTGCTCATGAGTCGTGACGCTTTTACGGGGTATCTGACAAAAAAAGCGATGGTTTGGTAAATTCCGTGGATACTGGCAGATAAAGAAGGCCGTTCTGCTTCCCTCTCAGCCATCAAATAGAGTAGAGTCCGGTTTCTTGTGCCTGTGTCCCCTGCTCTAGTAGGGGTTATAAGTGCTGAAATAGAAATTATCGAGATAATACAATGACTTACTGTGCAGCTGTGACAACAAACGATGGCCTGGTATTTTGCTCTGACTCCCGCACTAACGCCGGACCGGACATGTTGTCCTCTTTCAGCAAGATGCATGTGTTCCAACCTGATAACGATAGGGTCTTCTGTGTATTGACAGCTGGTAACCTGGCGACGACACAAGCCGTCATCAGTCATATTGAACAGGACCTTGAGGACGCGGATAAAAATAGCCTGCTCAATTGCAATAAGATGATAGAAGCGGCCCGGTATTTGTCCGCGGTTAACCGTCAAGAGCATCTGCTTGCAGAAAAGGTCGCCAGTGGCACCAGTGTTGATGTGTCGGCCTCACTGATTCTCGGTGGTCAGATACGCGGGAGTGAACACGGTATTTATCTCATTTACTCCGCGGGCAATTTTATTGCAGCTACCGATGAAACCCCTTATCTACAAATCGGAGAGAGCAAGTATGGCAAGCCTATTCTTGACCGTATATTGACACCGGAGACGTCTCTGGAAGACGCCGCGCGTTGCGTGATTGTTTCTATGGACTCCACTATCAAGGCCAATGCGACAGTCGGGCCACCCGTTGAAGTGCTGATTTACGAGAAGGATACATTTGAAACCAACCACTACATCAAAATGGAAGTGGAAGATGATTATTTGCGTGAGATAAAGCGGGCCTGGGATGAAATATTAAAGGCGGGCTTTTCATCATTACCCCGCTTTGAGTGGGAACAGCGCACATTACAGCCGACCCAGGGTATGGTGTCTGGCATGCAACAACAGGCGGCGGAACAGCCACAGGGACAGCCCCAGTTTCAGCCGGATTCAATGACTAATATTGACCAGCAGTCAAACTGATTTCTGTTCAGAGGTATTATTTCAATAATGAGCAAAGAACGGTTTGGTGCGTTACTTGGCTACGCGCCTGGAGGTGTTGCAGCCTATTCTTCTGACTACGAGACAGCCTCCAATAGGGATTACCCCAAACGCAGTGCATTTCGCAGTTATTACGATGGCATATACATGGGCTATAAGTGGCAATGTGTTGAATTTGCCCGGCGCTGGATGTATATGAACTACGGTTACATTTTTGATGATGTCGCCATGGCGTACGATATCTTTGAATTAAGATCGGTCCGCGATGTGAAATCCAGTAGTCTGCTGCCGCTGATGGCATTCAGTAATGGCAGCAAGGAACATCCTGTGCCTGGCAGTCTGCTGATCTGGAAAGAAGGTGGCGAATTTGAAAAAACCGGGCACGTAGCCGTTGTCACAGAGATTTTTGATGACCGTATTCGCATAGCTGAGCAAAATGTTAGTCAGCAGAAATGGCCCGAGGGACAGGATTATGCGCGAGAACTGGAGGCTAGAGTAGGTGATGATGGTGAATACTGGATCACGTGCTCGTACGGGGATGCAGAGATTCTTGGCTGGATGATTCAGACGGATAACGATACTCATGGCGAACCTTCACTAACCAGAAATGAAAAGCTTTTTGAGATTAAAAGTCTTCATGCCAATACGTCAGGCATTGCCAGAAAAGCCTGGTTGAACATTGCCAATCACGATGAAGCCGCATTTGTGGATATGATGGGAGGGCACTGTCTCACCACGGTAGAGGCTGATCAGTCACGTTATTTTGTTTTGTCAAAAAGCGCCAGGGACCTGCTGGAGCATGCCACCAATGAATTACACAATTTGTTTATGCATGCCACAGACTACGTGTTGGCTAATGATGATCTGCTCGCCAGGTTTAACTTGCCCGCTGCAGTATTGCCAAAGATCAGAAGGTCTTGGGATAACCGGCTCAATGAGCTGATTACCAGTCGCTTTGATTTTGCGATGACGCGGCAAGGGCTGAAGGTCTACGAATATAACTGTGATTCGGCGTCATGCTATATGGAAACCGGCAAGGTGCAGGGTAAATGGGCAAAGCATTATCGGGTTGACGATGGCGATGATGCCGGTGCAGAGCTGTTCAATGCTTTGGTGCATGCGTGGCGAAAAAGCCATGCCAAAAAATTGGTGCATATCCTTCGGGATGATGAACCGGAAGAGAAATATCACGCGTTTTTTATGCAGCAGGCGCTTCAGGCGGCCGGGTTAAAAAGCAAGATTATTACGGGCTTGGAAGGCCTGGTGCGCGATACCAGCGGTGATATTGTTGATGCTGAGGGTGAGCAGGTAAGGTGGGTCTGGAAAACATGGGCCTGGGAAACCGCTCTTGATCAGATTCGTGACGAGAGTGAAGTTGAGAATAGGCAGGGTAATATTTGCCTGTCGGATGTGTTGTTAAAAGACAATATTATGGTTTACGAGCCGCTCTGGTCTCTCATTCCCAGTAACAAAGCCATACTTCCGGTGTTATGGTCGCTCTTTCCAAATCATCCGCTATTGTTAAATACCGCGTTTGAGTTGACGGAAGAGCTGAAGGCCTCAGGGTATGTGATTAAACCCATCGTTGGCCGTTGCGGGGCTAACATCTCCCTGCTTGACAGTGAAGATAACTTTCTTGAAAGCACTGGCGGGAATTTTGACGCGCAGAATACGATTTATCAGGCATTATTCCCATTGCCTCGGGTCGATGGTTATTACACCCAGGTCAGTACCTATACGGCAGCAGGTGTTTATGCTGGCAGCGGTGTCAGGGTCGATAACTCGATGATCATTAATAAAGACAGCGATTGTCTGGCATTGAGATTTATTGATAACAAGCAATTTTTAGAAATACTGCCTCAGCGTGCTGCGCAGTAAAGGCATAGAGGAAACCATGATATGAATGATCATCTGAATGCTGACGAGTCGGAACATAAGTTAAATCTGCGTCATCTTGAGCTAAAGGATTATGCTGATCTGAAAGAAGTGATGGATCAGGTGTATCCAGGCTTGGGAGGCGCCTGGCCTGAGAAGAAATACCGCGCACAGCTGGCAGTATTTCCCGAAGGACAGATAGGCATTGAAGATCATGGCAAAATTATTGCTGCAGCCTTCTCTGTCATTGTTGATTACGAAAAGTTTGGTGATCATCACACCTATGATGAAATTACCGGTGATGCTTATTTGACGACCCACGATCCGCAGGGAGATGTACTTTACGGTGTTGATGTGTTCGTCTCGCCGGCATATCACGGTATGCGTCTGGGACGGCGCTTGTATGAGGCAAGGAAAGAGTTGTGTCAGAGCCTGAACCTTAAATCGATAGTGGCTGGTGGTCGCATTCCCAATTATCAGGGGTATGCAAATGAAATGTCACCGCAAAAATACATTGAGAAGGTCAAGAAAAAGGAAATCTACGACCCTATTCTTACGTTTCAGCTGTCCAACGACTTTGAAGTAAAGCGGGTTCTGAAAGACTATTTGCCAGAGGATGAAGAGTCCAAAGGTTATGCCACCTTACTTGAGTGGAATAACCTCTATTATGACAAGTCAAAAACACCTTTGATCGGTGCACCGCGCAGTTCAGCCAGAATAGGTTGTGTGCAGTGGCAAATGCGGCCGATGAAGTCGGTTGATGATTTGATCCAGCAGGTAGAGTTTTTCATCGACGCACTGTCTGACTATCAGTGTGACCTGGCATTGTTACCGGAATTTTTTAATGCACCTTTAATGGGGCTTGAGAACCATGTTAATTCTATTAATTCCATTAAGGCGCTGGCTGAATTTACAGAAGAAATTGTTGAGGCGATTTCAAAACTGGCGGTTAGCTACAATATCAATATTATCGCCGGGTCAATGCCTGTTATTGAAGATGACGAGCTCTACAATGTAGCCTATTTCTGTCGGCGTGATGGGACCCTGGAAACCCAGTATAAAATTCACCCCACACCTCATGAAAAGAGGGCCTGGATTATGCAGGGCGGGGATGCGTTAAGAGTGTTTGATACCGATTTTGGCAAAATAGGTATCCTGATCTGCTATGACGTGGAGTTCCCCGAATTGGCCCGCTTGCAGTCAGAGCATGGCATGCAAATATTGTTTGTGCCTTTTTGGACGGACACAAAAAATGCCTACTTGCGAGTGCGTTGCTGTGCTCAGGCCAGAGCGATAGAAAATGAGTGTTATGCGGTGATAACCGGAAGTGTTGGCAATTTACCGAAAGTGGACGGTGCCGATATTCAATATGCCCAGTCGGCAGTGTTTTCCCCGTCAGACTTTTCTTTCCCGCACGATGCGATTATGGCGGAAACAACGCCGAATACTGAAATGACATTAATTGTTGATCTTGACCTCGACATACTGAACAAATTGCAGAATGAAGGTTCGGTTAGGAACTACCTCGATCGCCGACGGGATCTGTACAAAATTTCATGGTTTGGTAAGGAATAAAGTTTACCGTGCGGCACCTTGATAATGCCTGGAGACATGTTGTTTCAGGTATCATCAGGCGTTGGGCTTTCCTTTGGATATCAATCAGGTATCAGCAGAGCAAAAGGATAAGTGGGGGAAAACACCGATGTGGTAAAGCCCTGCCGTGTGAGGGCGCCTTACGATTTTCCCTCATTATTCTCTATTTCCCCCTTTTTATCCGTTTCCTGAAAGGTGGGAAAGGATGAAGCATACCGGTTTATCCACTCCTTGGCCGCATCTTCAACAGTTAAGTGCCGACCGTGACGTTCTTGAATGTATTTTCGGTAGCTTTCGATGTGGCATATCTGTTCTACCATTCTGATCCGGTAGGTTTCCATCAGGTCGGTAAACCGAACGCCGATGATAAATCGGTTAGCCTGTTTTCGACACCACTCCACCCGTGCCGCTGACAGTTCTATCATAGGCTTTAAACAAGGGATTCGCAGTTCTACAGTAGTGCCCGGCTCAACAGCTACATCTGAAACAAAAGCAATACCACCGTGACTCACATCTTTTGCCGGGGATGTTTTGTAACTACTGCCCGGAGAGATGCGAACCTCAATCGGTATATTGGATGGATGGCGGATAAACTGCCGCATATATCGAGATCCATTTGTTATTTTGATTATTTTTCAATATGTGCTGTCGCTTGTGTAAGGTTAGGCGTTAACGGGAAAAAGTAAACATTAGTAGACTTTGTTACAATTTTCTCAATTCATATTATTTTTATGGTATAAAGTTAAAATAATTCACATTTTTGCGTGTTCTTGAAAATAACTAGAAGAAGGTCCTGCGATGTCTACTCCAAACCCTCATTTTGAAAAAATCGGCGCCTGGTCCGGTGTAATTTTTATTATTTTATTCAGTATAGGCTGGTGGCCTGTTGCCGGGTTTTTACCGCCGCCTGACCCCACCGCAACCGGTGAACAGATCGCTGAATTTTACCAGTCGAATACCTGGGGTATTCGCGCCGGTCTGTTGCTTGCGGCTGTCAGCTGTACTTTTTACTACCCCTGGGTAGCTGCTATTTCCGCCCAGATGAAGCGCATTGAGGGTGTAAACCCGGTGTATACCTGGACCCAGTTGGTAGGTGGTGCTACAGGTGCATTCATTATCTATCTTCCAATGTTGATTTGGATGGTGGTGTCTTTTCGGACAGACCGGGATCCGGATGCATTATTGTTAATGAACGATTTTGGCTGGCTGTTATTCACAACAACGCTGGCACCGTTTCTGGCTCAGAACATCGCGATTGCACTGGCGATTCTTTCGGATAAGAGTGCAAAGCCCGTATTCCCGAGATGGGTTGGGTTTTATAACTTGGCTGTGACAACTCTATTTTTGCCAGCGGGGCTTATCATCTTCTTTAAAGCAGGGCCGTTTGCCTGGGATGGCATGTTGTCTTTCTGGGTGCCCTTGACAGACTTCTTTATCTGGATGATTGTGATGACCTATTTCCTGTTCAAGGCTGGTCGTCAAGAGAGCTGATATTGAGTAGCTCTAAGATTCGCTTAAAAAAAGGGGCTGATTTTTCAGCCCCTTTTTATTTTACTTTGTTAGTTATATCTCCTTGTGCGTGTCAGGATCGCTTTCTTTTCCAAATGGTTTAACAGCCATTAATAAGGCGGGCATAAACAGCAGGTCTGCTATCAGGGCAACGGCAATTGACAGGCTTAACAGTAAACCAAAGCTGGTAATGACCTGCATGTCCGAAAGCATATAGCAGGAGAACGCGCCAATCAGAATCAAGGTTGTGATAATAAGCGCTGGTCCCACATCTCGCATCGCCAGTGTCATCGCCTTTTGGTAATTGCCGGTAAGGAAGAACTGTCGCCGAAAGCGAGTCACCAGGTGAATGCTATCGTCAACAGCGATGCCTATGGCGATAGTTGCCAGTAGTAGTTTCATGTAATCAAGATACATACCGGTCAGCCCCATATACCCCAGCACGACAACAACGGGTGCAACGTTCGGTATCATCGTTAGTAACCCAACCCGGATTGAGCCAAAGGCGATGCAAAGAAATACGGCGATACCGATAAATATCAGGCTGTAGCCATAAATCTGAGTGTCACCAATATAGTCAGCTATTTTTATCCACATTAAGCCGATACCGGTTTCTCTAATTTCTGCACCAGGTAAAGGGTTTTTCTGTGCGTACTCCCTTATGCTTTGCATCAGTGCGAGTACATTGGATGATTCGGTAATTTCTACTCGTAGTTCCAGTACGGTGCTTGAAAAATCTGGTGTCACATAATCTTCCAGTTCGTCTCCTCCGGATATTTCGTAGACCAGAAAATACTGAGCGACCAGGTCCTGCTGTAGTGGAACCTGATACCACTCTTTGTCATCGCCGTGAAAGCTGCGGTTAAGATCTTTTTGAATATCAACAACCGAAAAGGTCTTTTTTACGAATGGAAGAGATGAGGCATAGGTTTGTAGTTGGTCGATAGCCTTAAGCAACTCGGGATCTTTAACGCCGTCGGTTTTGCCAGTATCGATAATATAGGCCACATTCAGAATGCCGCCCATTTCTTCTTCGGCTTTTTCCGTATCTATTCGCCAGTCAACGTGCTCTTTAAACTCAGTTAAAAAGTTAAAATCAATTTTTAGCTGCGTTAGGCCGACAATGCTTATTGCCAATAAAACGATTCCCGTTGTGATGAGGGTTTTACCGTGATTGAGGTTAAGATTGATGCAAAATTCTACGGCTCGTTCTACCGTTTTGTTGACACCGCTGTTTTGTGTTGTGCTTTTGTCTGTGTTTGCCTCGTCCTTTGATTTTCCACCGGCAAGAAATACGACGAGTAACGAAACAGAGAACACCAGCGTTAGCATAACGCCGACAGCTGAATACAAAGCCATTTGGCTGAGGGATTTTAGCTCTGAAACATACATGACTAAAAAGCCAAATGCGGTGGTTAGCGCGGCCATCAGGCAGGCTCCGCCCACCTTGCTAATCGCGGACTGAACGGCTTTTTGGCGGGAGCCACTAGTTGCATAATGACGCTGATACTCAATAATGATATGTACTGACTGGGCAACCCCGACGGCACACAGAAGGGTGGGCGTAATGCCAAAAAATAGCGTGATAGGCCAGCCTACGGCACCCATTAGGCCCAGTACCAAAATAATACTCAACACCACTACTGTCAGTGGGCCGAACAACCCCACCAAGCTTATTCTGAATAATAACAGTGACAAAAGAGCCAGCAGCGCAAGGGTCATCAACGTGCCAACAGCAGAATCGTTGGTAAATATGATGTTGTAGGCGCTGTTCATGGGTACATCGCCGGTCAGGTAAAACTCAATGCCCTGATATTCCTTGCGATCAAGTATTTCTTTTACTTTGCTGTTTGATACTTGCGGGTAAACGTTGTCCAGCGTCGCGCCTTTCTCCGGGTCAAAAATAATGTTTTCCTGACTATCAATACTGCTAAGCGTCATCTCCAGAATGATCGCTGCATAGGTGGCATCCTGGTTAATCAGGCTGTCGACATAAATGGGCTTGTCGAGCACTACCTCTCGCAGTTTCAACAGTTCTTGCTGTGTATCCGGGAAATCGATCATTAATTCGTCGATAAGGATCGAGTCACCATCTGCGCGGATAAACTCGACATTGGTCAGACTGGTCACTTCTCGAACAAAAGGGACTTCACTCTCCAGGGCCTCGGTTAGCGCCGCTATTTTCTGCATCGCTTCGTAGTCAAATGGACCATGTTCGCTTTCGGGAACCCGATAGAGAATATACGTGACTTCGTCTGAATAGAATTGATCCAGATATTCCTTGTAGGCTATATAGGCCGGGTCAGCCCGGTTGAAAAAGGAATCGAGGCTATTATCACTGCGTACCTGCCCGGCGAAGTACACACCAATTGCGAGCAACAACAAGCTAAAGGTTACGACGATGAGCCGGTGTGCTATAGCCCAGCCGGAAAAGAAGTGGAAAAAGTCATCGACCAGATCAACCAGTTTTGGCGTGCGTTTGGACATGAGGGTATCCTTTATTATTGTTATTACTTTTTATTGTTTAGAGTTAGTAATTTGATGGCGCGTCTGACTAGGACTATAGCACCGTCAATGCTGACATTTAAGTTGTTGTCTGTGGCATGGCTAAATCTTTGCGTACTGACCTTTGTTCTCTAGAGTAGTAAACAACCATTTTTAGTACACTCTGCTAATTACATTAACAGAGTGTCAGAGCTTTCGGAGCCGGAGCATGCAGAAAACAATTTTTTTAACGATCAGGCTAATAATGTTGCCCTTTATTTGCTTTGTGTTGGCTTGCAATCTTGCTTTTGCTGACGCAGTTCAAAAAGGGCTGCAAATAGCGATTGAGAGTAAAGTCAGGGATCGAGGTTGGAAAGACAGCTCGGCTAATCTGCAAATGTACCTGTACAGAAAAGGCGGGGATGAACCTGCATTGCGGGAAATGCGTATTTTGAGCCTGGAGATGATAGGGGACGGCGATAAATCGCTGACAATTTTCGATAACCCTCGTGATGTTCAAGGCACTGCTTTCCTCAGTTTCACTCACATTCAAAAGCCGGATGATCAGTGGTTATATCTGCCAGCATTGAAGCGGGTTAAACGTATTTCCTCAAAAAATAAAACCAGTCCGTTTATGGGCAGTGAATTCTCTTATGAAGATCTCAACTCGTTTGAGGTTGAGCGATATAGTTATGTATGGCTCAAAGATGAAAACTACGACAATCAGCTCTGCTTTGTACTTGAAATGACTCCGTTTGACGAATATTCCGGTTACAGCAAGCAGGTGGTGTGGATCGACCAGCAGCATTATCGCGCACAGAAAGTTGACTATTACAACCGCAAAGGGGTTCACGAAAAAACGTTGGTGCTTGGGGACTATCAACAACATCTCCATCAATTTTGGCGAGCCCATACGCAGACGATGGATAATCATCTGAATGGACGAAGAACCGTTATTCGTATGGGGAATTACCAGTTTCAAACAGGGTTGGACGAGAACGACTTTACGCAAAACAGTTTAAAAAGGGCTCGATAAATCGTGCTCAACCGTTCGTTTTATCTGGCTCTGTGTGTGTTGCTGACAGCATCATTTCCTGATGTTTCTTATGCTGAATATCAGGGTTACATAGGTGCCCAGCTAAGGCTCTTTCCCCGTGACGCGATTGATAACAACCAGGCCGATACGGTTGTCTCCGGCGTATTGGCTCCGGAGTGGTATCAGTCTTTAAACGACGGCGATGATAGCTTCAATATCAAGCTGTTTTACCGGCATGATGACGAAGACAAAGAAAGGCGCCACGGAGATATCCGGGAAATGTATTGGCAACATGTAGGGGCCGATTGGGAGCTGACTGCTGGCATTAATCAGATTTTTTGGGGAGTAACCGAGTCACAACATCTAGTGGATATTGTTAACCAGACAGATCAGGTTGAGGCGCCGGATGGAGAAGAAAAACTCGGGCAACCGATGATCCACCTGTCTTTGCTACGGGATTGGGGCACGGTTGATTTAATGTTGTTACCTGGATTTCGAGATCGCACATTTCCCGGTGATAAAGGTCGACTACGCAGTGAACCAATAACGGTTGAAGATGCCATTTATGAAAGCGGGGCTGCTGAACGGCATATCGATCTTGCCGCCCGCTGGAGTCACTATATCGATAATTGGAGTTTTGCCCTGTCAGGATTTAACGGTACAAGCCGGGAACCGCTACTGGAACCTTTTCAACGGAATAACAAGATCGTATTGCGGCCTTTTTATCCGCAGATTCGTCAGTTCGGTGCGGAGCTGCAATACATATCGGGAGACTGGTTGTGGAAAGCTGAAGGTATTCACCGTGATTTCAGTGATAACAATCTCGCAGACGATTACAGTGCGATTACCGCCGGGTTTGAATATACCTATGTGTCGTTTATGGGGCGCAGCTGGGATTTAGGTGTTCTGGCTGAATACTCTGCCGACAGTCGTCAGTTTCAGGATGGAGTCATTTATCAAAATGATTTTTTTGTCGGATTTCGGCTGAGTTTTAACGATATAGCCAGCAGCGAAATTCTGTTTGGTACGATTCAGGATCTGGAGCACTCCGATTCAGCAACGAGTTTTCTTGAGGCCAGCACCCGATTGGGTAATGCAACCCGTGTTAGCCTCGATGTTTATCATTTTTCAGCGCATGCAAAAAATGACCCTCTGTATTCGTTACGGCGAGACACGTTTGTCGAGCTGAATGTTGATTACCACTTTTAACATCCGTTTCTTGGTGTCAGCGCAATCGATCCAGTGCCTGTTCAATATAGCTGCGTGGACAAGCAAAATTCAGGCGCGTAAATTTGTTGTTACCAAAGTCTGCGCCCGGAGAAGGCGCTATGCCTTTATCAAGCATGTACTGCTGTACATCATTCACGCCAAGCCCTGATGCGTCAATCCACGCCAGGTAGGTCGCTTGCCCGGGTGTATAGACAAAGCCGTTTAGCTTGTTGATACCCGTCATTAACAAATCGCGGTTGCCACGTAGATATTCAATTTGCTCTGTTAGCCAATCGTCACATTGCGTAAAAGCCGCGACCGTTGCAGATTGGCCCAAAACCGTGATCCAGGGAAGAATACCGAGCGAAGCCCGGTGAAATTGTTTGCGTATCTCCGGGTCGCGAATAACAGCAAAAGCACTGCCGAGGCCTGCAATGTTGAATGTTTTGCTAGGAGCCATTAGCGTGATGGCCTGCTCGCCGATATTGGGCAGAGTCCCCGCAGGAATATGCCGAGCTTTTTCATCCAGAATCAGGTCGCAGTGAATCTCATCAGAACAGAGCACGACGTTGTGTCTTAGGCAGATTTCTTCGATTTGTGCGAGTTCTTCCGCAGTATAAACAGCCCCGCAAGGGTTCATGGGATTGCAGAACAGAAACAGCTTGCACTTGGGATCCGCTGCTTTTTCTGCGAGTTCATCCATATCCAGTGCCCAGCGATTATTCGCCAGGCGTGTGCCAACCGTCATGGTTTTTAATCGGTTCATGGCGGCAGCCCCCAACATGGGCGGGTAGTTAGGTGTCTGGACCAGAACCTTGTCCCCGGGCGAGCAAAAGGCTTTGCAGGCAACGTGAAAGCTGCTGACCATGCCCGATACCCAGACTAACCATTCTGGTTCAATATCCCAGTGATGTTTACGCGCCAGCCAACCAATCACTGCGTCGTAGAGCTCAGTATTCATCTCGGGCTTGTGGTATCCCAGAATACCGTGATCCAGCTGCTGTTGAACCCTGTCCAGCACCGGTTGTGGACATCTGAAGTCTGCGTCGGCCACCCACATGGGCAATTTGCTTTCGTCGTATTTCACCCACTTCATAGCGTGGTTACTGCGGCGATCGATAATTTGGTCGAAAGGGGAATCCGTCATCGGAATATCCTTGATAAATCGGGCGTTGAAATCAGGCTTTTATGTTGATGGAATTATTCTGCCATAAAAGTGGCTGATACAACGAAAGGTCATGTGATTTTAGCAGGAAGGGTAAAGGCGACCGAGAATGGCAGGAACAGCGGTTTCTACGCGCAAGATGCGGTTTCCCAGAGTCACGGGCTTTAACCCCGCTGCTGACAGCTTTTCGACTTCGTAATTGATAAATCCACCCTCAGGGCCTATTGCCAGGGTGACGGCTGTTTGGGCTGGAAGATCCACAGGGCACCGCTCTTGCCCTTTAGGGTGCGCTACCAAACCTGTTGTGTTCCGGCAAATCCCGGTGAGCTCATCTTCAACAAATGGTTTGAAGCGCTTTTTCAGGATCACTTCCGGTAGCCGGGTATCCATACTTTGCTCCAGCCCCAAAACAAGCTGCGCACGAATCATGTCATCCGCAAGCCAGGGTGTCTGCCAATAACTTTTCTCTACCCGATAGCTGTTGATCAAATACAGTTTTTTCACGCCCATTGAGGCGATCGTTTGCAATATTCGACGAAGCATTTTTGGCCGCGGTAGAGCCAGGATCATAGTCAGCGGCAGAGGGGGAGGCGGAGAGAATGCCAGATCGGTGTGAAGCTCAAGGCTATCGTCATTAATAGCGATCACTGTCGCTGTTCCCATAGCACCGTTGATACGACCTGCCCTGATAGTGTCGCCGGTTTGTATCTTCTGTACATCTCGAAGATGTTGCAGGCGACGCCCAGTCAATCTGGCGTTGTCTCCGTCTGTGAAGTCGCTATCTTCGAGAATAACCAGATTCATAAGTTGAACATAAGAGGGCATTTGAAAGGAATATGGCGTCCCCGAGAGGATTCGAACCTCTGACCTGCCCCTTAGGAGGGGGCTGCGCTATCCAGCTGTGCCACGGGGACGTAAGTTACGCGCGCAGGCATTCTAACAGTAGAGACAATCAAGTTGAATTGCCTTGGGTTGATTTGCGGAAAATAACCAGCACATTTTGTGCTGGTCTATATGGGAATGTTTGGTTACCTGTTTATGGAATACAGGAGCATCGATAGTCTAAGACGCTCTCTAGACGCTGTTTACTCTTGCGATTAACTCTTCGCCGGTTTCTTTGCGTTCGGAATACCGATCTACCAGATAGTCTTTGTGATCACGAGTTAATAAAGTGAACTTCACCAGTTCTTCCATGACATCAACAATGCGGTCATAGAATCCGGACGGTTTCATTCTGTTATTATCGTCGAATTCGGACCAGGCTTTAGCAACTGAAGACTGGTTCGGGATGGTCAGCATCCGCATCCACCGGCCAAGAAGACGCAGCTGGTTAACGGCATTGAAGGATTGAGAACCTCCTGAAACCTGCATGACGGCAAGGGTTTTTCCTTGAGTAGGGCGGACAGCGCCTACCTTTAACGGTATCCAGTCAATCTGGGTTTTCATGATGCCGGTAATAGCTCCGTGACGTTCAGGTGAGCACCACACCTGGCCTTCCGACCATTCCATTAGGCTACGAAGTTCCTGAACCTTGATATGAGATTCATCTGCATCATCTGGTAATGGCAAGCCGGAAGGGTTGTATATTCTTGTTTCACAGCCAAATGTGGTTAGCAGGCGTGCACACTCTTCGATCACCAGTCGGCTAAAAGAGCGTTCGCGCAGAGAGCCGTATAGCAATAAGATTTTTGGTGGATTTACCGAACGCGTTGAGTTTTTAAAATCTGTTTGTGTTTTTAGAAACTGTTTTTCGATATTCAGTAAGTCATTCATGGCGCGAGAATGCCCCTCTGGTTTTATTGGCGTAGGCTACCAGCGACAACATCACGGGCACCTCCACAAGAACGCCAACCACTGTGGCCAGTGCAGCACCAGAGTGAAGACCAAATAATGAAATCGCTACCGCGACGGCAAGTTCGAAGAAGTTGCTGGTGCCGATCAGAGCTGCGGGTGCTGCTATATTGTGGGCTAGATTCAATTTTTTTGCGGAAAAATAAGCCAGAAAAAAAATACCGTAGCTTTGCAGGATTAGCGGTATTGCAATTAACAGAATCACCTGCGGGCTGCTAAGAATAGTTTTTGCCTGAAACCCGAAAAGCAGAACAACGGTTGCTAATAGACCAATCACGGATAGGGGTTTCAGTTTGTGAACGAACCCTGAAATGTGGTTATGTAGCAACTTTCTGGTTAACAGGCCTGCCAGTAGAGGAATTACAACGTACAGAATTACCGACAACGTGAGGGTTTTCCAGGGTACCGTGATGTCTGAAACTCCCAACAAAAAGGCGGCGAGAGGAGCGAAGGTAAACACCATGATAATGTCGTTAACCGATACCTGAACAAGTGTGTAATTCGGGTCGCCATCAGTCAGTTTGCTCCACACAAATACCATTGCGGTGCAAGGCGCCACCCCGAGCAGTATCATGCCGGCGATGTATTCATTGGCATCCTCCGGGTTAACAAGGCCGCTAAACAGGTAGTGGAAGAACAGCCAACCCAGACCAACCATAGTAAAAGGTTTTATCAGCCAGTTGACGACCAGTGTTAGCGCCAACCCTTTCGGCTTCTTGCCGACATTTGCCAGAGAAGAAAAATCGACCTGAATCATCATCGGGTAAATCATTACCCAGATCAGCACCGCGATAACAAAATTAACGTGTGCATATTCCAGTGTAGATATAGCTGAGAATAATGCGGGGGAACCATTGCCGAGTATGACTCCCAGCGTAATTGATAGAGCAACCCAAAGACTTAGATAACGCTCGAATATACCCATCTTAATTTCCCAGGTTATTTAGCAGGTTTTGTTGTTCTGCTGGTGATAAATCATTGATTTTGGCCTCACATAAGGTTGTTGCACGAGCAGCTAACAGGTCGATCAGTCGATAAAATCCGTTGATGATGTCTTCGTCTGAGCCGGACATGGCTGAAGGATCTTTCAAACCCCAGTGAACCTTGATGCTATCGCCAAACCAGATAGGACACTGTTCGCCGGCTGCTGAATCGCAGACAGTAATGACCACGTCGGGTTTCCAGTTTTCGTGTTGATCCCAGGACTGGCTCGACAAGTTGCCAGTGGGAATACCCTTGTCACGCAGTGTTTTAAGGGAGAGGGGATGTACCTCTCCTACCGGTTGACTGCCGGCTGACCTTGCGACAATAGTGCCTTTACAGACGTGATTAAATACCGCTTCAGCGAGGATGCTTCGGCAGCGGTTATGCGTACAAATAAATAGTATTTTCATAGGTTAACAACATTGTTCTTTGCGCTGAGGACGATTGCCCATTTGCTTTAATCGCTGATCAGCAGATTTCAGGTAATCTTTATTTTGGGCACAGGTTTGCACAAGTACGTCTTTTGCCCACGGGGGTAGTTCGGGGTTTATTTGATAAAAAACCCATTGTCCTTCACGCCGGTCTTTTAACAGCTCGCATTCTCTGAGCTGTGCCAGGTGGCGAGATATTTTTGGCTGGCTTTCGTCAAGAGCGGTTGTTAATTCACAGACGCACAGCTCGCCTTCCTGCTGGATTAACAAGATAGACTGCAGTCTGGTCTCGTCAGCCAGGCATTTGTAGAATTGAAGAGGCGTGATATTCATATATGAAAAATCATATATATGTTTTTTCGTATATTCAATAGTGGTTTGTTACTTTCTGCCGGGGTTGCCAGACTCGATCAACAGGGAGTGGTAATATTTCCACCCATGATATTAAGGCTATATAGTTAACAGCGAGGACAGAAAGTGCCAGACAAGCAGTTTATCGATGCCCAGCAATTACTGGATGACTCTTTCTCGCTAGGGCTACAGGTTCTGGAGAGTGGTTTTCGGCCTGATTTTATTGTGGGCGTCTGGCGTGGAGGAACGCCAGTGGGCATTGCTGTGCAGGAATTGCTGGAATATTGTGGTGTCAGTACAAACCATATTGCCATTCGCACTTCTCTGTATACCGGTATTGATCAGCGGGCAGGGCATGTCCGTGTGCACGGATTGGGCTACGTGACAGAAAATATCCGTCCTGGTGATAGTTTGCTGATTGTTGATGATGTCTATGATACCGGGCTGAGTATTCATCAAATTATTCACGACTTCGAGGTAGCGCTTGGGGTCGATACACACGAAATCCGTGTTGCGACGCCTTATTTCAAGCCTGCCAATAATCAGTCCGAACGGGTGCCCGATTATTACCTGCACGAGACTGACCAGTGGCTGGTGTTTCCGCATGAGTTGAGTGGGTTAAACGCCACAGAAATCATAGCGCGAAAGCCGGGTATTCACGCCTTGAAAGACAAGCTTCTGGAATTGTCCGGGGTGTAGAGTTAGCCCATCTCAGGGCTTGGTTTTTCTGGATAACCTCTATTGAAGGTTAACTACTGGTGGAGTAGAAAATCTCTGGCAGTATTCAGTTTGGATGCCAGATAGTCGTTACCGCCCCTGTCGGGATGAAGTTTTTGCATCAATTTTTTGTGTGCATGGATAATCTCTTCCCGGCTGGCTCCGGGCGCCAATCCGAGCAGTTGCCAAGCCTCTTCCTCTGTCATATTGCCACTGCTGGGTGGAGGTTGTGTATCTCTTGTCTGCTGGTGTTTTTTTCGCAACCAGGGCAGCAAGATAGGCAGGTTTCTCAGTGCCAGCCCCAGCACACCTTTGAGTAAGGGGAGAGCGGCTGTTACTGCGGCTGCAATCCAATGAACGCGTCCTGTTGCAACGAGCAATAGCACAATGCAAAACAGTGCCCAGAAACCGGAATTCAACAAAAACTCCTGTTTCTGTTGGGGGTTCCGCTTTTTATATTCCAGCCAGAATAAATAACCCAGTATGCCTACGGCCAGTATGATGATGAGTCTGGACATGATGAGTAATAGTCTCGGTATCGATTGCTCTTTGAGTGATTATGCACTGTAAAAACTGTTTTGTGTGCAAGAAAAAAGCCCCACTGGTGTGGGGCTTTTCGCACAACGGCTGGTTAGCCGTTAGGCCACTTCAACAATTTGTTCTGCAGCAATTCGTTTGCCTTCTTCCGCAGATTTCTGGAATGACGCAATCTGGTCGAAGTTCATGTAGCGGTAGATTTCCGCAGACATTGAATCGAGATTTTTCGCGTACTCCATATACTCCGCTGGCGTTGGAAGACGGCCAAGAATACCGCCAACCGAGGCGAGCTCTGCTGATGTCAGGTAAACATTGGCTCCGTCACCGAGGCGGTTTGGGAAGTTACGGGTGGAGGTCGACAGTACCGTAGTCCCTGCTTTTACGCGTGCCTGGTTGCCCATGCACAGAGAACAACCCGGCATTTCGGTGCGTGCACCCACTTTGCCATAAATGTTGTAATAACCTTCTTCCATTAGCGTATGTGCATCCATCCGGGTGGGAGGGCAGATCCAGAAGCGGGTATTAATGGAATCAGCATTATCCAACAGTTTTCCGGCAGCGCGGAAGTGGCCGATATTGGTCATGCAGGAGCCAATAAAAACTTCATCAACCTTGTCGCCAGCCACTTCAGATAGCAGTTTGGCATCATCCGGATCATTCGGGCAGCAAACCACAGGCTCCGTCACTTCAGCCAGATCGATCTCGATAACTGCTGCGTACTCGGCATCGGCATCGGCAGACATCAGGCTGGGGTTGGCCAGCCATTCTTCCATTTTGCGAACGCGACGTTCAAGGGTACGCACATCGCCGTAACCTTCGGCAATCATCCAGCGCAGCAGCGTGACGTTAGAGCGCAGGTACTCCGATACGGAGTCTTCGCTCAATTTAATGGTGCAACCCGCTGCAGAGCGTTCTGCTGAAGCGTCAGATAGTTCAAAGGCTTGTTCAACAGTGAGGCTATCCAGACCTTCAATTTCAAGGATGCGGCCAGAGAAGAAATTCTTTTTGCCTTTCTTCTCAACAGTTAGCAGGCCTTCCTTGATACCGTAGTACGGTATTGCATGCACAAGATCGCGCAAGGTGATACCGGGCTGCATTTCACCTTTGAAGCGAACCAGCACAGATTCAGGCATGTCCAGCGGCATTACACCTGTAGCGGCGGCAAAAGCAACCAGACCGGAACCACCAGGGAATGAAATACCCATTGGGAAGCGAGTGTGTGAGTCACCGCCGGTACCCACAGTGTCCGGCAATAACATGCGGTTCAACCAGCTGTGAATAATGCCATCGCCAGGACGCAGAGAAACGCCGCCACGATTCCTGATAAAGTCAGGCAAGGTGTGTTGAGTGCCAATATCCACGGGTTTCGGGTAAGCCGCAGTATGACAGAACGATTGCATGACAAGATCAGCAGAGAAGCCCAGACAAGCCAAGTCTTTAAGCTCATCACGGGTCATTGGCCCTGTAGTGTCCTGAGAGCCAACTGTAGTCATTTTAGGCTCACAGTAGGTGCCGGGGCGAATACCTTCAACACCGCAGGCTTTACCCACCATTTTCTGGGCCAGGGTGTAACCTTTACCAGTATCTTCTGGTTGGTGAGGCTTGCGGAACAAGTCCGAAGCAGGCAGGCCCAGGTGCTCACGGGCGCGCTGGGTCAGGCCGCGACCAATAATCAAATTAATACGGCCATCAGCCTGCACTTCATCGAGAATAACGTCGGATTTGAATTCGAATTCAGAGATGACTTCGCCAGCTTCGTTCAGGATTTTGCCATCATAAGGACGAATTTCAATTACGTCACCATAATTGATATTGTCTACCGGTGCTTCGAATACCAGCGCACCAGCATCTTCCATGGTGTTGAAGAAAATAGGTGCTACCTTGCTACCGATACAGATACCGCCGGAGCGTTTGTTTGGAACACCAGGCATGTCCTCACCAAAGAACCAAAGAACGGAGTTAGTGGCAGACTTTCGTGAAGAACCTGTGCCGACAACATCGCCAACAAAAGCAACTGGCATCCCGGTTGCTTGAAGCTCTTCAATTTGTTTCATTGGTCCGACAACACCATGCTCTTCAGGCGTCAGGCCGTCGCGGGTCATTTTGTACATGGCTTTGGCATGCAGCGGAATATCCGGTCGCGACCAGGCATCCTGTGCCGGGGAAAGGTCATCAGTGTTGGTTTCACCAGTCACCTTGAATACTACAGCCTTGATGCTTTCGGGTACGGCATCGTTTTCAGTAAACCATTCACCGTCGGCCCAGGATTGCAATACAGCTTTGGCGTGCTCGTTACCGGCATCAGCTTTTTCTGCCACATCGTGGAAGGCATCAAATACCAGCAACGTGCCTTTCAGTTCTTCTGCGGCCTGGGCAGCAAGCTCTGCGTCATCCAGCAGTTCAACCAGTGTTGCTACGTTGTATCCGCCGTGCATGTTGCCCAGCAGAGTGACTGCCTGGCTGCGGCTGATCAGTGGCGAGGAGGCTTCGTTTTTAACAATGGCACTCAGAAAACCGGCTTTGACATACGCAGCCTCATCAACACCGGGTGGAACTCTGTTGCTGATCAGGTCAACCAGAAATTCCTCTTCACCAGCCGGTGGATTTTTGAGAAGTTCCACCAGAGCTGCGGTTTGCTCCGGGTCCAGAGGTTTGGGTACAACGCCCTCTGCAGCGCGTTCTGCTACGTGTTTACGGTAGGCTTCGAGCACAATTGAATCCTCATACTATCGGTCGAATAAAAGGGGTCAGCAAAATCTGCAAATCAGAAAATTGTTGACTACTTCAGGAAGCGCGGCATTTTACTACAAATACCCTTATTTCGCATGGGTGTTTCGGAAATATTGAACATTTATCCCGTGGATTATTTGGTAAACTGGCCGATCTATAACAACAACGTAATTTAACCAATAACAATTATTTTAAGGCAGACAGTATGTTAAAACTCCATGGTTTGGTGATTAGTAACTATTACAATATCGTTAAACTCGCTTTACTGGAGAAAGGATTCGACTTTGAAGAGGTACATGCAGCACCTTCGCAAGAAGAGAGTTTTCTGGCAATAAGCCCTATGGGCAAAATCCCTGTTCTTGAAGCCCGAGAAGGTTTTCTTTCTGAAACATCCGCTATTTTGGAGTTTCTGGAAGAAATTAACCACGAAATCCCGTTACTGCCTGAAGATCACTACGCTCGCAGTAAAGTCAGAGAGCTGATGAAGGTGTTTGAGCTGTATATCGATCTCGCTATTCGGCCACATATTGGTGCAGTTTTTGGTTGGCATGAACTCGATGAAAGCCGCGTGCCTGCAAGCAGGGCACTGCTTGAGCAAGGGTTGGCGGCAGTCGAACGTATGACCTGTTTTGAGCCCTATTTACTGGGGCGTGAATTTAGTGCGGCTGATATTTATGGCTATTACACCCTGGATCTTGCCCAGGTTGTTGCTCAACATATATTTGAGCAGGATATCTACAGCAGCATGCCCGGCTTGACGCAATGGAGAGATAAGATTGCCGCAAGACCATTAACCCGCAAAGTTGATGCTGCTGCAGCGGAAGCTAGAAGCAAACTCGCCAAAACCTAATAAGTCAATTTAAGTTTTTTATATAACCTATTGTTATTTATATTTTATTATGGATAAGATTTTACAGTTTTTGGGTTGCGAGACACCTCGGGAATGGATCGATCAGGCTTTGCAGTACCCGGAAGAGCTGCTGATCGATCATGCTAACTGCGAAAAGAAAGCCGCAAGTACCGCATTGAATCTGATTTATCGCTATATCGATAATCTGGAGCTGCTGAATAAAATGTCGAAGTTGGCGAGAGAAGAGTTACGTCATTTTGAGCAGGTTATTGCGATCATGAAGAAACGCAAGGTCGCGTACCGTGCGCTCAGTGCTTCCCGATACGCTGCAGGAATGCGGACACTGGTGAGAACCCATGAACCGGCGAAGTTAATTGATACCCTGATTGTCGGTGCGTTTATTGAAGCCCGTTCTTGCGAACGCTTTGCCAAATTGGCGCCATATCTTGATGATGAATTGCAGAAATTTTACCTGTCGTTACTAAAATCAGAGAGCCGACATTATCAGGATTACCTGGGGTTGGCCCGCAAAGCTGCACAGAAAAATAACTCGAAAGAAGATGTCGACGCACGCATTCAGATTTTTAGAGAGCAGGAGCGAGCGTTGATAGAATCACCCGATACCGAATTCCGGTTCCATTCCGGGCCGCTTGTGCAATAGCATCTTGCCTGAGGAAAGAGCTATGGTGCCCTCTGGATAAACGTTAGCTATTAATATAAGGATGAAAACAGGATTTCCTCATGTGTGAATTACTTGGTATGAGCGCCAATGTGCCAACTGATATTTGCTTCAGTTTTACCGGGCTCACGCGCCGCGCCGGAAAAACGGGGCCTCATGTGGATGGCTGGGGGATTACTTTCTACGATGGTAAAGGCTGTAGAAGTTTTAAGGATACATTACCTGCCAGTGAATCAACGATCGCGAAATTTATTCAGAATTACCCCATTAAAAGTTGTGCTGTTATCAGTCATATCCGTCAAGCCAACGTCGGCAGTGTGGCGCTGGAAAACACCCACCCTTTTACCAGGGAGCTGTGGGGCAGGGAATGGACTTTTGCGCATAACGGCCAGCTGGAAGGTAGTGAGGGTCTGGAATTCCGATTCTTCCAACCCGTGGGTGATACCGACAGTGAACGCGCGTTCTGCTGGTTGCTGAAACAGCTCCACGAGCAATACCCGCAGGCGCCGGATAATTTCAGGAATATTTTTGACACGCTGGTCGATAGCTGCCACCGCCTGCGTGGAATGGGCGTGTTCAATATTCTGTTAACCGACGGCGAGTACGTTTTTGCCTATTGCTCAAACAACCTTCACTGGATTACACGCTGCGCGCCCTTTGGCGAAGCCAGACTGATTGACGAAGAGATGCGTGTGGATTTTTACCAGGAGACCACGCCTAATGACATTGTTACTGTCATTGCCACCCAACCACTAACAGATGACGAGGCCTGGCAGAAAATGCAGGAGGGTGAGGCGAGGCTGTTTCGTTTTGGTCAGTTAGTTGAATTTTAGCATTGTGATTGATTCTGTTTGTGGTAGAAGCGAGCAAGACAATCAGAATGAAAGAGTGTCGAAGATAACAGCGGAACATCTCTTTCGTTTTTATTTTTTGATAACGCCAAAGGTGTTATAAACATGCTCTCAGGAATCAATTATAAAAAGGAAGAAAAATGTTAAGCGCAGGATTGTCGGCTTTTGTTGTATTTATGCTTATTAAACTTCTGGAACGAAAAACGGAAGAAAGCCACATAGACGGTTTTATTTCGTTTGTATTTGTCATTGTTCCCTACATGATTATGTTTCTGATAGGGCTTGCGGTAGCTATTTTCGACCTCCCGGAGTGGTTTACTTATATAGGGTCGGTTTTTTTCTTTGGTGTTCCTCTCTTTATGTTGAAATATCAGTTCGAGTTTAGCTGGTCTAAATCTGCAGGTTATGCCTCCGCTATTTTGGCCTGTGTTATCACCACCGAAATGCTTTTTATGACAGTCTTTCAGGGTCTGAATACATAACCATCGGTCACGAGTCAGTCAAAAACTGCAGGTCAGGGCCGCATCAGAAAAGTAGCAAATTATGTCGTTGGGTCGGGAAGGGAACAGCGATGCAGGTGTTTTGCGTTGCAGTAGTGCCTCTTATCATTGGTCAGCACCTGTGGTGTTGAATTAAAGAGACTGCGAGCGGGCTCGCTCCAAGGGCAAAACCATACCAAAGAGATTGGGCTACCGGCCCTTAAACCGGCCAATAGCTGATTACCAGTGCCATAATCAGAAAGCGGCCAACATGAAAGCCGCAGTCAATCAACCAGAGTGCCAGACTTCTGTTGGCAAACTGATAGTTGATACCCATTGAGGCGGATACGAAAGCTACGCTAATCAGCAATGCCAGTGGTATGGACAGACCTGGAGCCGGATTTGGCCCCATCACATGGGCGAAGGCAAAAGCGGTAAACAGGGTGATGGAAAATGTCAAAGTGTAAACTCTGAATGAGGTGGCAGAAGCCTGAATGGGGTTGATTTCCACTTCACGGCACCAGCGTTTCCTAAACAGTAGGGGTGAATACCAGAGAGCGCCAAAGACAAAGCTGGCTACGGCTGCGGCTAATATGGGGTAAAGGTTAATGACGGGCATAGTAGGGTCCTTGTCTGTCGCAGTATGAGTTTGGCTGGGCGATCAGCTTACGATCTGGTGCTGTGTGAATGACGTTGACGCGATAGCAGTTTTGCAGCGCCGATTAATCGGCGAATGGCTTTGAACAGCTGGGCGCAGATAGTCAAAAACAGCAATGGCACGATACCGCAGGCCATGCCGAGAATGATGGATACCTGGTTTAACACGACGGTGTGGGTAAAGTGTGTCCAGACTTCTTGCTGTATGTCGGCAAGCGGTTCGATCAGAGCATAATAATAGGGGCTGTAAGCCGTCTGATTAAAGCGCGCCAGTGCTTGTACCAATGTCGCGCGGCGTTGATAGAGCTGCTGGATATTGTGGCCGCCGGCATTGAATACCGGGTCCGGGCTATTCAGGTAATGTGTGATCAGTTCTTCCAGGCTGCCGCTGAAGTATTTGTCGGCATCATTTTGAAACGCGTTAAGACTTAATTCAGACTCGCTGAGGTGGGCAATCAGGCTCTTATGGTACTGATCGACGAATGCTGGCACCTGCAGCCCGGCAAGCAAGCAGGCACTGAAAAGCATTAGCCTGAAATATTCAGTCAGCTTGGACGCCATGAAAGTTGCCGGTTTCCGGTTCTGGAGCGAGATGACGGGTTGTTAGTCATTGGCATGTTCAATTTCGTCGAGGCTGAGGCACATAAGTTCTTTCCAGGCGTCGCTCATAGTCGATTGCCATTGCTCGAGTAAAGGTGAGGTGGCCTGTTTGCTGTCCATGTGGTTTTTTAATGTCAGATACTTGTAAGTGAAGGCTGAGGCTCTGGCGTTGACGACACAGTGAATGAATACCTTTTCCCCTTTAAGGCCGTCCATGACGCCAAAAAACTGCTTTACCTGTTTTGCAGTAGGTGCATTAAAAGGAACCGGGATATGAAAATAGGACATCCCCCTGGAGCAAACGATACTTCCCTCATCAGCAATCGCATTTTCGGAATTATGCATGGCCAGGTTGATAACGGCGCTAAATCCGGCATCAGCGATCTGGGAAATCTGATCGGTAGTCGGTTGCCCAGCCGTGCAGATGTCGGCTGTTGGCTGATGAAGGTTGGGGAGTTTATCCATGCGGATGACCTCTTGAGTGGTTAACGGGGAGGGCAATGCAATCGAAAAGCCCGGTAGTTGTTATTTATAAATGGGCGATGGCCCGATAGCCAGAATGCTGTGGCAATCAATACTAGATGATTTTGCGAGTAGATGAAAAGGATGAATAATTAATTTTGAGTACATAACAGGGAGTCGTTATGCGTCAGAGATCAAATTCAAGTAACTGCAGATCGCTGTTGGCTGTATCGACCAGCCAGCCTGTTTTATGCCAGTCACCCAGCGCAATGCGTTCGCCATTGCTATGCTGGTGTCGGGCAGGGCGGTGGGTATGCCCGTGGATCATGGTATTCACATGATATTGCGCGAACATGCGTTCCACTTCGGCGGGTGTTACGTCCATGATGTTATCTGCCTTGTTGGTGTTGGCTGCCATGCTTTTGGCGCGCCAGTCGGCGGCCATTTGTTGTCTTTTTTTCAGCGGCAGGCGTCGGACAAACCACTTGAACAGAGGGTTGCGGGCCTTGCGACGGAACTTCTGATAGTCTACATCGTCCAGACACAGGGTGTCGCCGTGAAGCAGCAGCACTCGCTTTTCATTAAGGGTGACGACAGCATGTTCCGGCAGTAAAGTGGCCCCCGTTTCGCGCGCAAACTGTTTGCCAACCATGAAATCCCGGTTGCCGTGCTGAAAATACAGGCGGGTGCCGGTGTCGCTGAGTATTTTCAGTTTTTCGATAACGTCTCTGGAAAGCGGGGATGGATCGTCATCGCCTATCCATGCCTCAAAAAGATCACCGAGAATGTAAAGCGCAGCGGCTGTGCTGGCTTGTGTTTGCAGAAATTGAAAGAACGCCCGGGTGATATCCGGGCGCTCAGGGGATAGATGCAAGTCCGAAATAAGCAGCGCTCTCATGAGCTTATGCAAGCACCGCTAACCGGTTTGTACACAAGCACTTATTTCCCGGCATAGCTTTCGCTGATAGTTACATCGAGAATTTCAACCGGTTCAACGGGAACATCCTGATGAAAACCGCTGTTGCCTGTTTGAACCTGTTTTATTTTTTCAACCACGTCCATTCCTTCCGCCACTTTGCCGAACACGGCGTAGCCCCAGCCCTGTGGGGTTTTACCACTGTGGTTCAGAAAGCCGTTGTTGGAAACGTTAATGAAAAACTGTGAACTGGCGGAATGCGGATCGTTAGTGCGTGCCATGGCAAGAGTGCCGGTGTCGTTGCTCAGACCGTTGTCGGCTTCGTTAATGATAGGCTCTTTGGTGTTTTTCTGCTCCATGTTGGCAGTAAAACCGCCACCCTGAACCATAAACCCATCAATCACGCGATGGAAAATCGTGTTGTTGTAAAAACCGTCACGGCAGTATTGGAGGAAGTTAGCCGCTGAAACAGGGGCCTTTTCAAAATCGAGTTCGACATTAATGTCACCAAAGTTTGTTTTTAATGTAATCATGAATAACGCTGTCCGTCAGTTTAGGTTGGAGTCAAAGAAAGCGTAATGGTACGGGTTTCGGTGACTAATTTGAACTGTCAGTCAGGGTTTTAAGCGATTGGGTGTGTTTTCATAAAACGCTATTTATACCGCTGCAGCTGAAGGCTATAATCCCCATCCTTTTACTTCGCAACAAAATAAGCGCCATAAGCGCCAGCAACGGCAGAAGAATTCTATGACCGATGAAACAACACCTCTGAATTTTATTCAGCAGGTTATCAAGCAGGATTTGTCTGACGGAAATGTCAGCAAGGTTGTCACGCGCTTTCCTCCGGAACCCAATGGTTATCTGCATATCGGGCATGCCAAATCTATCTGCCTGAATTTTGGCCTGGCAGAGCAGTACGGTGGTGAATGCAACTTGCGATTTGATGATACCAATCCTGAAAAAGAAGAGGATGAGTATGTTCGGGCGATCATTGACGACGTAAAATGGCTCGGCTTTCAATGGGCGGGGGAAGTTCGCTATGCCTCTGATTATTTTGCTCAATTGTATGACTGGGCGCAGTATTTGATTCGCGAAGGGAAGGCTTATGTTTGCGAATTAAGTGCAGAGCAGATGCGTGAATACCGCGGCACCCTGAAAGAGCCGGGCCGAAACAGCCCCTGGCGTGATAGGCCTGTGGAAGAGAGCCTCGGCCTGCTTGAAAAGATGCGCTGTGGTGAAGTTGATGAAGGCCTGATGACCTTGCGGGCAAAAGTCGATATGTCCTCGGCAAACATCAATATGCGTGATCCCGTTTTGTATCGGGTGCGCAAGAAATCCCATCATCGAACCGGAAATCAGTGGAATATTTACCCTTCCTATGATTTCGCACATGGTCAGGAAGACGCGATTGAGGGTGTAACACACTCCATTTGCACACTGGAATTTGCGGATCACCGGCCCCTTTATGACTGGTTTATTGAAAACCTGCCTGTGCCGCACCGGCCACGACAGTATGAGTTTGGCCGTTTGAATATCAATTACTGGGTTACCAGCAAGCGCAAACTCAAGCAGCTGGTAGACGAGGGCTACGTTGAAGGCTGGAACGATCCGCGCCTGCCGACCATATCCGGTTTGCGGCGCAGAGGTGTTCCCGCTGCGGCGATCCGCCACTTCTGCGATAGCCTGGCGGTAGCCAAGACTGACGGTGTGGTGGATATGGCCCAACTTGAGCACTTTATTCGTGACGAGCTGAACCAGCATGCGCCGCGTGCCATGGTTGTGCTCAATCCGGTCAAGGTGATTATTGGTAATGTACCGGAAAATACACACGAAACAATTGCGGCACCGCTGCATCCGGATCGTGATATGGGGAGTCGCGAGCTGGTGTTCAGTCGGGAAATTTTTATTGATGCCGATGATTTCAAAGAAGAATACAGCAAACAGTTTCGCAAAAAACTCAGCCCCGGCAAGCGCATCAGATTGCGCAATGGTTACGTGATTGAAGCCGACGATTATTTGAAAAACGAGCAGGGGGAAATCGTGCAGATCAACGCCAGCCTGATAGCGGACACCCTGGGTAAGGATCCGGCGGATGACATCAAGCCCAAAGGTGTTGTGCACTGGGTATCAGCCGTATCTGGGGTGGCATGCGACGTGCGACTGTATGACCGATTGTTCACTGACCCTGCTCCGGATGCAGGGGATAAAAACTTTCTTGATGCGATTAACCCGCAATCACTCCAGGTGCTCACCGGCTGTATTGCCGAGCCAGCATTGCTGTCGGCGACGGTGGGCGAAACATTTCAGTTCGAGCGGGAAGGCTACTTTTGTCTCGATAATAGGGATGCTTCGGGAAAGCCGATATTCAATCGTACGATTGGCCTGAGAGACAGTTGGAAAGCAGAATGACGGTTAACAGCCACTGACTGCAAATTAACTGATTTTAAACAAACAGAAAGCAGCCACGAATGATGACGACACTGCAAATCTACAACACGCTAACACGTAGCAAAGAACCGTTTTCACCCATCAAACCGGGCAGGATTGGCATCTATGTGTGCGGGATTACGGTATATGATTATTGTCACATCGGGCATGCCCGCGTGCTGGTGGCGTTTGATGTGATAACCCGATTTCTGCGTTCACAGGGCTGGGATGTCAACTACATTCGCAATATTACCGACATTGACGACAAGATTCTCAACCGGGCGCGTGAAAATGCAGAGCCTTACACGGAGCTGACTGAGCGCATGATTGCCGCGATGCATGAAGATGAGGCCGAGTTGGGTATTTTGCCACCGGACCAGGAGCCGCGGGCGACAGCGCACATGGACGCTATTCTCGACATGATCCGGATTCTGGTCGATAACCATTACGCTTACCCTGCTGAAAATGGTGATGTTTACTACCGCGTTAGCCGATTTGCCGAATACGGCAGGCTCAGTAACCGCAACCCTGACGACCTGCTAGCCGGTGCGCGGGTTGAAATTGATGAACACAAGGAAGACCCGCGTGATTTTGCTCTCTGGAAAGGTGTCGGAGATGATGAAGTCAGCTGGCAGTCTCCCTGGGGTAAAGGGCGGCCAGGTTGGCATATTGAATGTTCAGCCATGTCCACCTGCTGTCTGGGTGACACCTTTGATATTCACGGTGGCGGGCCGGATTTACCGTTTCCTCACCATGAGAACGAAATTGCCCAAAGCGAGGCCGCTACCGGTAAGAAATATGTTAATACCTGGATGCACGCAGGTGCGGTGCGTGTGGATAACGAAAAAATGTCCAAATCGCTGGGTAACTTTTTCACTATTCGCGAGGTGCTTAAGAAGTACCATCCGGAAGTGGTGCGTTACTTCCTGCTTTCGAGTCATTATCGCAGCCCGATCAATTATTCGGAGAGCAGTCTGGTAGAGGCTCGAGGGGGGCTGGATCGCTTCTATTCCGCATTGCGGCCTTTTGTGGATGTGCCTGCAGCCGGTCTGGATAGCCTGCTCAAGTCCGATTATTACCAGCGTTTCGTAGCGGCCATGAATGATGATTTCAACACACCGGAAGCGCTGGCTGTCATGTACAACCTTGTGCGTGAGCTGAATACCGTGGCGAAAATCGATATAACGGCAGCCAGCTTGCTAGCTGCCCAGCTGAAGGGTATGGCTGGTATCTTCGGTATTCTCGGTGACAACCCGGAAGCATTTTTACAGGCACGGGGAGAGTCGGGTCTTAGTGCGGAGCGAATTGAAGCACTGATTGTTGAGCGGATTGCCGCCAAAAAAGGCAGGGATTTTTCCCGCGCAGATCAAATTCGTGATGATTTGGCTGCACAAGGGGTTATTCTTGAAGACTCCCGCGAGGGCACCAGCTGGCGCAGGGAATAGCCGGAATAGGGCTGAGTCGGTAGGGTAGTCGGAGTCTTGACAAAAGGGCTATCGCAAATTTCATCGAATGTGCTAGCCTGTGAGGATGTCTAATTATTATTTAATTGTTGATCAGGGTGGCCACAATACCCGTGCGCTGGTTTTTAACGCTGCCGGTGAGGCGGTAGCAGATGCCCGTTGTGATGTGGCCACTCAATGCCCTGCTGATGGCTTTGTCGAACAAGACCCTGCGGAAATGGTGACTTCTCTGCGGACAGTTTGTGACGGTATTGCCCGCCAGTTGGGTAACGATGTCAGCAAGATTGTTTCTGCTGCACTGGTTACACAACGATCAAGTCTGGTTTGCTGGGATAAAACCAGTGGCGAGGCGCTTACACCGGTGTTGAGTTGGCAGGATGTGCGGGCCGAGGACTCTCAAGAGCTTGCTGCTCTGGAAGCCGAAGAGCTGACCATTACTACTGGTTTGCGTCCCAGTCCACATTATGGCGCCAGTAAAATCCGCTGGTGCCTTGATAATGTGCCCGAGGTTCAACAAGCACTGTTGGAAGAGAGATTGGTGTGTGGGCCAATGGCCTGTTTTCTGCTTTATCATCTCAATGGTGGCCAGCAGCTTGCGGTAGATCCGGCCAACGCTTCTCGCACGTTGTTGTGGAATATTCGCCTTGGAGACTGGGACAGTAAACTGCTGGAGCATTTTGGCATTCCTGCCCAGGTTTTACCGCCGCTGAAACCGTCGTTGTCCGATTACGGCGAGCTGGATATTGGTGAGATTAAAGTACCGATTCAATTGCTGAATGGCGATCAGTGCGCTGCATTCTATGGACGGGGTGGTATGCAAGAAGGTACGGTCTATATCAATGCCGGAACAGGCGCTTTTATCGCAACCCCCTGGCCTGAAGACAAGTTTCCTCCCTCGAATTTACTGAAAACCCTGGTGCTTGATGACGGTAATACCCGCAGTTTTGTGGCGGAAGGTACTGTCAATGGGGCAGGCAGCGCTCTGGATTGGGCGGCCAAACAGCTGCAACTGAATGGTCTGGGTGAGCTGGACAACTGGTGTCAGAGTGAGATGTCGCCACCGTTGTTTTTGAACGGGGTGGGCGGTCTCGGCGCACCGTTTTGGCGTTCCCAGTTTCGCTCCGAGTTTATTGGCGGTGTATCAGCGGCCTCGCGAATGGTTGCGGTGCTTGAGAGTATTGTGTTTTTACTGAAAATCAATCTGGATCTATTGCATTCGGGTGACACTGAGCTCACACATATTGTACTCGGTGGCGGGGTTGGCAGCTCAAGTTATTTTTGCCAGAAACTGTCTTCATTATCAGGGCTCCCGGTATTCAGGCCAAAAGAGGTCGAGCTGACTTCCCGAGGCGCTGCCTATCTGCTGGCGGGTCAACCTGAAGGCTGGCATCAGCAGCGAGGGCAAAAATTTGAGCCCCGCTCAGATCGGGGGCTGGAAGAGCGTTATCGCCACTGGCGTACGGCAATTGCAGAGAGGATCGACGACGACGGCTTGTTCAGAAGCTGAGAGACGGTTTTATCCCTCGTAATGAATGCTATAAGGCCCGATGAGCCAGATTGTCGATCATGCCGCCGATATCGAAAGTCTCTATCATGTCAGCGCCGCGCTCAAACCATTGAATGGCATGTACAGGGTCTTCAATTTCGTAAATGACAGTTGTGCTTTCAATATCATCCAGTGAGGCACCTTGCGGTATTTTATCTGTGTCGATAAAAATGAATGGTGGTTTTATCTCGCTAATATAACCACTGTCGAGCTGTGACCATTCCTTGAGTACCAGGCCAAGGCGAGGGTATTGCTGATGGCTGGCGTATTGTACAAATGCGTCATCAAAACTGATCAGGACACATTGGTCGATAACGGGCTCAAGGCAGGACATTACCACTTCATAAGCCTTTTCCATACCCAGCATTGCAACGCCTGCCTGTTTTAGTTCGATGAATGCGCTGACGTGGGGATGGTCCGCCAATAGCGCCACCAGCGTCTTCAGGGGCGTGATGGAATTATCGATGAATTGCTGCCCCAACCTTTTGGGTTCATAGGCTGGCAGAGCGATTAACTCGGACAGTGTCAGGCTATGGAGAAAGCCCTCTGCGCCACTGACACGCTGTAAGGTTAGGTCATGATACAGCACGGGTTGGCAGTCTGCGCTGAACAGAATGTCTGTTTCTATAAAGTGAGCGCCAGCTTCAATTGCCTTCCGATGCGCCAGAAGCGTATTTTCCGGGTAGCATTTTTGAAAACCCCGGTGGGCTACCAGCCGGTCTTGTAGCATTGAACTGTCCTCTTTCAAATAAGCAAAATCGGGTGTTTATTTAACGGGTTGTTTGGGCGAGGTGCATCGCTATATCAAGCATGCGATTGGCAAACCCCCATTCATTATCGTACCAGGCCATCACCCGGGCCTGCCCGCAGTGCTGTTTATCCGGTATGCCGGTGTTGATGTTCTGGTAACTGGTTTGCACACCATCAACGGTACACGAAGCGGGGTCATGATTGTAGTCAGCGGAAACCAAAGGCTCTTCAGAATAGTTCAGAATACCTTTCAGGTGTTGCTCTGAAGCCAGCTTGAGGTAATGGTTTATGGCTTCTTTTGACGTCTTTTGTTCAGGCACAAAGTGAAAGTCTGTCAGCGAAACATTGGGTGTTGGCACACGCACAGCTATACCGGTGACCCTGCCTGCCAGCTCTGGCAGTACCTGTTCCAGCGCAGCTGCAGCACCGGTTTTTGTGGGTATCATTGACAGTGCGGCTGCCCGGCTGCGGTAGGGGTCTCCGTGCGGCTGGTCCAGTAGATGCTGATCATTTGTGTAGGAGTGGACTGTGGTAAATGCGCCAGTGGCAATACCAATGTTGTCGTTCAGCACCTGCAGCAGGGGTGCTATACAGTTGGTTGTGCATGATGCATTGGAAATAATCCGGTGTTGCTCTGCCAGCTGATGGTGGTTAACGCCGTATACCACGGTGATATCCGCGTCAGGTACCGGGTGGCTCACCAGAACACGGTCGGCACCGGCTTCCAGATGCGGGCTAATATCGTTTCTTGTGCGTGAAGCCCCTGAACACTCGAGCAGCATGTCAACTGACAGTTCCGACCAGGGCAGAGACGCCGGTTGGAGGGTGTTCAATAGTTGTATGGCTTGCCCGTTGATAACCAGGTAACCATCCTGTAGTTCAACCGTTCCGTTGAAGTGGCCATGGGTTGAGTCGTTTCGGGTAAGATGGGCAAGTATCGAGGCATCAGCGGTGTCATTGATGGCAACGATCTGCAATGTGTCGTTTAACTTGCGTTCGCAGTAGGCTCGAAGTATACATCTGCCAATCCTGCCAAACCCGTTAATAGCAATTTTATACATGGCGAACTCCGGGGACTGAATACTTTGCCGGGCGGCTCTTTGACTGTACAACAAAGCCAACGGTTGAAAAAGATTAATTGTTGTATTCATCATCTACCGCAATGCTTTTTCGGGGTAATTAAATAACCGGTTACCGGATTTTCGATTGACGATCCGTATCCTCGCCAGTATCATGCCCACCACTCGAAATGAGGTCGATGTAACAAGTCGGGGATTAGCGCAGTCTGGTAGCGCGCCTGCTTTGGGAGCAGGATGTCGGGGGTTCAAATCCCTCATCCCCGACCACTTCATTCGAGCGAGTAGTGCCGTGACCTTTATCATCTAGTAAAGGCCTCAAAAGGCAGTGTTTCGGTGGTTTTGACGGCGAGTGCTGTGCGCCCGTAGCTCAGCTGGATAGAGCAACGGCCTTCTAAGCCGTGGGTCGCAGGTTCGAATCCTGCCGGGCGCGCCAATCACGGGCTATTCTTTAATCGTAGTATGCATGTAAGCAAGTATGGTCATGCCCGAATGACCGGCAGTGGTGGCTGTAGCTCAGTTGGTAGAGCCCCGGATTGTGATTCCGGTGGTCGCGGGTTCGATCCCCGTCAGCCACCCCACTTTAATATCCAGTATCATCCAAAAGCATCCATAAGCTCTTATTTTTAAGAGCTTTTTTATTTCCTTGGTGTCCAGAAAGGTTCTAAGAGATACCCCCATATCCACAAAAAATGGTGGTACTTTTGGGGGTACTTCTAGCTATTGCAGTATTAGGTACCCCCAAATTAGGCTAATATGGCCAAAAAGGGGTGCTATTCCATGCTTACAGATGCCAAAATAAAAAACGCTGAGATACGCGATAAACCCTATAAAATAGGCGATAGCGGTGGCCTGCACCTTCTTGTAAAGCCTAATGGTAGAAAATATTGGCGGCTTAAATATCGCCATGCCGGTAAAGAGAAGTTACTAGCTTTAGGCGTCTATGGTGATGCTGGAGCAGATGTGTCGCTAAAAAACGCCAGAAAGAAACGTGATGAGGCCAAAGAGCAATTATCAAAAGGTGTTGACCCTTCATTAGCCAAGCAACAACTTAAAGCGCAGTTTTACGATAACCAAGAAAACAGCTTTGCTGTAATTGCCAACGAATGGCATATCAAAAAATCACAATCGCTTGCCGCCACAACAGCCAATCGTCAGCGTGACTTGCTGGATAACGATATTTTGCCTTACCTTGGCAGACGACCCATTAAAGAATTGGAAACCTTTGAGCTAGTAGGCTGTTTAAATCGCATTGTGGATAGAGGCGCGTTAACAACAGCCCATAAAGCTAGGCAAGCCATTAATCAAATTTGTAAGTATGCCAAGCAAACAGGGCGCATTAAGTTTAACCCTGCCAATGATATGGAAGGCTCCATACCGCCACTGAATAAAAGCCACATGCCAGCTATTACCAAGCCTGCTGAATTTGGTGAGTTGCTAGTGGCCATAGACGACTACAAGGGCACTCATATTGTTAGAACGGCCTTAGCCCTTGCCCCCATGCTTTTTCAGCGCCCAGGAGAGCTGTGTGGCATGGAGTGGTCAGAGTTAGACTTAGATGCCGCAATATGGACGATTCCTCAACAAAAGAAAAAGGAACGCAACCAAATTGAAGGGGATCATGCTGTGCCACTATGTACCCAAGCCGTAGCCCTATTGAAAGATATTCAATGCTTAACAGGCCATGGTAGCCGAGTATTCCCTAACCAGCGTGACCATTCTCGACCCATCGGCACAGAGGCTTTAAATAAAGCATTACGAATAATGGGTTTTGATACAAAAAACCAACATTGCACCCATGGCTTTAGAGCCTCAGCCCGAACCATGCTCGATGAGCAGCTACACATACGTCTAGAATGGATTGAGCAACAACTAGCGCATACGGTTAAAGATCCATTAGGCCGTGCCTACAATCGCACCAAGCACCTTCCAGAACGCATTGAAATGATGCAGCGCTGGGCAGATTATCTTGATAGCCTTAAACAACAAGCATTGGCAGGTAATGTGATTACAGCTAGCTTTAGAAAAGGATTGGCTTAGTCTTTTGTTGTAGAGGCGGCGAAGCCTATGCCATGGGTGTTAATGCCACCTGAAAAAACTTGCTGACAGGAAGTAAAGCAATAAAAACGCTAGCTATTAGAGTGGCGGTTAGGCTCTCCCGGTACAGCTGACGTTATTGTCGCTCCCTAAAAGCTATGTCATGGATCATCCGAAGGCGTTGGCAGGTTTGTTGTCGACTATCGATAATAATATAACAGTGGAGCCGGGGAGGCCTGATTCTGTATGTTAAGCTGTTGTTTATTATCGATTTTATATATTACTTTCCTGTCAGGACTACTAAAGTCAATAGTCACCTAGAAACTAAGATATACATTTTCATGACAGCCAATGTGAGTGTTACAAAGACGTCCCACAAAAACCACCTTAGTTAACTAGTTATAACTTAATGTAGTGTATTCTTACGCCCAAAAGAATATTGCATATAGGATTACCGTTGAACGCAGTAGAAATAGAAGAAGCCATTAGTAATTTAGCCGAGCAAGCATTTGACGCGGCCAGCTTCCCCTATGCCTTTCTTGAAGCGTTTGGCAACAAGGCAACCACCATCAAGCGCCTGCAAAGCGGCTCATCCAATAAGTCTGATATTGGTGGCGTCCTGCAAACTAACAACATCCATATCGCTGTATGCGCCGAAGGTGAAGTCACTGCCACGCTAAATACACTCAAAGCCAGCCCAGCAACCGCAAAGGCTAAAGCAAAATTTACGCTGGCAACCGATGGCATTACCCTTGAAGCAGAAGACCTCAACACAAACGAAACCGTCGCCTGCGACTATAAAGACTTCCCCAATCACTTTGGCTTTTTCCTGCCATTGGCAGGCATCACCACCGTTAAACAAATTCGTGACAACACCTTTGATATACGGGCAACCAGCCGCTTAAACCGCCTGTATGTAGAGCTACTTAAAAACAACGCCGAATGGGGTACGTCAGAACGCCGCCACGATATGAACCACTTTATGGCGCGTTTGATTTTCTGTTTCTTTGCGGAAGACACTGATATTTTTAATGGCGAGAACCTGTTTACTGCCACCATTGAGCAAATGAGTGCGAGAGATTCCTCCAACACCCATGAAGTGATTAGCGAAATCTTTCGTTCGATGAACACCAAACCCTCAGACCGCAAAATAGAGAAAATCCGTTCATGGGCAGATAGCTTCCCCTATGTAAACGGAGGCTTATTTTCCGGTAGCACCGAAGTACCGCACTTCACCAAGATTGCCCGTTCCTATTTACTGCATGTAGGTAATTTGGACTGGAAACAAATCAACCCCGATATTTTCGGTTCAATGATTCAGGCCGTAGCCGATGATGAAGAACGCGGCGCATTGGGGATGCACTACACCAGCGTGCCGAATATTCTCAAGGTATTAAACCCATTATTCTTGGATGAGCTACGCGAGCAATTAGAGCAAGTCGAAAATAATCCTCGCAAGCTGCTAAACCTGCGCAAACGCATGTCCAATATTCGCGTGTTTGATCCTGCCTGCGGCTCAGGAAATTTTCTGGTTATTGCTTATAAGCAAATGCGTGAAATAGAGGCTGCAATCAACGAACACCGTGGAGAAAAAGGCAGGCCAAGTGATATTTCACTTAGGAGTTTTCGCGGAATAGAGTTAAGGGATTTTCCGGCTGAAATTGCGCGGCTCGCATTAATCATTGCCGAGTATCAGTGTGACTTATTGTATAGAGGACAAAAACTTGCTCTTGCAGAGTTTCTTCCATTAGACACTGAAAACTGGATTACTACGGGCAACGCGTTGGAAATTGACTGGCTTTCAGTTTGTCCATCTACAGGCAAAACGGTGAAGTTGATTGGAGATGATCTTTTTAGCACACCAACAAATCAAGCCGAAGTAGATTTTGAAAATGAAGGTGGTGAAACCTACATTTGCGGAAACCCTCCTTATTTAGGAAGCACATGGCAATCCAAAGAACAAAAGGCTGATTTAGAGAAGATTTTTAAGAGTAAAACAAAAACTTGGAAATCTTTGGACTATGTTGCTGGCTGGCTAATGAAAGCGGCAGAGTTTGGAAGACATACAAATACTTCTTCCGCCTTTGTAACAACAAATTCACTTTGCCAAGGACAACAAGTATCTTTCCTTTGGCCGTTAATTTTCTCAACTGGAAATGAAATATCGTTCGCTCATACCTCATTAAAATGGGCAAATTTAGCAAGTCACAATGCTGGCGTAACAGTTGTAATAGTTGGAATTTCCAATAACCCAAAGAAAAACAGAAGGATATTTTCTATATCTGATGACGGAGAAACAACAGAAAAAGTTGTAGATAGTATAAATGCCTATTTGGTTTCAGGGTCAAATATTATTGTAGAGAAAGCAATGAAACCGTTAACTGAAGTATCTGCAATGGATTTCGGAAATAAGGCAGATGATGGAGGACATTTGACTCTGTCATCAAGTCAACTATACGAAATGAATATAGAAGAACATGGGAAAAGGAAATTTATTAAACAGTTTTACGGCTCTAAAGAGTTTATTAATGGAGAAACACGGTTTTGTATTTGGATAACTAATAAAGAGCTTGAAGAAGCCAAAAAACACGACTCTCTAATAAGGCAAATTGACTTAGTAAGAGAGTCGCGGCTAAAAAGCAAAGATGCGTATGCTAGAAGCTTAGCACAACGTCCCCATCAATTTAAAACCCCCCGAATAGCCAAAAAATCTGTAATCGTTACACCAAGGGTCAGCTCTGAAAACAGGCCGTATTTGCCTGTAGGTGTTATGAGTAATCATGCGGTAATTGGCGACCGTAATTTTGCGCTTTACGATGCCCCACTTTGGAATATGGCATTAATAGCTTCACGCTTACACTGGGTATGGGTCGGCACTGTTTGCGTTCGAATGAGAACAGATTTTTCTTACTCCAACACGTTAGGATGGAATACATTTCCTGTGCCTAAGCTCACCGAAAAAAACAAAGAAGACCTAACTCGGAGTGCTGAGGATATTCTTCTAGCACGAGAAGCACATTTTCCAGCCACCATTGCTGATCTCTATAAGCCCGAACAAATGCCAGAAGATTTGCGCCATGCTCACGAGCGCAATGATGAAGTGCTGGAGCGTATTTATATTGGTCGCCGCTTCAAAAATGATACGGAGCGCCTAGAAAAGCTCTTCGATCTCTATACGAAAATGACAAGTAACACTAAGAAGAAGGTATCCTGAAAATGACGGAACATAAATCCATCCCCTCTGTTTCAGTAAAGTATGCCTGTAATGGCAGCTCGAAAAAATCCAATGAGCTGGGTATGCGCGTCATGCAGGAGCGAGCCTTTGAGAAACGTGGCGAACAATATCTTCTGATTAAATCACCGCCTGCCTCCGGTAAAAGCCGCGCTTTGATGTTTATCACGTTAGATAAACTCCACAATCAAAACGTTAAAAAAGCCATTATCATCGTGCCTGAAAAATCCATTGGGGCTAGCTTCAACAATGAACCCTTAAGCCAATACGGTTTTTATTGGGATTGGGAGGTCGCCCCCAAATGGAATTTATGTAACGCGCCCGGTGAAGATGGCGGCAAGGTCAATTCCGTAAAAGCCTTTATGGAGAGCGACGATCAAATATTAGTATGTACGCACGCCACATTTAGATTCGCCGTCGATAAATTTGGCATACCCACCTTTGACAATTGCTTGATTGCCGTTGACGAGTTTCACCATGTCAGTGCCAACCCCGATAACAAATTGGGCGCACATCTTGGGCAGTTAATTGCCCGCGACAAAGTGCATCTTGTTGCTATGACGGGTTCATATTTTCGAGGCGATGCAGAAGCGGTGCTATCGCCGCAGGATGAAGCGAATTTTGATACCGTCACTTATACCTACTACGAACAACTCAATGGCTATGACTATTTAAAAACGCTGGATATTGGTTATTACTTTTATTCTGGCTCTTACGCCGATGACATTTTGAATGTATTAGATTCAAACGAAAAAACCATCATTCATATCCCCAATGTCAATTCCCGCGAAAGCACCAAAGATAAAATCAAGGAAGTTGAGCATATTATCGAAGAGTTGGGCGAATGGCGTGGCACAGACCCAACGACAGGCTTCCACTTGGTAGAGGCTGCAAACGGCAAAATCATTAAAATTGCCGATTTAGTCGATGATGACGCTACTAAGCGCGATAAAGTATCTGCCGCACTCAAAGTGCCTGAAGCCAAAAATAATCGCGATTATGTAGACATCATTATCGCACTTGGTATGGCGAAGGAAGGCTTTGACTGGATATGGTGCGAACATGCTTTAACTGTAGGCTATCGCTCCAGCCTGACGGAAATTATTCAGATCATTGGCCGCGCCACCCGCGATGCGGAAGGTAAAACCCATGCGCGCTTTACCAACCTGATCGCCGAGCCGGATGCCTCTGAAGAAGCCGTTACCGATGCCGTTAACGACACCTTAAAAGCCATAGCCGCTAGTTTGCTGATGGAGCAGGTACTTGCCCCTAAATTTAACTTCACCCCGAAAAATAGCCAAAACGCCCCAGTGGAAGGTTTTGATTATGGCGAGAAAGGTTACGACCCTAATGGCAATAACGTGGGCTTCAATGAATCCACAGGACAATTCCAGATTGAGATTAAAGGGCTTGCCGAACCCAAGAGCAAAGATGCACAACGTATTTGTCAGGAAGATTTGAATGAAGTCATTACCGCTTTTGTGCAGGATAAAACCGCGCTGGAACGCGGCCTCTTTGATGAGGAAATGATCCCTGAAGAGTTAACACAGGTACGCATGGGCAAGATTGTAAAAGAAAAATATCCTGAGCTGGAAGACGAAGACCAAGAAGCCATTCGTCAACATGCCATTGCCGCGTTAAACCTTACCCAAAAAGCGAAAGAGATTGTGAACCAAGGCAATAGCACCGAGCGCGGTGGCAGCACCGCGTTTGTCGATGGTGTACGAAAATTTGCAATGGATGTGACTGATCTGGATATTGATTTGATCGATCATATCAACCCTTTCAGCGAAGCCTATGCCATTCTTGCTAAATCAATGACTGAAGACAGTCTAAAACAGGTGGCCGCCGTTATATCTGCAAAAAAGTGACTCTCTCTGAAGAGGAAGCGCGAGAGCTGGCGATGCGGGCGATTAAGTTCAAAAATGAGCGTGGTCGATTGCCCGAACTCACTGCCGCTGATCCGTGGGAAAAGCGTATGGCAGAAGGCATTGCCTTCCTTGCGCGCAAAGTCGCTGAAGAGGGTGGAAGAGAAAAAGAATGACTGATTTGAAAGAAAAAAATCCAATAAGGCGCTGCTTGAAGAGTTGGGAGTTGACATAACTCCCGCCAAGAAAGTTGCTCACTCGCCAAAAGAAGAGCGCATTATTGCAGGCTTTGAGGAAATTCAACGTTTCATTGAAGAGCATGGCCACCAACCTCAACACGGCGAAGATAAAGACATCTTTGAGCGCCTGTATGCTACTCGCCTAGATCGTATTCGATCACAGGAAGAATGTAGAAATTTGGTAGCCGATTTAGATTATCAAGGCTTACTTACAGCCGAGCATTGCATTGCTGAACCGCCAAAGGAATATAACAGCGATGCGGAGCTTCTGGCAGAGTTGGGAGTAGAAGCTCCGAAAGAAAATGATGTCACCTTCCTGAAGCATGTTAAACCCCGCGCAGAGGTAAGGGCTGCCGAAGAAATCGCTACCCGAACACCTTGCGCCGACTTTGATAAATTCAAACCATTATTCGATCAAGTGCAAGATCATCTCACTCGTGGTTTACTCGAAGCCAAGATACTCAAGAATCAAAAGGCCAAACAATCATGGCCGAAATTAACGAGCGTGATTGGTTTATCGTCAATGGGCAAAAAGCCTATATCGCTGAAATTAGCAAAGAGCGCACTCACGGTTTTGATAAAAATGACTATAGGCTTCGAGTTATCTTTGATAACAAAACAGAGAGCGACCTGCTTCTTCGGTCCATGCAAAAAGCGCTTTACGTAGATGACGCTAGCAGAAGAATCGTTTCATTGTCTGCTGGCCCACTATTTGATGGTAATGCGGAAGATGAAGATACAGCCAGTGGAACAATTTATGTTCTACGCAGCAAATCAGAACATCCCACAATCGCTGAAAATCGCAATTTAATTCACAAGATAGGCGTAACCGGTGGCAGCGTTAAAACACGCATAGCAAACGCCAAACTAGACCCTACCTATCTAATGGCTGATGTTGAAATCGTAGCAACCTATGAGTTGTATAATATAAGCCGTACCAAACTCGAAAACATCCTTCATCGATTTTTTGATTCCGCGAAGCTCGATATCCAAATTAATGATCGTTTTGGCAACCCTGTTATTCCTAGAGAATGGTTTTTAGTGCCGCTGTTTATCGTTGATGAGGTTGTGGAGAGAATAAAGGACGGGACGATTAGTGAATTTATATATGATCCTAATTCGGTCGCGATAGTTTCAAGGGCAATTAGCGAGTTGAAAAAATGAGCCAGAAAAAAGCCATGAGCGTTTGGGGAATACATATGGGTGAAAAGGTCGGTTCCTCACCCATCGATAATAATTATGTGGCTATTGGTTGGGCTAAATTGGGCGATTTAAATCAATATGCCGGTTCCCGCGAAAAACTTAAAGAAGCATTGAATAATACTTACCCTGATATAAAAAAGGGAGCAATTCCACAGAATGCGGGGGTGCTATATCGTTTTGTTAGTGAAATAAAACAAGGCGATATTGTTGTTTACCCATCGAAAGACAGGGTCGTTAATATTGGTCGTGTAAAGGGTAAATATAGCTATGTTAAAGGCGATGAGCATGCTTACTCTAACCATAGAGCCATTGAATGGCTGGGTCATTTTTCAAGAAATGAATTTAGTCAGTCGGCATTGAATGAAATTGGTTCAGCATTGACGCTGTTTTCAGTCAAAAGCCACCCCAACGAATTTTTAAGTAAGGTTAACCTTTCTACTGTGAGTAGTGAGAGCGTGGAAGATGAAGCAGACGTTATTGATGATGACAGTGTAACGGAAAGCATTTCTCACCAAGCACAACAAACTACTGAAGACTTTATTATTAAACAGCTACATGCCAAATTAGATGGTTACGAATTCGAATATTTTGTAGCCCATATTTTAGAGTGCATGGGTTATAAGGCGCGCGTGTCTACAAAATCTGGTGATGGGGGTGTTGATGTCATTGCCCATAAAGATGAATTAGGTTTTGAGCCACCGATTATCAAAGTACAGTGTAAAAAATCAATAACCTCGAATGGCGAGCCTGAAGTGAATCAACTATTGGGGGCTTTAGGTGATGGCGAGTATGGTTTATTTGTGAATTTAGGGTCATATTCACGGCCTGCGAGGTTGCTAGAACGCAATAAAGCAAAATTGCGGTTAATTGATGGTGATGAGCTAGTCGATTTGATATTAGAGAACTACGACAAACTATCACCTAAGTACAGAGCGTTGTTGCCATTAAAACAAATTTATGTTGCTGATCTAGCTTGAACACGACAAGGAGTTCTAATATGGATAAGGAGTGTCGTAAGCTTTCTCTGGGTGAATGGGTAAAAAAACACATTAAAAGAGCTTGGTGTAAATTAACACCGCTAAACCTTAATCAGCACCATGATCAATTAATAGAAACGCTTGAAGAGCTGCAAGATGCCATAACTAGAAAAGAGAGCGGGACAGCTGCAAGGCGGACTACACAGTTAGCTGCAAAGGTCGGTGCTGGTACAGCTACCTCCAGTGTAATGATGGGCTTGGCAGGACTATTTGGTTCGGCTTCAACAGGCACCGCAATAGGAACGTTATCAGGGGCCGCATTTACGAGCTCAGCACTGGCATGGATAGGAGGCACTGTCGCTACTGGTGGTGCGATTGTTTCTGGTGCTGGTATAGCTGTGGGTGTGGGTTCTTTTTTTGGAGCTAAGTGGGCATGGCAGAAATATTTGTCGGGTAAACCTCGTGAAGACTCTGACTTGACTGAAGAGGAAAGCGTTATTCAGCTGAGCATTGATAGCATTTTAATAGGCTTGCGCAAGTTCCCGGAAAATGATCGAGAGTCCTATGCTTATCATGCTTTATGGTTACATGCTTTAACTCCCATTATTGATAAGCTTGAATCGCTCTATGATATACGGTATTCGTCGTGGCCTGCTCTCGCTAAGAGGCGAATAAGGATAGGCCTCAAAAAGTTGAAAAAGTTGCGTAATAAAGCTCAAGGCCGATTAGCCACTGAAATGAGTGTGCCAGTTAGCACATTTAGTGTGGTGGTTATGCAATTAATGAGTGGGTATTCAGAATTCTCAAGCGACCAGCTTTTGGTATTGGATGCTTTTAGGCGGTCAACACCAAAGCTAGCGGGAGCTTCACCTGATGAAATTGCTGATTATTTAAGGTCATATAGTGATGAGAGCCTGCCAGGAGTGTTGGCAAATGTGAAGGGTATTTATCACGAACTTTACTATGTTGAGCTTGAAAATTCTGATGGTGATGATTGGGGCGCGGAGATCATGGGAAGTGTGAGTCATGAAGCTGTTGATGTTCGGCTGACTAATTTACGTACAGGAGAAGTAAAAGATGTTCAGCTAAAGACTAACTCCAGAGATATTTATACCCATCAAAAAAAATATGATGCAGACGTTTACGCTCCCGATGATGTTGCTGTAAAAAATGATTCTGTTACGGGGACAGGCATTACGAATCAAGAAATTAACGAAGATCTGCGCTCCACAGTTGACGATTTAACTGCTGAGTCCAGAGTTGCATCGGTTGCTGAGGAGAGCCTTGGGGCTGGTCTAACAGCGGCCTTTGTAACCATGGCAATCAGTATAGGTGGGGCTGTAAGGTCTGGTGAAATATCTGTAGATAAGGTAGCGGAAGCTGCAAGGCGATCATCTACCTCTTTGAAAATGGCAGGTTCCTTTGCTTTGTTAACCGAACTAATAACTTAGCTATGAAGCTTATATTGCTACTAATATGGAATATCTATTTAAAAGCGAGAGAATTTTACTTAAAGAAGCAATCGCCTTCATAGCTGTCTGTGCTTACCCAAATATTGACCGCGCCATAGCCAAAAAACGTGTCCGAACAGCGGTAAGAAGTGAAGGCAAACAGTTCGTTCGTTTCAATAAGCAGGGTGAAGAGTATGTTGATGCGATGGAGTTCTTTACTTGGGCCGTTACTAAGAAAAAGTGGCGACAAGGGCTTTCTCAAGTAAAAAACTTACCACTAACACCAATCACAATGGCAGTGAATGGCATTTTACAGAGCGCTACTTTAAGTAGTTACGCGGTGGCCACACCTTTAGACCTCGACGAATTGAAGAGAGAACATATTTGGGCTATGTCAAAAGCGCATAGGCTTGAACAGGAGGTGGCGGTTTTACAACAGGAGAACGACCAGCTCAAGGCGGAATTGGCCATTTGGGTAGCTAAAGATAAGGATTTAAAAGCAAAGCGTTCAAAGGCCGGTAAGGCAAATAAAGGGGGAACAAAAAACCAATTTCATTAAATTGGTTGGCAGAAAACTATTTAACATTGTTTAGCGTTTTCTGCCATATATAAAGGTGGGCATATATCCCAGAAGTCTTTAAGGAGACCGTATATGTCCAGCAATATTCTTCGATTACATCAAGTCTTAAATAAACGTGGTAGTTCGCGTTCATCTCATTATTTAGATATTCAGCAGGGCTTATTTACTAAGCCTGTTTCAATTGGCCGACGCGCTGTTGGCTGGCCCGAAAATGAAGTTGACACAATCAATGCCGCCAGAATTGCAGGCCTTTGTGAAGATGAAATTCGTGTGCTGGTTAAAAGCCTAGAGTTAGGGCGAAAAGACTGGAAGCAGTCAAGCAGTTTTAAAACCCTTGTTCAGCAGCCCATCTCGGAATAGGGGTATAGCTTTATGGCCAAACGCCGATTAAACCCTAACTTAGCTAAAATTCATCGGAACTATACCGTTGAGGAAGTGGCTATCTTATATGGGGTGCATAAAAACACAGTTCGTGCTTGGCTAAAAAACGGTTTGAAGGCCTGTAACGATAGGAAGCCCTTGTTGATTTTAGGTTGTGACTTGCGTGAATTTTTGAAGACAAAAAACAATCAGGGTAAGCAAAAATGCAAGCTTTGGGAAATTTACTGTGTCCGTTGTCGAGAGCCGAAAGAGCCGTATGGTGGAATGGTTGATTATCAGCCGCGCACTTCATCAAAGGGAAGCATAGTTGGCTTATGTCCCTGCTGTGAAAGCCCTATTTATAAGTTTTTCAGTTTGGCCAAGTTAGAAGGGATTATCGGAAAACTTGATGTTGGTTTACCGAAGGCTCTAAAACACATAAACGAGCTAGATAAACCCTTCCTAAACTGTGACTTAAAGCAATGAGGTTAAATGATGATTAAACACAATCCCGATAACGAAAGAATTAAACGTAAATACTTTATTTTTATGAAGGAAGCAAAGGGGCAGGATGAGGAATCCATTGATGCTATTGCTAAGGCTTTAAACCGTTTTGAAATCTACACGCATTTTAAGAATTTTAAAGCATTTCACCACCAGCAGGCAGTGGGGTTTAAAAAATACTTATCTCAACAGAATGGACAGCAATCAGGAAAGAAGCTGAGCAAGGCAACCATGAATACAACAGTCAGACATTTAAAGGCATTATTCCAGTGGCTATCAATGCAGGCCGGGTATAAGTCACATATAAACTGGCATGATGCTGAATACTTTAATTTGTCGGAGAAGGATGTTCGAGTTGCCACTGCTAAGCGTTTGAAGGTAGCCCCAACTATTGAGCAAGTTAAACATGTGCTCGACTCTATGCCGAATGGTTCTGCACTAGAAAAACGTAATCGCGCAATTGTGGCTTTCACTTTAGCAACTGGTGCAAGGGATAGTGCTATTGCATCTTTTAAGTTAAAACATATCGACTTGATAGCAGGTAGTGTTTTCCAAGATGCCAGAGAAGTGAAAACTAAGTTTAGTAAAACATTTACAACCACCTTCTTTCCCGTTGGTGATGAGGTTATTAAGATTATTCATGATTGGGTAAGCTATCTTCGTAATGATCGCTTGTGGGGTAACGACGATCCATTATTCCCAAAGACGTTAGTAGGGCAGAGTGACAATATGACCTTTCAAGCTACCGACATTAAAAAAGAGCATTGGAGTAATGCTTCACCGATAAGGACGATTTTTAAAAGTGCTTTTGAAGCTGCGGATTTGCCTTACTTTAACCCACATAGTTTCCGGGATACCTTGGTAAGCTTGGGTGAGAAAAACTGCCAAAGTCCAGAGCAATTTAAAGCGTGGAGTCAGAACCTTGGGCACACGAAGGTTTTGACCACCTTCCTTGAATATGGTGATGTACAGCCAACAAGGCAGGCAGAGTTGATTAAGCAATTAGATAAACCCCGTAGTGAAGTGGGTGCAGCGTTAAACACTAAAGAGATTGCAATGGCCGTAGCTCGTGAAATGAAAAACCAATCCATGAAATGCGAGTGATGGAAGAATGAGTTCAAGCACTGATTTGTTAAGCGATACGTTATTGGCCGAAATTCGCTTAAAGGCTGCTGATTATGTTGCTGAAAAAAGTGGGAAGAACTTCAGTGGGATGATGCTTGGGCGTGGAAGTACGCAGAGCCATCAACTGAGGCGGATATTGAAGCTGCCTTTCCATTGCTATACCGCGATGCTGTTGCTTATAAGAACAGGGAATGGGAGCCTAAAGAGCTGGATGACTCAATTTGTATGATTTACCTTGAGAGCTGTGCAAGTTGGTCTGAAGTCTATGCATGTTGGCCAAATGTTGCTTTGGATGATGGCTTGATTAACATGGAAAAATAGGGGTAGATTAAAATATGGGGGTACTTCTGGGGGTATCTTTTATTTTTTATGGCAATTAAACCCTTTATTTTCTGGTTTACAGAAAAAGATTCAATCCCCGTCAGCCCCATTGTTCTGGTTACCTGCTTTTCCTTGATAACAACTCTTATTCTTGTTTGTTCTTCTGTTCCTGGATATTTTGAAATACTGAAATAAATTCGGCTCTTGCCTGATTGTGATTCACAACCGGTGGTGGATAGTTGTCTCTCCGTACAGGCTCATAAATTTCGTTTGAGTCGCATTGGCTCAGTTCAGGTACAAAGCTGCGAATAAAGCGCCCCTGTGGATCAAATCGCCGACTTTGCGTGGTGGGGTTGAACACCCGGAAGTAGGGGGCCGCATCAGTGCCTGTTGAGGCCGCCCACTGCCAGCCACCGTTATTGGCTGCGAAGTCGCCATCTATCAGGTTTTCCATGAAATGCTGCTCGCCCAAACGCCAGTCCAGATGCAGGTCTTTTACCAGAAATGATGCTGTCAGCATTCTTAACCGGTTATGCATCCAGCCGGTCTGTGAGAGTTGACGCATGCCGGCATCAATGATTGGATAGCCTGTCAATCCGTGCTTCCAGGCCTTGAGCCTGTCATCATCATATAGCCAGGGAATGTTATCAGTTTCTTCCTTGAAAGCCTGACCTCGGACCACTCTTGGAAAGTGGTAGGCAATATGCTGGTAAAACTCCCGCCATATCAGTTCATTTAACCAGCAGCCAGGTCCGGTACTTTTGTCCCAGCAGGCGTCGCCATGTTTGCTGAGTAGTTGCTGCAGGCACTGCCGAACCGAGATTAACCCTATCGATATAGCCGATGAAAGCCGCGATGTGGCATCCAGGTTGGGATAATCGCGGCTCTTGTGATAGTCATACACGGATGATTGGCTGTCGCTGTCGGTAAATCGGGTGAGTGCTTGCAGTGCCCGGTCTGCGCTGCTGGGCCAGAGTGCCAGCTGGTATTGAAGTTGTTCGGAAATCTCTGGTGCAAAACTGGGGATTGGGTTGTTTCCGGCGATAGCAGTTTGTTCCGGCAATAACTGAATTGTCGGCAGGTCATGGATTATTCGAGAAAGCCAGGCTTTGGAGAAGGCTGTAAAAACTTTATAGGGCTGGCCGGACTGATTGCAGATGTTTTCAGGCGGAACCAGTAAAGCATCGTTGTAAAAATGGCAGGGAATACCGGTAGTGGATACGGCCTGATCTCTGTCAATCTCATTGATCAGATATTCACGGTTGGCATGAATACCGCTGATAGCCTGTTGCCTGCAATAACTGACAAGGTGTTCGGGGATTTGTTCGTAATAGTTAACTGTCAATACATCCAGCTGGACACCAATGGCGCGGAGGCTGGATGACAGTTCAGAGACTGCCCGTTGAATCAGGTTCTGTTTGATGGGCGCCATATGATGTCGTTGCCACTGCCCGGGAGTGGCAATAAACAGGGCTTTTACAACCGAGCCTTTGTGGCTGGCAGCGTCAAATGCCCTGCATAATGCAGTGTTATCGTAAGGGCGCAGGTCGTTGCGAAACCAGATTAGCTGATTCATATTGCGGCAGCCTCAGAGCGAAGGTACTCCTCAATCTCTGAAAAGCGCATAAACGGACCAATGTGGTGCCATTCTTTGCGACGTGATTCCAGTTCGCCACATAACACCGGTATTCCATCCAGTACCTGGCTGGCGAGATGGATTTCACTGGCGGTAATGTTTTCACCGAGATCCATGACCAGATAATGTTGTGCCAGTATTGCGATGAGTGCCTGTCGGAACAGTAAAGGCAAACTGCCGACAAGAATCAGCTGCTTCTTTGGTATGTGTCTGGACCAGTGATATCGGGTTAGCTGGCGAGCCAGCTCCTGGATGAAAAGGGCGTGGCTGGCGCGCTTCATGGCGGAATCGGGCCATTCCATTACCAGAGGCCAAAGTTCATCAAGTAGTCCGATTAGTGGCCGTTCCTTAAAAAGGCTGTTCATTTGCTGTCGCAGTGACACATATCTTAGCCCTTGTGCCAAAGCGATTAATTGCGACTGATATTCGGCTGGCGGTTGATTCGGTTGGCCGCCGTCAATCAGTCGTCTGATATTGGAAAGGGAAATACCAGACTCAATCCATTTGCAGATTTGTCGAACGCGCTTTACGTCACTTTGATGGTATAAACGATGCCCTTTTACTGTCCTGTGAGGCCGCAATAGTCCGTAACGCCTCTCCCATGCTCTGAGCGTTACCGGCAGCACGCCTGTTAATTGGGCCAGGTCGCCAATCTTCAGCAAATTCTTTTTACCTGTATTTTGGTGATGCTCAGAGGCCATAACGGAGTTTGAGATCATGCGGGTAGGGTGATAGGTAGCTCTGTTCCTGCAGGTAGCTGTCAGGGTAGCGTTGCAGAAAATGATTGATCAGGGTTAGTGGTGCCATGAGTGGCGCATAACCCTTGCGATATTGCTCAATAAGGTCAGCCAGTTCCTGTCTTTCTTTGGATACCAGGTGTTTTTTGAAGAAGCCCTGAATATGCATTAACACATTGGTATGATTTTTTCTGCTGGCAGGCTTTTTCAAGCCCGCCATAAACTGGCGGATATAATGTTCTGAGGTCTCGTTAATATTGTCGGCGGTAACAGCGGCGACAACGGGGCCCAGATCTCGATAAGTTTTGGGCTCGTGGGCCAGCAATAAAAATTTATGCTGGCGGTGGAATTGTTGCAGTGTTTGTGCCGTGATTTGTGCTGCGCTCAATGTTAGCCACTGGTGATAGGCAATCACGCGCATAACAAAGTTCTCTCGCAAGAGAGGATCATTCAGTCGACCGTCCTCTTCGATTGGCAGATTGGGGTGCGCTGTCATCAGAATTCTTGCAAACACACCCACGCCAAGCTTGCCCTTGCTCAAACCGTTTTCACCATAAACCGGTACTCGTTCCATTCCACAGGTAGGAGACTTTGCGCAAAGCAGGTAACCGGCAATATCGGGCAGATTGCTGACGGTTGTCTTGCTGTATAGCGAGAGTTGCTCTGTCACATTGATAGAGGAATCCTTGCTGCCAACCACGGAAGGGGAGTCGGGGTCGCCAACGAGACGAATAGTGGGTCTTGGAATCCCCATCCCAATTGCCTGTTCCGGGCATATTGGCAGAAAGTTGAAATGCCGTGACAACTCATTGCTGACGAAGTCGGAACGTTTATGACCACCGTCAAACCGGACTGGGTTGCCCAGTACGCAAGCGCTGATGCCAATTCTGATCATAAATACCTATACAATTAATATTTATTTGTACAGGTATTTATATATTTTTTATAAAATTTGTCAAATTATATTTGTTGCTGAATCGGTCCTGGCAAGTCCGGGATAGATAATCACTGTCGCAAGGGCTTAAACTACAGTAATTATTGATTCGGAAGTGTTTTCTGCCATGCATTCATGTCCTCTTTGTTTTTGTGAAAGCCAAAGGTTTTGTCAGGATGACACTCGTGAGTACCAACAATGCCGGAATTGCAAGCTGGTATTTGTGCCTGAAGCGTTTCATCTGACGGCTGAGGAGGAAAAAGCCCAATACGATCTTCATGAGAACAGTCCTGATGACAATGCGTACCGAGCGTTTTTGTCACGCCTTTATCTGCCAATGTTGGAGCTGTTGCCGAAAAACAGTCTTGGACTGGATTTTGGTTCAGGGCCAGGCCCTACGCTTTCTATTATGTTTGAGGAAGCAGGTCACAGGATGGCTCTTTTTGATATTTTCTACGCACAGGATAAAACGGTATTGACGCGCTGCTATGATTTTATTACGGCAACGGAGGTCGTCGAACATCTGGCCAGGCCTGCAGATATCTTTACTCGGTTATGGGGTATCCTTAAACCAGGCGGATGGTTGGGGATTATGACGAAGCGGGTTCAGAACAGAGCAGCTTTTGCACACTGGCATTACAAGAATGATCCGACCCATATTGCCTTTTATTCGAATGCAACCTTTTGCTGGCTGGCTGATGAACTGGGAGCAGAGCTGTATTTGATGGCTCCGGATGTCGTGTTGATGAGAAAAGCAGCATAACAGCAATGGGTTGTTGATAAAAAAGTGGTTTATTCCGCTATTATTGTTAAAGAGCCAATGTTGAAAAAATACGGATCGATTGTGTTTTAGTCGCGTTACGAGAAGACATCGGCGTGCTTTTTAGGACGGCGATATACAGACTGGCGTTATTATCATTTGGTACCACTACATATTAAACGGGAGTATGCATGTTTCAGGGTGAAAATCTTTCCTTAGCGTTACTGGACAGCGGGTTCGCTGAACTCAACTTTAATGCCCCTGGCTCAGTTAATGTCTTTAATGCAAGCACGTTGAATGAATTGGCCCAGGTAGTTTCAATACTGGAAAAAAGTGCCGTTAAGGGGCTGTTGTTGAGTAGCAGTAAAAGCGTGTTTGTGGCGGGAGCGGACATTACTGAATTCAAGTTTAAATCCGATGTCGATAACGACCAGATTCGAGTGTTTCTGACGGCAGCTAACGACAGCTTTAACCGACTGGCATCCTTGCCCTTCCCGTCGGTTGCCGCCATTAATGGTTTTGCACTGGGTGGTGGTTTCGAAATCTGTCTGGCCTGTGACTTCCGGGTTATGTCGAATGCTGCGCAGGTCGGATTACCTGAAGTCAAGCTGGGTATCATTCCGGGCTGGGCGGGTACTGTTCGCCTGCCAAGAGTGATAGGGTTCGATAACGCTGTGGAATGGATTGCCAGCGGTGCTCATCAGCGCGCAGATGCTGCATTAAAAGTGGGGGCTGTTGATGCGGTTGTCGATCCGGAACACTTGAGAGAGGAAGCCTTAGCAGTACTGGTGGCGGCAATAAAGGGTGATTTTGACTATCAGTCCCGCCGCAGTCAAAAATTGGCGCCACTGCAGCTGGGTGAAAAGGAAATGACACTGGCCGCCACATCCTGTCGGGCGGTAGTTGCCGCGCAGGCCGGTCGCCATTACCCGGCCCCATTAGTGGCAGTAGATTGCATGATTGAAGCTGCCGGCCAGACGTTTGATGAAGCTTTGGAAACCGAGTTTCAGGGTTTCTGCAAAGTGATCCGAACCCCTGAGTTTCGAGCGCTCTCTGGCATATTCCTGAACGACCAGTGGGTGAGTTCGGTCGCAAAAAAATACGCCAAGAAAGCCTCAATGACAGTAAGCAGGGTCGGCGTGCTGGGTGCCGGTATTATGGGGGGAGGAATCGCCTACCAGAACGCTCTGAAAGGTTTCCCTGTGCTAATGAAAGATATCAGTAGCGATTCACTTGACCTGGGTATGGCAGAAGCTAACAAACTGTTATCCAGGCGTGTGGACAAAGGCAGAATGACGGCTCAGGAAGCGGGTGGAATCCTGACAAAAATTACCCCTTCACTGAGTTATACCGGTATTGAGCATAACAATATTATTATCGAAGCAGTGGTCGAGAATCCGAAGATTAAAGGGGCCGTTCTTTCTGAGGTTGAAAGTTTGATCAGCCCCGATGCTATTTTGGTCTCCAACACGTCGACTATTTCTATTGATTTACTGGCCGAGAACTTGCGGCGGCCGGAGAATTTCTGCGGTATGCACTTCTTTAATCCGGTTCATGCCATGCCTCTGGTGGAGGTGATTCGGGGCAGCAAGACATCGGATGAGAGTATAGCCGCGGTTGTGGGCCACGCACTGGCAATGGGAAAGAAGCCCATTGTGGTTAACAATTGCCCCGGCTTTTTGGTGAATCGCGTGCTGTTTCCAACAGTTTTCGGCTTTGATCAAATGGTTGCTGACGGTATCGATTTACAGCAGATTGATAACGTGATGGAAAAGTGGGGTTGGCCGATGGGGCCTGCCTATTTGATGGATGTCGTTGGTATTGATACAGCTGTGCACTGCATGAAGATTATGGCTCAAGGCTTTCCCGAGAGGATGAACGTCGGTGCTGAGCGCAAATCGGCGACAGAGCTGATGTTTGAGAACAGTCGTTACGGGCAGAAAAATGGCAAAGGATTTTATTCATATCAAGCGGATAGCCGCGGCAAGCCGAAAAAACAGGTTGATCCATCGGTTCATCAATTGCTGAAGCCTCATGTAGCGAATCGGAGGTCGGCTGATGATAAAGAGATAGTGGCTCGATTTATGATTCCGCTTTGTACCGAACTGGCCAGGTGCCTGGAGGAGGGGATTGTCAGCTCCCCGGCAGAAGCGGATATGGCTCTTGTCTATGGTCTTGGTTTCCCGCCATTCAGAGGGGGCGTATTCCGCTGGATGGATGAAATCGGGCTAGGTGAAGTTTGTCGGCTGGCGGACCAGTATGCTGTTCTGGGCGCCCTGTATTCTCCCACCGAAAAAATGCGTGCCATGGCGAGAGCCGACGAAACTTATTACGGCTGATAATTGCCGGGGACTTGTTGAATATTGTTTTGGCCGCTGCTTACTGTTGCAGTCAAGTAATTAAAAGGAGAGTCAGTGTGAGTTTAAAGCCCAGAGATGTTGTGATTGTCGACTGTGTGAGAACCCCTATGGGACGTTCCAAAAACGGTTCCTTTCGATTTCGGCGAGCTGAGGAAATGTCGGCAGATCTGGTTGAAGGGTTGTTGGCGCGCAACCCGCAACTGCCGCTGGATACTATTGATGATGTTATCTGGGGTTGTGTCATGCAGAGTGCGGAGCAGGGTTTTAATGTTGCCCGCATGATTGAGTTGCGCACTCGTATTCCACACAGTGTTCCGGCAATGACGGTAAACCGGCTTTGTGGATCTTCCATGTCTGCCTTGCATCTTGCAGCGGCCCAAATCATGGCAGGCCTGGGTGACGTTTATCTGATAGGTGGTGTTGAGCATTTGGGACACGTACCTATGTCACACGATCTGGACCCTAATCCAGCCCTGAGTCTGAAAGTTGCAAAGGCAAGTGGAATGATGGGTATTACTGCTGAATATCTTGCTCGTATCAACGGGTTTAATCGTCAGCAGCAGGACGAGTTCGCTGCTCGTTCACACCGGTTGGCTGATACAGCGAGATCTTCAGGTAAATTCAGCAATGAAATTCATCCGATCCAGGCTCACAATGATCAGGGCGGAATGTATCTGATGCGGGAAGATGAGACTATTCGTCCGGATACCACGGTTGATGTGCTCAACGGATTGCGCCCGGTGTTTGATCCTGTAAATGGCACAGTCACCGCTGGCACTTCATCTCAGATCACTGATGGTGCAGCTGCAATGCTGTTGATGTCCGCTGAACGAGCCGGTTTGCTTGGCTTGCAACCAAAGGCAAAAGTGATGGCTATGGCTGCAGTGGGTGTAGACCCATCGATAATGGGGTATGGGCCAGTGCCTGCTACCCGCAAGGCGCTTAAAGTCGCGGGCTTGACGATGGCTGATATCGGTGCTGTTGAATTAAATGAAGCGTTTGCTGCGCAGGCATTGCCGGTTTTGAAAGATCTGGACTTGCTCGACGTAATGGATGAGAAAGTGAACCTGAATGGCGGAGCAATAGCCCTGGGCCATCCACTGGGTGCATCAGGTGCGAGAATTACCGGTACTCTAATTAATGTTCTGAAACAGCGGGATGCCACATTCGGTATTGCGACTATGTGTATAGGTTTGGGGCAGGGTGTCAGTACAGTGTTGGAGCGACTGGATTAACATCGTTTCATTGGTGTGACCGCGACAGATACAGTATGCAGGGGGATAAATCGGAAAGCGGGAGGTTTTTGTAAATAGCTGGGGGTTGAAACAGAAAGGCCGATCAGTTTTGCTGATCGGCCTTTGTCTTTAAGGTCTTTGCAATTACTGACCCATGTTGGACATGGCGTCTTTTGCTGCAGCTTTTGCATCGTCCATCATATCTTCGGCGTCATCCATCATGTCTTCCGCTGCGTCTTCAGCATCATCCATTGCGTCGTCGATAGCTTCTTCGGCGTCATCGATAGCTTCTTCTGCGGAATCCATGGCGTCCTCTGCTGCGTCCTCGATAGCTTTGCCTGCATCAGTTGCCATGTCACTTACAGAACTCTCCATGCTGGAAGAAGTCTCTTCTGAGGCCGGAGCCGCAGATTGCTCTTCACCACCACAACCAACAAGTCCGAACCCCAATACTGCGATTAAAGCAGACAGCCCTAGTGCTTTTTTTGATAGTTTCATTTCCGGCTCCATTTAAGAATATCTTTAAAGTAAGAGGCGTCATTTAAGGTGTATCGGGCGGCTTCGTCAAGAATGATCAGTCAAAAATTGTTATTTTTTTATTCCCTGCCCCAAGAAGTAACAGTTTTGGTAGACTTCCGCAGCATGGAGAGGAACCGATGATAGAAGTGATTTCACATAACACGCCGGAACAAGTTCTGATTGATCAGCTTGGACGGTTTGCTGATAACCCGGCCGGGGAATACACTTTTGCAGTAGAGTACAGGTTTCAGCAGTACTTTCTTCACAACAAACCTGAAATAGTATTGTTGGCCATTTTTAGACTGGTCGATAATGGCTGTGGAGGCGTCACGATTTTCGCCGGTGTTTCCGACCAGGTTGGCAGGGCTAAAACACTCATTAAAGACGGTAAAAGCGTGGGTGTGCTGTCGGAGCAACTGCAATTTCCGATGCTGAATCTGTCCGGTCCCATACTGTTGAGTCCACTGTCGATAGCGAAGCCGTGGGGGCAGGAGATCTGGTATACCGGTATCGAGGAACGGGGGCAGTCCAGTGTTACCGATGGCTCTTTTTGCACGCCCCTTTCGTGGTGGCTCTCTGTTGCCGGTCAGCATCAGGCAGCGGATAAACAACAATCGATAAATCTTTTAAAAATTCTTGATCCGTTGCCGGAAGCAGTTTACGGCGACCTGTACTTTGAGTTGCATGAGCAAAAGCAGGAAGTTTATGTGGTCACCCATGTCGATAGAGATGCCTGGCCTGACGGTGTGGGGGGTATTTGTTTTGGTTTTGACCAGAAGATACGAGCCCAGCACAGTGATGATGAATCGTTTCGTGCGGCTTACCTGTCGGCTGTCCAGGGCTATGAGGCTGTGCGACGTGAGATAGACAGCATTTTTGACCGCAAACGTGAACAGAAAAATATCAGACTGGATGCGCCATTAAGTGCTGCCCAGTTGAAAATCTGGCATGCCGAGTTACCCGAAGAGCTTCAACGACGTGAGCTTGTGCAGCGTCATGCCATGAATCGTTTTATGGCCCTCAAGCCGCTGAGGGTTGGTGATGTGGTCAAGGTTCCCTGTTTTACACCTCATGCGCTGCAACACGGTGTTCGAACGGTTGAATTTCAAACGCCGGTTTATGAGCGGAAGATATTGTCCTTTGCTCAGAAAGTATTAACTCAACCCAACTGGGATACTGTTGAATCCCTGAACCTGATGACTCTGGATGAGCCCAAAAGTAATGCTCTGGAGGTCGTCGATGCCACTGAGAATCACTGTCTTGAACGAGTTGTCAGTTTTGATGACTTTCAGGTCTTCAGGCTTACCTTGAAGGAAGGTGCAAACTGGTCTGTGCCGGCCACTGGAGAGTATGCCTTACTGATGAGTGTTTCCGGAGCAGTGGCTTGTGGGCAACAAAATCTGGCGGTGGAGCAAGCGTTATTTCTGCCTGCTTGTCGGGGAGATATCAGCGTTTCTACAATGGCTTTAGGGGATGCCGTTCTGTTGCTCGCAGAACCTTGTTAATGCTCCTTTGTATGAACCGACCAGGGCTTCCGTTGCCTACTGTCAGGTGGAATGCCGGTATTCTGTAAAGCAACCGTATTGCTTATTGCTCCCGGATGGTTGCTGTGGCAAAATCCCCACCCCTTGAAACAGGCTGCTCCAGCCAATTCAAATGTTGCCAGCGGGAATTCACTGGCTTCTAGGAAATACAAATTTTTAGCGGACGTGGCGGAATTGGTAGACGCGCCAGATTTAGGTTCTGGTGCCGCAAGGTGTGAGAGTTCGAGTCTCTCCGTCCGCACCATTTATATAGCATAAATTCAGGAAATTTTAGAGGGCTGATATGCAGGTTTCCATTGAAACAACTACAGGACTTGAGCGTAAACTGACAGTGGGTATCCCCGCTGATCGTATTGAGGGCGAAGTTGGCGCACGCTTGGCTAAGGCCGCAAAAACTGTGCGTATTGATGGTTTCCGTAAAGGCAAAGTGCCTGTGAAAGTGGTCAAGCAACGTTTCGGAGGAGGCATTCGTCAGGAAGTTGTGGGTGAATTGATAAGCAGCTCTTTCCAGGAAGCGATTGTGAAAGAAAGTATTCAGCCTGCAGGCCAGCCTTCAATTGAGTCTGTTAAGAACGAAGATGGCCAGGATCTGGAGTACGTTGCCACCTTTGAAGTTTATCCCGAGATTGAACTGGCAGACTTTGCCGCCATCGAGGTAAAAAAACCGGTTGCAGAAATCGGGGATGCCGATCTCGACAAAATGATTGATGTGCTTCAGCAACAGCAAGCTTCCTGGTCTGAAGTTGACCGTCCTGCACAGCAGGGCGACACGGTTAAGATCGATTACGTCGGTACTAAAGATGGTGAAGAATTTGACGGGGGCAAGGCGGAAGATCAACCCCTGGAGCTGGGCTCAAACAAAATGATCCCCGGTTTTGAGGATGCAATCATTGGTATGTCTGCCGGTGAGCAGAAAGTAGCGTCCTTAACTTTCCCGGAAGACTATCAGTCTGAAGAGCTAAAAGGTGCATCAGTCGAATTCACTATCACGGTGCGTTCCGTCAGTGAAAAAACCCTTCCGGAAATGGATGACGAGTTTTTCGCCAAATATGGTGTTACAGAGGGTGGTGAAGAGAAATTTCGTGAAGAAGTGCGCAACAACATGGAGCGTGAACTGAAAAATGCGCTGGAGTCGAAGCTTAAAAACCGTGTGATGGATCAATTGTTGAAACTTCACACGGTTGCGCTGCCATCAGCGCTGATTACGTCTGAAATACAGAACCTTAAACAACAGATGGTGCAGCAATATGGTGGTGGGCAGCAGTTTGATCTGTCAATCCTGCCGGATGATATGTTCAGAGATCAAGCCGAGCGCAGGGTGTCTCTGGGCTTGCTGATTTCCGAGATTGTGAAAAGTGCCGAGATCAAAGTGGATGCGGATAAGGTTAAGAACAAAATTGATGAGATTGCGGCGACCTATGAGCAGCCGGAAGAAGTTGTGCAGTATTACCGCAGCAACCAGCAAATGATGGCCGGTCTTGAAGCTGCTGTACTTGAAGAACAGGTTGTCGAACATCTACTGGCATCGGCGAAGCTGGAAGTGGAACAACAAAGCTACGAAGAGGCGCTTAAACCTGATCAGCAGGAAGCGTCCGACGCTGAAAGCGAGTAACCGGTTGAAAACGGTTTAACTGTTTTGAAGGCAAGCCGATAACCTGGCTTGCCTTCTTTTCTTTCGCCGTTACAATGTTTTCTGTAATGGTTTTATAACTGTAAATTTCAAAAATAAACTCTTTGAGAACATGTCTATGTCTGTTGATCTGACTGTGCCGGGGCTGGAAGTGCAGAATGCCGGTGGTTTGGTGCCAATTGTTGTAGAGCAATCGGCTCGTGGTGAGCGCTCCTACGATATTTACTCACGCCTGCTGAAAGAGCGGGTTATCTTTCTGGTGGGCCCGGTTGAAGATTACATGGCTAATCTGGTGGTTGCACAGTTGCTGTTTCTGGAATCAGAGAATCCGGATAAAGATATTCATCTCTACATTAACTCTCCGGGTGGTTCGGTAACGGCCGGCATGTCCATTTATGACACCATGCAATTTATTAAGCCTGATGTGAGTACGATGTGTATTGGTCAGGCGGCCAGCATGGGCTCATTCCTGTTAGCGGCAGGGGCTGCGGGTAAACGTTATTGTCTGCCTAACTCCCGCACCATGATCCACCAACCCAGTGGCGGTGCACAGGGGCAAGCGAGTGATATTCATATTCAGGCTCAGGAAATTCTCAAAATAAGAGAGCGCCTCAATGAGCGTCTTGCCTTTCATACCGGGCAGTCCGCTGAAAAGATAGCGCTCGATACCGAACGTGATAACTTTATGGACGCGAATGAGTCCAAGAAATATGGTTTGATTGATGAGGTTCTGGACAAGCGCCAATAGAACAGGTAGTCTTTTCAGGGTATTTGTTAGGAAAAAACTGTAATCAATTGAAAAATATAAAAATAATAAATTCAATTGTTAGAGGGATTATTAGATGAGTGACGAAACTACCGGACACGGTGAAGACAGCAAGCTGCTTTATTGCTCTTTTTGCGGTAAAAGCCAACATGAAGTTCGTAAGCTGATTGCAGGGCCTTCGGTCTTTATCTGTGATGAATGTGTCGATCTCTGTAACGACATTATTACCGAGGAAATTCAGGAAACCACCGAGGAGCAACCTCGGGATAGCCTGCCAAAGCCGGTAGAAATCAATGCGATCCTTGACCAGTATGTTATTGGTCAGGAAAGAGCAAAAAAGATTCTTTCTGTCGCCGTTTATAACCATTACAAGCGGTTACAGGGTGATGATCGCGCTATTGGTTCCGAGGTAGAGCTGGGTAAAAGTAATATTTTGATGGTTGGCCCAACCGGAAGTGGAAAGACCCTTTTGGCGGAAACGCTGGCTCGTTTGCTTGACGTGCCCTTTACCATCGCTGATGCCACTACCCTGACTGAAGCTGGTTATGTTGGTGAGGATGTCGAGAATATCATTCAGAAGTTGTTGCAGAAATGTGACTATGATGTTGAAAAGGCACAGCGTGGTATCGTCTATATTGATGAAATTGACAAAATTTCCAGAAAATCAGACAACCCATCTATCACTCGTGATGTTTCGGGCGAAGGTGTGCAGCAAGCTTTATTGAAGTTGATCGAAGGTTCGATTGCTTCGGTGCCCCCGCAAGGTGGCCGTAAACACCCTCAGCAGGAATTTTTACAGGTAGATACGTCCAATATACTGTTTATTTGCGGTGGTGCATTTGCCGGGCTTGAGAAGGTTATTCAGGATCGTTCAGAGAAGGGTGGTATTGGCTTCAGTGCGCAAGTCAAGAGCAAAGACCGTTCTAAGAATGTTGGCGAAACACTGACAGAGCTGGAACCCGAAGATCTGGTTCGTTACGGGTTGATACCTGAATTTGTCGGGCGCCTGCCCGTCATTGCTACGCTGGAAGAGTTGGATCGTGGTGCGCTGGTAAATATTTTGGTCGAGCCGAAAAATTCCCTGATCAAGCAGTATACCGCACTCTTTAAAATGGAAGATGTGGAGCTCGATATTCGTGATGATGCTCTTGAGGAAATTGCAGGCAAGGCGTTAGAGAGAAAAACCGGTGCTCGCGGCTTGCGGTCAATTATTGAAAATGTACTCTTAGAAACGATGTACAGCATCCCTTCCCGAGAAGATGTCAGCAAAGTGGTGATTGATGCTGCGGTTATTCGCGGGGAGTCGGACCCCATATTGGTCTATCAGTCGGAACAGCCTCAGAAAGCTGCCAGTGATTAAAAAGGGGCGTACATTAAGTGCTGGTCCGACAGAAATAAGAGGCTCCTGATGCAGGGGCCTTTTTTTTATTATCCGGGTTGTAATTATTCGTCTAAGCCCCATATTTGCTCTAAGCTTTGATTAACCGCTTTAATACAACGATTTGGAAGAGAAACCTATGGGTCAAGAGCATAAAGGTCAAAAAAAGCACCACCGCGATCCGTCAGAGAGCCCAGTTCATACGGAGCTGCCTGTGCTGCCACTGCGTGATGTGGTTGTATACCCTCATATGGTCATTCCTCTGTTTGTTGGTCGTGAGAAATCAATACTGGCACTTGATGAGGCTATGGAGCAACAGAAGCAGATTCTTCTGGTCGCTCAACGTGATCCGTCAATTGATGATCCAAAACTCGATGATCTCTATGCGATAGGCACCCTGGCTTCAGTTTTGCAGATGTTAAAGCTGCCTGATGGTACCGTAAAAATTCTGGTTGAAGGTGCCGAGCGTGTGTTGCTTGAAAATATTACCGAATCAGAGGGTTACTTTGTTGCCAATTATGAAGTGATTGTTTCTGAGCCTCTTGAGCCCGGTGATGCAGATTTGTTGAGTCGTTCGGCTATTGCCCAGTTCGAACAATATGTTGGTCTGAGCAAGAAGATCCCTTCCGAAGTAGTCAGTACTGTAGCCGGCATCGAAGATCTGGACAGGTTGGCTGATACTTTGGCGACCCATATGGCGTTAAGTTTGGAGCACAAGCAGGAAATTCTTGAAATTGTTGACTTGCGGGAAAGGGTTGAACATCTGCTGACTATCATGGGTTCCGAGCTTGAGCTGTTCGAGGTTGAACAGAAAATCCGCGGGCGTGTAAAAAAGCAGATGGAAAAAAGTCAGCGAGAGTATTACCTCAACGAGCAGATGAAAGCTATTCAAAAAGAGCTGGGTGAGGTGGAAGAAGGTGTCAGTGATATCGATGCTCTGGAAAAGAAAATCCATGATTCCGGTATGCACAAAGCCGCAGTGGAAAAGTGTGAATCCGAATTGAACAAGCTGAAAATGATGGCTCCCATGTCAGCAGAAGCTTCAGTTCTACGCGGTTATCTTGATTGGATGGTGGGGGTGCCCTGGAAGAAGCGCTCCCGGGTGCGTCATGACTTGGAGAGAGCAGAAAAAATTCTGAACGAGGACCACTATGGGCTGGATGAGGTAAAGGAGCGTATTCTTGAGTTCCTGGCAGTTCAGCAGCGTGTGAAAAAACTTAAAGGACCGGTCTTGTGTCTGGTAGGCCCTCCTGGTGTGGGTAAAACCTCGTTAGGCGAGTCTGTCGCTCGTGCAACCGGGCGCAAATTTGTTCGCATGTCGCTGGGCGGTGTGCGGGATGAAGCTGAAATACGTGGTCATCGCCGCACCTATATTGGTTCGCTTCCTGGCAAGCTGATTCAGAAAATATCGAAAACAAAAGTCAAAAATCCGCTTTTCCTGCTTGATGAAATTGACAAGATGGGAATGGATCATCGTGGAGACCCCGCCTCAGCGCTGCTGGAAGTTCTCGATCCCGAGCAAAACAATACGTTTAATGACCACTATCTGGAGGTGGACTATGACCTCTCTGAAGTGTTGTTTATCTGCACCGCCAATTCAATGAATATCCCTGGCCCTCTGCTGGATCGAATGGAGGTGATTCGCATCCCCGGTTATACCGAAGATGAGAAAGTTAATATTGCAATGAAATATCTGTTGCCTAAGCAAATCAAGGCCAACGGCCTGAAAGCAGGAGAAATTGTTCTCGAAGATGCTGCCATTCGTGACATTGTTCGTTATTACACACGTGAGGCCGGTGTTCGTGGGCTTGATCGGGAAATTGCGAAAATTTGCCGGAAGGTGTTGACCGGTCTGGTTCGTGAGCAGTCTACCGACAAGCGTGTAGTTGATTCGGCTGCCCTGGAAGAATTGTTGGGTGTTCGCAAGTTTGACTATGGTAAGGCCGAGGAGGAAAGTCAGGTAGGACAAGTAACGGGATTGGCCTGGACTCAGGTAGGCGGAGAATTACTGACAATCGAAACCTCGGCGGTGCCAGGAAAGGGCCAGGTTGTGAAAACCGGTTCGTTGGGTGATGTCATGCAAGAGTCTATTCAAGCAGCCCTTACTGTTGTGCGTAGTCGCAGTCAGATGCTCGGTATTCGTCGTGATTTTCATCAGAAAAATGATTTGCACATTCATGTTCCAGAAGGTGCAACACCCAAAGATGGGCCCAGTGCCGGTATTGGCATGTGTACAGCGATCGTTTCCGTGCTAACTAATATACCGGTCAAGGCAAATGTTGCCATGACCGGCGAAATAACCCTGCGTGGGCAGGTTCTGAAAATTGGTGGTCTTAAGGAGAAATTACTGGCTGCCCACCGCGGCGGTGTTAAAACAGTAATTATTCCGAAAGAAAATGAGAGAGATCTCAAAGAGATACCGGATAATATTAAAGCAGACTTGGATATTCGTCCGGTGCAGTGGATCGATGAGGTTTTGCAAATTGCCTTGCAGCATATGCCTGAGGCGTTATCCGATGAAGAGTACAAATATGTCGAGCCAGATGATCAGAAATCAGACAAAACCGCTGAAAGGCGCGCAAATACTCATTAAATTTAAGAAACATGCTTGACCCATAGGGCGCAGTATTGGTATAAAGTTGCGGTCTCGAATTACTGTACTTCCTGTATTGAACTCTACGGATACACGAGTATGCAGGGGACAAAAGAATCTAAACAAACTCTCATAAGGGGATTACTGTGAATAAATCTGAACTCGTTGATGCGATCGCCGAAGAGGCGGATATTTCCAAAGCTTCTGCAGGTCGTGCACTGGATGCTGCTATTGATGCTATTACTGGTTCGCTGAAAAAGGGTGATGCTGTTTCTTTGGTTGGTTTTGGTACCTTCTCTGTGAAACATCGTGCCGCTCGCCAGGGTCGCAATCCACAGACTGGTGCAACTATCCAGATTTCTGCGGCTAATGTGCCCAGCTTTAAAGCAGGTAAGGCGCTGAAAGACGCCGTTAACTAAGATTCTTTAGTTATAGAGTTCTGGCTGATAATTGTGCCGGGGCTGTTAAAAGGCGCATCAGCGATGCGCCTTTTTTCATATCAGTAACAACTGAAAAAGAATGTTGCTGACCTGAGTAAACCGGGCTACTAATAATTTTTTTATCTACCTAAGACACCTCCAGGGACAACCATGCTGCAGAATTTTCGCGATAATATGAAAGGCGTTACAGCGTTTCTTTTAGTGGGCATAATTATCATTCCGTTTGCACTGTTTGGTGTGGACTCCATTTTTTTAAGTGGCAGTTCTGTAGAGAAGGCTGCTACGGTGAATGGCGAGCCTATTTCCAAGTTGCGCCTGCAACAGGCGGTAGCAATAAGGAAGCAGCAGATTCTGAATCGGTTTCAGGATATCTCTCCCGAATTGATTGATGACCAGCAACTACAGGGACCCGTATTGAATGAACTGGTGCGTCAGAAAGCCTTGCAAATTGAAGCGAAATCACACGACATTGTGATTCCGCAAAAACGTGTCTATCAGGCCTTGCTCGACACAGAAGCATTTCAAACAGAGGGTGCTTTTGATGCCGAAAAGTATGACTTTCTGCTGCGTCAGCAGGGTTACACGCCGAATTCCTACAACGCGCTTCTCAGTGAGGAGATGGCCGTCAATCAGCTTATAAGAGGCATCACGGGGACCGGTTTTGCGACAGCACAGGAAGTCGCATTGTTGGCGGGATTGGCAGAGCAAAAAAGAAGTTTTTATTACCTGACGATTCCGGCCAAAGATGTGCTTGAGCAGACTGAAATCCCAGAAGAAGCCCTTGTCGCATTTTACGAGGAGAATCAGACACGGTTTATGACGGACGAGCAGGTGATCGTCAATTATCTGGAGCTTTCTACCGACATGCTCCTTCAGGAGGTCACGGTCGATGAAGCTGTTCTGCGTGAGCAATACGAGCAGGAAGTCGCTAATTCCAATGCTGCGGCGTCGAGAAGAGTTGCCCACATTCTGATAGAACCTGGTAATAATCAACAGAGCCTCCTGAATGAGCTTGTCGCAAAACTGAAAGCGGGTGAAGATTTTGCCAAGCTCGCAAGCCAATATTCGATGGATTATGGCACCTCGGAAATAGGTGGTGATCTCGGATTTTCTCGCCCTGGAGACCTGCCTGCAAAACTGGAGGTTGCACTTGATGCACTTGAAGTCGGTCAGATTTCAGGCCCGGTTGCCAGTGAAGCTGGCACCCATATTTTGAAATTGCTGGACGTTAAAGAAGCCGCAGTTATTGCTTTTGAAGAGCGCCGCGATGCGCTTGAACAAACGATCAGACAGCAACTGGCGACGGAGTTGCTGCTAGGACGTATCGATAAGTTGAGAGACCTTTCCTATAACGCTGATTCCTTGCAGGGCACAGCGGCTGAACTGGGACTTGATGTCGAACGCTCTGAAGCATTCAGTCGTCAAGGTGGAGCGGGCATTGCCCAGTACCCTGCGGTAGTGAAAGCCGCCTTTGGAGAGGATGTACTGGAAAACGGGTATACCAGTGAAGTTATTGAGCTTTCCGATAGCAGGGTTGTGGTGCTGTCACTGCATGAGCGTCTTCCTGCCGCTGTTAAACCGCTGTCGATAGTCAGGGCTGATATTGAAGCGGAGCTCCGGCAGAAAGTCGTCAAAGAGCAATTGCTGACTACTGCAGAGCAATACCTTCAGCGCCTGAACAGCGGTGAAACAATTGAAGATATAGCCAAGGCAGAAAAACTCGACTGGCAGGTAAGCCTTGATACACGCCGGGTGGGAGGCAATATGGATGGGTCGTTACTGGGCTATGTTTTCGCCATGCAGCAGCCTGACAAGACACCCAGCAATGGTGGCTTGTTTCTGGAAAACAATGATTATGTGCTTGTTTCGTTGAGCAAGGTTGAGCAGGGTGATATTTCAAAGTTATCCAGGGATCAGCGTAACGGTCTCAAAGCTTCTTCAGCAATGGCCTCGGCTGGCAGGGAATTTCAGTCGTATCAGAAGGCTCTCCTCGACGAAGCCGAGGTGTCTCTGCTTGTGCAGTAGTTTTTAAGTCGCTGACAGGCTTGTCTGGTGGCGGCTTTTTATGATGGGCCGCAACCGGGCCTACCTGCTACCCATTTCGAAAAAAATTCTTTTCAGGTGGTGCACACGACAGAATTTGACGCTGTTGTGTTTTAGCTAATGTGTTAGTAGCGCCGCTTGAAGGCGATCCATGACTTGCGCAGGGTTAAATATTGCGAATATCAACAAACAGGGTCAGGCGTTGTCCAGGCTGAAGATAGCTTCCCGGATTTAACTTGTTCCAGTTTATGATTTGATTGATTTTGAGGTCGAATTTGCTCGCTATACGGGATAGGGAATCTCCCCTGCGAACTTTGTAACGTACTTTTTTTGTGCCCGCCATATGGGGTGTTGCCGGGGTTGGATTCAGTTTTAAAATCTGACCCTGCTGCAGGGGGGTACGGGTACTCAAATTGTTCCAGCGTGTAATGTCAGTAATTTTAACCTTGTGTTGCCGGGCTATTTTCCAAAGCGAGTCACCACTTTTAACGGTGTACGTTGTTGCGAGACTTCCAATCGGGTGATCCAGGCCAGTGCCGGGTATTTTCAAACGCTGGCCGATTTTGAGGAAATCGCTGTCAAGCTGGTTGGAAGATTTCAGTTGGCGGACACTGACATTGTGCTGGTGGGCAATAGTAGAGAGGTTGTCACCCTTTTTAACCAGGTACTCCTTGATCGGCACCCATTCTGATTTCGGGGTGCTTGTCAATGCATCGTTGAAAGTGTCTATAGCACCGACGGGTAGCAGTAACTGCTGCGGGCCGTCCGGTTGTGTTACCCAGCGATTGTAGCCAGCGTTTAATTGATAAATTTCGCTGGTGTCTATTTGGGCCATTTTTGCAATCTGGGAAAGATCTGCCTGATCATTAAGTGAAACAGTATCAAAATAGGGCTCATTTGCCAGTGCTGGCAATTTTATCTCATATTCTTCCGGTTGTCGTATGATTGCAGATACGGCAAGCAACTGAGGTACATAGGCCTTGGTCTCCTTGGGCAGGTTGAGAGACCAGAAATCCGTTGGTTTACCATTGCGTTCATTGCGGGCGATGGCGCGCTTAACGTTGCCTTCACCACTGTTATAGGCGGCGAGAGCCAGTAGCCAGTCGCCGTCAAAATATTGATGCAAATAAGACAGGTACTTGATTGCCGCTTCCGTGGAGGCGACCGGATCGCGTCGCCCGTCATACCACCAATTCCGGTCAAGGCCGAATCGCTCCCCTGTGTCTGGAATAAATTGCCAGAGTCCTGCGGCGTGACTGTGGGAATAGGCGAACGGGTCGAATGCACTTTCTACTACTGGCAACAACGCAAGCTCCAACGGCATATCATTGTTTTCCAGTTCGTTAACAATGTGAAACAAATATCGCTGGCCCCGCTCTGTGACGCGGTCAATGTAGCTTTGATTGTTGGCGTACCACTTAATCTGTTTATCCAGTTTTGGGTGGGAATGTTCACTGAGCGCCATTCCTTCCCGAATACGTGCCCAGAGATCTTCGGTTTTTTCTGTTTCTAATGTGTCGCTGAAAATAACATTGGTATTGACCGGGGAAGTTGACAGATCGTCCGGGCTGATAACATTATCACCTAATTCAGATGTGACGGGCTCAAATGCAGCGGGTGTCGGTTGCTGCTGAGTACAGCCAACCAGTATGCCTGTCAGTGCCAGCGTTCCGAGCCATGCCGATGTTAGTTTTTTATGTTTCTGCATTTTTAATCCTTAAAAACCGCTCATGAGTCTAGTCTGTACTGTATTTTGACTCAACAATTTTGCTCAGAGTCGAGCATTTTACGGTGATATTGATCACAAAGTGCTTCAAAAGTTGTCTTTCCAGGCACGAATCGCTGCAAAAACACTCACTGGGTCTTCGGTTGAGGCACGATTTTTTGCAGCGGCAATGATGGCAGGGCTCTGGCTACGAAGAAAGGGGTTGGTTTTCAGGTCCTCAGCAAGCGTAAAAGGAACGGTAGAAATGTCTTTTTCCCGGAGCTTCATGCAGCTTGCATTGCGCTGCTGGAGGTCCTGGTTGTCCGGGTCTACGGCAAGAGCAAATTTCAAATTTGACAAGGTGTATTCGTGTGCGCAGTACACCAGCGTGTGAGCCGGGAGATCAGCAATGCTTTGCAGGGAATCGTACATCTGCTGCGGGCTGCCTTCGAATAGTCGGCCACAACCTGCTGCAAACAAGGTGTCTCCACAGAACAGCACAGGGGGTTGGTCAGACCCGGTATTACCGAAATAGGCGAGGTGGTTAAGTGTGTGACCGGGTACGGCCAGTACTGAGAAATCTACGTCAGCCAGCCACAATTTGTCGCCGTTCCCAAGTGGATGACTGACCAGATTAATATCAGCAGGACCATAGACAGGAATATCATGCCTGTTCAGCAGCTCGGTGATGCCGCCGATATGGTCAGGGTGCTGGTGGGTAACCAGAATGCCCGCCAGCTCCAATTGATGTTCCTGCAGCGCCTTTAAGACAGGGGCTGCATCTCCCGGGTCTACCACATAGGCTTGACGTTCACTCTGGTGATGAAAAAGCCAGATGTAATTGTCTGAGAAAGCTGGAATAGTGTGAACAACAAGCATATTGTGGTCCTGATGTCGGTTATGAAAGATGTGAGTCATGACTGCTAGTTTTTATGCTGCGATAAACACATAATAACGGCCTCTATCATATAGTTTTCGATTAAGGGTGTAATCTCTGTTGTCTGAAAAATCGGGGGAAAGTGCAAGGGATCAGCTGGCCAGTTGGTTTGCTTCTCCTTTTGGCTCTTATTTGCTGGCCTCTGAGCGTCATGCACTTGAGAAAAGTATGAGTCGGCTGCGCGGTTATCATTTGATGCAGCTTGCTGGCACCGGAAAACCATTGATAGATGTCAGTCTGGGACATTCTCACGGTTTTTCTATTGCGCCCTTCAAGCTCAACGGTAACGTTGGCAGTATTGCTGATTTTGAAGCATTACCTCTTCCATATGAAACGATTGATACGGCCATCCTTCACCACGCACTGGAATTTTCAGCCAATCCGCACCAGGTTCTCAACGAAGCTGCCCGGGTGATAGCGCCTGGCGGACATATTGTACTTGTGGTTTTTAACCCCTACAGCTGCTTCGGGCTGATTAAAGCGATGGCACGGTTTTTCTCTTGCAACCCTGTATGGAGGGCTAATAATCTTCGTTATGGCCGCTTAATGGATTGGTTAAAATTACTGGGCTTTCAGCATACAGATACCGCTCATGGCTGCCATCAGCTACCTTTTTCCTGGCAGGGATGGCTGAAAAAAACAGCTGTGTTACGGCGACTGGATAAAAGGAATGCCTGCCCAGGCGGTAATTATTATGTCATTATCGCCCGCAAACAGGTTGCGCCATTAACACCGACGGGCAAACCTTTCTGGAGATCCCTGGGAGCTCCGCTAGTACCGTCAATGAAAGTCTCACCCATCAAAAAGACGGTTTGTGAAAAAAAATGCGAATGACGGTAATGTATTGATGTCCGAGTTAAAACAGGTTGAAATTTTTACTGATGGCGCCTGCCGTGGAAATCCGGGACCCGGTGGTTGGGGAGTACTGCTTCGCTACGGCGATGAAGAAAAAACGCTTTATGGCGGAGAAGAACACACGACTAATAACCGTATGGAGTTGACCGCTGCAATAGAAGCTCTCGCTGCGCTAAAGAAACCCTGTATGGTCGAACTGACGACAGACTCAGAGTATGTGCGGCAGGGTATAAGCAGCTGGTTGCAAAACTGGAAAAAGCGAGGGTGGAAAACTGCTGCGAAGAAGCCGGTAAAAAACGTCGATTTATGGCAGCGGCTGGATCAGGAGTCTGGTCGCCATAAGATCAATTGGCATTGGGTGAAAGGGCACAGCGGCCATCGGGAAAATGAAATAGCAGATCAGCTGGCAAACAGGGGAATTGATTCTCTTTAGTCATGATTATCCATGCAGTTACGAAGAGCACAATATGAGACAGATTGTTCTGGACACTGAGACCACCGGCCTGGAAGTCAGTCAGGATCACCGGATTATTGAAATTGGGTGTGTTGAGCTGATCGATCGTAAGCTGACCGGTCGGCACTACCACCAGTATATTAACCCTGAGCGTGATATCGACGAGGGCGCAATAGAGGTCCACGGTATATCCAATGAGTTCCTTGAAGACAAACCGGTTTTTTCAAAGATCGCACAGGAGTTCCTTGAGTTTATTCAAGGGGCGGAGCTGGTGATTCATAACGCCCCGTTCGATACTGGTTTTATCAATCACGAGTTTTCAAAGTTACAGGGTTTTGATCCGGTTGAATCACTTTGCCCGGTGATTGATACCTTGGTAATGGCTCGCCAGAAGCATCCGGGACAAAAGAATAATCTTGATGCGCTCTGTAAACGCTATTTTGTAGATAATTCACAGCGTGATCTGCACGGTGCTTTGCTTGATGCCGAGATTCTTGCCGATGTCTACCTGTTGATGACAGGAGGGCAGGTTGATTTGATGCTGAATGCAAATCAGTCAGAGTCAGGCAAAGCCGAGGCGGAAATAAGACGGTTGTCCGAAAACCGAAGCCCCCTTCGAGTAATTCGTGCATCTGAAGCGGAGCTGGCCATTCATCAGCAGAAACTCGCGTCAATAGATCAGGCCAGTAATGGCAACTGTGTATGGCTCAGAGCTGGCCCTGAAGTACAGTAGTGCGGAGCAAGTTTTCGAGTTAAATGTAAAAAGCCCCAGGCCGTCAGGTGTGGGGCTTTTTGATGTTGGCATTGCTGAGTAGATGACCTACAGCATAAAAGCGACGCATAAAACCCCGACGCCTGATAACACTATGGTGTAGGGGAAAGCCATAACAACCATTTTTCCGTACGATAAGCGAATCAGCGGTGCCAGCGCCGAAGTCAGCAAAAATAGAAAAGCCGCCTGACCGTTGGGTGTGGCGACACTGGGCAGATTGGTTCCGGTGTTAATTGCAATGGCCAGCTTGTCAAAATGCTCTCGCGAAATATCACCATTTGCCAGAGCATTGGCTACTTCGTTAATGTAAACCGTGGCAACAAAGACGTTGTCACTGATCATGGAAAGCACCCCGTTAGCAATAAAGAACATAACAGGCTGTACGCCGATGTCCATTGCCAGCACGGCATGGGTGACCGGGGCAAATAAATGCTGTTCATGAATCACTGCCACGATGGCAAAAAAGACCACTAACAGCGCTGTGAAGGGTAATGCTTCTTCAAAGGCATGACCTATTTGATGCTCTTCAATGACACCATTAAAGGCGGTTAACAGTACAATTACAGTCAGGCCAATGATGCCCACCTCTGCGAGGTGAAATGCCAATCCCAGAACCAGAATGATGCCGACGATGGCCTGTACAATGAGCGCTGCCTTTTCACGATCAGAGCGTTGCTTACTCTGTTCATTACTGAAATCAACAAGCACTGACCGAACCTCTTCAGGAATTTTGGCTCCGTAACCAAACCAGCCCAGCTTTTCCAGCAACAGGCAGGTGAGGAGTCCGCAAGCAAGAACGGGCATAGTAACGGGGGCCATTTGCAGGTAGAACTGGACAAAGGTCCAGCCGGCCTTTTCTGCAATCAACAGGTTTTGAGGTTCGCCCACCAGAGTGCAAACACCACCCAGTGCGGTACCCACGGCGCCGTGCATGATCAAGCTGCGCAAAAATGAGCGAAACTGATCAAGATCACTGCGGTGATATTCATGAACATTGGTGTCGTCGCTGTGATCGTGGCCGCTATGGTTTAGAATCTTTCCGGAAGCCACCTTGTGATAAACCGAATAGAAACCAATGGCAACACTGATGAGCACAGCGGTTACAGTAAGAGCATCGAGGAAGGCGGACAGGAACGCACCGGCTATTGAGAACAGTAGAGAGAGTAACGCCTTTGAACGAATGCCGATCAGCAGCTTGGTGAAAGTGAAGAGCAGCAAATCCCTCATAAAGTGAATGCCAGCAACCATGAAAATCAATAACAGGATAACCTGAAAGTTTGCCAGAGCCTCCTGATAGACTGCCTGAGGGTGTGTTAGCCCGAGTAGAACGGCTTCAATCGCCAGTAAGCCACCAGGTTGCAGCGGGTAGCACTTTAACGCCATTGCCAAGGTAAAAATGAATTCCAGAATAAGGCACCAGCCGGTCACAAAAGGGCCCGCAACAGCAACCAGAATCGGGTTGGCAATCAGGAAAACCAAAATTGTCCATTTGTACCATGAGGGAGAGTTGCCGAGAAAGTTTTTGCCGAGAGAATGAAACGTCGATTGAGGCATTACTTCGCTATCCTTCTTATATTGTCTGGGCTGACAGTGCTATCATAGCCAGCTATAAAAATGAGCGCCAAACTTATAACGGAAGGCCTTTTTTTGCAAGATTTCATTTGGATGGTTCCGGAGTTTTGAAATATGCAGTCAGTTAACACTCAGGTCCTTAATACTGTCAGGGAGCCGCTGTCAGTTGAGTTGGATGCCGTTGTTAAATTGTCCGATGACTTTGGGCATATTTATAGCGAAGAGCTTGCTCAAGAACTGCAGGAGTGCTGTTGCCGGATTAAAGGCGCGTTCTCCATGCTCGGTATGACGGGCGCGGATAATCTGGCGGGTGAGATGGCCGAAGTTGCTGGGAATGGTAAAAGCGATCCGGCCACCAATGCCGAGCAGCTACAACGAGCGGCGAGGTTTTTATCCTGTTATTTTGAATGCGTGGTGGATAGCGGGAAAGATTACCCGTTGTTGCTGATTACAGAGCTGAATGCACTACGGAAAAGCATGGGTAAGCCTCTCTGGGGGGATGCGGATTTACTGGGCAGTGCGTTACCGCAGAATAAAATTGTTGAATATCCTGAAGAACGTACGCAGGCGCAGCGAGAGATTCAGAAGAGAGCGCACCAGCTGTATCAGAAAGGCCTGTTGCACCTTATTCGGGGGCAGGCCCGTTCTGCGGCTTTGAGAGTAATGTCTCATGGCGCAACCCTGCTAGCGAATGCACTACTGAATAAGCAGGAGAAACTCTACTGGCAAACTGTGTCGGCTATCACCGGTGCGATGGCAATAGGGCAGCTGTCAGTGCAACCCCAGCGTTTGAGGTTGCTAATGGGGATTGAGCGGCAGCTCGCGGCTCTTGGTAAAGGTGTAGCCGATCTTGAACGCTGTTATCCCGTTTCTCTGGAGCAGGGCATGATCGCTTGCCTGATGCTGACGGATATAGCGAGTGAAAACATACGCCGGTTGGCGGACAGGCTCGGGATTGACGTCGACCTTGTTTCTGATCACGAACTGCAAGGGATGTATTCAAAAATATGTCCGGATGAGAAAGGAAATGCTGCCGAAAACTTGCGTGCTCTGGAAGGATATACTGGCGAGCTACGTTTACTTCTCGACGAATTTTCAGGGCAAAATGATGGTGTTCCTATCAGCCATTCACCCTTACCCAAACTTTTGCTCAACGTAGCCGAATTAGCGGGATCTTTGGGGCTGTCTGTTGCGCAAAGCCGCTTTGATGATCATCGGGCAGCTGCCGAGGCCTCAGATTTTTCAGAACCCTCTTTGATTCTGTCTCTTGCCGACTCCGTCATGTATCTTGAGTGTGTGCTTCTTGAGTTCTCCGGCAAAGCGGCTAGCGAACAACAGTTGGCGGGGATTAACCGTCGTAGTGTAGAAGAGATGATCGAAGCGAATATTGTGTTGCACGCAGAAAAACAAGTGCTACGTGAAGCGATTCTGGCGCTTGAAAGTGTGATGCAGGCAGTTACCGATTACTGTGATGGTGCTGCTGATGAATCGATCATTGGGGAGCAGGCGGCAAAGTTTGATGTAGTTTTTGGTGCATCCCGAATGTTGAAGTTGAATCGTGCATCGATTATTGCAGAACAGTGCAAGAAGCTGTTTGCCAGTGATTTTGGTGCAATTGGTATATCAAAAGAGGCATTGCTCGAAACAGTGGCTGATGCCATTGTCAGTTTGGAGTTTTTCCTGGAAAGCCGCAGTCGCAGTGAAGACGCGGATGAACAGATTTTAGCGGTTGCCGAGGAAGCGCTGCAGTTGCTGGAAAAGTAATTACAGATGGCAGAGTTTCGTTACATTAGTCAACCTCCCGCGGCTACGGATGGTCAGCATCACCGATTACTGGTTTGTGGCGAGGATGTGCTCTGTTTCAGTAACCCTGGCCGGGAACGCATCATTTTCGATGACAAGGAGCTGGGATTTTTGCCTGTCGGGTTAGAAAAGTTTTTCCTTGGTTTTTGCGGCCAAACCCCCTGTTATGTGCAATCTCTGGCGGTAAAACAGCGTGACGACAATCTGCCTGAAGGCTACCAATGGCGCTCACTGCGCTCATTGTTGGGTATCTTGAGTGACGATCATTTCAACTGGGCAGGGCGGGCGACGCAGGTGCTCAGCGCCTATCGTGATCACCGCTTCTGCGGACGCTGTGGTTCTTTAACGCAGCCGGTAGTCAATGAGCATGCTAGCACGTGTTCTTCCTGTGATCTCAGCTTTTACCCTCGTTTATCACCGTGCGCCATTATGGTGATAACCAGGGGAGAGTATTGTCTGCTGGCCAGAAACGTTGGCTGGGGCAACTGGTTCAGTGCGCTGGCTGGGTTTGTTGAGGCCGGGGAAACGGTTGAGCAGACTGTGCGCAGGGAAACGCTTGAAGAAGTGGGTATCAGAGTTGGTGAACTGACTTATATCGGCAGTCAACCCTGGCCGTTTCCGGGGCAACTTATGTTGGGTTTCCATGCAGAGTATGAAAGTGGGCATATCATTCCCGATCAGACTGAAATAGCCGAAGCAGGCTGGTATCGTTATGATGCGTTGCCGCCACATCCGGGGATTCATACGCTTTCGGGTCAACTGATCAAGCGATTTGTTGATCAGTTTTAATTGGCGGTTGGGGTGCAGGTTAGATTTGCGGGTTAAACAGAGTGGTTACAATATTCAACGGCGCTTCTGATTGCGCGGTTCTCACAAAAACACAAAGCTGAAACGGGAAGGTAGCACTTGGAATTTTTAACTGAATTTGGCCTTTTTCTGGCCAAGATGATCTCCATTGTCATTGCCCTGCTGGTTATCGTTGGTAGTCTAGCGGGTTTAAACCAGCGTTCGAAAAAGCAGGAAAAAGGGCATATAGAAGTAGAGAGGCTTAACGATGAGTTTGATTCCATGAGCGAAGCGCTTGAAAGCAATATCGTACCTGCTGCCGAATTTAAAAAACGCAAAAAACAAAAAGCAAAAGATGCCAAACTCAAGGCAAAAGCCGGTAATACGGCCAATCGGATATTTTTGTTGAATTTCAAAGGCGATATGCGTGCCGCTGCGGTGAGTAACCTCAGAGAAGAGATTACTGCGGTGTTGAGTCAGGCGACACAAGATGACGAAATAGTGATTCGTCTTGAAAGTGCCGGGGGAATGGTTCACAGCTATGGCCTGGCCTCAAGCCAGCTTGATCGAATAGTCAAAAAAGGTATTCCCCTGACGGTCTGTGTAGACAAAGTGGCTGCTAGCGGTGGCTATATGATGGCTTGTGTGGCAGATAAGATTATTGCTGCGCCATTTTCCATACTCGGTTCGATTGGTGTTGTGGCGCAAATGCCCAATTTTCACCGGTTGTTAAAGAAGCATGATGTGGACTACGAAATGCTGACAGCTGGTGAGTACAAAAGAACTCTGACCATGTTTGGCGAGAATACTGAAAAAGGACGTGAAAAATTCATCGAGGATCTGGAGCAGACTCACGATCTGTTTAAGGATTTTGTTCAACAGCATCGTACTGAAGTGGATATTAACAATATTGCTACCGGTGAAGTCTGGTTAGGCACAAAAGCTCTGGAAATGAAGCTGGTCGATGACCTGAAAACCAGTGATGAATATTTGGTGGAGAAAATGGCTGACGCGGATATTTACGAGGTCAGTTATGTTCACAAAAAAAGTCTGCAGGAAAAAGTGGGGCTTGCTGCTGAAAATAGCGCCGACCGGCTTTTGATGCGGTGGTGGAGTCGGTTACGGGGCATCAATTTCTACTCCTGATCAGGCTTTGGCAAAGTAGCTGGAAGCGGGTATTAGTTGAAAATATTTGCGAGTATCGCTAGTCGCGACGCAATTTATCGCTGGGTGCGATGGGGTTAGGGAAGTTGAATACCACGATATAACTGGACAATAGAAAGGTGAGAATGGCGGCGGCCTGAATCAGATGTGATGCCAGGTTTCCAATCAGTGATGCATTATATGCAACGTAGGCGATTAACAGGGAAAATTCGCTGATTTGTCCCAAACGGAAACCGATATCCCACGCCAGCGGAGTCGTTTCGCTTTGTCTTCCCAGTAACAGCCGGAAAGTAACCGGTTTCAGGGCAAGCATCAACAGCCCCAGAGTCAAAGCGGCAAACGCGATTTCAGGCAGCAGGCCAATATTGAAACTGGCGCCGAGAGAAAAGAAAAACATGATGAGAAAGAAGTCTCGCAGCGGTTTTAGGCTAAGGGCAATATGCTGGGAAATAGGGCTTGTAGCAATAGTAATGCCGGCGAGAAAAGCGCCAATTTCGTGAGACAGTCCAACCATTTCTGCAACGGCTGCCAACCCCATGCACCAGCCAATCGAGAGCAGGAAGATGTATTCCCCTATGCGATCAAACCTGGCTACCAGCTTCAGCAATACCAGTTTCACAATGCCCACAGCCATCAGGATCAGTATTGGTAGAGCCAGCAGGGTTTTAGCAATCTGCATTAAGTCAATTTCGCCGCCGGTTCCGCTGAGCAGTACCAGCAATACAAAGATGGCCAGAAAATCCTGAGTGAGCAGCAGTCCCACCATCATGTCGCCAGCATGCCTGTGGTGGAGCACTGTGGTGGGCAACAGCTTTATTCCGATAATGGTGCTTGAGAACATCATTGCCAGGCCAATGATAAGACTCTCTGTCTGGGTGAAGCCAAAAGCTGCTGCAATGAAGTAACCGGTACCCGCGAAAATGATAGAGCTGAACAAGGTGGTCAGCGTCACTTTTTTAAACACGTTCAGCAGTGATTGGGGCTGCATATCGAGGCCGAGCAAAAACAGCAGGAAAATAATACCGATTTCTGCCATTTCAGACAGCACATGAACGTCCTGAACCCAGCCAGCACCGTAGGGTCCGATAATAATTCCGAGAGCGATGTAGGCTACTAATAAAGGCTGTCGACCGTAAATAGCCAGCGAAGCGATAATAGCCGCACCAGTAAAAATCAGAAAGAATGAGTGGAAAACGGTTTCAGTCATTTGTATACAGCAGACATTCGGATAACACCATTGTGGTCATGGGGTGAATGTTTTTCAATGTAAATGTGCTGTCCGACCGGATTCTCATCCTAACTTATTCGGGTCAATGTTCAGGTAACAGCGTGACAAGGTAACAGAAAGCACCTGAAAATAGGGTTTCAGGTGCAGAATAGCGGGCCGCTTATCGTCGCCTAAACAGAGGCTCCGGCTGGTCGACGGCACATTGATATGTGATTGAAAATCCGTTTAACGGTTTGCTCGGCTGATTGGCGTTTGCGGTTACCTCGTAAGCATCGAAGCCGCAGCGGCGCAGATAAAACCATTGATCCTGAATGGTATTTCCAAGGGCCAGCAGTTGGCCGTTAAACTGGTAACGCTCTCGCAGCAGGCGTCCGGTGGAGAATCCCCGTCCATCAGTAAAGACAGGGAAATTCACACCAATAGCAGCGAACTGGTTGATATCGTTGGCAACAGCCTCAATTTCTTCATCGCTGTCTACCCAGATGCCAAACCTGCTATTTAGTGCAGCGAGTTCGTCGCGGTTAGCTTGCCAGAAAGCCAGTGGTAGCAGCAGCTGGTTTTCCGGTAGCTCTGAGAGGCTGCCGGAAAAGTCTCGCTCAATGACTTGCCAGGGTTGTTCAGCCATCAGCTGGCTGTTGACAAATTTTCGATCAGTGTTGTTTTGCATAAACGCGGTTCTTGAATGGCTCTATACCTACGCGATTGTAGGTGTCGATAAAGACTTCAGACTCAAGACGCTGTTCTACAAAAACATCGAGAATCTTTTCGATTACTTCCGGCATTTCTTCACGGCCAAAAGAGGGCCCCAGAACTTTGGCCAGCGCAGAATTCCTGTCGGCGCTGCCGCCGAGCTGAATCTGGTAAAACTCATCGCCTTTTTTATCTACACCGAGCACCCCAATGTTGCCTACATGGTGATGCCCACAGGCATTCATGCAGCCGGAAATGTTCAGCGTCAGATCACCAAGGTCGTAAACATAATCCATGTCGTCGAATTTTCTTTGAATGGCTTCGGCCACTGGAATGGACTTGGCATTGGCTAGCGAGCAGAAATCACCACCGGGGCAGCAAATCATATCTGTCAGTGTGCCGATGTTCGGTGTGGCAAATCCCTGCGTCCTGGCTTTTTGCCATAGGGCAAAGAGATCGACTTTTCTGACATCGGCCAGAACAATATTCTGGCTGTGAGTGGCCCTTACTTCACCATAAGAGTATTCCTCTGCAAGTGCCGCAATTGCTTCCAGTTGAGAATCGGTAACGTCTCCCGGGGGTACACCTGTTGGTTTGAGTGATAACGTTACGCAGGCGTAACCGGGCTGTCTGTGCTCCGAAGTATTGCGTTCTAACCACTTTTTGAAGGCGATATGTTCGTCACACAGTCGGGCTAGATCAGCCTCAGCTTCGGCATCATTGAGATTTTCGTAATCAAACGCTGTGAAAAAGGACTTTGCCCGCGTTATTTCATCACCCGTCAAGGTGCCCGGACCATCTTTGAAATTAGCCCATTCTGCTTCCACTTTCCGGGCAAAGACTTCGGGTGTCCAGGCTTTGACCAGTATTTTGATGCGGGCTTTGTATTTGTTGTCGCGGCGGCCAAAGCGATTGTAAACCCTCAGAATAGCATCCAGATAGGTTAACAGGTGTTCCTTTGGCAGGAATTCCCGAATGACACTACCAATAACAGGGGTGCGGCCAAGGCCTCCGCCAACCAAAATCTGAAACCCGGTTTCACCGGCATCATTCCTGACGATCTGAATGCCAATATCGTGAACCTGGATAGCGGCGCGATCCTGTTCCGAGCCACTTACCGCAATTTTGAATTTGCGGGGCAAAAAAGCAAATTCAGGGTGAAATGTTGACCACTGACGTATCAACTCACACCAGGGGCGTGAGTCTTCGATCTCATCTTTTGCGACACCGGCAAATTCATCCGAGGTGACATTGCGGATACAGTTGCCGCTTGTTTGAATAGCGTGCATTTGCACCGTTGCCAACTCGGCGAGAATATCGGGTACTTCTTCGAGCTTTGGCCAGTTGAACTGGACATTCTGGCGGGTAGTGAAGTGGCAGTAGCCCTTGTCAAAATCTCTGGCAATCTGCGCCAGTTTGCGTAGTTGCTTTGAATTCAGCAAACCGTAAGGAACGGCGATTCGAAGCATTGGGGCCAACCGCTGTATGTAAAGGCCGTTTTGCAATCTGAGAGGCAGAAACTCGTCATCACTGAGCTTGCCTGCCAGGTAGCGGTCAGTCTGATCTCTGAATTGGGCGGCTCGTTCATTCACAAGCTGTTGATCGTATTGGTCGTATATATACATGTTTCAGGGGCTAAAAAGACAGAGTCTGTGTATTCGAAGGCGTTGCATCATACAGCTTGAGAGAAGTCAGCTGAAGGGGTTTTTTGTTATAGAAACCTATTTTTTTGCCATAAAACCACAGATTGCATGCAGTGGAGGACAGCGCTGAACGATGCTGGTAGAATGGCGCCGCTTTTTTGCTACCATTACGGGGACTTTATCATGCAGAAAGATGTACAGACAGCTACAGATGATGATGGCAAGGTTGATGCCTTTGCTGCAGTGTTGCTGATTACCATTATTATTTCTACTGTGGTTTTCTGGTTGACTAATCAGTAACTCACCGGCACATGGCTACAAAAAAGAGCGGCTGAATGCCGCTTTTTTTCGTACGCTGATTGCGTGTTTGATCATGGTTTGTCCGGCCAGGTATGCACGTATTTTAATACCGCTTCATGGGCCAGATTTTTTTAAATCAGGCAGTGAAGAACCGTTTTGGTTCAGCGCGGAGGGAGTGGGGGCAGGTTAAAAAACTGCTGAGTGGTTTGAGTCGTTGCTTCGCCAATCCGGTTTTCAGTTTCGTCACGGTTTTCGGCCACAGTTTTTAAAACCCAAGGTAGGTAGGCGGGTTCGTTACGCCGGTTTTTAGGTTTGTGAAGCATTGTGCGAGGCAACAGGTAAGGCGCATCGGTTTCCAGCATCAAACGCTGTAATGGAATATTGTTTACCAGACGCTGTAATTCAAGGCCGCGTCTCTCATCACAAATCCAGCCTGTAATGCCGATGTGTAAATCCAGATCGAGGTAATTAAAGAGCGCGGTTCTGTCACCGGTAAAACAATGAATGACGCCATCACTTAGGCTGTCGCGGTAGGCCTTGATGATTTCAAGCTGGCGTTGATGAGCATCTCTTTCGTGCATAAAGATGGGTAGCTGCAACTCGCTCGCCAGCTCAAGCTGGGCTTCAAAAGCCTTTTCCTGAGCGGCGACGGGTGAATAGTTGCGATTGAAATCGAGACCGGCTTCACCAATGGCAACAACAGATTTATGGCCAGCGAGAAACCGCAGTTGATTGCGCGTTTCACTGTTAAAGCTTTTCGCATAGTGCGGATGTACTCCTGCTGTGCAGAACAACATATCCGGGAACTCACTGGCATAATCGCCACAGAGTGCGAGAATTTTCTCACTCTCTTCCAGATCGGTTCCTGTCAGAATACATTGGCCAATATTAGCCTGTTGAGCACGTTGTAAAACGTCAATCAGGTCATCATTGAAACAACTGTTGCCGAGGTTGACGCCAATATCAATTAACGCGGCGGGGCTGCTGATCTGTCCATCATCTGCGTTAACGGTATGCTTGTCAGATAGACTCACAATAACCGTTCCAGTTCAGCTTTACTTAGCATGCGTTCATTGAGATCCATTTGGTGAGCGTAAATCATGGAGAAGGCCAGCACATTTTGCACATACCCCCTCGTTTCCTGGTATGGGATATTTTCTATCCATACATCAAAAGGCAGTTTGCCAGCCGATTCTTGCAGCCAGCGCTCAACCCGGTTAGGACCAGCGTTATAGGCAGCAGTCGCCAGAATACGATTGTAATCAAACCGTTTGAGCATTTTCAGGTAGTAACGACTCCCCAATTTGATATTGAGCTCCGGCTTGAAGAGTTCCGAACTATTACGGTACTCAACACCATTTTCCTGAGCAGTTTGCCTGGCAGTGGCAGGCATCAGTTGCATAAGGCCTTTAGCACCCGCTGGTGAGGTTACATCATGCGACATGGCGCTTTCCTGTCGTGCCAGTGCCAAAAGCAGGTAAGCAGGCACGCTGCTTTCTGCGGCATACCGGTCAAAAATATCGCGAAACCCCAGAGGGAATCTCAACTTTATATCGTCCCAGAATGCGGCTCTGATCATGCTGTTAATAGTGCCGTTGTACCAGTTCCATTCGCGCGTGACATGGGCCGCTGCAATCCATTGCTGTTCAGTAAAGTTGCGGGTAGTGTGTTGCCATTCGAGTCTCGCCAGGAAGTGATCATTATGGTGAAGTAGCTCTCTTGTGCGAATAACACCGCTGTTCTTGCTCAGTTCTTCAATCAGCGATTTTTCCTGTATCGCGGGCTGATAAGCCATGCTGTAACCGTTCCCGAGCTGTTCGGCGGCAAGAAAGCCATAAAAACTTCTGGTCAGAGCGAGCTCCTGAAGCACCTGATCGTCAACACCTTGTTGCGTAAGCGGGTCTATTTCCTGCTCTGCCCGCCTTTTCCAGTAACGCCAGCGGTTTTCGTTCTGAAGTTCCGGTGGCATCTGCCCAATCCACGAGAGCAGGTCATGCCAGTCGAGCTTAAACAGCGCTCTGCGAGCCCGCCACTCCAATAGATCTGTTGTGACAAGTTCACGGTTATCAATCAGGTAACCGTCAGCAACATGTTTGTAATCCTGCTGATGCAGACCTTTAACCAGATCATTGACCACTTTTGTTCGGGTGGCCACATCAAACGTATGCGTTTGCTGGTAGTGGCTCCAGTGAACCAGAGCCTTACGGGCATCTTCGTGCGCCAAATGCCGGAGCCCGTGAGCAATGACAGCGGAGACTTCTGGGGTTTGTTCTTCGAGTAACTGGTAGTTGCCAACTGTTTCCGGGTGCCGGTCAATGGAGTAAAAGTTGTGGGCCAGTTTTTGTCGTGCTTCCGTGACAAAAAAACGCTCCAGATAACGAGCCAGTCGATAGTTGTGATGCAGAACAGCAGAGCTATATCGCTGCCAGGCAATATCTTCGGTGATATAGCCCTGTTCTACCAGAATGGCGAATATGTTATCGCACTCTTTCGGTTGTGATTTCCCCACATTCCAGAGTTTTAGCGCAGCTTCAAGAGCAAGGCTTTTTTCTCCGTTGCGATAGCGGGCCAGCTGGTAATAACACTGCAGTCCAGTAGTGCTGCGTGTCGGTTGGTAGTATTTCAGAAAGAGACGCCAGTTATCGCGCTTCATCTGATATTTCAACCAGCTATAACGAAGCCGGTCGGCGATTGGGGAATCCTGGTTTTCTGCGAGAAATGCATCGATTCTTTCAATTGGTGCACGCCTGAGGTTAATCGCCAGGTCCGCATATTCCAAGTGTTGATAAAGAGGGTAATTCTGCAACTTTTTTTTGTATTGGTTGAACTTGAATGCATCATTACTGCGCAGGGCTTCTTTTGCCAAAGCATAGTTAGCCCGCTGTCTGTCGAGAGACAGTATTTCTGCGTCATCGGTATTCTCTGCGCAGGTGATATTTAACCAGAAGAGCAGACAAAGCCCTGCCAGGCAACGGTGAACGGGAAAGCAAAAAAGAACCATTAGTTCGGAACTCTGGGCTCGACTGAGCACTTCTATATTTTGATACGACGACGGCCGTGAATCAGTGAATATCCTGTTTTGGCAAAAGTCAGGGTAGCGTTTTCAGGCAACCACAGACTAACATTTACTTGATCCTTACTGCCAGTACATCGCAGACACAGCCATGCAGGACACCGTTGGCTGTAGAGCCCAAAACCAGACTGAAGCCGTGCCGTCCATGGGTGCCAACCACGATAAGGTCAACATCCTGCTCTTTGGCAAAACGGTGCATTTCTGCTGCGGGCTGTCCGATGATCACATGTTGGTTGTCTTCACTGACTTTTAATTCCTTGCCAATGCTTTTCAGGCTCTGTTGTGCTCGCTCTTCCATCTGGCTCTGAATTTCCCCCAGATCCATAGGGATATCGCCACCATAGGCAAAGGACATAGGCTCCTGAACATGGATCAGACTCAGTTTGACGTTATCCAGGTCGAACAACTTTTTGACCCGATCGATGACTTGCCGTGATTCTTCCGAGAGATCAAGGCCTACAAGAATGTGCTGGTAGTTTGACATGTGTGTGCTCCTGCTTTATTAAGCGAACCTTACCATAAGATAACCACATTTAGGTTGTAGCAGACAATGGTCTATTTGTTAATAGCGTTAGTTTTGGCCGTTATTCTTTCTCCGTTATTGAGTCTTCGCCAGTCTCCCCGGCAGAAGCTGATAACAACACTCCGCCAGTGTGCTGTCCAATGCGGTTTGCAGATAAAGCTCGTGCAGTCGCCTCTTGCCAGAGAAGGAGACAAGCAGTTGGATACAGTACGTTATCGTTTGTGTTGGGGACTTGAGACGAAACCCTCTCAGTTGCGGCGGGCAGAACAGTGGCAGCTGGTACGCCATAGCTTGAGAGGTGATGCCTCCCCGTGGAATGGTTGGCGCTGGTTAACGTTACCTATTGCTGAATCGCTGCAGCCCGATCTGGGCGAGGTTGTTGCTGCGCTTCCTGTTGATGTGATTGCCATTGATTCAAGCCGGGATGGTCTGTCTATTTACTGGAGAGAGCGGGGTGAGCTTGCCGATGTAAAACTAATTTACAGCCTTCTCGACAGGCTTGGAAAACACATACGTGACTGATTTATAAAGATTTGTTTTCGGTATTTTGGGGTGGAGAGTGAGTGGGTAAATAAAAATAGACTTGACCAACCCACGGTCAGGCCGTGTATATTCGCCCACCATCACCCTCTGAAACAACATTATTTGCTGTGACTTTCGTATCAGTCAGTCTGTCAGCAAGCGTAGAGAACAGGATTACATGGGCAAATCATTAGTCATTGTTGAGTCGCCAGCGAAGGCGAAAACCATCAACAAATATCTGGGTAAAGACTACATCGTGAAGTCGAGTGTAGGACACATTCGCGATTTGCCGACGGGTGCCTCTCGAAAGCCGGTTGATCCCAAGTCGCGCGCCAAAGCAGCCGCTGAAACGCGGAAATTGTCTCCGGAACAGAAGATAAAGCACAAGGCAAAAAAAGCCCGACAACAGTTGATAAGCCGAATGGGGATTGATCCGGAGCATGGCTGGAAAGCCAGCTACGAGATTCTGCCGGGCAAGGAAAAAGTTGTTGCCGAACTGAAGAAACTGGCAAAAGATGCCGACCATATCTATCTCGCCACAGATTTGGACAGGGAAGGAGAGGCTATTGCTTGGCATTTGCGAGAAGCTATTGGTGGTGAGCATGATCGCTACAAGCGCGTTGTTTTCAATGAAATTACCAAATCGGCTATTCGTGATGCTTTTGACGATCCGGGTGAACTGGATGAAAACCGTGTCAGTGCACAGCAGGCTCGCCGGTTTCTCGACCGTGTTGTTGGTTTCATGGTTTCTCCATTGCTATGGGCAAAAGTTGCTCGCGGCCTGTCTGCGGGACGGGTTCAGTCTGTAGCGGTTAAATTACTGGTTGAACGAGAGAGAGAAATCCGAGCTTTTCAGCCGGAAGAATACTGGACATTGCATGCTGATCTGGAGACAGCGGACGAAGACAAAGTTCGTTTTGAGGTCAAGAAATATCAGGGCAATGCCTTTCGGCCCACAAGCAAAACTGAAACTGAGAAGGCCGTTGTTGATTTAAACAGTGCCCGTTATCAGGTGACAGACCGTGATGATAAGCCCACCAGTTCAAAACCGTCAGCACCTTTTATTACCTCTACTCTGCAGCAGGCTGCTAGCACCCGGATGGGCTTCGGGGTCAAGAAGACCATGATGTTGGCCCAGCGGTTATACGAGGCGGGTTATATAACCTACATGCGAACAGATTCAACCAGTTTGAGTGCCGAAGCGGTGGCCAACTGTCGCGACTTTATTCAGAGCAAATATGGCAGTGAATATCTGCCTGAATCGCCAAATTCCTATGGAAACAAGGCCGGGGCACAGGAGGCGCACGAAGCTATTCGCCCTTCGAATATCGATATAGCGCCAACTGATCTTGCAGGTCTTGATGAGGACGCAAAGAAACTGTACCGCTTGATCTGGCAGCAATTCGTTGCCTGCCAGATGACTCCCGCACAATTTACCAGCACCAGTGTTAGCGTTGAAACTGCGGGCTATCAATTGCGAGTAAGAGGCCGGGTAATCCGGTTTGACGGTTTTTTGAAGGTTTTACCTGCCATCAGGAAAAAGGATGATGACGCGGAACTGCCTGATTTGAAGGTGGGCGACAGCCTGTCATTGTTGGGGTTGGTGCCTCAACAGCATTTTACCAAGCCAGCAGCCCGCTACTCTGAAGCCTCTTTAGTAAAAGAGCTGGAAAAGCGTGGTATTGGTCGGCCATCAACTTATGCCGCGATAATTTCAACAATTCAGGACCGCGGTTATGCTCGCGTTGAAAACCGTCGATTTTATGCTGAAAAAATCGGTGATATTGTCACAGATCGCCTGTCAGAGAACTTTAATGATCTGATGGATTACGGTTTTACAGCAACGATGGAAGGGTACCTTGACCGAATAGCGGAGGGTGAGCTTAACTGGATTGATATTCTGGATCGCTTCTACAGGGATTTCAGCGCCAGGCTTGAAAAAGCTCAAAGTGATACAGGAATGCGGGCCAATGATCCGACAGAAACCGATATTCCCTGTGCGCAGTGCGGTAGGCCGATGATGATCCGCACCGGCAGCACCGGCGTGTTTTTAGGTTGCTCCGGTTACAATTTGCCTGCGAAGGAGCAATGTAAAGGCACATTGAATCTCGTTCCCGGTGACGAAGCGGTGAACGTGGATGAAGATGACGAAGCCGAGTCCAGACAGTTAATACACAAGCACCGCTGTAAAATTTGTAACACTGCAATGGAAAGCTATCTTATCGATGAGAATCGCAAGCTGCATATTTGTGGCAATAATCCTGACTGTAGCGGTTTTGAGGTTGAGCGGGGAGCGTTCAAACTTAAAGGTTATGAAGGCCCGGTCATTGATTGCGACAAATGCGGCAGCGAAATGCAGTTGAAGTCGGGCCGCTTTGGGAAATATTTCGGCTGCACCAGTGAAAGCTGTAAAAATACCAGAAAGTTATTAAGAAGTGGTCAGCCTGCGCCGCCGAAGATGGACCCGGTACCCATGCCGGAGTTAATTTGCGACAAAGTTGAAGATCACTACATTCTCAGAGATGGCGCTTCCGGCCTGTTTCTGGCTGCCAGCCAATTCCCCAAGCATCGTGAAACCCGCGCGCCGCAGGTGTCGGAGTTATTGTCACACCGTGACGAAATTGATCCAAAATACGGCTACCTGATGGATGCTCCCACTGAAGATCCGGATGGTGAAAAAACAGTCGTCCGTTTCAGTCGTAAAACACAGGAACAATATGTTCAGTCCGAGGTGGAGGGTAAGCCGACCGGTTGGCGAGCGTATTTTCGTGATGGTGCCTGGCAGGTAGAAGATAACCGCAAACCGGCACCAAAAAAAAGTGCAGGTAGAAAGTAACGCTCATGAATCCCTGGTTGTCGCAGGTTAATCAGAAGCTGTTTTTTGCTCGGGTATTACTTGAGCAGTACGGCTTGAAGGAAGATCGCCATGGGCATATCGAACTGGTTCTATGCCAAGCAGTGGTCTATCAACTCGAATGTGCCTATCGACACCACCTTAGGGAGGTGGCAGCCACCTATAAATCCGCTGCTCCTGAAGTGATTGATTCTGTCGAGCGGCTGGTTGTGGAATTGACAGGTATTGGGAAACATCCTGCTGAAGCCCAGGAAATGATGGACCTCGAACAGGATGTCGGCAGCTGGTTGCAACAAATGCTCTCAGTCTGGCAATCGTTCCATCAATTACCCCGGCTGGAGGCAGAAGCTGACACGAATAGTCCGATTCCGGTTATGCAGGTTGCAGAAGCATCTCAGCGAGTGCTCGCAGAGCTGAATATCAGTCAGGTGACCTCTTGGCTTGATGCGCTTCAGGAGCTTGTGAACAGGCATCGGGAGTTGATGGTGGAGTGCTGAGACGCATCAACCTGGATCTGTTGCTGGCAGGATGTTTTTCAGCAATTGGTGAAATAGCCGGGCTGAAGTATAATTGGCGGCAGCCTTCAATAGTGGATTCCAATGCCTGACTCTGTATATAAAATTGTAATGCTGCCTAATGGCGATATCGCTCTTCAGCGGGCAGACCACACTGAAGAACCTGTTGTGACGATCAGCTTTTCGGAGCAGGCTAACAAGTATTTACAGGAAGCGCGGCTGGATATTGCCCGCGTTATGATTGATGCAGGCATTGAAGCTGCACAGCAATTTTCTTTTGATGAGGCTTTTGAGCTGATGGAAAGTGATGTCGATCTGATGGATCCTTCAAGGGTACTTCACTGAAAGCACCCTTGCAGATTTAAGCAGGTCGATGATATGGCATAAACGCCACTAATCCACCAATCAAGGTTGGTTTTTGATTACCGCTTCAAGCCCTTTTCAGATTTTAGAGGGTTATCAATGTTGTCTGATAACGCCCACACTTAAACCTTCAATGGCGAAAGCCTGTTCCCTCAAGTCAATGTGAATGGGTTCGAGAGACTCATTTTCCGGTAAGAGGGTTATCTGATATGGTTTGAGGCCTTTCTGGAAGCGTTTCACGGTCACTTCGTCATCGATACGGGCAACAACAACCTGACCATTTTCTGCAGTTTGTGCTTTGTGTACCGCCAGTAAATCACCGTCCATGATACCGATATTTTTCATGCTCATTCCCTGAACCCTCAATAGGTAGTCGGCTTTGGGATGGAAGAGGTGTTGGGGGATATCAAGATAATCCTCGATATTTTCAATGGCGAGAACAGGCTCTCCGGCAGCTACCCGGCCAATCAGTGGCAGGCCGGTTTCTTCTTCGGCTACCAGTTTGATACCGCGAGACGCACCTGAAACCATTTCGATAACGCCTTTTCGGGCAAGGGCTCGGAGATGCTCTTCGGCAGCATTGGGTGATTTGAAGCCGAATTCAGCGGCGATTTCGGCGCGAGTAGGCGGGTAGCCGGTGTCGCTAATATGTTGTTTGATCAAGTCATAGATTTGCTGCTGTCGATTGGTCAGTTTTACGGAGTCCATAACGTCTACCTGCTGGCTGAGAGCTGTAAAAATATACACTGTAATTGTATCCAGTATAAAATAATTGGCAAGCTCTAATTTCCGATGATATATGAGATACTTTCGGTGCTAACCCGTTTCAACGAAGTAGTCAGCAAACATAATAAGAGGAGATATTTTGTGGATGAAACCAAGGTGCCGGAAGCATGGCGTGTGCTTCGTATACAGTCGGAGTTGGTCGATGGAATTGAAACACTGGCCAAACTAGGCAGGGCTGTTACCGTTTTTGGTGGTGCCAGATTCACTGAAACTTCGCCTTATTATCAGGAGGCGCAGCGACTTGGGGAGTTGCTCGGTATTGAGGGTGTACCGGTTATCACCGGTGGCGGTCCGGGTATTATGGAGGGCGCCAATAAGGGCTGTTTTAGCACGGCTACCAACACCGTAGGATTGAATATTACGTTGCCGAGGGAGCAGACCAGCAATCCTTATCAGGATATCAGCCTGGAGTTCAGATACTTCTTTGTTCGCAAATTCATGTTTGTAAAGCACGCTGTCGGTTTTGCTATATTCCCTGGTGGTTATGGCACGATGGATGAGTTGTTTGAAGCGCTGACACTGGTGCAAACTGCTAAGGTCCGGCCATTCCCTATTGTGCTGATCGGTAAGGATTACTGGAAAGGGTTGGTGGAGTGGATTGAGGGAACCATGCTGGCGCAAGGCTGTATTGAAGCTTCAGAAAAGCGGCTGTTTACGGTGGTTGATGATGCCGCTGCGGCAGCAAAAATATTTCTCAGGCATGTGCGAATGATAAAGGCTCAGGCCCTTGCCGAGTAACGGGCTTGATTGCCAGAACACTTTTAGTGTTGATAGCTCAGGGCATTAAAGAAAATCATCAATGCCGTACATACTGTCTGGCTCTATAAACGAGAGCGGATCGTCAGCTGAGTCGGGAATATAAATATCGTCCGAATTAAGAGAGTCTTCCAGGCTCATTTCATAGCTGGCGCGCCAGTCTTCGGGAGGCTGCGCTGGCAGTAACACCAACTGTTGCCACGTTTCAAGATCAACTTCGCTCAGTTCGCCTTCCAGGTACTGTATTTCGATGGTACCCGCGTGCTCGTCAACGGCAACGACCTCAAAAATCTGATCTTCCGCTGCGTCCTGATACCATTGCCCAACATTGGGAACTTGTGTAGCCACGACGTTACCCCTTTTATTGTGGATGGACTGATCAAGCTACCACCAAGCGATATTAACTTCTATGGACTGTTTCCGCGGTTGACGAGGTGAGAATTAGTAGTAGCCGGATATAATGCATTAACAAATATTTTTAATAGATTAAAAAATATGGTTTTTCTTGCCATATTGTTAGCTTTGGCAAACTATTTATAATTGCGGATAATGATATACAGAGCTGTCGAAATGACAAAATTGTCTAAAAACGTCGGCAATTATTGCCCTGAAAGGTGCTCATCTCAGCCAGGTTGACGGGCTAGAGGGACGCTTTTTCGTAGCGACACCCGCATAACCTGGAGTTTCTATCATATGCCGCATCACAACGAATTGTTGATTGGACCTTTAATGCTGGATCTGGAAGGGCTGGCTCTCAATTTAGAAGAAAAAAAACTGATTCAGCACCCGCTGGTGGGAGGCATTATTTTCTTTGCCCGGAATTTTTCTGATCGCCAGCAGTTACAGAGCCTGGTAGATGAAATTCGTTTAATCCGGCCTCAATTGTTGCTGTGCGTTGATCAGGAAGGTGGCCGGGTGCAGCGCTTCCGGGAAGGGTTTACCCGCATCCCCCCCATGCAGTTACTGGGTGAACGATTATTATCGGGAGAACCCAATGCAGCGCAGCTGATAAAGGATTGTGGCTGGCTGATGGCCTCGGAGATATTAAGCTGTGGTATCGATTTCAGCTTTGCTCCGGTTCTAGATGTGGATTTTGATCAGTGCGAAGTCATTGCTGATCGTTCGTTTGCGAATGATCCTGCGTTTGTTTCCGAAGCGGCAGGGTATTTTGTTGCGGGTATGCATGAAGCCGGGATGGCCGCTACGGGGAAACATTTTCCGGGGCATGGTGGTGTGCGCGCAGACAGTCATCTTGAAACGCCCTACGACAACCGGTCTCTGGATGAAATCCGTTGTCGGGACCTAGCGCCTTTTGTTGCGCTGTCAGGCTCTCTGGATGCGGTGATGCCTGCACATATTGTGTTCCCGAACATTGATAGCGATGCTGTGGGTTTCTCCCGTTTTTGGCTGCAAGAAATATTGCGAGCCGATATCGGTTTTGAGGGTGTTATTTTCAGCGATGATCTCTCAATGAAAGGTGCAGATGTGGCGGGTGGTTACGCAGAGAAAGCTCGCAGCGCACTTTCAGCTGGCTGTGATATGGTGCTGGTCTGTAATCATCGGGAAGGGGCGTTTGAGGTGCTGTCCTTTCTTGAGAGTGAACGTGAAAGTGGTCTTTTTGGGCCTTCAACCCAATTGGAGGCGATGAGGCGTCGGCAACAGCCTGAGTGGTCATCATTAAAGCAGGATCAACGCTGGCAGTTGACGGTTCAAAAGTTGGCCAGTATTGGAATCTGTTAAGTGTTGAATGAAATTGTTATTAATGTTGAAGAGGTTGGAGAAGTTCAGTGTTAGATCGTTTTGAAAACTGGCTGATTGAAATAGCAGGCGATCGCTACGTCTGGGTGATCGAAATATTTCTGATTATTTTTTCGGCGTTGTTACTGGGCTATCTGATTAACAAGTTGATTGATCATCTGGAAGTGCGGGCCGCCAGAACGCCCAATGTCTGGGATGATGCCCTGATAGAGGCATTTCGACAGCCAGCCATTTGGACAATCCGAATTCTGGGTATCAATATTGCCGTATCAATTGCGGCAAGGGTGGCTCAATCCGAGTGGTTTGACGTTATTGAAACAGTAAACCGAGTGGCCGTGATTGCTTTGGTTGCCTTGTTTCTTGTCAACTTGATTAAACGGGCGGAACGCAATCTGATTTTACCTGAATACAGCAGGGATCCTATGGATCCGACAACCGTCAGTGCTATTGGCAAGCTGTTGAGAATTTCTGTTGTACTGTCGGCAGCGCTGGTTGCCATGCAGATCATGGGATACAGCATTTCCGGGGTGCTGGCCTTTGGTGGCGTTGGTGGTCTTGCGGTTGGTTTTGCTGCCAAGGATCTACTGGCCAATTTTTTTGGAGGCCTGATGATTTATCTGGATCGGCCATTTAAGGTGGGTGACTGGGTACGTTCGCCAGATAAGGAGATAGAAGGTACGGTTGAAGATATTGGCTGGCGGCTTACCCGCATTCGTACCTTCGATAAGCGACCGCTTTATGTGCCAAATTCAGTGTTTACCAGTATTTCTCTGGAAAATCCTTCGCGCATGTTGAATCGACGCATTAAAGAAACGTTGGGTATTCGCTACAGCGATATTTCCCATATGAAGGCGATCGTAAACCAAGTCAAACAGATGCTGCGAGAGCACCCGGATATCGATCAGGAGCAGACATTGATCGTTAATTTCAATGCCTTTTCCGCCTCATCAGTGGATTTCTTTATTTACACATTTACTAAAACCACGGAGTGGATTCGCTACCATGAGATCAAACAGGATGTGCTTTTGAAGGTGGCAGACATTATTGAACAACAGGGCGCGGAGATTGCTTTCCCGACCCGGACATTGCATATCGCTGATTCCGCACAGGTGGCCGAAGCCGGGGAGGGCTGATTGATGTCTTGTCTTGGTGTTATCGGCGGTACCGGTTTTGAGCAGTTTGCCGAGCTGGAGCCACAATTATCTGTATCGATTAAAACCCCTTGGTCTGACTCACCGGTATTGTTAAAGAGAGCCCAGGTTGCCAATACCGAACTGGTATTCTTGTCCCGTCACGGGGAGCAGCACAGTATTGCGCCCCATCGGATTAATTACCGAGCCAATATCGCCGCGCTTAAACAGGTGGGTGTCGATGCTATTATTGCTGTTAATGCTGTGGGCGGTATTGATCTGGAAATTCGGCCCGGAGATTTGGTCGTTCCCAAACAGTTGATTGATTACACCTGGGGGCGTGAGCAAAGTTTTTTTGATGGCGAATGTGCCCCTCTTAAGCATATCGATTTTACCAACCCCTACAGTGATGCCTTGCGAGAACAGATTATTCAGCAGGCTATTGAATTGCAGCTAACTGTACACAGTCACGGTACTTACGGAGTCTGTCAGGGACCAAGATTGGAAACTGCCGCAGAGATTCGACGCATGGCCATCGATGGCTGCGATATTGTGGGTATGACGGGCATGCCCGAAGCATGCCTTGCCAGGGAGCTGGAAATTCCTTATGCGTGTCTGGCTTTAGTGGTGAATCCCGCAGCAGGAGTGGTGGAACAGACAATATCCATGCAAGAGATAGAGCAGGTGCTGATGGGATCCATGAATAATGTTCGTCGTTTACTATTGGCGCTTGCTGCTCAGTTTGCCGTGCCTACAGCTGAATTAAAGATCGCGTCAGCACCCGGCTGATATTTTTTCACAACAACTAATAATCCCAGGTTCGGGTGATCGAGATAGCCCATTTTCCCGAGAGACAGCTTTAATGATTGTTTTAGCTGCACAATACGGCCCACCTGATACAGCGACAGATTTTCCCTTGGAGAAACTGTCTGTGCTGTGTGTTCCTGAGAGGCATTACCTTCGGAAATTGACCGAACGGCGCTGGATGCCTGCAGCGAATCTTCTGCTTCGTGAGAGGTCTCTTCTTCGTTGCTTGTAGATGAGTGTTGTTCAGGTAGTTTGGGTAATGCTGGCCAGAGGGGCTGAGTGCTAATGGCTTCGGCCTGAGACATTAAGGATTGCAGCGGGCTTGTCGTCGAGTGAGATAAGTTCCGAGGTTCAAAATCAACTTTCCATATGTCAGCTTGAACATGGATATGACGGGATTTTACCAGCCGGATAGCGCCTTCCAACTCAAAATGGTCATCATACTGTTCGCCACCTCGGACAATAACCCAGGGCGCAGCTTCAAAATCTGTGCCCGGTTGTCGCCAGGCTTGATGATACAAAACCCTGTAACCTGCAGCCCGATTGAGTGTGTAATGGTCAGGACCCAGTTGTTGCAGATCTTTACTGAGAATAACAAAGGGCGCTTCGGTTGGATTGTCAGGTAGCCGATCCGGACTAGCCGTGGCGTCGAGTACAGCGTGCGCCAGAAGCCCTGAAATATCAACGGGTTTATTGCTTTCAGCACTGCTGACGTCTCCTGATTTAGTGGTTCCTGCTACAGGCTGATTAGGGTCGTACAGGTAGAGGGAGTTATCGGGAAAGGACAGTTTAATATCGCGGCGGGGCTGTTCGGCGTTAAACAGATCCTGTTGTGAAAAAACAATCACTTCAACCTGATACCAGGTTGTTTCATCAAACTCAGACTGGGCGATTGAAGTTGCAGGCATAAAGACGAATGTAAATAACCAGAATAAGGCTGCTGTGATGATTCTCATGGCGATAAAGTTTCCAGTAATACTTGCGTTGTTTGCAGTCGTTCTTCGACGGTATCCATTGTGGCAGTAAATCTTAGCCCGGAAGCACCCTGCAAGCGATAGTGCTCAGGCTGTCTCTGTATTAACTCAATCAGTGTTATCGGTTCGACAATGGTTTCATTGCTGAATTCAATGCGCCCCCCGACAGGGCCCGCTTCCAGTTTTTTGATCCCCAGTCGGCGGGCGTGCAATTTCAACTCTGTTATCCGGAACAGATTTTTAACATATTCCGGAAGCAAGCCAAAACGATCGATCATTTCTACTTGTAGTTCTCGAAGCTGATCGGGCCTGGCAGCGTTGGCTATGCGCTTGTAAATCATTAAGCGCATATTGACGTCGGGTAGATAATCTTCCGGTATCAGGGCTGGCAGATTCAGATTAATATCAATATCTTCCTGCAATGAAGTTTTCAGGTCGATGGATTTGCCAGTTCGAATAGCTTCCACCGCTTTTTCAAGTAATTCCATATAAAGCGTAAAGCCGATGGATTGAATGTGGCCGCTTTGGTTCTCCCCCAATAATTCACCAGCTCCGCGGATTTCCATATCGTGAGTGGCAAGGGTAAAACCGGAACCCAGATGATCGGCCGCTTTGATAGCTTCCAGGCGTTTTACAGCGTCTGCCGTCATGGTTTTGGCATCGGGTGTCAGCAAATAGGCATAGGCCTGATGGTGGGAGCGACCAACCCTTCCCCGTAATTGATGCAGCTGCGCCAGACCAAATTTGTCTGCGCGATTGATAATGATGGTATTGGCGCTGGGGATATCAATACCGGTTTCAATAATGGTGGTACATACCAAAGTATTAAAGCGCTGGTGATAGAAATCTGACATCACTTTTTCAAGTTGGCGCTCTCTCATTTGTCCGTGGCCGATGTCTATTCGGGCTTCAGGAACCAGTTCCGCCAGTTCGCGGGCCACTTTTTCGATATTGCTGACTTCATTGTGGAGGAAATATACTTGTCCGCCGCGCAGAATTTCCCGCAGGATGGCTTCGCGTACGACTCTGTCATCATGCTGACGAACGAAGGTCTTGACAGACAGGCGCTTTGCGGGGGGAGTGGCAATAATGGACAGGTCTCGAACCCCGGACATGGATAGATTCAGTGTCCTGGGGATGGGTGTTGCGGTAAGCGTCAGGATATCCACTTCGGCGCGCAACGCCTTTACCTTGTCTTTCTGACGAACGCCAAAGCGGTGTTCCTCATCAATGATGAGCAATCCAAGGTTTTCATAATCAATATCGCTGTGCAGGAGCTTGTGTGTGCCTATCAGGATGTCGACCTTGCCGCTGGCGGCGTCCTGAAGAATCTGGTTTTGTTCTTTTCCTGAGCGAAAACGCGATAGCTCTTCGATGCGAACCGGCCAGTTGGCAAACCGGTCGCGAAAGTTTTCAGCATGCTGGTGGGCCAGAAGAGTGGTCGGAACCAGCATGATAACCTGCTTGCCACTGGACACAGCGATAAATGCTGCGCGCATGGCGACTTCTGTTTTACCAAAGCCGACATCACCGCAAACTAACCTGTCCATGGGTCTGATGGATAACATGTCACGTTTTACTGCGGTAATTGTGTCCAGTTGATCAGGGGTTTCCTCGAAGGGAAAATCGGCGCAGAAGGAGCGGTAATCATCCTCCGATAGCTTGCAGGCAAAACCTTGTTTGGCTTCCCGTTGTGCATAAATATCCAGCAACTCTGCAGCGCTGTCGCGGATTTGTTTTAGTGCCTTTTCCTTGGCTCTTTGCCACTGTTCACTGCCGAGCCTGTGCAGTGGCGCCAGTTCCTCTTCGGCGCCACTGTAGCGACTAATCAGATGCAGTGATGCTACAGGAACGTAGAGTTTGGCATCGTTGGCATAGTGAAGCGTAAGAAATTCCTGGGTTTCTCCGCCAGCGGTAATCATTTCCAGGCCTTGATAGCGTCCCACTCCGTGATCAATATGCACCACCGGTGCGCCTATTCGAAGCTCGGTGAGATTCTTGACAATGAAGTCGGAATCCTGCTGCTGTTTGTCACGCCGCCGTTTTTGCATGACTTGCCGGCCAAATAGATCGGCTTCGGAAATAACGCAGATTGACGGGTTCTTCAAGAGCAGGCCACGATCTACCGGATAGACTGTGATCGATAAGGGATGAGAACTGTTGGTAAATTCGTGCCAGTTTTTTACAGCATGGGGTTGACGATTGATTCTCCCCAGCAGTTCCAGCAGCGTTTCCCTGCGTCCCGCAGTCTCGGCGCAAAACAGCACGCGCTGGTCATTGTTGTCGAGAAATTTTTGCAATGCGGTAAGAGGTTCCGCAGCCTTCGCGTCGATGGCAATATCAGGTATGGCCAGAAAATCAAACTGTCGCCCGGTTGTCTCAGTATGATTGGTCTGAAGGGTGCAGTGCGGGTAGCGTTTGAGCTCGGAAAACAGCCGCTCAACAGGAATAAATACTTCAGTGGGCGGTAACAGGGGGCGTGTTGGGTCAACACCGTATTCCTGATAACGCTCTCTGATTTCGCTCCAGAAGCGGCTGGCTGAACTCTGTATGTCTCCTGAGCTGAATACCTGGCAATGCTGCGGCAGATATTCAAGCAGCGAGGTGGTGTGTTCAAAAAACAAGGGCAGGTAATATTCGATTCCCTGTGGTGCGATACCGGCACTTACATCCTGATAGGCAGGGCAATTGCGATGATCAACATCAAAGTGCTCGTGCCAGTTGTTTTGAAACAGGGTGGTGGCGTCTTTGTCCAGTGGGATTTCACGTGCAGGCAGTAGTGATATGGCGTCAGTTTTTTCAAGCGTACGCTGACTCTCCGGGTCGAAGCTGCGCAGGGTTTCAATTTCGTCGTCAAACAGATCAATGCGGAAAGGGGTTGTTGCCCCCATTGGGTAGATGTCAATCAGAGCCCCACGAACAGCAAATTCACCGTGTTCGAACACAGTATCAACACAGTGGTATCCTGCGCGTTCCAGTTGGTCACGTAACTGTTTGACATCCAGTTTGTCGCCCACCTGATAGTTGAAGGATCTGCCGCCAATGTAGGATAACGGTGGCAAACGCTGCATCAGGCAGTTAACGGGAACCACAATAATGCCTTGTCGGGTTGTAGGCAGTCTTGAGAGAGTGGCGAGTCGTTCTGAAATAATATCCTGGTGGGGAGAGAATAAATCGTAGGGCAGTGTTTCCCAGTCAGCAAAGTGAAGTACGGGCAACCCTGTTTTGCAGAAAAATCTCAGCTCGGTTTCCAGCTGGGCAGCGTTTTTGGCGGAATCAGTGAGTAACACTGTGAGTCCGTCGAACTGTTGTGCAGCCTCGGCAATGGCCAGTGATAAACCGGCATCAAGTAAACCGCTCCAAGAGTCCTTGTTGCCGACGATGAGAGGCGAGGGGAATTGCAATATAGACATGGTGAATTCGTACTACCCAAAAGGTGTGGTATTTTAGCGGCACTGGTTCGCTATTGATACGAGGACTTGCCGTGTTTGTTTACAGGAAGACTGACGGATGCTGAAGGCAATACGGTTTTTTCGTTTCGCATCGCTGTTTGCGGTGGTGCTTTTGTTGTCTGCGTGCGCAGGAAGCGATTTCAAATTTCGTGATCTCGCCAAAACAGATACTGATATGGTGGTAGAGGCGCATTATCAGGAGTCTCAGCGGTTACTGAGGGAGCTGGCTCTCAAACTGTACAAGCGCAACCCGCGGGAATGGCGTAAAAGTGGTGTGAGCCCGGAAAAACGGGTGGCGGAATTATTTGCCCAGTCAGGTCCGCTGCAATTCGTTGAGCTGGCTGGCGTCAGTGGTACTGGAGCGATTGAGCTGGCCCTTGATCCCGGTTTTGACGGTGATCGCGTGTTTGCCTTTATCGCCGGCCTGAATCACATGATCAGGCAGTCTTATGGGTTTCATTCGCAATTTTATATCTTTACCGAGCTCAATGAGCAGCAGCTATATTACAGTGCCCGGAATGTGGAGATAGCAGCCTGGCGCCTGTCTCAAGGGTTGGGTGATGATGGGCGTCCATTACTGTTGAGTAACAGCATCTCGGGAAAACTGCAAAATCTGAGTTATGAACGATTGTTTGGGAAGCTGATTGCGACGCAAGACCTGCTGGCTGATGTGATGGCACAAAAGAATCAGCGGTTTATTAACAAAGTGGCTCAGAATGTCGCCACTATGGCATTTTTTCCTCTGTAATTATTCGCTGCGGTTGCCTGTCTAACCGTTAATCAGGATAATGGCGGCCTGATTCCAGACCACGATAAAAGGTGCATCGATGATCGAAGAAAACCGTCCTTTACCCGCTGATTTTTTTGCTGACTGGAAAGAGCGTGAAGCGCTTGCCGAGGGCATGATCCCTCTGATAGGAAAGCTGTACAGGGAGAACAACGTGTCTCTTTATATGTATGGCAAGAGCATGGTGAATCGCTCGGTCATCGAATTAATGAAAGATCACCGCTTTGTGCGCCAGATTGAAAAGAACGAGCTTTCCGAATATGAGACGTTCCCTTTGGTGAAAGCGCTTTCGGAAATGGATCTTGGTCCGGCACACATTGATGTGGGCAAGCTGTCAGTCAAATATCAGCAAAATGGTAACGGTGGCGACCTGACTGCTTTTCTGCAGAAAGAAGTTGGTGATGATATCGGTAGCAAACGCAAACCTTTACCTCAGCCTCAGGATGTTGTGCTTTACGGGTTTGGTCGAATTGGGCGATTGATTGCGAGACTTTTACTGGAAAAGGCTGGCGGCGGCGACCAGATGAGACTGCGAGCCATTGTGGTTCGTAAAGGCAGTGCCGAGGATGACCTTGAAAAGCGCGCCAGCCTGTTGCGGCGCGATTCCGTGCATGGTCCGTTTAATGGCACGATTCGTGTGCTGAAAGACAGCAATACGCTGATCTGCAACGGTAATGAAGTCAAGGTTATCTACGCCAGCTCACCGGCAGAGGTGGACTATACAAAATATGGTATCGATAACGCTATTGTTGTTGACAATACTGGGGTTTGGCGCGACGAGGACGGTCTCGGTCAGCACCTGAAATGTCCAGGCGCAGCCAAAGTTGTGTTGACGGCCCCAGGCAAGGGTGATATTCCCAATATTGTTTATGGTATTAATCACAGGGAAATTACGGCAGACAAAAAGATCGTCTCTGCGGCTTCCTGTACCACCAATGCTATTGTGCCGATACTCAAAGCGCTGCTTGATGAATATGGAATTGATTCAGGGCATGTGGAAACTGTTCACGCCTATACCAATGATCAAAATCTGATTGATAACTATCACAAAGGGTCGCGCCGCGGTCGAAGTGCGCCATTGAATATGGTGTTAACCGAGACGGGTGCTGCCAAGGCCGTATCAAAAGCGCTGCCCGAACTCGCTGGAAAGCTGACGGGTAACGCTATCCGGGTGCCAACACCGAACGTTTCAATGGCGATACTGAATTTGCGCCTTGGCCGTGAAACCAATGTTGAAGAGTTGAACGAGTACGTGCGGAAAATGTCTCTTCACTCACCGTTGCAGCAGCAGATTGACTACACCATTTCGTCTGAAGCGGTTTCAACGGATTTTGTTGGCTCACGACACGCCTGCATATACGATTCAGAAGCCACTATTGTCAGCGGCAATAACGTGGTTTTGTACTGCTGGTATGACAATGAGTTCGGCTATAGCTGTCAGGTAGTTCGCTGTCTTGAGCAAATGGCCGGTGTTTCCTGGCCTATGTATCCTCGGAACTGAGTCTGCACCGGTACGTGTGTATAAAAAGCCTCGTTAATTCGGGGTTTTTTTATACATGGCTGTTGCAGAAAAATACCGGACTCAGATCAAGAAGTTTGTCGATTTATGTCTGCCCAGTCACCTAAAATCTGGTAATCATGGCGCTGGATCTCTATAATTCGCAGCGTTTTGAATGTTTGCAACAAATGCTGGCCATTAGGCGTTTAGCACTCTCTAACTCTCTTTAAAACAGGCGATAATTATGATTAAAATCCGTCGCGGATTGGACTTGCCTATCTCAGGAGCGCCTGAGCAAGTCATTCACGATGGCCCCACTGTTAATTCTGTTGCCATTGTTGGTTACGACTATGTTGGTATGAAGCCAACCATGGCCGTCCAGGAAGGTGACCGGGTAGCACAGGGGCAATTGTTATTTACTGATAAAAAAACACCGGGCGTTAAATACACAGCACCTGCTGCAGGGGTTGTTAAGGCGATTAATCGTGGTGAACGCCGCGTTTTTCAATCGTTGGTGATTGACGTAGATGGCGATGAGGCTGAAACGTTTCAGGCCTTCGGTGCTTCTGATCTGGCTTCGCTGCCTCGTGAGCAGGTGGTTAACCAACTGGTTGACTCCGGTCTCTGGACAACTCTGCGCACCAGGCCATATTCAAAGGTTCCAGCAGTAGAGTCTGTGCCCAGTTCCATCTTTGTGTCTGCTCTGGATACCAACCCACTCGCCGCTGATCCGATGCTGATCATTAACGAGCGCCGCGAAGATTTCGTCAGTGGTCTGAAGTTGTTAACCCGATTAACGGAAGGAAGTGTGCACTTAAGTGCGGCTTCCTCTGCCGACCTGCCGGAAATTGGCGGTGTGCAACGGCATGCTGTAGAAGGTGTTCACCCCGCAGGATTGGTCGGTACACAAATCCATTTTATTGATCCAGTCAGCGCCGGAAAAACAGTCTGGAGCATTGGTTATCAAGATGTGTTGGCCATTGGCGCACTGTTTACCTCCGGACGCATTGATAACCGCCGAGTGATCGCTCTCGCTGGCCCCCAAGTTGAAAAACCCAGGTTAGTTCGCACAGTTGTTGGCGCCTCTCTGGATGATTTGACCGCTGGCCAACTAAAAGATGCTGAAAACAGGATTGTTTCCGGTTCGATCCTTTCTGGTCGGCGTGCCGCTGGTCCTCTTGCCTATCTGGGCCGTTACCATGTTCAGGTTTCAGTTTTGCAGGAGGGTCGCAATCGCCAGTTCATGCGTTACATGTCACTGGGTGCTTCTCAGCATTCGGTATTGCCGATTTATCTCTCGAGCATGTCCGGAGACAAACAGTTTGATATGACGACTAATACTAATGGCAGCGAGAGGGCTATGGTGCCTCTGGGGCAGTATGAACAGGTGATGCCCATGGATATTTTACCTACCCAGTTGCTGCGGGCTTTGATAGTCGGTGATACGGAAACTGCTCAAAAACTGGGCTGCCTTGAACTGGACGAAGAGGATCTTGCTCTTTGTACTTATGTGTGTGTCGGGAAATATGAATACGGCCCGATTCTTCGCGATAACCTTGCCCGTATTGAAATGGAGGGCTGATTAATGGGGTTGCGTAAATTTCTTGATGATATTGAGCATCATTTTCACAAAGGTGGCCGCTGGGAAAAATGGTATGCGCTGTATGAAGCCGCAGATACCATTTTTTATGCACCGGGTTCGGTAACTAAAACCGGATCTCACGTACGTGATGGCGTTGACCTTAAGCGGGTGATGATCACTGTCTGGCTGGCGGCATTTCCAGCCATGTTTTACGGTATGTATAACCTGGGTTTTCAGGCGAACACCATCCTGGAAGCTACAGGTGTAACCCAGATTGATGGTTTCCATGGGGCTTTTATAGCGGCTCTGGCTGGGTTTGACCCTAACAGTATTTGGGATTGCATGATCTTTGGTGCGACCTACTTTGTGCCTATTTATGTTGTCACATTTGTGGTTGGCGGCTTCTGGGAAGTACTGTTTGCCATGATTCGTGGCCATGAAGTGAATGAGGGGTTCTTTGTAACCTCCATTTTATTTGCCTTGATCTGTCCGCCCGATATACCACTGTGGCAGGTGGCTCTGGGCATCAGCTTCGGCGTGGTGATTGGCAAAGAGGTTTTTGGCGGAACGGGTAAAAACTTTCTCAATCCTGCTTTGACCGGGCGTGCCTTTCTGTTTTTTGCTTACCCTGCACAATTATCTGGCGATGCTGTCTGGACGGCGGTTGATGGCTATACCGGCGCTACGGCACTTTCGATAGCTGCCAGTGAAGGCGTTGATATGCTGAACGAGAAAATCGGCCTGATGAACGCTTTTCTGGGGAATATGCACGGTTCTGTAGGTGAGACATCCACATTGGCAATTTTTATCGGTGGCGCTTTGTTGTTAATTAACCGTATTGCTGCCTGGCGGATTGTGCTGGGCGTCATGATTGGCATGATCGGGTTGTCCACAGTGCTGAATCTGATTGGCTCGGATAGCAATCCCATGTTTGCAGTGCCCTGGTACTGGCATCTGGTGATGGGCGGTTTTGCTTTCGGCATGATTTTCATGGCGACAGATCCCGTTTCAGCTTCCATGACCAATACCGGTAAATGGTGGTTTGGCGCGCTGATAGGCGTGATGGTAATCCTTATCCGGGTGGTTAACCCGGCCTTTCCGGAAGGCATGATGTTGGCGATTCTCTTTGCAAACCTTTTTGCGCCATTGATTGACCACTTTGTGGTACAAGCAAATATTAAACGGAGGATGGCACGTGTCCGGTAACGATAGCACTCAAAAAACTATCCTGGTTGCTCTGGTACTTTGTCTGGTCTGCTCCATTCTTGTTGCAACTGCGGCGGTTATGCTAAGGCCCGCACAGCAGGCGAACAAGGCGCTGGATAAAAAGACAAATATTCTTGCCGCTGCGGGTCTGCTTAATACAGACGTTTCTATTGAAGAGCAGTTTGAAGCAGTATCAACTCGTGTTGTTGATATAAATTCAGGAAAGTTCAGCGACGCAGTAGACCCCGCTGTTTATGATCAGCGCAAGGCAGCAAAAGATCCAGCGTTGTCGACGAAACTCAGTGCTGAAAATGATCTTGCCAAAATAGGCAGTCAGGAAAACTATGCGCTTGTTTACATCGTTGAGAACCAGCAGGGTATTGATAAGGTAATACTGCCAATCAAGGGGTACGGTCTCTGGTCGACACTCTATGGTTTTGTTGCGCTTGAAGCGGATCTGAATACCGTAGCCGGTATCGGTTTCTATGAGCATGCAGAAACACCCGGGCTTGGTGGTGAAGTTGATAACCCTTTGTGGAAGGCCAAGTGGGTAGGTAAAAAGATTTATACCGATGAGGGTGAAAGCGCCATCCACGTAATTAAAGGCACTGTTGACACATCTCGCCCGGAAGCTGTCCATCAAATAGATGGTTTGTCGGGTGCAACGTTGACAAGCCGTGGTGTTGATAATCTTGTGAAGTTCTGGATGGGTGAGCAGGGTTTTGCCCCCTTCCTGGCTAACTTGCGTGCAGGGGAGGCCTGACAGTGTCTGATAAGATGAAAGATGTACTGGTAAATCCGGTATTTGATAACAATCCGATAGCGCTTCAGATTCTTGGAATCTGTTCTGCACTGGCTGTGACATCCAGCCTGCAGGTTTCGGTAGTGATGTGCATTGCATTGACTGCGGTAACGGCATTTTCGAATTTTTTTGTATCCCTGATTCGGCACCATATCCCCGGTAGCATCCGTATTATTGTACAGATGACTATTATTGCTTCGCTGGTGATTGTCGTGGATCAGGTTTTGAAGGCTTATGCTTACAGCATCAGTAAGCAGCTCTCGGTATTTGTTGGTTTGATTATTACCAACTGCATCGTGATGGGCCGTGCGGAAGCCTACGCCATGAAGAATCCGCCCATCCCCAGCTTTATTGACGGTTTGGGTAACGGTCTTGGTTATAGTGTGATTCTGCTGGTACTGGCGTTCATTCGCGAACTGTTTGGCTCAGGCAAGTTGTTCGGCTTTGAAATACTGCCTCTTGCGAGTACAGGTGGCTGGTATGTGCCCAACGGCATGCTGTTGTTGCCCCCCAGTGCTTTCTTCCTGATCGGCCTGATTATTTGGGCACTGCGCTCGTGGAAGAAAAAGCAGGTGGAAGCACCCGAGTACAAGATGGCTCCCAATTCACCTAAAGGGGAGCTTGTCTGATGGAACATTATTTAAGTCTGTTTATTCGGTCGATCTTTATTGAGAATATGGCGCTGGCATTTTTTCTCGGGATGTGTACTTTTCTGGCCATCTCGAAAAAAATTGAAGCAGCGGTTGGGCTGGGTATTGCTGTTATCGTGGTGCTGGCAATTACTGTACCGGCTAATAATTTTATCTATACCAACCTGCTGGCTGAGGGTGCGCTAACCTGGACTGGTATCGAGGGGATGGAAACTGTTGACCTGAGTTTCCTGGGCCTTCTGAGTTACATTGGTGTTATTGCAGCTATTGTTCAGATCATGGAAATGTTTCTCGATCGGTATGTGCCTAACCTCTATAACGCTCTTGGTGTTTTCCTGCCTTTGATTACGGTGAACTGCGCCATTATGGGGGCTTCACTATTTATGGTTGAGAGGAACTACAATCTCGCGGAAAGTGCTGTATTTGGCCTCGGTTCGGGTGTCGGCTGGGCTTTGGCGATTACTGCTTTGGCCGGTATCCGTGAAAAGTTGAAATACAGTGATGTGCCGGAAGGGCTTCGTGGCCTGGGCATTGCTTTTATCACTGTTGGTTTGATGTCGTTGGGCTTCATGTCCTTCGGCGGTATTGATCTTTAAAGCGCCAAAGAGGCAGTTATGAATCAGGAAATTATTCTCGGCGTTTTCATGTTCACTGCAGTGGTTTTGGCTCTGGTGGTGGTCATTCTCGCTGCCCGTGCAAAACTGGTTAGTTCCGGTGACGTGGTAATCGAAATTAATGGCGAAAAAACAATCACCGTTCCTGCTGGTGACAAATTGTTACAGACGTTGTCAGCAAGTGGTCTGTTTTTGCCCTCCGCCTGTGGCGGCGGTGGTAGTTGCGCCCAGTGCAAGTGTATTGTGACCGAAGGTGGTGGAGCTATGCTGCCCACTGAAGAGCCCCACTTTACTCGGCGTGAGGCGAAGGAAGGTTGGCGCCTTTCCTGCCAGACACCCGTCAAGCAGGATATGAAGGTAGAAGTACCCGAAGAAGTATTCGGAGTTAAACAATGGGAGTGTACTGTTGAGTCAAATCCCAATGTGGCAACTTTCATCAAAGAGCTGACGTTGCGTTTACCAGAAGGTGAAAATGTTGACTTCCGTGCGGGTGGATATGTTCAGCTTGAGTGCCCACCTCATCATGTCAAATACAGTGATTTTGATATTCAGAAGGAATACCGTGGCGATTGGGAGCGGTTTGATTTCTTCAAATACGAGTCCATTGTCACTGAGCCAGTTATTCGTGCTTACTCGATGGCGAACTACCCTGAAGAAAAGGGTATTGTGAAATTCAATATCCGTTGTGCAACACCGCCGCCAGGATCTCAGGGTATCCCGCCGGGAATCATGTCTTCCTGGGTGTTCAATCTGAAACCTGGCGACAAAGTCACTGTTTATGGTCCGTTTGGTGAGTTTTTTGCCAAGGACACAGATAACGAGATGATTTTTATCGGTGGTGGTGCTGGTATGGCCCCGATGCGTTCGCATATTTTTGATCAGTTGAAACGATTGAATTCAAAGCGCAAGATTTCCTTCTGGTATGGTGCTCGCTCATTGCGTGAGTGTTTCTACAATGAAGAGTATGATCTGCTGGCAGAGGAAAACGACAATTTTGACTGGCATCTGGCGCTGTCTGATCCTCAGCCTGAAGATAATTGGGATGGATTGACAGGCTTTATTCACCAAGTGCTTTATGATCAGTATCTGAAGGACCACCCTGCACCAGAGGACTGTGAGTACTACATGTGCGGACCGCCCATGATGAATGCTGCCGTAGTCAATATGCTACTGGACCTGGGCGTTGAAAGAGACCACATATTCCTCGATGATTTTGGTGGGTAATATCATTTTGCCGTGGCAAAAGCGATCAAAAGCGGGGTTAGTAGCCTCGCTTTTGTTTTTGGTTCTGATGGGGCTTTCGGGCTGTAGTTCTGATTCTGAGAAATACAGTTTCAGCGGTTCAACGATGGGCACCAGCTACCACATTACAGTTGTGTCTGGCTCTGGTGTGAATGTTTCTTCTCTTTCTGATCAGGTTCAGCGACGGCTTGATCAATTGGACAATATATTTTCCACTTATAAGCCTCAGTCCGAGTTGAGTCGACTGAATAGTACCGAAGTGGGGCAGCCATTTTCTTTAAGCCCCGAGATGCTTGACGTGCTGTCTCTTTCACAGGAGCTTTATCAGGCGACCAGCGAAGCTTTTAACCCGGCTATTGGGCCACTGGTTGATTTATGGGGGTTTGGCCCTATGCCTGCTGGCGAACAGTTACCTGATGATGATCAGATAACTGAGAGGTTACTCATGGTCGACTTCTCGCAACTGGTTATTGGCGAGAATGAATCAGTCGCAATAAAGCAAAGACCCCTGCAAATCGATTTGTCTGCTGTAGCTAAGGGCTATGCGGTTGATCAGGTGGCGGAATTGCTGGAAGCAAAGCATTTTCATGATTATCTCGTCGAGATCGGCGGAGAGCTGCGCTTATCCGGCTTGAATCAGCAGAATGAGCCTTGGCGTATTGGCATCGAACGGCCAGCGCTGGAGCGGGGGGCGGCCCAGGAAATTATGTCATTATCTGATACTGGACTTGCCACTTCAGGCGATTATCGCAATTATATAGACCGGGATGGGGTTCGTTATTCCCATACCATCGATCCGCTTACGGGGAAACCGGTAATAAACAGACTTGCCTCGGTAACGGTGATTCACCCGAATGCTGCTTCTGCAGATGCCCTGGCCACTGCATTTATGGTGATGGGAGAGTCCAAGGCCATGCAATATGCTGAAAGTGAGAATATTGCGGCATACTTTATTGTCAAAGATGACAAGAGTTTCAGTGAACGCCATAGTAACGCCTTTAACGTACTGTTGGATAATGTGAACGAAAAGATAAAGAACTGAGGTTAATATTCAGATGTTGCTACTGGTTTCAGCGATTGTTGTGATGGCGTTGGTGATGGCTGGTATGGCTATCGGGGTGATGATGGGCCGCAAGCCTTTAAAGGGTTCCTGCGGCGGTGTTGCGGCGGCATTGGGTGAAGAAAACTATACCTGTGAGATATGTGGAGGTGACCCGAACAAGTGCGATGAATCAGATAGTGATTCGAATAAAGTGGTTAAAACAAAAAACGCCACGTCTACGGCTTCGCTTGGGTACAACGCAGCGCCTTAACGCGCAAACAACATTAAACAAAACAGTTCGGTTTCAATTAATACGGCCGAATGGTTAATCATGACTATCCGACGAGCCAGTATCCCTTTTCAACACGCTGTGTAATACCCGCTCGTATTCAAAATAAACAACAAAGTCCGGGTATTCCCAGGAAGATATGGGGGGGTCGCCAACAGCTGCATTTTTCACTTCGGGAGTGCCGAACTTTTCTTCCACCTGATCTTTCAAAGTGCCGTTTGCAGGCCTGTCCATGGCTTGCTTATCCGAAGCCTGCTGTCCGACAGGAACGATAATTTGCTCGGCCAATGCCGATGTTGCAGCACCGAGTAAGAAGGTGATTGTCACAAAAATAATTTTAAAGTTTGCTTTATACATCAAGTGTTTCCTTGTGCTTGCCTTGACCTTAGCTTTTGAGTCGGTGTGGTCCAAACTCTCTGATACTGAATATAGTATGCCCAACAGCGATAAGTGCAACTCATAAATGGCGACTTTACGGGAAAAATCAGCGCCTTTTCACATAAATTCGCGCTTGTTTGACGGTAATGTTTTCTATTTAATGCTTCTTCATGAATTCCGTACTCCCCCTGTTTATCGGTTTGCGCTATGTGCGTGGCAAGCATCGCAATGGCTTTTTGTCCTTCGTGTCACTGCTTTCGTTTATCGCTATGGCGCTAGGTGTCATGGCGCTGATCGTTGTGTTATCCGTTATGAACGGTTTTGACAGGGAAATTAAAACTCGCGTGTTGAATGTGGTTCCTCATGCTGTAGTACGTGTGAAGGAAGGTGTCTCGGACTGGCGGGTTCTTGGTGAACAGGTGAGCGGTCACAATTCAGTTTTGGCGTACGCTCCCTATGTGGAAGGCTACGGCATGTTATCGGCTGCTGGTATCAACAAAGGCGTACTGGTGCAGGGAATCGAGCCGAAAGCAGAGAGCCGAGTGACAGAAATAGCTGATTTTACCGTTGCGGGAAATATTTCATCACTGGAACCCGGCAGCTTTGGTATAGTCTTGGGCAGCTTACTGGCTCGATCTCTGGGGGTTTTTATAGGTGATTCGGTCATTTTGTCGGTGCCCGAATTATCTGTCACGCCTGCCGGGGCTTTCCCTCGTTACAAGCGGTTTTATGTTGAAGGTATCTTTCAGGTTGGCGCTCAGGTCGATAATGGCCTGGCTTTGATTCATTACCGGGATGCTCAAAAGCTTTATCGACTGGGTGAAAAGGTTCACGGTGTACGCCTGCTGACAGCTGATGCTTTTGCTATTGATCATGCCTTGCTGAATAAATTGCCTCAGCACTATGAGGCTGAATTAACCAGCTGGGCTCAGAGCATGGGGGAACTGTTTCAGGCCATCAAAATGGAAAAGGCAGTGGTTGGTACATTGCTGGCCGCTATTATTGCCGTGGCGGCGTTTAATATTATTGCGAGTCTTGTTCTGATGGTCGGCGAAAAGCGGGCAGATATAGCAGTGTTACGCACGCTGGGGGCCAGCTCCTCTCTGGTGTCAAAAATATTTGTGGTGCAGGGTTGTGCTGTCGGTATTGCCGGTGTGTTTGTTGGCGTGGTTGCTGGTTGTCTGACGGCATATTTTATTGGCGACATTTTGCACTGGTTTGAACAATTGATGGGTTTTTATGTGTTTGATCCGAATGTTTATTTTATTAGCAAACTGCCTTCCCATTTGTTGTGGCAGGATGTTGTTGTCGTGAGTACGCTGGGTATTCTTTTCAGTGTTATGGCTACCTTGTATCCATCATTCAGGGCTGGGAAGATTCTACCGGCGGAGGCGTTGCGATATGAACCCTGATGCCGTTGTTTTGCGTGACTCCGTGCTGGAATGCGAAAACCTCAAAATGGTTTATGATCAGGGGTCGGATCAGGTACATGTTTTGGACAACCTGCAATTGAATATCGTCAAAGGGGAGCGCGTTGCTATTGTCGGCACTTCCGGCTCCGGTAAAACCACCTTGCTGAACCTGCTTGGTGGTCTGGATGACCCGACAGCTGGTCTGGTTCGTGTTAAAGGCCAGGATATGGCCTTGCTGAATGAATCGCAAAGAGCGACCTGGCGCAATCAACACCTTGGTTTTGTGTATCAGTTTCACCACCTTCTTGCCGAATTCAGCGCACTTGAAAATGTTGCCATGCCGCTGCTTATAGGCAGATACCCGGCGAATCAGGCCAGGCAAATTGCGGCAGAGATTTTGGATCGGGTTTCATTGTCCCATCGATATCAACATAAACCTGCAGAGCTTTCAGGTGGTGAGCGGCAACGAGTGGCTATTGCCAGAGCACTGGTTACCCGCCCGGATTGCGTTTTGATGGATGAGCCGACGGGTAATCTGGATCCAGCTACCGCGGAAACAGTTTTACAATTGCTGCTTGAGCTTAACCGGACACTGGAAATCAGTTTTGTCGTAGTGACCCACGATCATGACATTGCGGCTCGTATGGATCGGGTCCTGCTGCTCGAAAATGGCACGCTTAAAGAGAATAACGGGCTTGGTTAAGTCGTTACCTGTTTTTATTGGCTGGCGCTATTTCTCTGCGGGAAGTCGTTCCCGGCTCGGTTCTTTTATTTCTCTTTTGGCTATTGCGGGCCTGACACTCGGTATTACCCTGCTTATCGTTGTTCTCTCAATCATGAACGGGTTCGATAACGAAATGAAAACCCGGATTCTCGCATCAGTACCCCATATTCGGTTGATTGCTCAAGAGGGGATACCAGATTGGCAATCTGTCCAACAGAAGCTGACTCGGCACCCGAACATCGTTTCCGTCAGTCCGATAAGCGAGCTGGACGGTATGCTCAATTTTCGTGGCAGAGTACGGCCAATAACAGTACGAGGTATCAGTCCGGCTGATGATCATGTTATCAGTCGTTTTATCAGCCCGGAGCTACTGCGGTCTCTCGGTTCCGGGGAGTTGTTGGTGAGTCAGAGCGTGGCGGGAAAAATCGGCCTTGAGAAAGGTGACAGAGTAACTTTGATGATGCCTAACGCTGACAAGGAGCCGGGCAGGTTGTCAGCCCCTGTGGTTCAAGTATTTTCAGTAAAAGGTTTTTTTGCCACCCAGACAACACTGGATCAATTACTGGTTGTCACCAGTATATCCAGTGTCAATGCAATACTGGGTATGCCAGCAGACTATCCCCAGTCTTTGCAGCTTCAGGTTCATGATTTGTTTAACGCACGGGAGACCGGCTATCAGCTTCTGCGAATGTTGCCTTCGGGTTATAGTTTTAGCGACTGGCTGCAAACCCATGGCAACCTGTATCAGGCAATCAGAATGTCTCGCAGCATGGTTTCTCTACTGGTGTTTCTGATTATAGGTATTGCCGTTTTTAATGTCGTTTCCATGCTGGTTATGACCGTAGTCGAAAAACGCGGAGCCGTTGCCATCCTGAAAACGCTGGGAGCCAGCAATTCGATGATCGTCAGAATATTTCTTTTTCAGGGTGCTTGTATTGGCGTGTTTGGTTCATTGTCGGGGGCCGTGCTGGGTGTTCTGTTGTCTCTGAATGTTACCAATATAGCCCAATGGCTCGAATCCTTGTTGGGCGTAAGGTTTATTAATTCGGAGATTTATCCTATCGACTATTTGCCAGCACATTTGTTATGGCAGGATGTGATGATTGTGATTGTGGTAGCACTGTTATTGAACTTTCTGGCGACAATTTACCCGGCATGGCGGGCCGCGAAAACCGGGCCGGCAGAAGTGTTGCGTTCTGAGTGATGTCTACTTTGGCAAATTGTTTAACGCCAGTTTTCGTTTCCGTATCTGTTTTCGATATTCCCAGTTTTTGATCACTTTCCAGCGCCAGAGTCCCAGAATAAGAAAGTAGGCGCATGCGCCACCAACCAGTCCGGTGATAAGGCTGCCAACCAATAATGGGGCCCATATAGCGGCACCTTGTGCCATCATCCAGTCCCAGCTTAATTCTACAGCAACATGACTGGCTCCCGGTTCGCCAAGAACCCAGGTGCCCAGCAAGTAGGTTAGGTAAAACATGGGTGGAATGGTGACCGGATTACTGATCCATATCAGAGCTACAGCAAGGGGCAGGTTGGTGCGGAACCAGAGGGCCAGCAGTCCGGCGATAAAAGTTTGTCCGGGGAGTGGCAGGAAAGCGCAGAAAATACCTATAAAAAAAGATTCGGAAACAGAGTTGCGGTTAATGTGGAACAAATTGGGATCGTTGATCGCGGGGCCCAGCCACTGAAGTGCCTTGTATTGAGTGATCTTGTGCGGATCGGGTAATAATCGTCTGAAGAGCTTTCGGGGCATTTCTAATACTGCTCATGGGGGCTGCCCAATTATGCCTAGTTTTAGTGGTATCGACTAGCGTTAGTGGCAACAATATTGTCTATAGCCGATTAGGATCAAATCCAGTAAATTAGGTGTTCAGTTTGTATATTGTTCAATTGCGTTGTTTGGGGGACTCAATGGATTTAACGGATACCTGGATGTTCGATGTCTTACAGTTGTTTGCTGCCTCGTTGGTAGTACTTTTAGGGTTGCTCGTTATTACCGTTATTATTTTGTATATAACGGACGTTACCCAGAGTAAGCAGACCATTCGCCGTAATTACCCTGTACTGGGCCGGTTCAGGTATATGTTCGAGCATATGGGCGAATTTTTTCGGCAATACTTTTTCTCTATGGATCGGGAGGAGATGCCGTTCAACCGTGCCGAACGTTCCTGGGTGTATCGGGCGGCAAAGAACGTGGATCGAACAATTGCCTTTGGATCGACGCGTAACATTCTGGCACCCGGATCCATCTATTTTGTTAATTGCGCCTATCCAACCCTTGAAGATGCTGTTGAGCCTCCTGCACTCGTTACCATAGGCCCAGGCTGTCAGCAGCCCTATACCACTTCAGCACTGATTAACATTTCGGGTATGAGTTATGGTGCTTTGTCAAAGCCGGCTATTCGTGCTCTTTCAAGAGGTGCGGCAAAGGCTGGTGTATGGATGAATACTGGAGAGGGTGGACTGTCGCCTTATCATCTGGAAGGGGGCTGCGATATCGTCTTTCAAATTGGTACGGCGAAATTTGGTGTGCGCGATGCGCTGGGTAGACTCAGCGATGAAAAACTTCGAGAGGTGGCCAGCCACGATGCCGTCAAAATGTTTGAAATTAAACTCAGTCAGGGAGCCAAGCCGGGTAAAGGTGGAATACTTCCTGCGGTTAAAGTCAGTGAAGAGGTTGCTCGGATCAGAGGGATACCTGAAGGTGAACCCGCTATAAGCCCAAACCGCCACAGAGATATCAGCAATGCTGATGAGTTACTGGACATGATTGAGCGAGTCAGGAGTGTCACCGGGAAACCAACAGGGTTTAAGGCGGTTATGGGAGGCGCTGAACGATTTGCGGAATTTTTTGAAAAGGTGCTGCAGCGAGGTGTTGATTCAGCGCCGGACTTTATCACCCTGGATAGCGCTGATGGGGGAACAGGTGCCGCGCCCCAGCCATTAATGGACTATATGGGGTTACCCTTGCAGGAAAGTCTGCCTATTCTGGTTGATTTACTTTGTCAGTATGGTCTGAGAGACAGAATCAAGGTTGTCTGCTCTGGCAAGCTAATTGTGCCATCAGGTGTTGCCTGGGCTTTGTCTATAGGGGCCGATTTTGTTGTGTCGGCGCGGGGCTTCATGTTTTCGATCGGTTGCATACAGGCTCTGCAGTGCAATAAAAATACCTGCCCGACAGGCATTACAACGCATGACAAAAAACTGCAACGGGGGTTGAACCCTGCCAATAAGTCCGAAAGGGTAGCAAACTATGTTGCCAACATTACCAAGGATGTGGAGATGATTGCCCACTCCTGTGGTGTTGCTGAACCGAGGCAGTTGCGTCGATTGCACTCTCGTATGGTCACAGAGACCTGCCGTTCTCTGACGCTTGAGCAACTCTATCCAACCGTAGCGAATGCCAGTATTGAAGAACGCCGGATATTGGAAAAAGTAGAGTAATAAAAACGGTTTTGGGAATATTCAAAAAGGGCTCCGCGGGGAGCCCTTTATACTGTTTAAGCGGAATGGCTGTTGATCAAAGCGGTTTCACGTTGACTGCTTGAGGTCCTTTCTGCCCATCTTCAACTTCAAACTCAACCGTCTGGCCGTCAGCTAGCGTTTTAAATCCGTCGCCGACGATGGCGCGAAAGTGAACGAATACATCGCTGCCGCCTTCGCGCTCAATAAAACCAAACCCTTTCTTCTCATCAAACCATTTAACCTTGCCAGTAATAGTAGACATAAAAATCTCTCCGGAATACAAAAAATTATAATTATTCCCATCGCAAAGCGTTGGGTTAAACAAGCGGGAAAGATGCAGATTAGCTATAGATTACCCATGAACAGACAAGATGAAAAACATCGAATTTGTACAGACATCAACCACTGTATTCTTTACCAGCGAACGTAGCATAGCGAATTGGAGCGTGGGCTGTAAAGATTGAGATGATGTCTTTCACTTCTTAAAAAGTCCAAGAACACACAGGAAATCGCCCCGGTTGTTGATGCCGTGCAATACCGCCTCAATCTGGTGCGTCGCTTTGGTGGATGTGTAGAAGAAGATGCAATCCCTTCTTTGTTATTATTCGCTATATTTTAATATTTATATATTTATCAGTGTGTTACATAAGCTATGATGTTTTTGGCAAGACCTTTGCTTAGTTCTTCCTGAATTAAGTGCAGAAAAGGTTTTTCAATAGTTGTCAATGAATTCAAGTGCAGAGTTGACCAGCAGGTTGGTGCGGTATCAACTTGATGACAACCAATCGGGCATCGAGTCGGAAGAGCATATTATTGTCATCGGCGCTGGCCCGGTGGGTGTGCGTTTCGCGCAAGAGTTATTGAAGCGGCAGCCGCTTTGCAGAATAACTTTATTCGGTAACGAGCCTAGTCAGCCATATAATCGTGTTCAATTGTCATCCCTGCTTGCCGGTGATGTCAGTTACGAAGACATTCTCATGCCGCTGCCTGATACGGCCAGGTATTCAGGGTTTCAGTTTAAGGTCTGTACTATCAAGTCGATTGACCACGAAAACCATCGTGTAATAGATACATTTGGACGCATCCATACCTATACCAAACTGGTAATTGCGACAGGCGCTAGAGCGCATCAGCCGAATATTCCCGGTCTGGAGCAGGACGGGGTCTTCACTTTCCGCAATATCAAGGATACTGAATCACTCTCTTCCAGGATTGGTAGGGCACGCCATATCGTGGTTGTGGGTGGTGGATTGCTAGGTCTTGAGGCCGCTCGTGCACTGTTGAAGGCCAATACCCGAATAACACTGGTTCAACAGGGTAGCCGGTTGATGAATCGCCAGCTTGATGACGAAGGTGCGGATCTGTTGCAAAGTAAGGTAGAAGCCTTGGGTATTCGGGTGATTATCAATTCAGGTGTAAGGGAAATTCTCGGTGATGGCCGTGTTACTGGTGTCTTGACCCGTGATAAGGAACAGATTGACTGCGATACAGTTTTGTTATGCGCCGGGATAAAACCGAACAAGGAAATAGCTCTTCATAGCCACATTCCTGTTGGCCAGGGGATTAAAGTTGATGATCAGCTGCTCACAAGAGTACCGGACGTCTATGCCATTGGTGAATGCTGCGAGCATCGAGGTACCACCTACGGATTGGTCAATCCGGGCTTTGAACAGGCCGCGATTTGCGCCGAGGTTATTGTCAATGGTTCGGCTCGGTATATTGGTTCGATAGAAGTGAGCCGGTTAAAAGTATTAGGTGAAAAGATCTGCAGTATGGGTGAAGTGGCTGAAGTTCACCCAAGGCCTCGGTTGTATATGGCTCGCTTTCGCCGGAAAAAGCAGGGAATTTATCGCAAAATAGTCATCTACAAAGGTCTCCTGGTTGGAGCTCTGGGGTATGGAAGCTGGGATGAGTCACGCCGGATTCAAGAAGCCTATAACAATCATCGGCGCGTATGGCCGTGGCAGCTACTGTGGTTTTTGTTCACTGGAAAGTTGTTCTTTGGAGGCAGCGCAGGCAGTGTCAAGCAGTGGCCTGCATCAACGGTGGTCTGTCAGTGCAACAATATTGCTCAGGGCATGCTGATAGACGCTGTTGAAGCCGGTTGCGAATCTATTAAATCGTTACAGCAAAAAACCGGGGCCGGAACAGTCTGTGGTTCGTGCATACCGTTACTCGAACAGCTATCTACAGCAGGAATCAGAGAAAAGGATTCGGCCTGGTTGCCTACCGGGATTTTGAGTATTGCCGCGGCGGCAATAGTGGCGGCTGTGTTATCGCTGCCAGCGATGAGCGTATCAGACTCGGTGCAATCTATATCAGGGGTTGAGCAATTATGGAATGACAAATTCTGGAAACAGGTAACCGGCTTCAGTTTACTGGGAATGTCGGTACTTGGATTACTGATGTCCTTGCGGAAAAAATTAAAAAGCAAACGCCTAGGGAAATACACTTATTGGCGATTATTCCACATCGCTCTTGGCGCGCTTTGTGCGGCCACGTTGATATTGCATACCGGCTTGCATCTTGGAGAGAACTTTAATCGATGGTTAATGGTTAACTTTCTTTCTGTGCTTGTACTTGGTGCTCTGGCAGGTGTTGTGGTCTCCATTAGCCATGTCCTCAGTAGTGAGACATCCCGGAAGCTGAGGAAGTTCTGGCAGTGGGCACACTTGCTGGTTACCTGGCCACTGCCATTGTTGTTAGCTGTTCATATTGTCACGGTTTATTACTTTTAGGGAATCCGTTTTGGTGGATTATCGCATTTCAAAGAAGATCGCCCCTGTGTCAGAAGTCATACGAATAATTTCCAGAACAGGTACTTCTGTCTGTGGGGGGCGGTAATGATATGAAGAAGACCCTTTGGCTTTTATGGTTGATGATTACCTTATCTGGAGCAGGTTACTACGCCTACCAGATTACTCTCAGTGACGACAAGTCTGAATTTTTAATAGGAGAGACGAGCTACGGGCATTATCAGATTGAAATGTCCTGCGAGACTTGCCACACCGATCCGTTTGGCGGCACAGAGGTATTGCAGAATGCCTGTACCAACTGCCATGCCGAAGAGTTGGAGCGAGCCCATGACTCCCATCCTCGAAAAAAATTTACCGACCCCCGTGAGGCTTTTCGTCTGGAAACGATTGATGCTCGATATTGCATCAGTTGCCATAAAGAGCATCATCAAGACAGAACCCACTCAATGGGCGTTACATTGCCCGACGATTACTGTTTTTACTGCCACCAAGAGACAGTTAAGGAAAGGGAAAGCCATAAGGGGCTTACCTTCGACAGTTGTGCCAGCGCAGGCTGTCATAATTTTCACGATAACCGTGCGTTATACGAAAATTTCCTGGTGAGCAATGCCGGACAGCCTTGGTTGCTGGAGATTGCACGTATCAGTGCACCCTCCGCAGCGGCAACCTTTGCCCGCGCACATATCAGCGATACAGAAGTCAATTTTATGGAGCAGAAAGCACGTTTTGTCGATGAAACCACACATTGGCAAGGGAGCAGTCATGCAAACGCCGGTGTGGACTGTGGTGGCTGTCACGCCACTGGTGAGCAGCGTGATATGTGGATCGACAAGCCTGAAGTGGGTCAGTGCAAAACCTGTCATATCCATGAAGTGGAAGGCTTTTCCGCAGGTAAGCACGGCATGCGTCTCTCGACAGCAGTCATGGGCTATGACGGGGCAATTTCCCCCTCTGAATCACCATTGCTGTTCAAAAAGGAATCCCTGGATGTTCAGCACGGGTGCAACAGCTGCCACAGTGCGCACTCTTTTGATACCAAAACAGCGTCAGTAGACAGCTGCGTTGGTTGTCATAACGACGAACACACCTTGTCTTTTCTGTCTTCACCTCATGGTCAGTTATGGCAAAAACATATTGCTGGAGATCTTGATAATTCCGAAGCAGTCAGTTGCGCAACCTGTCATATGCCGAGAATGTCGAGAAAAATCAATGGAAAAGAAGCTATTTTCGTCGAACACAATCAAAATGATAATTTTCGACCCAATGAGAAAATGATTCGACCCGTATGCATGAACTGCCACGGGTTGGGCTTTACCATCGACGCTCTGGCGGATCGGGAGTTAATAAAAAATAACTTTTCCGGAAAACCTGGCACACATATTGAAAGTATCGAGTGGTCAATTGAAAGACTGAAAGATTAAATGTTTAACGATTGTTTTTAATTACGACATTATTCAAATGTATAGGAGAGTGGAATGAAAAAGCTGTTGTTACCCGCCGTGCTGGCTTCAGGCGTCCTTGCTCTTGCCGGTTGTGGTGAAGAAAAGGCTGGCGGAATTGAACCCAAACTGTATACCGATTCCCTTTTCGCTGTCATGAAAGCAGACCGCACTAACTACACCAAACTGATTGTGAAGCGGCTAGGGCCAGCTGGCGCTGGTGCTGTAACACCGGTTGAGCATTGGAAGGATGTTGAAAATGGTGCACCGCTGCCTGCTCAAATGTTCAGGGCAGGGTCTGAGGCTGTTGCCGACATGACAGATTCATTTACCTATTCGCTCCAGTCAATATGGCCCATTAATTCACAGAACGCGCCTAAAACTGATATGGAGAAGGAAGGTCTTGAGTTCATCGCAGCCAATCCAGGAGAAAATTTTTACGGTAAAGAAACGTTAGGTGAGGTTACCTATTTTACTGCGGTTTATCCGGATGTTGGCGTGAGCGATGCGTGCACTAATTGCCATAACAACCACAAGGATACGCCAAAAACTGACTTTAAAGTGGGTGATGTCATGGGTGGTGTCGTGATCAGGGTTCCACTTTAAGTATCACCAAATGGTGGTGAATATTATGAATACCTGCTTTCCCGGTATGTTAATGATAGTGGCAGGGTTGTTATCAGGCTGCTCTGATAGTAGCTCCGAACATTCAACTCCGGTTGTACAAATAGACCCGGTATTAGTTGAAGGTGAACAGCTATACAAGTCCAACTGCAAGGTTTGCCATGCTCAGGGAATCAATGGTGCCCCTATTGTGGGTAACGCCAAAATGTGGGCTGGTCGTGCCGGGAAGGGTATTCCCCAACTAGTCGCTAACGCCAGTAACGGTTTTGGGTTGATGCCTGCGAAAGGTGGCAACGATTCCCTTGCTGAATCACAAATTGAAAGTGTTGTGACGTACATGGTTTCCCGTATCCCCGTCGAGTAGGGGTAGGAGCCTGCGTTATCAATCAACAGTTGATGGCTGAATATTATCAATGAAGAAGGAGACTTATCCATGTCTGTTTATGAAAAACTTGGCGGTGCTGCAGCAGTTGATGCAGCGGTTGATATTTTTTATCGGAAAGTGCTGGCTGATGATCGTATCAGTGACTTTTTTGACACTGTTGACATGGAAGCCCAGCATCAAAAACAAAAAGCATTTTTGACAATGGCTTTTGGTGGCCCTAACGAATATACCGGTAAGGACATGCGAGAAGCACACAAACATATGAACCTGACCGAAGAACACTTCAACGCAGTGGCAGAGAACCTTGCAGGCACGCTGGCTGACCTGGATGTTCCTCAAGCATATATTGACGAAGTTATGACCATAGCGGGGTCGGTAAAAGACGATGTGCTGAATAATTAGCGCTACACCAGCGATGTCTGTATTGCTCTATACGCCTCTCGATAGTGCCTCCACTATCGAGATTGAGCTGGGCCAGCAAGAGAGCGTTCTTGAGGCACTGCTACGCTCGGGATTTGATATCCCTAATGGGTGTCGTGCCGGTGCCTGCCAAAGCTGTTTGATGAAGACAGACGCAGCAGATGTTCCCTTAAAGGCGCAAGCGGGCTTGAAGGACAGTCAGCGCAAGGCAGGTTACTTCTTGAGCTGTAGTTGCTTTCCCGAAGAAGTGTTCCCGGTAACACATCCGGAGATTCCGTTAGAGAAGCAATCTGCGTCTGTTTCGGAGAAGTCCTGGTTGAGCAATCAGGTGATACGGCTCAGAATCCGTATGGACAACCCTGATTCTGGCCCTTTCAGGGCAGGGCAATATATGACTCTCTGGAAAGATGATACAACAGCGCGTTGTTATTCGATTGCCAGCGATCCGGACCGCGATGGCTATCTCGAATTTCATATCAAGCATATTCCAGGTGGTGCCTTTAGTCACTGGGCCGCCAGTGAGTTAAAAGAGAGTGACAGAATATCTTTGCAGGGCCCACTTGGCGATTGCTTCTATGCGCCGGAAAACAAGGATGTACCATTGTTGCTTTGCGGTATGGGTACCGGGCTTGCGCCGCTCTACGGCATCGTTAAAAATGCTATAGCTAATGGCCATAAGGGATCCATAGCGCTGGTTGTTGGCACCAACTTTTACGAGAATTTCTACCTGAAACCCGAGTTGTCAATACTCGCCTCAGGCCATCCGAATTTAACCGTAATATTTGTTCCCCGGGAGTCTGAAGGCGTTCCTGAGCAAATCAGTAATTGTCTGTTGATTCACGGCGACATATATCAGGCTGTAAAAACGTCTTTTGCAGATCTGAATCATCACAAAATATACCTGTGTGGTGCCGAAACTTTTGTCAGAAAAATGAAGAAACAATGTTTTCTGCAAGGGGCCGCGATGATGGATATACATTCCGACGCATTTTTGGCTTTTAGGTGAAAACCTCACCCCGTGGACAAAGCCGGGCTGCCGCCATGATAACGAGTTTGGTCAAGGAAAATTGAAGGTAGTGTCAGCATCGGTTGATGACGCTCAAACCAACAGAAAGCCACGTTATCAAACGGTGGCATTGTTAAATTTTTACCCTCGATAAACAGAAAAGCCCGGTAAAAACCGGGCCTTTCTGTTTAATGGCGGAGGGGCAGGGATTCGAACCCTGGGATGCTCTCACATCGCCGGTTTTCAAGACCGGTGCTTTCGACCACTCAGCCACCCCTCCGAACAGGCGGTGATTATACCGACTCTTTTAGTCGGTACAAGCACCTCTGTAACTTCAGCTGTTATCTTCTTTTACTTCAGGTTCCGACATTTCGAGGTCCAATTGCCTTTCAGCCAGGTTTTCGGTTGGAACGGGTTTAGATACCCGCTTTAAACGCGGATCGTTGCCTGGGCGAACGTGCTCAGAGGGTTCAAGGCTGACCTGTGCTGGTTGCGACGTATCGAGTGGTTTCGAAGGGGGCCTGTCATTAACGATAGAGGTGATTTCCACTGTGGTTACCGGCTTTGGGTTGGCTCTTGGGTCGTTGTTTGGCCGAGAGATTTCTCCGGTTTCAGAAGAGGGTTGCACAACGTCAAGTGCTTTGTTATCTGACGAAGTATCCAGATCTTGTTCACTTTCAGAGACCGTTGTTAGCGCCTTGGTTTCAGGAATGCTTTCAGCAGTTTGCTGTGCCTCTGTAATATCGCTGGCTGGCTTTGATGGCGATACTGTTTCCAGTGCTTTTTCAGCGACAGATTCTTCGGTGGGCTCTATTTTATCTGCATAAGATTCTGCTTCTTTATTTTCGGGTGTGCTATCTCCGGTGAGGGTTTTATCGTCAAAACTTATATCTGTTGGCTTTTCCTCTGTCTCAACATTTGAATCGTTGTCGGGCGATCTTTCTTGCTCAACATCGTTTTCTGCTTGAGGCTTTGTTCCCGATGTCATGGTGCCTTGAGGAGCTGCATTCGACGTGATTTCTTCGGGTACAGGCATTCCATCATTGGGTGTGGATTTTTCTGCTGCAGGAGCTTGCTCTGTTGCAGAGCGTTTAGCCGGCTTTTTTACGGGCATGTTGTCATCGGCGGTTTTTTCAATTGCCGGTTTTTCAGCAGTTATCGGGCTGTTTGCGGTTTCGGTTTTTGTTGCATCTATAACTGCCGGGGCTGCGGTATTTTCCAGAATATGTGCTGGAACCTCCTTGCGTTCTCTTTTCCGACGTGGTTCACGGCGCTGTTCACCGGTTCTACGCGCGGGCTGTTCACGCTTTTCAGCGCTCTGCTCTTGCCGTTCTGACTTTCGCTGACGACCAGTTTGTTTATCGGCTACTTTTTGTTCGGTATTCTGGTCCTGATTCTCAAGAGTTTCCTTTTCCTGAGAATTGCGCGAACGGTTGTCGTTGCGGGACCTGTTATCGTTACGGTTTCGATTGTCGTTACGATTGCGATTGCGATTTCTGTTGCGGTTGTTGTTGGGGCGAGAGTCGCTGCGCTGACCGCGATTCTGGTTTTTCTGGTTACCGCGCTGCCCTTGCTTATCACGGCTATCCTTGGTTGGTTTTTCTTCACGCCCCAACAGTTTGTTAAGCAAACGCTTAAAAAATCCGATTTTTGGGGTGCTTTTTGGCGTCTCTGCCTTTTTCGGTTTCAGCTTTTCTTCGGCAGCAGGCTTCGGTGTCGGCAGCGGTGTGCTTGGCACCATGCTTTCTACGGATGGTTTTGCAGCTGGAGGAACGGGCTTTACGTGATAGCTGTCTTCGTCAACAATCTCTTCTGACAGAGAATTTGTCAGTTTATAGCTGTATTCGGATTCAACAGCATCCTGCTGGCGAATGCGTTGTACTTCAAAATGCGGTGTTTCCAGATTGCTGTTTGGCAAAATCACAACGCGAATGTTATTGCGCTGCTCGATAGCATTAATTTCCCGACGTTTTTCATTGAGCAGAAACGTGCCAACGGAAAGTGGCGTAATGGCGCGAATTTCGGCACTGAATTCTTTTTGAGCCTCGTCTTCAATTAAACGCAGTATGGATAGGGCGAGTGAACGCGTGCTGCGTATTGTGCCCTGACCACTGCATCGTGGGCAGACCTTGGCGGTGGTTTCTTCCAGCGACGGACGCAGTCTCTGCCGGGACATTTCCAGAAGCCCAAAGCGGGAGATGCGGCCCACCTGAACACGAGCTCGGTCAATTTCCAGTGCGTCCCGCATGCGGTTTTCCACATCGCGTTGATTTTTGTTTGAGTTCATGTCGATAAAATCGATAACAATCAGGCCGCCAACATCCCGAAGCCTTAACTGACGGGCGATTTCGTCTGCAGCTTCCAGATTGGTTTTAGTGGCGGTTTCTTCGATATCACCACCTTTGGTTGCGCGAGCGGAGTTGATGTCGATGGATACCAGTGCCTCCGTGATATCAATCACAATAGAGCCGCCAGAGGGCAGTTTTACTTCGCGTTGAAAGGCCGTTTCGATCTGGTTCTCTACCTGGTAGCGATTGAAGAGAGGAATAGGGTCCTGGTAGTGTTTGATTCTGCTGTGGAAGTTCGGCATGAATTGCTGAATGAACAGCGCCGATAAGTTGTAGGCTTCACGAGTGTCAATAATGACCTCGCCAACATCTTCGCGAAGGTAGTCGCGAATTGCGCGAATAATGACATTGCTTTCCTGAAACAAAAACCGTGGTGCCTGGGCATTATCGGCATCTTCTTTGATGCGGGTCCAGAGGTTGAGCAGATTATCCAGATCCCATTGCAGTTCTTCTGTGGAGCGACCAATACCGGCAGTTCGAACAATGGCACCCATACCCTGTGGTGTTTGTAATCCACGCATGGCTTCACGTAATTCGGTACGTTCGTCTCCCTCAATTCGACGGGAGATGCCGCCAGCTCGGGGGTTGTTCGGCATAAGTACCAGATAGCGTCCCGCCAGGCTGATGAAGGTTGTCAGCGCAGCGCCCTTATTGCCGCGTTCTTCTTTTTCCACTTGCACAATGACTTCCTGGCCTTCAGAGAGAACATCCTGAATTTTGACTCGGCCGGAAGTGTCGCCGGATTTTTTCGTAAAATAATCTCTGGATATTTCCTTAAGGGGTAAAAAACCGTGGCGCTCTGCACCGTAATCAACAAAAGCTGCTTCCAGGCTAGGTTCTACTCGGGTGATTTTGCCTTTGTAGATGTTGGCTTTGATTTGTTCGCGAGTGCGATTTTCGATATCAAGATCGTAGAGGCGTTGGCCGTCTACCAGTGCAACACGCAACTCTTCGGATTGCGTGGCGTTGATTAACATGCGTTTCATTAACATTTCCTTTCTTGTCTGGCACGACGAGGGTGGAAGGGCAATGGCATGAAAACAGATTGTGAGTGAATGGCAGCACAGTGAAACCGGATTTGAGGTTCGGCTGTAATGTTACAGTACTGTGTAGTAATCCTGATTCATTGTTTAAGATTCAATATTAATCTTTTTATTCAATCACTTACGCTGGGGTAAAGGCTGGGTAACAGTGAGATGGTCAGCTTTCTAACGGTTTGTATTAGTAAATAGCGGATAGAGTTTACTCATTTGTTTGATTACTAAAATCTGCTCTGATCAATCTTGCTGTTCTTTGCACGTGTTACCCCCGGGGTAACATTCACTTCTATTCTGTTTTCGTCGCTTTTGCGGTTCTTCGCGCTCGTTGCGCATTTTTCCAATGTATCTGCTGGGGTATTTCACGAGCAGATAACGTCAAATTCAATCAGGCTGTTTGCCTTTTCGTGTGTTGCTGAAGGAAACTTTCTTCCCTTATAACCAATAGATTAGTCAGCAGGGCGGAATATAACAGCATTAAGGGCCTGTATCAATCCAGATGGGGGTTTTTACCACTTATTCAATACCTTACCCCGCCATTATTATCGTAATAAGAAAGTCGTTGCGGGATGCTCGCCAGTGTTCGGTTTACAGGATTCGGGTGCATCGCTGTAATTCTGGTAGAATCGCGCCCTGCAAAAATGGGTATTCGCTATGTCTTCGCTTGATTTTTCAAAAGTGCAATTACTGGAAATCGACTCTGATCAGGCCGGGCAACGGATTGATAATTTTTTGCTGGCCAGACTAAAAGGCGTGCCAAAGTCCCGTGTTTACCGAATTTTGAGAAAAGGCGAGGTTCGTGTAAACAAGTCCAGAGTCAAGCCTGAGTACCGCCTTGAGTCAGGTGATTGTATTCGTGTGCCCCCAGTTCGTATTGCTGAGCGAGAGGTGTCACCAGGGCCTGGACAGGGACTGCAAAAACTGCTGGCCAGTTCGATTCTCTATGAAGATGACAAGCTGTTGGTTGTGAACAAACCTGCGGGGCTGGCTGTTCACGGTGGAACAGGTATTAATCTGGGGTTGATTGAGGCGCTGAGGGCAATGCGTCCTGATGAACGATTTCTTGAGCTTGTGCACCGCCTTGACAGAGACACCTCTGGCTGCCTGCTTTTGGCGCGAAAGCGCAGTGCATTGCGCTCCTTGCAAAGTCAAATGAGGAACAACCAGACCAGAAAGCTTTACCAAGCCCTTGTTATAGGTGCATGGGATCGGGGGGTTACTCGCATAGATGCCCCCTTGCTGAAAACAACCTTGAAATCTGGAGAGTGGATGGTCAGGGTTGATGCTGCGGGAAAGCGGTCTGTAACGCACTTTAGTGTGATTCGCAAATATAAAGAGGTGAGTTTGTTGCAGGCAACGCTGGAAACAGGGCGAACACATCAAATTCGCTTACATGCAAAAGCCGCAGGCCATCCACTGGTGGGCGATGAGAAATATGGCGATGAAGCCTTTAATTTGAGTATGCAGAATAAGGGATTGAAAAGAATGTTTCTCCATGCGGTGGAACTCTCGTTCGAGCACCCGGATGGATACAGGCTGACCGTTAAGGCACCACTGCCAAACGAACTCTCCGGTTTTCTGGCGATTCTGGATGGAGACTGAGTTACTGTGGCAAAACTACTAATTTTTGACTGGGATGGTACCCTTTGCGATTCGCTGGATAGGATTGTCTATTGTATTCGTGCGGCTGCCAGAGATTGTGGCCTCTCCGAGCCTGCACCGGAAGATGCCCGGGAGATTGTGGGATTAGGGCTGGTAGAGGCGTTAACGCACCTTTTTCCAAGTATTGATGAGGGGCAGGTGGCAATGCTGCGTGGCAGTTATTCCCGACATTTTGTAGAGCAGGACGCTACGCCGTCGCCATTTTATCCTGGTGTTGGCGAAACCCTGGAAAATCTTCGGAATCAGGGTTATCTGTTGGCTGTCGCAACAGGCAAGAGTCGTCGCGGGTTGGATCGGGTCCTGGGTGCTCAAGGGCTGACAGAATTTTTTCACGCCAGCCGTTGTGCTGATGAGACAGCTTCCAAGCCCGACCCGACGATGTTATATGAATTACTGGATCAGTTTAAACTGGCGCCCGAAGAGGCATTGATGATTGGCGATACCGAGTTTGATATGGCTATGTCGGTCAACGCGGGCATGCGCTGTATTGCGGTCAGTTATGGTGCTCATACCGCAGAGCGCTTGCTGGCATACCAGCCCCTGGCTTGTGTCAGTCAGTTTTCAGAACTTGAAAAAGAGGTTAATAATTATAAAAATCATATTGTTATGTAGTTTTTATAACCCTTATTATAAGCTATATTTTGATGCCTTCGGCTCTTAACATTTCACAAAGACGAATTAGCGGCAACCCGACCAGAGCGGTAGGGTCTGGTCCTTTTATATTTTTAAACAGACTGATCCCAAGACCTTCGGATTTAAAGCTGCCGGCACAGTTGAACGGTTTCTCAATCTCAAGGTAACGGGTTATCTCGTCATCTGACAGCTGCCGGAAGGTAACTTCCGTGGCAACAACATCCGATGCACACTGTTTTGTTGTGCTGTTATAAAGTGCAATGCCGCTATAAAACACCAAAGTCTGACCTGCTTGCAGGCGAAGTTGTTGCGAGGCGTTTTGGATGTTGCCTGGTTTGGTGAGAACGTTGTCTCCCAGAAGAGCCACTTGATCGGCGCCTATTATCAGGTGATTGTCGTATTGCCCGGCAACGGCAATTGCTTTTTCAATGGCTAGGCGCTCTACCAGAACAGGAGCTGATTCCTTCTGCTTTGGTGTTTCGTCAATGTCTGGGTTAGTACAGGTAAATGGAATCTGTAACCGCTTCAACAGCTGCTTTCTAAAGACGGAGGATGAAGCCAGAATCAGCGTGTTCATACAATACCTGTTGATATGCGATTAAAGACTTTTTAGCGGTCAGCTTATTTAACAGAATTCTTTGACAGATCAAAGCCATATCACTATTATGCGCGCCTATGTCGACAGCCCCCCAGCGGAAAATATTGCCACGCTGTATAGAACCCAGGCGATTGGCAAATCAGGGAGTCACCCTTACAGGGGAGATTGCTGCGGAGCAATGCAATCGATTGGCTGGCGCTGTGTTGCAAATTATAGCGCCAATAACGGCTTCATTGCAGTTTGATCTGGATGAACAGCGCCACCGGGTGGTGACAGGCGAAGTTTCGACACAAGTGAGTATCGAATGCCATCGCTGTCTTGAACCCATGGCGGTCCCGCTGTCGACAAGGCTTTCAGCAATGATGGTTTGGTCTGATGATGAGGCTGCCAGCGTTCCGAAAGAGTTTGATCCTTGGGTAGTGGAGTCAGACAGCGCAGATATTATTGCTCTGGTTGAAGAGGAATTACTACTGGCTCTGCCAATAGTAAACTATCATCCGGAGGATAAATGTTCCGGGGCTGCAGGTTACAGTACCGGAGCGATAGATGAGCCAGAGCAATCTGGCCGTAAAAACCCGTTTGATGTGCTTGCCCGGCTGAAACAATAACCTTTGAGTTGTTTTTCGGATATCAGGCACCCATTTATTGTTTTAGGAGTAGAAAATGGCTGTACAAAAGGATAAGAAAACCCGTTCAAGACGTGGTATGCGTCGCTCTCATGATGCCCTGAGCGGACCTACGCTTTCAGTGGATTCTGTCAGTGGTGAAAAGCATCACCGCCACCATGTTTCTGCCGACGGCTTTTACCGTGGCAAGAAAGTTGTAGAAACAAGCAACGACTGAATAGATCCCCCGCTTGGCTGACACTCACTGTCTTGCCATAGATGCCATGGGCGGGGATTTCGGTCCCCGCGTTACGGTACCCGCAACTTTTGATGTTCTTCGTGCACAACCTCAACTGAAGGTTGTGCTGCTGGGTGATGAAAAGCAGATTTTTCACCAGCTGCCCACAGATTATGATAGCTTCCGTCAACGGGCTTTTATCCGGCACTGCGACCAAATTGTGACAATGGATGAACAACCCTCCAAAGCTGTACGACATAAACGCAATTCTTCAATGTGGCAGGCTATTGCTCTGGTGTCCAAAGGGGAAGCAACGGCAGCTATCAGCGCAGGCAATACAGGCGCATTAATGGCTCTCTCATTGCTGCAATTAGGTACGCTGCCTGGCATTGATCGCCCAGCCATATGTACGAAGATTCCAACGTCTAACGGTTATACCTATTTGCTGGATATGGGCGCCAACCTCACATGTACACCCTTGCAGCTTTATCAGTTCGCTTTGATGGCGAATCAGGTAGCACAATCTGCTGGCGGCATTGCCTGCCCCAGAATTGGCCTTTTGAATATAGGTGTCGAGGTTGGTAAGGGGCATTCCGAAATCCATCAGGCTGCCGATCTGCTCGAAGAGAATCCTCTGATCAATTACATTGGCTATGTTGAGGGCGACAGATTGTTTAGTGGAAACGCCGATATTGTGGTTTGCGACGGTTTTAGTGGGAATATCCTGTTGAAAACGGCAGAAGGCGCCGTAACATTGTTTTCCAATGATCTGAAAAAAGTGCTTGGAAAGTCGATTTCCGGTCGTATAGCCGGATTTCTTGCCAGATCTTCACTCAGGGAATTGCGCAGGAAGCTTTCACCGTCGATCTATAACGGTGCAAGCCTATTGGGTCTGCAGGGGGTTGTTGTGAAGAGTCATGGTGGCGCAGATCGCTCCAGCTTCGGTTATGCTATCGAGGCTGCGCGGCAAGGGGCATCATTGAATATCCCTAGTTTAATTGGAACAACGTTGGTTAATGCCTAGAGGTGCAGCAGGTTGATGACAGGCCACTCGTTGATACACAAAACTGAATAATATGCTTATTTAACTGAACACAGTATTTTAATTTTTTACCGGATTGTCATTATGCGAAAAAATAATCTCGCCTTTGTTTTTCCAGGTCAGGGTTCTCAACAAATTGGCATGTTGGCCGACCTGTCTGAAGAGTATGTATTGATTATGGAAACTTTTGCCGAAGCTTCGGAGGTGTTGGGCTATGACCTTTGGAACCTGGTACAAAACGGCACCCAGGAAGACATTACTCTTACTGAACGTACCCAGCCGCTGCTGCTGACCGCCAGTGTTGCGGCCTGGAGGATCTGGCAAAGTCGCAGTGGTCTTGCTCCTGCTTTGTTGGCAGGTCACAGTCTTGGGGAGTGGTCAGCGCTGGTTTGTGCGGAAGTTGTCAGCTTTGCCGACGCCGTTGGCCTAGTGCGTAACCGAGGTGCCTATATGCAGGAAGCCGTGCCACGGGGAGAGGGGGCCATGGCCGCGATCATTGGCCTTGACGATGATCTTATTCGATCTGCCTGTAAAGCTTCTGCTGCTGGAGAAGTGGTCTCGGCAGTGAATTTCAACTCCCCCGGACAAGTGGTTATTGCTGGTAATGCGGCCGCCGTTGAACGTGCTATTGCAGCCTGTCAGGAAGCGGGTGCAAAGCGTGCTCTGCCGTTGCCTGTAAGCGCACCATTCCACACCAGTTTGATGCAGCCCGCTGCAGATCGGTTAGCTGCAGAAATCATGGCGACGCCATTCAGTCCGCCCAAAACTCTGATCGTGCACAATGTCCATGCCAAAACAGAGTCGGACCCAGAAAAAATCAAGCAGTTGATGATTGACCAGATATGCAGCCCCGTGTTGTGGGTGGATTGCGTGAATACATTAACGGCTGAAGGGGTCGATACTGTTGTCGAATGCGGTGCAGGCAAGGTTTTGGGCGGCTTGTGTAAACGTGTAGACAAATCATTAAATACTTATGCAACGGGTGATATTGCTAGCCTGAATAAAGCTCTGGCTGAAATAAACTAACAAGAACCTGATAATTATTGGAGTAAGACACTATGGCATTAACGGATAAAGTCGCGCTGGTGACTGGCGCGAGCCGGGGTATCGGTGCTGCTATTGCAGATTTGCTGGGTACTGAGGGTGCTACTGTAATAGGTACCGCGACATCTGAAGAGGGTGCGGCAAAAATTACTGCCCGCCTTAAGGAGAAAGGGATAAAAGGGAAAGGTATGGCACTTAATGTTGCCGACCCTGAGTCGATTGCCTCAGTGGTAGCCGCCATTAATGAAGAATATGGTGCGCCAGCCATTCTGGTAAATAATGCCGGTATCACTAAAGATAATCTGTTGATGCGCATGAAAGATGACGAATGGTTTGATGTGATTGATACCAACCTGAATGCAATTTATCGACTCAGCAAGGCCTGTCTGCGGGGAATGAGCAAAGCTCGCTGGGGACGTATTATCAATATTGGTTCTGTGGTTGGGGCAATGGGGAACCCGGGGCAAACCAACTATTGCGCCACAAAAGCGGGTGTTGGTGGGTTTACCCGCTCTCTGGCGAAGGAAGTGGGATCTCGGGGAATTACAGTTAATGCTGTAGCGCCAGGCTTTATTGAAACCGATATGACAAAAGTGTTGCCGGAAGCAACGGTTGCACAGATGTTGACACAGGTACCACTTGATAGATTGGGCCAGCCAGAGGAAATTGCGGCGGTAGTGAATTTTCTGGCGGGTGACACAGGAGGCTATATTACGGGAGAAACTATTCATGTGAATGGTGGCATGTATATGGCTTAACGCATTGAAAAATCAAATAAATACCAGTTTTTCAAGAAAGCGGTTACGCATTTCGGGTTTTCGAGGTAAAATGCGCCCCCGAAGCACTGGTAAAACAGAATTCATGATGTCTGGAGAAATTGTGAGTACCAGGCAGCATTAACAAACCTGACAAACATTAGGAGATATATTGCATCATGAGCAGCATTGAAGAACGTGTAGCTAAAATGGTTGCGGAACAATTGGGTGTTAAAGAGGAAGAGGTTAAGTCTGAGTCTTCTTTTGTAGAAGATCTGGGTGCAGACTCACTTGATACCGTTGAATTGATTATGGCTTTGGAAGAGGAATTCGACACCGAAATTCCTGATGAAGAAGCTGAAAAAATCGCAACTGTTCAGGATGCGGTTAACTACATAAACGCCAACTGCAGCTGATTTTTTGTAGTTTGTAAAAAAGCCGCCCCGAGCTGGGCGGCTTTTTTTTGCCACAAATTCAGCAACGACTGTTGGTTCCCTTTTTTGATACAGTGATATCTGATTTAATTCTCAGCAATGAAACCTGCATCCATGAAAAATTTCCCCGAAGGGCAGTGTAGTACCAGCTTTTTAAATGGAAAGTCTAGCGCTGAAGTCAGTGCTTTTAGTCGGGGGCTTTATTATGGTCATGGCGTGTTTGAGACCGTGCGAATTGCAAATGGCGAGGCTCCTCTTTGGGACTTGCACATCAAGCGCCTGATAAAAGGGTCTGAAAGACTGGGACTCGCTGTTGCCGATAGGAAGTTGCTTGAACAATACCGTGATCAGTGTTTGTCTCTATCACCAGCGCATTGTGTTCTGAAAATAGTTGTTATGGCTGGGTCCGGCGGGCGCGGGTATGCGGCTCCACCAGAGCTGTCAACGGATCATCTCTTCCAGAGCTTTGAGTTACCGGGTAGTTCATCGAGTGGGCAGACGGGTATCACGCTCTGGGTTTGTCAGCAGCGCTTGGCACATGCCCCGGTCTTGGCTGGCATGAAGCACCTGAATCGTCTTGAACAGATATTGGCTCGCTCAGAACAGCCGGTTGATCGATACCCGGAGGGTTTAATGCTCGATCAGGGGAATAACGTTGTGGAGGCGATATCAAGCAATATTTTTTGCCTGAACAATGGGAAATGGCTAACTCCTGGATTGGGAGATTGTGGTGTAGCGGGTGTCATGAGGGAATACCTTATTAGTACGAATCCGGTAGAGGAGGCCAGGATCTGTCTGTCTGATTTACCTTCAATGGAAGAAGTTTTTATCTGTAATTCAGTAAAGGGGATTCAGCCAGTAGTGGCCGTTGAAAATATTGCCCGTTGGGGTGTTGGTCCTCAAACCCTTTTATGGCAAAGGCAGTTGGCTAGGGAGATACCATGCTTCGGGCATTGAAGCGGAGTTTGGCCAGTGTTTTACTGGTTGGGCTTGTTGTATTTTCCGGGTATTTTGTGCTGGTACAAAAATGCCTCAATCAGGTGTTGCAAATACCCGAAGCAGGGATGGTTCTGCATATTGATGAAGGCAGCAATTTAAGCCGCCTGTCGGCCAGTCTGGAACAGCAAGGCATTATATATGGGCGACGTTTATTACTCCTGCATGCCCGCATTAATGAACTGAATACTATTCATGCGGGTGAGTATCGGTTGGAACCGGGGGAAACGCTGGCTCAGTTAATAGAAAAGCTGGCTGGTGGTGACGTAATTTACTACCAGATTACCTTTCCTGAAGGATTAACACTGAAGCAATGGTTGAAAATTATTGAGCAGCACCCGCAGTTCTCGGGTCACCCTGATATGCAGTCCGCAGACAGCAGCCGGTATCTGAATCAGCAAGTAGAGCAATTGAAAGCCACTTATTCATTGACCAGTGTCGAGGGTTGGCTGTTGCCAGAAACTTACCGCTTTAGCGGGGCGGATACCGTTTTCGGGATACTTTCCAGAGCGCATGAAAATATGCGTGAGGTACTTGAAAATGAGTGGGAGCAGCGACCTGTTGGTTTACCTTACGAGAATCCGTATGAAGCATTGATTATGGCTTCTATCGTGGAAAAGGAAACGGGTAAAGCTAGTGAACGTCAACAAATAGCAGGTGTCTTCGTCAGACGCATGGAAAAGGGCATGAAGCTGCAAACAGATCCGACAGTTATTTATGGGTTGGGCAGCAGCTACAATGGCAACCTTACTCGGAGAGACCTGCGATCAAAAACTGCATACAATACCTATATGATCAAAGGATTACCCCCAACGCCGATTGCCATGCCTGGGCGTGCCGCGATTCACGCAGCACTTAATCCTGATGACAGCGATACCCTCTTTTTTGTGGCAAAAGGTGATGGCAGCCACGAGTTTTCGACAAGCCTGGAAGACCATGTTCAGGCCGTCAGGCAATACCAGTTACAACGACGGTCAGATTATCGCTCCTCACCTAACGAATAGGCAGTAGAAAAACAATGACACCAGAACGCGGCAAATTTATTACTATTGAGGGTACTGAAGGCGTTGGCAAGACGACTAATGTCGCTTTTATCTGTCAGTGGCTGGAGCAAAACAATATCGATTTTGTTGCTACGAGAGAACCTGGCGGAACACCTTTTGCCGAATCTATTCGCGAGCTGTTATTGTCGAACAGGGATGAAGAGGTTGATGAAAACAGCGAGCTGTTATTAATGTTCGCTGCCAGAGCGCAACATATTGCCCGACTGATCGAGCCTGCATTGGCATCTGGCAAGTGGGTGTTATGTGATCGATTTACCGATGCTACCTATGCATATCAAGGCGGGGGCAGAGGGATCGAATTGAACAAAATTGCACAACTTGAGAACCTGGTACAGGGTGATCTAAGGCCCGACCTGACGCTGATTCTGGATATCCCTGTCGTGCAGGGGCTGGCCAGAGCCAGTGCTCGCAGTGAACCAGACAGATTTGAACAGGAACAGCAGATGTTCTTTGAGAATGTTCGGGATATGTACCTGTCGCTGGCGCTGCAGACCCCGGAACGGTATCGCGTCATTGACGCATCACAATCGCTGGCGGAAGTTTCAGACGCCATTGCCAGAGTGTTGAATGATTTTTTAGCGGTACAACTGTCTGAGGAAAGGCAGGCAACCGACACGGGCTTCTCACCATGACAGGCAAGGTGTTACCGGTTTTACCCTACAGCTGGCAGCAATCGCAATGGCAGCAGCTGCAGAAACTGATCGAGAATGAAAGATTGCCTCACGCCTTGCTATTGTCAGGCTGCAGCGATATCGGCAAATTGCGATTCGCCAGAGCTCTAGCGCAACAACTTTTGTGTGAAGCTCCCATTCACGCCGGGGCATGTGGCCGCTGTAAACAGTGCGCGCTGGTGATGGCCGGCAGCCATCCGGATTTGATCCGCCTGGAACCCGAAGGTGCGGGCAACGCCATAAAAATCGCTCAAATACGTACTGTGGGCAACTTTATGGCAAAAACCGCCCAGCAGGGAGGCTGGAAAGTGGTTTTAATTGAGCCTGCTGAGGCTATGAACGTCAGTTCGGCAAATGCCCTGCTGAAAAACCTTGAAGAGCCGGGAGACAAAACATTGTTAATTCTGGTCTCTCACCAGTTGGGAAGAATTCCGGCAACGGTTCGCAGCCGTTGTCGCATACTGAAGTTTCCACTGCCGTCGCAGGATTTTGTTACTTCCTGGTTGCGTCAGGTAGTAGGAGATGCGGAAGATATAAGCCAGTTGCTTCAGGTATCAGGGGGTAGACCCCTGAAAGCGTTGAGGTTGGTTGAAAGTGATGCTCTGACTAAGCGCAAGGAGTTTGAATCACTGCTGAATGATGTTGCCAGTGGTACACTGTCACCGATCAAAGCCGCTGATTGGTGCCGGGCGGAAGATTCGATTGAGACAGTTGAATGGTTGCAATTCAATGTTGCTGAACGTGTTCGGCAGAAGCCAGCTACCCGGGAAGGGCGTCTGCTTTTTCGGTTTCTGGACAAACTGAACGTGGCCAAGCAGCGTTTGCAGAGCTCTGCAAACCCGAATCCCCAGTTGTTGTGGGAGGAGTTGCTGCTGGACTGGCAGGCGTTGTTTGCCGCCAGTCGCTGAAATCAGGTTGGAACAGACCATTTCATTATTTTCAATATTAACTGCACACTGTAGACTTATGCTCATGTCATCACATTTCACAGCAGGTTATTGCCATTATGGATAATTACGGTGCCGGGGTTAGAAACGGTATTCTTAATCTCAAGCTGAAAGAGCAACAGGATCTCTACCGGGCCTATATGCCTTTTGTCGAACATGGCGGGCTTTTTATTCCAACCAAGAAAGAATACATGTTGGGTGACGAGGTATTTGTACTGCTGGATTTAATCGATGAAAGTGAACGCATTCCGGTGACTGGTAAAGTGATCTGGGTAACGCCAAAAGGTATGGGGGGCAATCGCAATCAGGGTGTTGGGTTAAAGCTCGACAGTAAACACGATGATCTGATGAAGAAAATTGAAGCCCATTTGGCAGGCATGCTTGACTCGGATAAGCCTACAGCAACAATGTAAGTACCTATTTTTGTCCACTTTCGAAACTAAAAGAGCTTTTTTATGTTAGTGGATTCCCACTGCCATCTGGATCACCTGAAACTCGAAAACTACAACGGTTCCCTTGATTTACTTCTGGAGGCCGCCAGGAATAGGGGAATTACCCAGTTTTTGAGTGTTGGTGTGAACCTCGAAAAATCCCGTAAGTTAATAGACTTGGCCGAGCAGTATCCTGATGTTAGCGTTTCCATTGGGGTTCATCCTCTCCAGCAAAATTTGCCACCATTGCCTGAAATTGAAGAATTGTTGGCTTTGGGAGGCCATCAGCAAGTCATGGCTATTGGTGAAACCGGGCTAGACAATTTCTACAGTGCTGACACCCTGGATTGGCAGCGTGAAAGCTTTATTCGTCATCTGAAAGTTGCCGATCAGCTCAACAAGCCGGTTATTGTTCATACTCGCGAAGCCAGAAAGGAAACACTTGATATTCTTCGTGATCATGTGAATACCAACTCTGCTGGCGTTCTGCACTGCTTCACCGAAACATTAGAGATGGCCCAAGCCGCCATGGAGTTGAATTTTTATATTTCCTTTTCAGGGATTATTACTTTCAATAATGCCAGCGAATTACGCGATGTTGTTAAACACATACCTATAGACCGGATTCTTGTAGAAACAGATTCGCCCTGGCTCGCGCCGGTTCCTTTTCGTGGCAAACAAAATGAACCGCAATATGTGTTGGAAGTCGCGCAATGTGTGGCAGATATTAAAGGTCTGAGCCTGCAAGAAGTTGCCGAAGCTACCTCTCACAACTTCAATCAGTTATTCTCAGCCTGAGTCTTGCTAGTCAGTACCCGTTCCTGCGCCTCTGCTTGAGCTAAAGCCGCCATCCACAACGAACTCTGAACCCGTCGCAAAGCTTGATTCATCAGATGCCAGGAAAAGAACCATATTGGCAATATCGTCCGGCTTACCCATGCGATGTAGCAATGAGTTTTCACTTGCCTCTTGCTCGGAAAGTATACCTTCAAGCATAGCCGTATCAATATAACCGGGGTGGACAGAGTTCACGCGAATGCCGTATTGGCCATAATCTACCGCCGCAGCTTTGGTAAGCCCACGAACAGCAAATTTCGAAGCGGTATAACTGGAAGAGCTGGGCACAGCAACCAGACCTGAAATCGAAGAAATATTAATGATTGAACCACCACCTGCTGCACGCATGGAGGCGAACACAGCTTTCATACCCAGAAATACAGAGACCAAGTTAATATCCATCACACGGCGAAATTCAGCTTCGTCAACGGTTTCCAGCGAACCCAGGGACAGTATCCCGGCACAATTGACGAGCACATCAATGTCGCCGAAGGTTGACCGGGCATGCTCAACAACCTTGTTCCAATCTTTTTCACTACTAACATCGTGCTTTATAAAAACAGCGTTAGCGCCAAGGCTGTCGGCTAAATTTTGACCTTTTTGTTCAGCAATATCGGTCAGAACAACTTTCGCCCCTTCTTCGATAAAGCGGGAGGCAAACGCTGCCCCCATTCCCTGGGCTGCGCCAGTAACAATAGCGACTTTTCCTTCTACTCTTTTCATGCAGGTACATCTCCATATATTGTGAAAACTAATCAAAGCAATTGTAACGATCTACTTCACGAAGCAGGTTATGTTAACTACTCTGGTATAACTAACCAAGGATACCCGGAGAAGGATATGAAAAAGTTAACAACAGCAGCAGGTTGCCCTGTCGCCAACAACCAAAATGTCAAAACGGCGGGCCCTAGAGGACCTCAATTGCTTGAAGATGTCTGGTTTCTTGAAAAGCTGGCACACTTTGATCGCGAAGTTGTCCCCGAACGTCGAATGCATGCAAAAGGCTCAGCTGCCTATGGTACGTTCACGGTAACAGGCGATATTACCCAGTACACGCGAGCAAAAATATTTTCTCAGCTGGGCAAAGAAACCGAACTCTTTGCACGTTTTACCACTGTCGCGGGCGAACGCGGTGCGGCTGACGCCGAGCGAGATATTCGCGGATTTGCTATTAAGTTTTATACCGAAGAGGGCAACTGGGATCTGGTAGGAAACAATACCCCCGTGTTCTTTCTCCGCGACCCATTAAAATTCCCTGATCTTAATCACGCTGTGAAACGGGATCCGAGAACAAATATGCGCAGTGCGCAGAATAACTGGGATTTCTGGACATCGCTTCCTGAAGCGCTACATCAGGTTACCATCGTGATGAGCGATAGGGGAATACCGGCCACGTATCGTCATATGCATGGATTCGGTAGTCATACATTCAGTATGATCAATGCCAACAATGAACGTGTATGGGTAAAATTTCACTTCAAATCCAACCAGGGCATTAAAAACCTGACAGACCAGGAAGCAGAAGCCGTTATAGGGAAAGACCGCGAAAGCCACCAGGCTGACTTATACAATGCCATTGAGACGGGAGAATATCCTTCCTGGGTACTGAGTATTCAGGTTATGACTGAAGAGCAAGCTGAGAACTCTCCGTTCAATCCTTTTGACTTAACCAAAGTTTGGCCACACAGCGATTACCCTTTAATTGAAGTCGGCACTATGGAGCTCAATCGAAACCCTGAAAACTTCTTTGCAGAAGTAGAGCAATCCGCATTTAACCCAGCCAGTATCGTACCGGGAATCAGTTTCTCTCCCGACAAAATGCTTCAGGGCCGCTTGTTTTCGTATGGTGATGCACAGCGCTACCGCTTGGGTGTTAATCATCATCAAATACCGGTAAATGCGCCACGATGTCCGGTTAACAGCTACCACCGCGATGGCTCAATGCGAGTTGACGGTAACTACGGTAGTACCATTGGCTACGAACCTAATAGCCAGGGAGTGTGGGCTGAACAGCCTGATTTCTCAGAGCCACCGTTATCGCTATCCGGAGCGGCGGCACATTGGGATCATCGCGAAGACGAGGATTACTATTCTCAACCCGGGCAGTTATTCAGGTTGATGTCAGACAAGCAAAAGCAGGCGCTGTTTGATAACACGGCTGCGTCTATAAGTGGGGCGAGTGTTGATGTTCAGAAACGGCATATCGCCAACTGTTTAAAAGCTGACACCGATTACGGTGCCGGTGTGGCAAACGCTCTCGGCATAAAGCTTACTACGCTTAACCAGTAATCGAGAAAGAATGATTCAGCAGCCGAAAACCTCCTGGCAGAAACCGGATCTCTGCCAGGATGCCATCAACAATACACTTTATTTATTATTTACCCGCATCACGCTAAATACAGGTTGTTTTCGCAATCATAGACTAATTTGTGTACCTAAAGTGGCATTTTTGCGCCCTGATGATTCAAGCAGCTAATAAAAATTACAACTGTAAATCGGGAAATAACTCTGGATCTTAGATCAGCGAATCTGCTTTTTAGGTGTGTTCAGTTAATACTTCAAACTGCGCCCTTGTTTAGAAATACGCCATCGCTGTGCTACTATTCATGCCGCTAAAGTACAGCGCAGAACCTCAGCTGTTAAAACTCTTTTAAGTCGATTTCGCCATGTCAAAAACCAGCTCTTCAGAAAATAGATCCTACATCGTCAAAACCTTTCCCGTAGGTCCGATACAGTGTAATTGTTCCATTATTGGCGACCCTGTCACCAAGAAAGCGCTGGTAGTAGATCCAGGTGGTGACGCCGACAAAATTATCGCCTTGCTCAAGGAACTTGATTTAAAAGTGGTCGCTATCATCCACACCCACGCGCATCTTGATCACATACTCGCTGCGGGGGAAATAAAAAAAGCCACGGGTGCACCAATCTATCTACACGAAGAAGATCGTTTTCTGTGGGATATGCTGGACCAACAATGTGCCATGTTTGGTATTCCTTACAGCCCTATACCCGATCCGGATCATTATCTGGCCGACGATCAGGATCTGGGTTGCTGTGGTGGAGTGGCCATTCATACCCCCGGCCATACTCCAGGTTCTACCAGTTTCTGGTTTGAGGAAAGTAAAACCCTGATTGCCGGTGATACTCTGTTTAAAGGCAGTATTGGCCGCACAGACCTTTGGGGTGGTGATTTTGATACCATCGCCAAATCGATAAAAGAAAGAATATATTCACTGGATGAAGAAGCCGAAGTCATTACCGGACACGGGCCAAGCACCACAATTGGTGACGAAAAAGTCGGCAATATGTTCGTGAAAGGTTGATAAATCACCACTGATCAATGTTATTTAAAGGAATGCTTAATGAAACAACAGCTTCTCACCATGCTTGAACTGCAAGACGGTATGAACAGCAAAGTAAACCCGAATTGGGTTGAACAAAACTACGAGTGGTACCGGGCAATCTGGATTGAATGTGCTGAATTACTCGATCATTACGGCTGGAAATGGTGGAAAAAACAAACACCTGACCAAGAGCAGGTGGTGCTGGAATTAGTTGACATCTGGCACTTTGGCTTGAGTATCCTGCTATTAACAGGGGAGAGCAGAGAAACCATTGTGTCCTACGCTGAAAGCCAGCTTAAAGTGAATGAGCCAGGCAGCAACTTCCCTGCCGACCTTGAGTCTTTTGCGCTGATAACACTGCACACCAAGGGGTTTGATGTCGCCGGGTTTGCTACGCTTATGGCGGATATCGGATTGTCATTTGACGAGCTATACACGCGCTACGTGGGTAAAAACGTTCTCAACTTTTTTCGTCAGGACTATGGCTATCAGGATGGCAGTTATCACAAGCAGTGGGGCGGCAAGGAAGACAACGAACACTTGGTAGAAGTAATAGATAGCCTGGACCATAGCAGCCGCAGCTTTAAAGACGATGTTTACTCCGCTTTACAACAACGCTACCAGGAGCTGAACAACGTATCGGCCTGATTTACTACCCAGCAAGAGGGGGCATCGAAATTCGTGAAATTTGATGAAATTTCCTTATAATGTCAGGCCGTCCCAACCCCATTTGTATTTTACGTTTTACTGTAGTTTTACCTAAATTATCTAGATTCGGAGATTTATTGTGAAAGCACCTGTTCGTGTAGCCGTTACTGGCGCTGCTGGTCAAATCAGCTATTCCCTGTTGTTTCGTATTGCCGCTGGGCAAATGCTGGGCGAAGATCAGCCTGTTATTCTGCAAATGCTGGAAATTACACCGGCGCTGGAAGCGCTTAATGGTGTTGCCATGGAGCTGGATGATTGTGCTTTCCCTTTGCTGGCCGGTATGGTTTGCACGGATGACCCAAATGTTGCATTCAAAGATGCTGACTACGCCTTACTGGTAGGTGCGCGCCCTCGCGGGCCTGGTATGGAGCGTAAAGATCTGCTTGAAGCTAACGCCGCTATTTTCTCAGTGCAAGGTAAAGCCATTAACGACAACGCTTCCAAAGACATTAAGGTGCTTGTTGTTGGTAACCCTGCAAATACCAACGCACTGATTGCTCAACGCAATGCTCCAGACATTAACCCTCGTCAATTTACCGCCATGATGCGCCTTGATCACAATCGCGCCAAGAGCCAGATTGCTCAAAAAACCGGTAAGACCGTGAATGATGTCACCAACATGCTGGTTTGGGGTAATCACTCAGCAACTCAGTTCCCGGATCTACATCACGCAAAAGTAGATGGACAGACAGCTATCGACCTGGTTGATCAAGGCTGGTACGAAGACGATTTCATACCCACCGTTCAGCAACGCGGCGCGGCGATCATTAAAGCCCGTGGTGCTTCTTCCGCGGCTTCAGCGGCCAATGCAGCTATCGATCACATGAAAAGCTGGGCACTGGGTACGGAAGCAGGCGACTGGGTAAGCATGGGCGTCTATAGCGATGGCAGCTATGGCATCACCGAAGGTCTGATTTACTCTTTCCCCTGTGTTTGCAAAAACGGTGACTGGGAAATTGTTCAGGGGCTGGAAATCAACGACTTCTCCCGTGGAAAAATGTCTGCGACTGAGCAGGAGCTGTGCGAAGAGCGCGATGCTGTTCAGCATTTGCTGCCGTAAGTTCAGCGACTTCCATCAAAAAGGCACCTTGGGGTGCCTTTTTTGTTTTTGGCGGGTTTGTTTTTGTATTACCATTTGGTCAATTATACTTCGGTGGTTAATGTCTGGTCGCCGCCAGAAATAACAATAACGCTGCGCACCGGTGAAAATATAATCGCATCATTGAAACAGAGGGAAACATGACGCTACCACTAGAGCCACAGATACGGGAGTTGTTCGCCAGAGAGCAAGAATCCGCGGCCCCTGCTTTGTCGCTGGATGATATTCCGGCCAACTATGAATGTATTACTGATCAGTGGCTTACGGCGGTGATGTGTCGGGATGTACCCGGTGCACAGGTTGTGGCTCATAAGCTGGATGCCCCTGATGAAGGTACCAATAATCGTCGCCGTGTATTTTTAAGTTATAACGCGGACGGTCAGTCTGCCGGGCTTCCTTCATCGGTGTTTTGCAAGGCAACCTGCGGTTTGCGTAACCGCCTGATGTTGGCGCATTCCGGCGCAATTCGCTGCGAGGTCGGGTTCTATCGGCATGTCAGAAGTGAACTCGATTTTGAAGTGCCTTTTGCCTTTCATGCCAATTACGATCCGGAGAGTTTCAACTCCATCATCGTACTGGAGGATCTGGATGGCGAGGGGCATTTCCTGGATTCCAAGCAAGATGGTTCTCCCGAGCTTATGCGAGAGCAACTGTCTTTATTAGCTCGGTTGCACGGTAAGTGGGCAGCAGCCCCCGAGCTGGACACACATTTTGCGGCGCTGCCCACGTGGGAAGAGCGATTTCGTGGTTTGATGATCGTCAATTTGGAGCAAGCCTGTAGCGCCGGACTTGAACGCGCGCGGGAAGTGATTCCTGATCGGCTTTGGCAGCGGCGGGAGGATATCTGGCCTGCGACACTCGCTTCTCTGGATACTCAGGCAAAACTGCCTCGCGGGTTAGGCCATGGCGATGTGCATTTACACAATTGGTACCGGCTTAATAACGGCACATTGGGGCTGGGTGACTGGGGCGTTGTTCACCGCGGGCATTGGGGTCGTGATCTGGGCTATTGCCTTGCCGCGGGCTTAACGATTGAGCAGCGGCGCAGCCACGAAAATACACTGTTTCAGCACTACATCAGTGAATTTACAGCGGCAGGTGGTTATGAAATCTCTCTGGATGAAGTTCAACAGGCTTGCAGGCAAGCGATTATGACAGCGCTGGCTTTTTGGACCATGACCGTAGCGCCAGTTGCTGAAATGCCCGATATGCAACCTGAAGATACCGCCATGACTTTTACTGGTCGCCTGGCTGCTGCGGTTGATGACTGGGATTCGCTTGATGCTTTTTAAGTTTCATTTTTATGTGACTGTGCTCGCAACTAATGAAGATTGATGGGGATGCCTGTAGCTACTGTTATTCAGGTGACCTCTGCCAGTTGTCCGGGGCCAGAGCATGTCTTAATACTAACTAACCATATGCCACTCAGTTTCCCTGTTTTCATGAGTTGTGAAATTCGTATTGCTAGTCTCTGAATAAACCTTGTACCACAACACGGCGAGTACCACATTGCCAACAACATATATCCAGATGCATGCCGGTCACCAAAGGCGTACATAAAAAAATCATTAGTTAGTATGGATATACTGGGTTTGAACTTTGTTCGGTATTCGAAATTTTTCGATATGATAAATGCAAAACCACATACCAGAGCGAGTGCAAAAAGAGCGACCGAGCTCGCTTTGAAGTACCAATCGCCAGTACGGGATACAGAGAGCTGCTCAAAAGAACCAAGGTATTGATGCCACCAGAGTTTAGGCTGAGTAACTGTCGGGATTTTTCAAAAAGCTGGGGATTAGTTTGCCTGTCAGCATATAAATGCGCCGAACATAATAAAGAACACGATTGTATCGGCAAAGGCAAATGCCTTGTTTGAGATCTGCCAGTAGGGAGTCTGTGGCGATAAACGTTCAGGCTAGCCAGGGGCCATTTAATCTGCAAACACAGGGCGTTTTATGTCTTTCATTGGATATCGCCATAAAAAAGGCACTGTAAAATTAAAATGTCTGATTTAGTGGTCGTTCCTCAGTATCCACCCTGTTCAGGCAAGCATGGGTTCAGTAGACTGTGCTTTTTTGAACAGACTGGAGAGAAGTATTATGGCGTTTCCTGAAGTCGGGCAGACAGCACCTGATTTTTCATTACAAAACCAGCGCGGAGAGACCATTACTTTGTCAGACTTTCGTGGCAAGAAAAATGTTGTAGTCTATTTTTACCCCAAGGCTATGACGCCAGGTTGCACTGTCCAGGCCTGTGGTATTCGCGACACAAAGGAGGCGTTGGAGGCGCTGGATACTGTTGTGCTTGGCATCAGCCCTGACCCTTACCCGCGCCTGGCACGCTTTGAAGAAAAGCAGCAGCTCAACTTCGATTTACTCTCTGATGAAAGCCATGGAGTGATCGATAGCTATGGTTGTTGGGGCTTGAAGAAATTTATGGGGAGGGAGTTTATGGGGGTGCTACGAACCACTTTTATCGTGGACAAGAATGGCAAATTGGCGCTCGTTATGAACAAGGTGAAAACCAAAAGCCACCACGATGATGTACAGGCATGGATTAAGGACAATCTCGCCTGACCGCCGCTGAATTAGTGTTTCCCGGCAAGCTTTTCTTGAGAAAAGAGGGCGAAACCGCTAAAGTCGCGGGCTGATTTTGGCACCTATACATTAAATTACAGTTAACCCTTGAGGTACTTATGTCTTTCGATATTTCATCCATCGACCCGTCAATGATTGTTTCTGCAACTGCAGCACCGGCTCCGGAAGCCAATCCATTAATTACTCTGGCCATGTTTGGCGGCCTGTTTGTGTTTATGTACTTGCTGATTATCCGCCCACAGCGCAAACGCCAGAAAGAGCATCAGTCGCTGGTTAGCGGATTGAGCAAAGGTGATGAAATTGTCATGACCAGTGGTTTGCTGGGTAAAATTACCAAGGTTGAGGAAGACTACATTACGGTTCAAGCTGCCAACAACGTTGAGCTAAAGTATCAGCGCAGCTCCGTGCACGCAGTTCTGCCAAAAGGTACAATCAAGTCGATTTAATCAGCAGCAGTTTGAAATTATTTAAAATTGGCCGCTGTTGCGGCCTTTTTTATGTGCATGATGGCGCTGATTAAATTGTTAAAAACCGCTGTTTCTGACAAGGGTGAATAATGTTTGAAGAAATCATAACTGCTATTAACAGCTTTGTCTGGGGACCGGTGATGCTGGTGATGATTCTCGGCACCGGGTTTTACCTCACTATAGGGCTTGCTGCCATGCCGATTCGGAAAATCGGTTATGGTTTTAAACAATTACTTCATGGCAGGCAGGGGTCAGGTGATGGTGATATAACCCCTTTTAACGCCTTGATGACTTCGTTATCGGCTACCGTAGGCACCGGCAATATTGTTGGCGTAGCCACAGCTGTAGGCATTGGTGGCCCAGGTGCATTATTCTGGATGTGGTGTACGGCATTGCTGGGGATGGCAACAAAGTACAGCGAAGCCGTACTGGCAGTTGAATACCGTGAAACGGATGAGCGCGGAAATAAAGTAGGCGGCCCCATGTATTACATTCGCAATGGCCTTGGCAAAAACTGGGCGTGGTTGGGCATTTTGTTTGCAATATTCGGGATGCTGGCCGGTTTCGGCATTGGCAACACTGTTCAGGCAAATTCAGTCGCTGATGCTTTGGGCAGTGCATTTGATATCCCCGAAGTCATTACCGGCACTATTATGGCGGTTCTCGTTGGCTTGGTTCTGTTAGGCGGAATCAAGAGAATCGGCAGCGTAGCAGGAAAACTGGTGCCTTTTATGGCTGCCCTGTACATTTTGCTCACACTCATTATTCTGCTTCTCAATGCTGTTTCTATTCCCTCAGCGCTGGCTTTGATTCTGAAAAGTGCTTTTAGCCCTGTTGCTGCTGGTGGCGGCTTCGCCGGAGCAACCATTATGCTGGCTGTTCGTATGGGAGTGGCTCGCGGTATATTTTCCAATGAAGCAGGGCTGGGCAGCGCACCTATTGCTCATGCGGCAGCAGAAACCAATAATCCGGTACGGCAGGGAACCATTGCCATGCTCGGTACCTTTATCGACACCTTGATAATCTGCACCCTGACAGGTTTGGTACTCATTATCAGTGGAGCCTGGAGCAGTGGCGAGCAGGGCGCAGCGCTGACTTCGCTGGCGTTTAATAGCACCTTGCCCTACGGTGATAAGCTGGTATCCATTTGCCTCAGCCTGTTTGCTTTTACCACCATTCTTGGGTGGAGTTATTACGGTGAGCGCTGCACCGAATTTCTGTTCGGGGTCCGCGCAATTATACCATTCAGAGTTCTCTGGGTCGGGGCAGTATTTGTGGGCGCCGGACAGAAGCTGGATCTTATCTGGGGTGTTGCTGATACGCTGAATGGCATGATGGCCATTCCTAACCTGTTGGGGCTGCTGTTGCTAAGTCCTGTTGTTTTCAGGTTGTCCAAAGCCTATTTTAATCATCCGTCCAATGAGCGCTAATATAAATTTTTGAACAATCGAAGAGTAATCTACCACGGAATTTACGTGCACAAATCATATAAAGATATCTTTAATCAACGCGCTAATCTGTACCACACAGCAATGGGGCTTGCGCCACTGGCCAGAAGTCTTGAGTTCGAATTGGCGGTGAAATATCTGGCTCTTAGTGGCCGTGAGAAGTTGCTGGATATGCCTGCCGGAGGTGGCTACCTAAAAAACTATCTCGGCAGTGCGGTTAGCTCCGTTGTGTTCATGGAGACCAGCACTGCATTCGCAGAATACTGCCCTAAAAAAGAGGAGAGTTGTGTGATCGGAGACTTCGCAGTACTGCCGTTGGCGACAGCCTCCATGGATCGAATTTTATCTTTGGCGGCACTGCATCATGTGAATGAAAGAGAACATTTCTTTCGAGAAAGTCTGCGAGTGCTATCCCCGAATGGCCGTCTTGTCATTGCCGATGTTGAAGAGGGTTCAGATACTGCAAACTTCCTGAATGTATTTGTCGACCAGTACAATAGCATGGGGCACGAGGGGCTATTTTTGACCTCTCAAGACGAACAGGTTTTAGAGCGAGAGGGATTCAATATTATCAACAGCGTACCGGAAGAATTTCACTGGCATTTCGAGAGCAAGCAGCAGATGCTGGATTTTAGTCGTGGGTTGTTTGGTCTCGATTTAGCGGATGATGATACCTTGTACAGTGGTATCAATCAGTATTTGGCGCCCACTTTTGGTGAGGATGGCGGGTCTTGCCGCTGGCAGCTTAGATATATTGTTGCTGAACCGGCGAAATCGGAGCGCTGATGTCAGGAAAAACTTCAGACCGTAGGAGAGGGCTGTCAAAACTGGCATTTGTCTGGCAGGCATCCTGTCGCGTGAAAAATGAGCATAACGTTTCCCGATTGAAACAGTTTTCCAACCTGGTGATTATTTATATTTGCAGGCAATTGGGGCCAACACTTTATTACGAAGTAGGGTTTTGGCGTCCGGAGTGGACGCTTTCCCGACAATTTGGTTTTATGAACCACTCTCGCTATAAAAAGCGGGTTGCCCAATTAAATCCTGTGCAGTACCAAAAGTTATCCCAGCATAAGCTGGCAGAAAAAGCGATTTTGCAGCTGCTTGCCATTCCCACACCTGAATACCTCGGCTTTTTTCATTCAGAGAAAGGGGCATGTGATATCGGTGAAAGTCTGATTGATGCAGATTCGTTACAACGGTTTTTAATGAATCTGGTTGGTGAAACAGTCTGTTTTAAACCGGTGGAGGGATATGGTGGTACTGGCTTTGTTGCGGCGCGAGTTGTTGCCGATAGTGAAGGAGTAGGGCTCCATCGGCTGGATTGTAGTGAACCTGAAAGTATTGAAAAATTTACGGATAACCATCTTAAGCATCCGGACGGCTTTGTTATCGAACGTTATCTGGAACAACACAAAGACATGTTGGAGATTAATGCCTCCAGTGTGAATACGCTCAGGATATGGGTCAGGCAAATTAAAGGGGACGTGGTTGTTTTGGGAGTTCTGCTGCGCATAGGCAGAGCTGGAGCAATGGTTGATAACTCCGGACAGGGGGGACTGATAGCAAACGTTGATCTGGAATCAGGCATGTTGGAACGATGCCGAACAACCGATGTATTTCCTGTCTATTACAATGAGCACCCGGATAGCGGTGCCCCCATCAAAGGCCGAAAATTGCCGCATTGGTCGGCTTGCCTGGCACTCGCAAAACGCGCATTACTGAATTTCCCCATGGCCGGCTTTGCTGGGCTGGATATGGCAATTGGAAAAGATGGCCCGCAGATTATTGAGCTGAACCTATGGCCGGACAGAGTCAGTGCTCGCGTGTTTGGTAAGTCCCACAAGGAAATGCTGGGTTGAGCTGCTTCTGGCTATCTATCTGAATACGTACTCTGAATATCAGCTGCAGTTCTTAGTTAGAAATGTTTTTTTCCCATACGTGAATTCCGGTCGGTTTTAAACGAGCGATTTTACCGCTGTCTGTTGAAAAATAGATCAGTCCGTCCGGCCCTTGTGCGATTGCACGTATCCGTTCATTCATGTCGTCCAACAGTCGTTCCTCTGCTACAGGAATGCCTTCATCACTGAGAACAATACGATTCAGGTGTGTCAGTTTCAGCGCACCGGTAAAGAGGTTTCCTTTCCAGTCAGGGAAAGCGTCGCCCTGATAAACCATCAGGCCAGAAGGGGCGATTGAGGGAATATAAACCTTACGGGGTTGCTCCATGCCCACTTTGGCTGTGCCTTCGCCAACCGCTATGGGCCCCCAGTACTCCTTGCCATAAGAAATGATGGGCCACCCATAGTTGCGACCTTTTTCAATCAGGTTTAATTCGTCGCCTCCGCGGGGCCCGTGTTCAATGGCCCAGAGTCGTCCTGTTTTGACATCAAAAACCAGGCCTTGCGGATTGCGGTGGCCGTAACTCCAGATCTCGGCGCGATAGCCTTTCCGGTTCAGGAAGGGATTATCTTTAGGAATAGATCCGTCAAGGTTGAGGCGCAGAATAGATCCTGCGTGATTACTGGTATTCTGGGCATGAGGTCGCTCACCACGATCGCCTACCGAGAAGAAGATATGCCCCTGCTGATCAAAAGCGATACGGCTGCCAAAGTGACGCCCTGTATTGGTACCGGAATCCGTTACTATCAGGTCGTGCCAATGGCTCAGGCGGTTTCCCTCCCGTGTTGCAATGGCCAGCGTTGTGACACCTTGACCATTAACCATTTTGGTATAGGTGAAATATAGCTTTCGGGTATCCGGGTAGTCTGGAGAAACGGCTACATCCATTAACCCACCCTGGCCATCAGCGAGAACTGCCGGAACCCCTGTCAGGCTGATGATTGTTCCGGTGTCCGGATTCAGTATTTTTACTGTGCCAATACGTTCGGTAATCACAAGTTCGTGGCTGTTGACAAAAGCCATGCCCCAGGGAGCCAGGAATCCGGTCGCTATTGTTTCCACCCTGAACGTTCCTGGTATCGCTTTTTGTGTATTCGGGTTGGCGATAGCTTCATTTGAAGTGACTGACAACAAACCGGAGAACAGCAACAAAAGTGGCTTTTGCCATAATGAGAATATTGATGTTGTGCTTTTTCTGTTTATCATCGTTCAAGAATAACGCTTAACAATGTCCATTACACGGGAATGATAGCTGCTGCCAAACAGGTTCAGATGGTTAAGTAAATGATAAAGATTGTAGAGTGGTAACCGTTCCTGCCAGCCTGGATTTAACGGATTGGCTTCAAGGTAGGCCTGATAAAATGATTCGGGGAAACCGCCAAACAGTGTTGTCATGGCAATTTCGGCTTCGGCCCAGCCCCGGTGCGTGGAGGGGTCAATTAATACAGGCGTGCCTTTGTTGCTGCAGAGGTGATTTCCTGGCCATAAATCGCCATGAATCAATGACGGGGCTTGCTCTGGAATCAGGTTTCGGAGCCTGCTGGCCAGATTATCGATGAGCCTCCGGTCATCAGTGCTTAACAAGCCTTTACGCAACGACAGGTCGGCCTGAAACCCTATCCGTTGCTTGGCGAAGAACTCATGACCAGAGCTGGTAATAGTATTGATCTGAGGTGTTTTGCCACAATAGTTATTCACTTCAAAACCAAAATCGGGCTGCGGTATCCGGTGTAACCGCCCAAGCTGTCGGGCAAACAGTTCCCAGAAAGCAGTGGTAGGCGGTGATGTTTCGATATATTCCAATATCAGCCACTCTGTCCCTGCAGCAATTACTGCCGGGGTGGCAATTTCTCCGGTGTCTCCGAGGGCCGCCAGACCTATTGCTTCGGTAGAGAACATATTCTGAGGTGCATCAGGCAGTGATTTAACAAAAAATGTACCCTTGGCGACTGTTTTCAAAATAAAACTGCGGGTTATATCACCACCATTAACCGGTATCAGTTTTGTTATCTGGTCATCAAGGAGGTGTTCTATTTCAGCTCTCATATTGTTAGGACGTGGCATATTAAACGACCGTTCCTGCTGGTTTTTCGTCAACTGCATCAGTCTATTTTCTCAAGTGTTGTGTTACATTAGCCTTTCACTTTGGATTACGACAGGCCAGATAATTCATTGAATAACAGTGTTCAACAGGATACACCCGAAAAGCTGGTGATTGCGATTTCCTCCAGAGCGTTGTTTGATCTGGACGAGAGTCACCGAGTGTTTGAATCCGAAGGGCTTGGTGCCTACGCCCGCTATCAGATTGAGCATGAAGACGAACCGCTGTTGCCGGGTGAAGCGTTTCCTCTGGTCAAAAAGCTCCTGAGAATCAATGAAAAACTCGGTAGTGACCGGGTGGAAGTGATCCTGCTTTCCCGAAACTCGGCTGATACCGGCCTGCGGGTGTTTAACTCCATTGCTCACCATAAGTTGAATATCACCCGGGCTGCTTTTTGTGGAGGAGAAAGTCCTTACCGCTATGTTTCCGCTTTCGGCTGCCAGTTGTTTCTTTCTACTCATGCAGAGGATGTCAGAAGCGCTCTCGATAGCGGCGTTGCGGCGGCAACATTAATCGCAACTGGCGGTAAGCACCAGCACGAAAATGAAGAGCTTCGGGTAGCTTTTGATGGTGATGCGGTGCTGTTCTCGGATGAATCCGAGCGAATTTACAAGCAGCAGGGGCTGGCGGCGTTCACCGAGAATGAAAGGGCAGAGGCGGGACGTCCATTACAGGCTGGCCCCTTTAAGCGTTTTCTCGAATCCTTGCACCGCCTGCAATCCGAGTTCCCGCCCAACGAATGTCCTATTCGCACTGCACTGGTAACTGCGCGCTCTGCACCAGCACATGAACGGGTGGTCCGAACCTTGAGGGAATGGGGGGTTCGAATTGATGAGTCATTATTTCTGGGCGGCTGGAGTAAAGGCAATTTTTTGAAAGCCTATGGGGCTGATGTGTTTTTTGACGATCAACAGGTCCATTGCCAGTCTGCCAGCAGTCACGTAGCGACAGGTCATGTCCCTCACGGTGTTGCTAACGAACCCTGATCTCATTTCTGATAATCAGACGGATTTCTTTATCGGGGCTGGTTTGCATCTGACCAGAATTGATCTATGCTGCTATCTATTCTAAAGAGGAATACAATACTTTCTTCTTATACCATTGTGTTCTAGATTTTGTTGAAGATTAAACGTTGACATCTGTAAGGGTATAGCCATGAAACTCCAGCAGCTTCGCTATATTTGGGAAGTCGCCCATCACGACTTGAACGTATCGGCTACCGCTCAAAGCCTTTATACATCGCAGCCAGGCATCAGCAAGCAGATTCGATTACTGGAAGATGAACTGGGTGTGGAAATTTTTTCCCGCAGCGGCAAACATCTCACTCGAATCACGCCTGCCGGTGAAGATATTCTGAAAATTGCCGGTGAAATTATGGGCAAAGTCGAGAATGTTAAACGTCTGGCACAGGAACACAAGGATCCCAAGCAGGGCAGCCTCTCCGTAGCAACCACCCATACTCAGGCGCGCTATGCGCTGCCTCCAGTGATAGCGGCATTCATTGAAAAATACCCCGACGTAAAACTTCATATGCATCAGGGTACCCCGATACAGATTTCTGAGAAAGCGGCTGAAGGCGGTGTGGATTTTGCGATTGCGACGGAAGCGCTCGATCTTTTCAGCGATCTCCTGATGATGCCCTGTTATGACTGGAACCGCTGTATCCTGGTACCAAGAAATCACCCCCTGACGCAGGTTTCCGGGTTGACACTGGAAGATGTGGCGTCACACCCTATTGTGACCTATGTGTTTGGTTTTACTGGTCGCTCAAAACTTGACGAAGCTTTTACCGATAAAGGATTAAATGCGAATGTCGTGTTTACAGCTACCGATGCCGATGTGATTAAAACCTATGTTCGCCTTGGGCTCGGGATCGGTATTGTGGCAAAAATGGCACATGATCCCGTTACTGATCAGGACCTGGTCGCTCTTGATGCTAAACACCTGTTTAAAACCAGCACAACCAAGATCGGCTTTCGTCGCGGTACTTATCTTCGCTCTTATATGTATGACTTTATGGAGCTGTTTGCGCCTCATCTGACACGCGATGTGGTTGACGAGGCCTGTACGCTGACCTGCAAGGATGAACTCGACGCGTTTTTCGCTGATATTGTTCTCCCCGAGTACTAACTCTTCAACCCGGAAATACTTACTCACCCCTTTAAAACGACAAACCTCCGTGCTATAGATAGCTGCATGACTATGGCTTATACCGATGGCCTCTGCTAAAGTGCGGCGCTTTCAATTTCTCAATAATCTGCCCGAGGATAGCTGCTGTGGAAATCGCTTGCCTGGATCTTGAAGGGGTGTTGGTTCCAGAAATCTGGATCGCCTTTGCCGAAAAAACCGGTATCGAGGCACTGAAAAGAACGACTCGCGATGAACCTGATTACGATGTTCTTATGAAGTATCGGCTCGATATATTGGAACAAAACAATCTCGGCTTGAATGAAATTCAAGAAGTAATTTCCACATTGGAACCGTTACCAGGTGCCCGCGACTTTATCGACTGGCTGAGAGAGCGTTTTCAGGTTGTTATTTTGTCGGATACTTTCTACGAATTTGCACAACCTTTAATGCGGCAATTGGGTTTCCCAACCTTGTTATGCCACAAGCTGGAAGTTGATGAGACAGGCAAGGTTACCGACTACAAACTGCGCCAGGCAAACCCGAAGCGCCAGGCAATCGTTGGCTTTAAAAGTATGTATTACCGCACTATTGCGGCGGGTGATTCTTATAATGACACGACTATGCTGGCAGAAGCTGACCGAGGCATTCTTTTCCATGCGCCACAAAACGTCATTGACGAATTCCCCCAGTTTCCAGCCGTACAGAATTTTGATGACCTCAAAAAAGAATTCCTCAAAGCCAGCAACAGAGATTTATCACTCTAAGTTTGGTTTACCGATAGTGGGTATGAGGCGGATAGCCTGATAGGGCACGGAGCAGTCGGCGTACTTTCTTTCTAGAGCGCCTTCATCAACACGTGAATCTTGGCTAGCAGCTCCTGATATTCATCATCGGGGCTGGAGTCTGCCACTATGCCGCCCCCCCCCCAACAGTTGAGAGTATGACCATCAGCCAACATGGTTCGAATAGCGATATTGGTGTCCATGCGTCCAGTGGTGCTGACATAACCAATACTGCCGCAATAGAGGTTTCTTCGGCAATTTTCCAGTTCATCGATAATTTCCATGGCCCGTTTCTTTGGGGCTCCGGTAATAGAACCGCCAGGGAAGCAGCCCCTCAGCAATGACAGTGGCGTCTCGCCATCGCTCAGTTTCGCGGTCACGGTGCTAACCAGATGGTGAACGTTGGCAAAACTTTCCAGCGCAAATAACTTTGGTACGCGAATAGAACCGGGATCACAACTTTTCCCCAAATCGTTTCTCAGCAGATCGACAATCATCAGATTCTCAGCCCGGTTTTTTTTGCAGTTCATCAATTCAATGGCGTTCTGATTATCTATTTCGAGTGTGGTGCCACGTTTCACGGTGCCTTTAATGGGTTTTGTTTCCACCTGATTCATAGAGGATTTCAAAAAGCGTTCCGGTGAAAGGCTAAGTACGGCCTTGTCATTCCACTCGATATAGGCGCTATAAGGTGACGGCAGGGCACGGCGCAACTGTTTATAGGCTTGCCAACTGTCTCCTTTGAATGTGGCAGAGAAGTGAGTGGCCAGATTGACCTGATAACAATCGCCCGCATGGATGTAATGCTGTATTTTGGTGACGGCTTCAGCATGTTGCTGTTTCGATGAAGATTCTCTGAAAGGGGAACAAAGTTCGAAGTTATGGTCTGGTTCGGGTGCGGTGCTATTGAGACATTGAGAGACCGATTTTTTTAGTGATGGCGGGCAGGCCGGGTGAAAGAACAGCCAGGCTTTCTGTGCGGAATGATTCAGCACCAAGGCCCAGACATATTGGCCCATTCGCATATCGGGGATAGAGCAAACGCTTGGGTTTTTATCGGGAATATTTTCAATCCGTCGGCCCAGATCATAACCCCAGAAACCGATGATGCCTCCAGTAAAGGGCTGGTTATTGAATTCATCCGGTGCTGCTTCAAGCTCCTGCCAAAGGGCTTCCGAGAGGGTAAAGGGGTCTTCGTGGCTAACGGAGGTAGCGTTGTCCTCAATGATGGAAGTTATGCTGCCGCAAGTTTCCAGGACTTTAAGCGGTGCGGCAGAAATAATATCAAAACGGCCTTGCAAACTGCGCGGTTTTCCGCTGTCCAGCCAGACAGGGTTCTCGAGCGAGCGAACACGTTCAAAAAGCGGTTCTGCATCGGTGGTATAAGGGAAATCGACAACTTCAAAGGCGTTATTCTGCATGGTGTGCTAGGTTATGGCCTCTTTAAGGGAAAGGCAATCAGCATTAACCAAAATCATTGTTGCGAGGGAAGAATCGGCATGGCAATCTATCCTGATGAGAAGCGCGCAATGTCATTTTTAGCCTTGGAGTCTGTCGCCAATATCAACGAAGGATATTCGCGATGTTTTAAAGTTGCCAGGCAGCAGCTGCTGTTGGTACATAGTGGTGGTGTAACAAAACTGATACCTGCCCAATGTCCTCATGAGAACTATTCTCTAAAAAAGGCAACGCTCGACAACGGTAAAATCCGGTGCCGTAAACACGGCATTGCTTTTTGTCTGGATACCGGTCAAGCCGTTGGTGGCGAAGTTGTTGCTTCAGTTCCCGGTTTACAGCCAATAACACTGATCGAGCAGAACGGTTATCTCGGCGTTCTGACGGATTAACACATTTAAAATAAAAGGAATCTTTATGTCTGCAAATAATATTTCTACGCCTGATTTATGCGACGATCATCCCGATTTGGTTCGGGTTCTGGAGCCAATGATGGTCAATTTTGGCGGCAGGGAGTCTTTCGGTGGAGAGATAGTGACGATCAAGTGTCATGAAGATAATTCGCTGGTTAAAGAAAATGCAGCCAGGCCGGGGAGCGGTAAGGTTATGGTTGTGGATGGCGGTGGTTCACTGCGCAGGGCATTACTCGGTGATATGATTGCAGAAAATGCAGTGGCTAACGGCTGGGAAGGTTTTGTTATTTTTGGCTGCATTCGCGACGTGGATGCTATCGCAGAACTTGATCTTGGTGTGCAGGCTCTCGCTTCCATCCCACTAAAAACTGACAAGCGAGGTATAGGTGATTTGAACGTTCCGGTTACTTTTGGTGGCATTACTTTTTGTCCTGGTGAGTTCATTTATGCGGACAATAACGGCGTAATTGTCACAAAACAGCCATTGACCAATGGTTGAAGGCGTATATAATCGGAGAGAGCTAGAAAGTACGACCTATGATTTATGCACCATTTCGATAATATTTGTAGTATTTCGGCCTGTTTCCATAAGTAATAGCAACACTTCCAGCTACAACCGCCTGTAAAGGCAACAATTACTCATGTTACACAGGATATAGTTATGGCTACAGTTACTGGCACCGTTAAGTGGTTCAACGAAGCAAAAGGCTTTGGTTTTATTGAGCAAGAGTCTGGCCCAGACGTTTTCGCTCACTTCAGCGCTATTCAAGGCGATGGCTTCAAAACGTTGAAAGAAGGTCAAAAAGTTGAGTTCACCGTAACTCAAGGACAGAAAGGACCTCAAGCTGAAAACATCGTTGGACTCTAATTACTTAGTGTTCTGACAAAAAGGCGAAGCTTAACGGCTTCGCCTTTTTTAATGTCTTTTATTTATAGCTCTGTGTAAATGAAAGCTCTTAAAAATATAATTCTGTACAAACAGTTAGCCCACAAAAAAACCCGCCGAAGCGGGTTTTTGTTTAACATCAGGAACCGTTTAGCCGAACTGGTTCATGGTGTTGTCTTTACCTGAGGCTTTCAGTGCTGCTTCACCGGCAAAGTATTCTTTGTGATCATCACCAATGTCCGAACCGGCCATGTTCTGATGCTTAACACAAGCAATACCCTGGCGGATTTCTTTACGCTGTACACCGGCAACGTAGCCCAGCATACCCTGCTCTCCGAAGTATTCCTTCGCCAGATTGTCGGTAGACAATGCAGCGGTGTGGTAAGTCGGCAACGTAATCAGGTGATGGAAGATACCGGCTTCACGGGCTGCATCAGCCTGGAAGGTGCGAATCTTGTCATCAGCCGCAGCAGCCAGCTCACTAGTGTCGTAATCAGCACTCATCAACGCCTCGCGATCGTAAGCAGAAACGTCTTTACCTTCTTCAGCCCAGGCATCAAACACCTGCTGACGGAAATTCAGTGTCCAGTTGAAGGATGGGCTGTTGTTATAAACCAGCTTCGCATTCGGAATCACTTCGCGAATACGGTTAACCATGCCGCCGATCTGACCAACGTGAGGCTTTTCGGTTTCAATCCACAACAGGTCTGCGCCGTTTTGCAAAGAAGTGATGCAATCCAGCACACAGCGGTCTTCACCTGTACCTGCGCGGAACTGGAACAGGTTAGAAGGCAAGCGCTTAGGGCGCAGTAATTTACCTTCGCGGTTCAAAACAACGTCGCCGTTCTTCATATCTTCCGGAGAAACTTCTTCGCAGTCCAGGAAGCTGTTGTACTGATCACCCAAATCACCCGGCTCTTTCGTCACGGCGATTTGCTTGGTCAGGCCAGCACCCAGGGAGTCCGTACGGGCAACAATAACACCGTTATCCACGCCCAGCTCCAGGAACGCGTAGCGAACGGCGCGGATTTTGGCCAGGAAGTCTTCGTGAGGTACGGTTACCTTGCCGTCCTGGTGACCACATTGCTTCTCGTCAGAAACCTGGTTTTCAATCTGAATACAGCAAGCACCCGCTTCAATCATTCTTTTAGCCAGCAGGTAAGTGGCTTCTGCATTACCAAATCCGGCATCGATATCCGCAATGATTGGCACCACATGGGTTACGTGATTGTCGATCTGATTCTGAATATCGCGGGCCTTAACTTCGTCACCCGCCTCGCGAGCGTCGTCCAGTGCGCGGAACAAACCACCCAATTCACGAGCGTCTGCCTGACGCAGGAAGGTGTACAACTCTTCAATCAGAGCCGCAACGGAAGTCTTCTCATGCATAGACTGATCGGGAAGAGGACCAAATGCTGAACGCAATGCAGCAACCATCCAGCCAGACAGGTACAGGTAACGGCGATCAGTTTGGCCGTTGAAGTGCTTCTTAATCGAAATCATCTTCTGCTGACCAATAAAACCGTGCCAGCAACCCAGAGACTGAGTGTACTGAGAGCTGTCGTTATCGTAACGCTCCATATCAGCACGCATGATATCCGCTGTGTATTTGGCGATATCCAGGCCGGTTTTGAATTTATTCTGCGCGCGCATACGAGCTACTGATTCAGGATCGATAGAATCCCAGGAGCTACCGGCTTTCGCTTTGATCGCAGCGACGGCTTCGATGGCGGATTGATAGTTTGACATGGTTAATCCTCTGTTATTCAAACAAACAAGAACAGTCCGTTCTTGAATTGCGTGCATTCTAGCCATTCGACTAAGATTTAGCTAATCTATCGATGTTATACCGGGTATTTTTTTTATGAATAATAGTCTGTAAGATAGCACCCATGAATATTAAAAATATCGACCTTAACCTTCTGGTTTATCTGGATGTTTTACTTCAGGAGCGCAATGTCACTCGCGCAGCGGAAACATTGGGTATTAGTCAACCAGCCATGAGCAATGGGTTACGCCGCCTTCGCACACTGTTTAACGACCCATTACTGGTGCGAACCAGCAATGGCATGACACCCACTGAGCGGGCAGAAGTGCTGCAGCCGGTTATCAGAGAGGTAGTTTCGTCAATTGAGAAGGCGATCGAACCAGGGCAAAGGTTTGATGCAGCCAGTGCAGACCGGGTTTTCCGGATTTCCGTCAGTGATTACACAGAGTCCACATTGTTGCCTCATTTGCTGAGGCGGATGCGTTCGGAAGCGCCGAATATCACACTGGATGTGCTAACCCCAAGTGACGTCAGCTATCAGGATGTGGAAAGGGGCAGCGTTGACCTGGTGATAAACCGCTTCGACGAGCTACCTCAATCGTTTCATCAGGTAACACTGTGGAAAGACAGTTTTTCCTGCCTTATCAGCCACCATAATCCGATCCGCAATCACTTTAATCTCGACAGTTATCTGGAAGCAGGCCATGTCTGGGTGAACAAAACCGGTATGGGGGTTGGGGTTGGTATGGAGCCCGGCGCCTATCAACGACTTGGCTGGGTAGATGAAGCTCTGGCAAAAATAGGTAAAGAGCGCCGTATACGCGTATTTACCCGTCACTACCAGGCAGCCATGCGGTTGGCTGTACTGCGCGATCTAATTATTACGTTACCCACCAAGGCTGCGAATTTGTTGAAGGATGACCCTACGGTGATTATTTTGCCGCCGCCATTCGAAATCCCCGAAATTGAACTGACCATGGCCTGGAGCCCTTTGTTACAGCACAACTCGGCGCATCAATGGATTCGGCGACTGATTGCGGATGTTACCCGGGAAATGCTCTGATTGTTGTCTGCTGCTTTCGATCACCTCTTATTCACCAGCTAAATATTGGAAATCATTTCCATAAAGTAGATCAATTAGCTCGGAGGCATTTAAAATAGCAGCCTTGCCGGTGGGATTTAACCGGTTTGACCCAAATAACTGAACTGGACGAGAAAACACATGAGTGAGCGTATTCAACGGGGTAGTCTGCAGGTTGCCAGAGAAATAGATGATCTGATCACTAACGAAGTGGCACCCGGGACAGGTATTGATGTTGATCTGTTCTGGCAGTCTTTCGAAAATCTGATTAACGATTTTGCTCCGAGAAATCGCAGCCTGTTACAGAAACGTGACGAAATACAGGCGAGTATTGACGATTGGCATAATGCACACCAAGGTCAACCTATTGATTTTGCAGAGTACAAATCCTTTCTGAAAAGTATCGACTACCTGGTTGATGCCGGGCCAGATTTTAAGATTGAAACAGAAAACGTTGATCCAGAAATAGCGTTACAAGCTGGCCCGCAGCTTGTGGTACCCGTAATGAACGCACGCTTTGCCCTTAATGCTGCTAATGCGCGCTGGGGTAGCCTTTACGACGCACTTTACGGCACCGATGTAATCTCCGAAGCCGACGGCGCAACCAAAGGGCCAGGTTATAACCCCGTTCGTGGAGCCAAAGTAGTGGCTTATGCGCGGGCCTTTCTCGATGAAGCTGCACCTTTGGCCACAGGTTCTCATGTCAATTCAACCTGTTACAGCATTGTAAACGGCGAGTTGCAGGTGACACTCGCCGATGGCTCAGTCACCGCCCTCGCTTCGCCCAAGCAATTGGTTGGCTATTGCGGAAACATCAAAACACCCGAATCAATTTTGTTAAAAAACAATAGATTACATTTTGAAATTCAAGTTGATTATGATAATTATATCGGCAAAGATGACGCCGCTGGCGTAAAAGATATTGTTGTCGAATCCGCGCTTACTACCATTATGGACTGTGAAGATTCCGTTGCCGCAGTCGACGCCGAAGACAAAGCACTCGTTTATCGTAACTGGCTGGGCTTGATGAAGGGCGATCTGGAGGAATCCCTTGAGAAAGGTGGCAAAACCATCGTTCGCAAACTCAACCCGGACCGTGAGTACACAACCCCCAATGGCAGCACGTTACTCCTGCCAGGCAGGAGCCTGCTGTTTGTGCGCAACGTTGGCCACTTGATGACCAACCCAGCTGTTCTGGACGCCGAAGGCAACGAAGTGCCGGAAGGTATTATGGACGGCATCATCACCAGTCTGATCGCCATGCACGACTTGCAACGTGACGGCGGCAACTCAAAAACCGGCAGTGTTTACATTGTTAAACCCAAAATGCACGGCCCTGAAGAGGTCGCATTCACCAATGACTTATTTGCCGCCATTGAAGATGAACTAAAGCTGCCCAGATTTACACTCAAAGTCGGTATTATGGACGAAGAGCGTCGCACATCTGTAAACCTCAAAGAATGTATTCGCGCCGCTAAAAACCGCGTGGTGTTTATCAATACCGGCTTTTTGGACCGCACTGGCGACGAAATTCACACCAGCATGAATGCCGGCCCAGTGGCACCAAAAGCTATTCTCAAAACACTGCCGTGGATTTCAGCCTATGAAGATCAAAACGTAGACCTCGGCCTGGAATGCGGATTAAAAGGCAAAGCCCAAATAGGCAAGGGCATGTGGCCAATTCCGGACAACATGGCCGACATGATGGAAGCCAAAATTGGCCACCCAATGTCTGGCGCCAACACCGCCTGGGTACCTTCGCCAACAGCCGCAACATTACATGCGCTGCACTACCACAAAGTAGATGTATCCAGTCGCCAGGATGAACTGGCTTCGCGCACCAATGCCAATGTTGACGATATTCTCACTATTCCACTGATGGGCGACAGCAAACCTACAGCCGATCAGGTTCAGCACGAACTCGACAACAACGCACAAGGCCTGCTGGGTTACGTGGTTCGCTGGGTAGAGCAGGGCGTTGGTTGCTCCAAAGTGCCAGACATCAACAATGTCGGCCTAATGGAAGACCGCGCCACATTGCGTATTTCAAGCCAGCACATAGCCAACTGGCTCAAACACGGTATTTGCACAGAAGCCCAAGTAATGGAAACCCTCAAGCGCATGGCCAAAGTGGTTGATGGCCAAAACGCCGGAGACCCCGCTTACCGTAACATGTCAGACAACTTTGACAACAGTGTGGCCTTCGCCGCGGCTTGCGACCTGATTTTTAAAGGTTACGAGCAACCAAATGGTTACACCGAGCCACTGCTGCATGCGTATCGCCAAAAAGCCAAGGCTAAATACGGGTGTTAATGGCTCAACTTAATTTACCTTAACTTTGTGTAATTAACAGAAAGGCGCTGACTCGAAAGAGCCGCGCCTTTTTTGTTGCCCTATCAACGGGACGATGCGTATTTTGAAAGGTGATATAGAACTTGATCCAACACAGATATAAATTTACAGTCAACTTACTGTAACGTCGAGCGAGCATAAATGACTCGATAGACTGTAGAAAAGGAGATTCACCCATGAGATTAGCCTCATCCTTGAAATCATGGGTAAACAGAATAGTCGGATTACCTGTCAACTCAATTGTTATCAGGCCTACGGCCTTTTTATTATTCCCCAGCAAAACCCAAAATTATTTTTCCAGTATTTTCAATAAATTAAAGACAAACCAAAAACCTCTGCAGGAATTAAAAGGCCGCCTTCTAATAATTATTATGAGGCCGAAGGCCTCATTAACATACTGTTAGTGTGCTTTCAGGGGTTTTTGTCTTTTTCAAAGTATTTGGGTTCAGAGCTAAACGTGCAACATGGTAAATTCAGGTGTTTTCCGGTTGGCTCATACTGCAACGTGCAGTATGCTTTGGGCCATACAAAACGATATTAAGTGCCAAGGTTAGGCAATCAGAGACACATGGAAATGAGTGCAAATATCCAACAATCAATTACCACTCAGTCGCAGAGTTCACCGGCTTGGTTGTTGCCAATCTCAATCTTCAAAGCCTCTATTTTAATTGCCTGCACTATCGCAGAAGCCGTGAAGGTTGGGCAGTGCCTGGCGCACACTAACAAGCACATCAAAAACCGCTCCACTTCGTTGCGCTGGACGTCGCTGACGCTCCGCCTTTTATGTGGGCGTTATGTTCAATGAACGGAATCTGAACCATGGAAATACACACCAGTCAATTCCTCGGAATTCTTAGTGCCGTCCTTCTTACTGCTTTTGGCCTGTCCATTCGCTTGGCAAATGTCTCTACGAGACTCAAGAATGCCGAGCATGATTTGGATGCCCTCCGTAGTGAAATATCCTCTCTTCAACACAAACATCAGCAGGCCCTCGATGGAATAAATAAAGCTCATGAAGATGAACTTAAAGAATACAACCAGCAGCTTCAAAAACTTAAAAAACAAATTACTCATTACACAAAAGCCTTGCCTTCACTCAGCGATATGGGGCGCGAGTTACTATGAACATAACAAGTGCTTGGTGCGGGACAAAATGCTGCGCATTTCGCCCCACAAGCAAGCGTTATAAGCCAAGGAGAATGTTGTGGATCTAAACTTTCAGTATGCGCACAATTCACATGACGAATCAGAAACAAAAGCTAATGTGCGTAGTGAGCAAGCTCTACAAGCCTTTGATGATTTTGATTGGCAAGGTGAATCTGAGAAAGCTTTGAAAATTCAAAAATGCGCCCCAACTCTTTCTGTAACTGAAGATAATAAACATCTTATTTGGCTGTCTTCCGTAGCTGATGGGGGTACTATTCAATTTGTTTCCGAGTGTAGCTTTCCCGGAGAGGTTTCTTCGTGGTTTGGGCTTTCCAAAAAACAAGGTGTTGTGCATTTACACGTAGACTGGTTTTCATTGAACCAAGCACGAACTGCACTAGAGTTATACCTTAAGAGAAATTATGAACAACTTAAGCGTCATTACAAAGGCTTATAACAAAGGCAGGCAACGGGAACGCCAAACCGCCGCTTCGCTCTGGTTTGTCGCCCCCTGCTGCTGGCGTTAAATCTCTAGGAGAACCATCGAGTGAAATACTACATATCCGCATTATTTGCACTATTTGTGCACACAAGTTATGCGGGTGAGTATTTTCAAAAATGTGGCGATCTTTTAGAAAAAACTGATTACAAGATTCTTAAAGAATACACAGAACAAAACACTGTCACACCTCAGCTATGTCAAAGACTAAATAATACAGAATTTCTATACACCGCCGGAGAAGGCTATTTTACTAAGTTTTATTACTGCAAAGCAGAATCAGGCTCTCTTTCATGTAAAGAAGATAGTTATTCACACTACCCAAATCTGAGTATAGAAAAAAGGTTTTACAGCAAAGAAGGCAAGCAATTTGTCCTTTTTAAAGCCAGTCAATTAAGGCATGGCTCATATGGCGAAGGCTATCATCTTTTTCATCTGGTTCCCAAAACAGACTCGGCTTCAGGATATGCACTTTATCCATTAAATGGGGTTGGTGTCAGTAACGGATCATACTCAGATGCAGGAAAAATATGTAGCAATATGGGTAATTCTATCGCGGTTAATCCCGTACAACCGTATTACGAAATAATTAACAACGACTCTGGCCTTGCTATCAAGTTTAATCAAGAGCTAACATTTTGCGAAACTCCTGAAGTATCTGCATCTGAATTTATTGAATTTACATGGGTAAAAAATCGCTTTCGGCTAGTAAACAATGAAAGAAAATACAAATAGAGATTTAACAAGCCGCTCAAATTCGTTCCGGCCACAAAAAACGTGGCCTCCACCGGACTCGCTGACGCTCGCCGTTTAGCGGAGCGTTGGTATGATTCCTTCTGTCAATAGGCACATTGTTTTTTAGGCCCATTGTTTCAGAGCTTTTCTCTATCACTATATAGGCGAGTTAACGCATCGAATGAAGCCAGTAAGTTCGTCGGTTATCCTGCTGGTATCCGTGGGTTGCCATCGTTGCCAATGACCTATCCAACCTTACTTGTTCCGTCGTGGTGCCTGTCTTCAGTCTATGCTCGTGGATCAACAGGTTCTTAAACCTGTCACCTACCTAACGCCGTCGGTGATTGCACCACTGCCGCTGCTTGATCCAATGCGCTAACTCTAAACATGTCATGCGGGTACTCTCGCTAATCGTTTGCTTTCGTCTACTCGGGACAACACCACTTCTCGTGATATCGACCAGATGTAGGCGATGATCTCTCTGGCAATCGCGGTGGTGACCAGGTTGTAATGCTTGCCTTTGTGTAACAGCCGTTGATAGCGTCGGCATAGGCGTTGCTGTGCTTGCCAGGCATGATCAATGATGTCTTTGGGTAATCCTTCTTGGCGCTTTTGCATCGCGGTGGAGAGGTTGGCGGGATAACGATAGCTGTGCGCCGCTTCGATCAGCAACCGTCTCGCTCGACCATTGCCGCATTTGGTGATGGACCCCAGCCGCCTTTTCCCGCCACTGGAGTGCTCACTCGGTGTCAGCCCTACATAGCTCATTAACTGGCGGGGTTGATCGAAGCGAGTGAGATCACCCAGTTCAGCGATGACACCAGCGGCCACCAATAAGCGAACGCCACGCAGTGACTGTATGGCTTTTACCACGGGGTAGTAACGCCAGTGCTGGATTTGGTGCGTCAGCTCGTTGTCTAACCGCTCAACGCGTGCTGTTCGTTCGGTGATGGTGTGTATCATTTCCTGAAGCACTATCTGTTGGGCGGGGTGCGGCAGGATAATCTCGGTTAACCAGCGTAGGTGTTTGAGTGACCAGTTGGCGGTTCCGGCATACTGTATGTGATTGCGCAGCAAGAGGGCTTTGAGTTGATATTTGGCATCGTTCAGGTCGTGCATGGCTCGCTCGCGTGCGCGGGATAAATCACGGACGGCTTCATCCTCCGGTTCGGGCACGTAGATGGGGTCAATGTCACCACTTTTGAGTAGACGCGCCAACGCTTGTGCATCACGTTTATCGGTTTTGACCTTGTGACCAGGCTTTTTGGGAATGAGTGAAGGCGCGACCACATAACACGGGTGCCCCAGGCTGGTCAGCAATCGATAAACCCAATAACCGCAGGGACCGGCTTCGTAAACAAAATGCAGCGTTGCTTGTGGGTAGCGGGACTGCAATTGCCTCGCGTGCTTGATGAACCCTTGTTTGCTGGTTTTTATTTTGCCTGAATGCACAAGCTCAGCTCCTCGCTCACTGCCTGTGTGGACCACTTCAGTGTGTTCTTTGTGGGTATCTAATCCGATGTAAATAATGGTATTGTTTTGCATGGTGCTAGCCTCCAAGGTCTATGGTTTAACACATAGAGTATGGCTCTGGTTTCGGCTAACCCACGATAGCGGGGCTAGCACCCTTGGAAGGAATCATTATGTCTATGCGTATTAAAATCTTCACATGCTTCGGTCAAATAGTTTATGTCGCCTTTCTTTCAGCGATAGGGTATTTCTTGTATCTTGAATCGATCAGTCTGTGGGCTAGTCTATCCTACCCAGAGTTTGCTATTAAGCTGGTACGTGCAGGATACCTAGACAGTAAATCTTTAGAATATTTATTTGGACTGCTAACTAGAACGACTTTTATTGGAATATGCTTCCTAATTATTGGTTATATTTTGGGAAAATTTGTGCATTTCGCATGGTCAAGTTTGGTCGTAATTCCAGCTGTTTATGCCTCGTATTTAATTCATTACTATAGTTCGTTTGATCTTATTCAGGATGAGAACGGCATTAAAGAAGTCGTCCTAAATGGTATTTCTCTTAGTAGCTATCTGCCAGATGTCATACCTATTATTATTTGCCCATTGGTTTCATCATGGTGGATCTACAATCGACGCATAACAAGAAAAGGCAGCGGATAAACCGCTGCTTTGGGCGTTATAACTCATGAGAGATCGCAGATCACAATGAAAGGAATCACGGTACTATTAGCAGGTATTCTAATTTTCTCGCTCCTTGGATATTTTGGCTTTTCCGTAGTAAACGAACATATTGATCGTGAATCTGGCGCTATCGTTGAGCAAACACTTTCGGATAACACTATTAATCAGCTTATGGTCCTGTCTGAAGTTCAGTCTCAAATTAGCGCAGGTAATATTGAACAGGCCAGTGAAAAGGTCTCTGAATCTATAAATACATTAAAATATATCCTTAAAAATAATTGCAGCCTCGCAAAGTGTGAAGAGGCGCTTAGTTACTATGAAAGCAAGTAAAGTTATAACAAGGCCAGGCACATTCGCCCCTACGGGGCTGGACCTCCGCACTGCGTGCTCCTGTGCACCCCCCATTAATAACGGCATGTTTTAGAAGGAGTTAGGCTGCTTGAAGTGCTGCCTTGGAGGATGGCAGCCTCACTACAGATTATTCCAGGTTTACTTGCAGTACCCTTTAAATTTTTCAGGACGGGTGACTTCAACATCCGTTTTAAACAAAACCATCGCGTAATTATCATAAAAATTATTTTTTAAATGGCCGGATATTGCTTCGATAGTTTCTTCATCACTGATGATTTCTATACGAATATTCCGACTGGCTTCCCACGCCGCATTCCGTACACCACGGCCGCCTTTTCCTCTGGCATCGGTTATAGTATATCCGTGTGCACCTAAGCGCTCTATGGTCTTCGCCAAGGTATTTTCAAGCGCGGCTTCAGTAACAATGGTTAAAAGTTTTAGTACTTGATTGCTCATGAGTCTCATGCTCCAAAGAATACGTGCATCCATTTTGCCAAGGCGTAGTAAACAGGAATACCTATTACGACATTAAACGGAAAAGTGACACCGAGAGAGGCTGTAAGGGATAAGGCCGGGTTGGCTTCTGGTACTGAGATACGCATGGCTGCTGGTACGGCTATGTAAGAAGCGCTAGCGATGAGTGTCGCTAACATGGCTGTACCTCCTATGGATAACCCCAATAACCAGCCGATGCTTGCGCCGATACAGGCGGAAAATAATGGCATCACGATCCCAAAACCTAGCAGAAACAGACCGTATATTTTTAAGCTACTTACATGCTTCGCGGTAATTAACCCCATTTCCAGCAAGAATAACGCCAATATACCGCTGAAAAGATCAAAGAATACTGGTTTGATTGCCCCGAGCTTCTCTGCGCCAGCAATCCAACCAATTAAGAGGCCTCCTACGAGCAGTACAATGCTTTTCCCCAGCAGCACTTCATGAATGACAGTGCCCCATTGTGTTTGTCGCGTGAAACCGCGAGCGAGGACAATACCCACTAGAATAGCGGGAATCTCTAACAACACGACAAATAAAGGCATCTGTTCTTCGAAAAAGATCTGTCGTGAGTTCAGATAGGCAACTGCTACAGCGAAAGTCCCCACGCTAACTGACCCATAATGGGCTGCAATGGATGCCGCATCTGCTCGTTTAAATCCGCCGATATGCCGAAGAACAGGAAATGCGATTAAGGGCAGAAGAAAACCTACCCCCAAAATGGCAATGATTTGGGGTAGTAGCGCCATAAATGGCTGTTTGCCTAATTCAACCCCCCCTTTTAGGCCGATGGCCAGAAGAAGCAGAATGGTAACAAAATCATAGATCGCAGGGGGGAGTTGTAATTCTGAGCGCAGTAGCCCGGCAAGAATACCAAGTATAAAGAATAGAATGATTGGATCCATTTTTACGCTGTTCCTATGACCGTTATCTTGTGCAGAGATGAGGAAATGGTGATCTGGTATCTTTGGGTACTCATAATAGTCCCTATTAATAGGGTTGTACTGTCAAGTATGTGGCTGTGTCGTCTCAATGTCGATTTGATATTATCGAAAAATAGATAGTATAAGTATCGAATATTGTAAGTAATTATTCTATTCAGAGAGGGAGTTAAGTTTGAACTACGACAAAAATAATATATTCGCAAAAATTCTCAGAAATGAACTACCTTGCTTTAAGGTTTATGAAGATGACCATACGCTGGCATTTTTAGACATTATGCCCCAATTAGAGGGGCATACGCTGGTAATACCAAAGGAGCCTGCGGTAACAATTTACGATTTATCGGATCAAGCGGCTTTGGCCTGTATGCGCACAGTCCAAATTGTGGGTAGAGCTGTTGAAAAGGCAATGAACTTTAATGGTTCAACGGTGTTTCAACACAATGGAGAGAAAGCAGGGCAGTCTGTCCCTCATTTCCATTTTCATATTTTCCCTGGCTCTATTTTTAAAACGAACCTTTTAAAAGGGCATGCGTCTGAGTTAGCTGACCCCAATGATTTGGAGGTTATAGCATCAAAAATACGATCAAAAATTGAAAGTCCAGCGTCTTAATACCAACAGGGAGATAGTTATGAATAAAACCATCGAAGCAAAGGGTAGCTGCTTGTGTGGCGCAGTGGTAATACAAGCATTGTCTATGTCGTCAAATGTGGGGGCTTGCCACTGTGGTATGTGTAGAAAATGGTCAGGCGGACCGTTGTTGGCCGTTGACTGTAATACGGAAGTGCAAATTTCTGGCGAAGACAATATTACCGCTTATGCATCGTCAGAATGGGCTGAACGTGGTTTTTGCTCAAAATGTGGTACACATTTATTCTATAAATTAAAACAAACGGGGCAGTATATTATTCCTGTCGGACTATTTGATGTGACTTCCAAGTTGAACTTTGACCATCAAATATTCATTGAAGAAAAGCCTGAGTATTACTCTTTTGCCAATGAAACAAAAAATATGACTGGCGAAGAAGTTTTTGCACAGTTTTCTGCAGAGTAAGTACATAAAAACACGTCATTAATTTTTGCACGAGACTAAAGCGCTCAGTCCGTAAGGCCTTTCTCCAGCTAATGGCCGGTAGCCCTTCGGTAGGAACAACCCTGTGGCAGGGCGTTTTGAGCGTGCTGTACGGCACTTAAAAATGGATTTTCATATTGAATACGTCAAACTTGATGAGGTGGTTTCTGAAGACTTTATTCCTCTGTTAAACAAGGAAAATCTCAGAAGACACTTGGTTAGGCATGATTTATTTAACGCTGAAATGGTTAAGGATTGGATTGCAGGCAAAGTTGAGCTTGATTCATCCGAGGGCTGCAAAATCAGAGCAGTGTTAATTGATTCTCAATTGGCTGGTTGGTGTGGCATTCAATCCGAAGACGGCAAATATGAAATAGCGATCGTTATTGACGATCGTTATTGGGGAGTAGGGGTAAAAATATTTCGAGATGTTATGGCATGGGCAGAAGAGCTTGGCCACAAAACTGTTTTCATTCATTTTCTTTATTCCCGACCTGAGTATAAGTTCTTACGAAAAATTGCCAGGAATGTATTTGTTAGTGAGTTTTTAGGCAGCCAGTTCACCACTTATGAGTTGGAAGTAGAGAAGGTATAAACACCTTGAATTCTCTCCAATAAAAATTGGTGATTTCTTGGCACATAGAAAATCAGACAAATAAGCTAGATATGAAGCCTTCTTAGCGCCGGATCCGGCCAACTGATATTCCATAGCGCATCAAATTCATCCGCTAGTTCGGAGGCTTCCAGCGGGGCATATTGAATGCAGTACCCAACAAACCTGTTCGGCTCTTGCTGGTACAAAATACCGGTTTTATCAACCAACATAAACTCGGTATGCAGGGGAGAGGCTTCGTCGTCTAACTTGCGAAATTCAATATGGCTTGAAAGACGCAACCCCAGCTCGTGCAATCTGTGGGTGTGATGGCTCAGCCACTCAATATCTCTAACGAGTATCTGAATTTGCGCTGACGGCTTGCTGGTAACAAAGGCCATGAAGGCATCGCACAGTTGTTGGTCGTCGTACAGTTCAGGCAGCAGGTGGTCGCTGAATATACGAATCTGTTTATGGGCTTGCGGAATAAATTGTTGGGCGGCATTAAAGAAGCCTTCACTATCATTCAGCGGTTGTCTTAATCGGGTTTCATCTTCAGGCAATCGGGATCTATTCTGTTGCTGATAGCGCTGATTATGCACATGTAACGGCAGACGCATTTCCTTATGGGGAATGCCTGCATCTTCGTAGAAATCGCCCTCGCTTTGAAAACCAAAGCCCTCATAAAAGGGAATCGCTTTACGCTGGGCACTTAGAGTAAGTTCGGGAACGTTCTCACGAATGGCGTATTTAATAATTTGTCGAATGACAGCCGAGCCAACGCCTTTATTTCGAAACGGTTTTAACACAGCCATGCGGCCAACCCGACCATCGGGTAACAGTCGGGCTGTAGCAACAGCGTTATCACCCTGGGAAAACGCCAGCCAGTGAACGGCACTTTTATCAAATTCGTCAATCTCAAGTTCAACAGGGACTTTTTGCTCTTCTACAAACACCTGATGTCGAATTTTTGTGATAGCCTCTTCGGAGGCGCTCCAACTGGTTCTATCTATGTCAATGGGAAAGTAATCAATACCCTTCACGAGCCACCTGTCTACTGGTTTAATGATTCGCCTGTTGTAGGCGATTACGATAAATACACAGTTTAAGGATGCGGTATTTTTGCCAAAAAATAAAAGGCCTTTTAATGAATTTCTGGATTAGATCAATATTTCTGTTGCTGACGTTAACGCAACCCGTGTTATCAAGCGCGAACGTTTTTGTGCAATACGGAGACCGTTTTCACCCGGAGGTCAGTGAAAAAGGTATGGTGGTTTCGCAAGAGAAAATCGCCAGCAGCGTGGGTGCAGAGATTCTCCGCAAAGGTGGCAATGCCATTGATGCAGCGGTAGCTACAGGCTATGCGCTGGCAGTGACGTTACCTCAGGCGGGCAACCTTGGCGGCGGCGGTTTTATGCTGATTTATCTGGCAGAAGAAAACCGCACAGTCGCCATAGACTACCGTGAAATGGCCCCTGTGGCGGCTCATCGCGATCTGTTTCTGAATAAACAAGGCGAAGTGGATGAGCAGCTGTCCCGTTTTAGCCACCGTTCTGCGGGTGTTCCCGGCACGGTAGCGGGGTTAAACCATGTGCTTGAAAAGTATGGCTCGCTTTCATTAAAACAGGTAATGGCTCCAGCCATAAAATTGGCAGAGGACGGTATTCAAGTCAGCTATCCATTGGCATTTTCTTTTCAGTATGGCGAAAAGCAACTGCGCAAAAACCCGGCATCTTCCCGCTATTTCTTTAACGAGGATGGCACCGCTCTGTCACCAGGCGATCACTGGCGCCAGAAAGATCTGGCTAGAACACTTAAGCGTATTGCACTGAAAGGCACTGAGACTTTTTATCAAGGCGATGTTGCCAAACAGATTGTCGCGGAAATGGAGCAGGGTGGAGGGCTGATAACGCTGCAAGACTTGTCCAACTATCGAGTAGCAGAGCGTGAGCCTGTAATGGGCACTTATCGAGGCTACCAAGTCGCTTCCATGCCCCCACCGTCCTCCGGCGGTATTCATTTGATACAAATGCTTAATATTCTGGAAAACTGGGATTTGAAGAGCTTGGGGCATAACAGCGCTGAGTACCTCCACCGACTGATTGAAGTTATGCGCAGGGCTTATGCTGATCGCAGTGAATACCTCGGTGACCCGGATTTCTACGCAGTGCCGCTTGATCGTTTGACGGATAAAGCCTACGCGCAGACACTAGTTGACAGTATTAATGTCAACAAAGCCAGCGTGTCCAGCGATATCCGCCCGGGTCTTAACTTGGCCGAAGAAAGCCCGCAAACCACGCACTTTTCGGTATGGGACAAGCAGGGCAATGTAGTGACTAACACCTACACACTTAACTTTTCATTTGGCAGTGGCATCTCGGTCGAGGGTGCAGGATTTTTACTCAACAATGAGATGGATGACTTTTCCTCCAAGCCAGGCGTACCCAACGCTTTCGGCTTAGTGGGCGGCGAGGCGAACGCAATAGCCGGTGGTAAACGACCGTTATCGTCAATGACTCCCACTCTGGTTTTCAAAGATGGCAAACCCGTAATTGCTACCGGCAGCCCCGGCGGCAGCACCATTATCACTGTGGTGCTGCAACAGTTGCTTAATGTGCTGGACTTTAATATGAATCTGGCTGAAGCCACTGCCGCACCACGTATTCATCACCAATGGTTGCCCGACAGAGTTTGGTTAGAAGAGGGAATCAGCCCTGATACAGAGCTGCTGCTAAAGCAAAAAGGTCATATAACAGAACGACAACGAGTGTTAGGGCGCGCGCAATCCATTATGAAAAGTGGAGATGTGTTATTAGGTGCTAGCGATAATCGTTGGCCGGGTGGAGCTGCCATTAGCGAAAAATAAACGCACATTAATCAATTTGAAGCGTTATTTCGTCGGCGGCTGCATATATCCAGCAGGTAATGCCCGACGTCAACTGCGCAGAAATTCGCTGGTAGGCATCGACTTCGTAATCATCTGCTCGCGCCAATTCTTCTGGGGTTATTTCAAAAACAGTGCCAGTGACTTCATCTTCACTATCACCGGTAAACCGTAGAATGGGGTGAAATCTTTTACCGCTCTCGCGAAGTACTCGTTCATCAGTAATCTCAACCTCACCCACGATATAGCCGGGCAGGGCATCTTTGGTGCCATTTAACTCACGACCGAAGTTTGCTAGCTGAACTTCTTTTTGTTGCAAGGTGCCGTAAGAAAACAGTAATTCCATGGTGGCTCTCTAATAAAATTGAATCTTTAGAGGAGTGATTCTATAAACTCAGCCAGGTATTAACAATGCTTGCTGTTAACTAACGCAACGAAACTAACCCTTCAAATTGTTACTGGCAATTCTTCCCTTTACGAAAAGCTCTTCAATCCTCTACTTCACGAAGACTACTGACAAAAGGTGTCAGTAGGGGGCTGTTAACATGTTTTCGGTATGTTTAGTTTGCACGCTATACATCGAAAAAGGGTGCTGATAATAGCACCAATAACAATTCCGGAGAATTTCAATGTACCAATTATTTAGCTTTCCACTTTCGCAACATAGCCGCCGAGTTATATCTTTGTTGGAAGAAGTCGGCATTCCGTATGAAAATCACAACATAAATTTGATGGCTAATGAGCATATGTCAGAGAGCTATCTAAAGATTAACCCTAACCACAAGGTTCCAACCTTCATAGACGGTGATGTAAAAATTCATGAGTCCAATGCAATTTTACGTTACCTTTGTATCAAGCATCAGCTATTTGACTGGTACCCCAACAATACTAAAACAGTCGCAAATGTTGAGCAGTGGCTGGATTGGAATCAATGTCAACTTTCGCCACTGGTAGTAGATATCGTGTTAAATAGAATGATATTGGGTGCGAAAGGTGATCAAAATGTAGCAATCCAGGCCGAAAAGAACATTCAACTGCTGTTTACAATTATGGAAGAACATTTAGAGGGCAGGAAGGTATTTGCCGGAGAGCATCCAACTATTGCAGATTTGTCTCTCGCCTCTAATATCTTTCAATTAGCGTTTGTTAATGCAATGCCCACTACAGCGAATATATCTCGCTGGTATAAACAGATAGCAGCGTTAAAGGGGTTTAAAAAGTCATTGCCGCAGGATTAATATCGGAGTAATTACAGTGAACCGACTGTTTAACATCATCCAGATTTTGCGTAGTGCAAGAGCCCCCATACGAGCAAAAGAGTTAGCCGAAAAGCTGGAAGTGTCGATTCGAACCGTATACCGAGATATTAAAGAACTACAAATTCAGAATGTGCCTATTCAAGAGGAAGCTGGAATAGGTTACGTTCTTAACAAGAATTTTGAAATGAAACCATTGATGCTCACTCCAGATGAACTGGAAGCTGCCCTGTTGGGTAGTTTATGGGTTTCACGTAGTGGTGATAAAGCATTGGCGACTAGTGCCAATAGTCTAATTGGCAAAATCAATGCCGTCGTTCCAGAGCACTTACGCAAGGTATTACTTAACTCTGCGCTAGTTATCCCTGAAACAACAATTAGTGGGGCTAGATCTTTGTCAGCAATCTCAAAGGTAGCAAAAGATGTGATTGATATTAGCAGTTTACGCGCGGCCATACGTGAACAGCGAAAAACCTCCATCGTCTACAAGGTTAAAGGGAAGCAAAGTAAGCGCGTAATTTGGCCCTTTATGGTGGCCTACTTTGAGCAGATTAGGGTAATTGCAGCTTGGTGTGAAATGAGACAGGAATTCAGACATTTTCGAACAGATAGAATTATGTCATTTAATATTTTGCCAGAGACTTATCCATCGTCTAGGCAAGTTCTAAAGGCAGAGTGGCTAAAAGGTACAAACAACGATTTCAAAGCCATTGACGAGAAAGACATAGCTTGAAGAGTTTGGTGATCAATAGGGTTCAGGAAGAAGACGCATAAGATATACCACATGGAGATCTTACTTGATGTTAAAAGAGTTTTGGTGCCAAATAAAACTCGATAACAATCACTTTTGATCGATTTTCTGCACGCTAGGTATATACCTATAATTTTAGCTACAACTATGGGGCCATCTAAATACTGGGTTGTAGGAAGGGGGGAACAATGACCAATTTTATTAAAAACACTTGGTACACGGCAGGTTGGTCCAGTGAAATTGGTGCTAAGCCAGCACATCGGAAAATTATTGGTGAGCATGTCGTTCTCTACCGAGGAGAGTCGGGTAACCTCATAGCTTTAGAAGATAAATGTCCACACCGTTTTGCTCCTCTGCACAAGGGGAAAATAATCGGTGACTTAATAGAGTGTCCCTATCATGGACTTCGTTTTGGCGATAATGGTAAGTGTGTCTACAACCCCTTTGACCCCAACTTTTCCCCGCCGAATGCAACGGTTAAAACCTACTCTGTTGTAGAAAAAGACACATTAATTTGGATATGGATGGGAGAGGAACCTCTGGCAAGCCCTGAGGATATTCCTGATTACCACTGGCTAAATGAAACCGACAAATATGCCATGACCAGTGAAGGCATGATTGAGATGCCAGTAAACTATGAGCTGATTATCGATAATCTGTTAGATCTTAGTCACGGTCAGTTTTTACACCCAACCACTCTGGGTAATACCGCAATGGCTGGGGGGACCACTGATTCAAGAAAAGAAGGGAATACGGTTCATAGTGACCGCTTAAACTACGACGGCTATATGCCAACGCTGTTTAATAATAACGGTGTTATCCCAAACGAAACTAAAGTGGACTATTGGAATGATCTACGTTGGGACCCGGCAGGGTCCTATTATCTGGAGGTTGGCATTACACCTGCCGGTGAACCGCGTGAAAAAGGTGTGTATATAGGGTCAGCGCAACTTCTAACCCCCATAGATGAAGCCACAACTGCATATAGATTTATACTCTTCCGAACCTTTATGAAAGACAGCGAAGAACTTACCAGGGGCATAGAAGCATTGGTAATGAAGGCGTTTGTTGAAGAAGACGAACCAATGATTGCGGATGTTCAAAAGAGAATGAACGGTAAGGATTTCTGGTCGCTTAGACCAGCAATATTGGAAGGTGACCGTGCCGCGATATTCGCGCGCAGGATATTGGAAAAGCTGGCGAGAGACGAGGAGAACAGCCAGGGTGAGTGTTTGGATTAACAAGTTGGACTGTTGCCGGATTTAAGTAACAATATCGCCGTTCACATACTTCCGCAGTTGAGTCCTGGCAACACGTCTCTCGTCAGTTTCCTCGACCAGCTCCGGATATTTGGGTGTCGTCATATAGCGGGCGAACCAGTCCGCCAGCAGTGCATCATCTTCCAGTATATTGTTCAGCAGCTTTCTCGCTTGCCCGATAAATTCAGGTGAAATCATTTCGGATGCCATACCTGGAGTCAAAACCGGATCCTGATAATGCGGGCTATTGGGCCGGGCTAGCAGTTCCGTAGCCAAATCACCAAGCATTTCGGCGGCTGTGGGCGCACGAAAACCTACGGAATAGGTCATACTTTCGCCGACGGCAACTCCATGGTGCGCTACCTGAGGGGGTAAATAGAGTATATCTCCGGGATTGAGCAACCAGTCTTCGAGGGGATCAAAATTATCGAGTATTCTCAAGGGCGTACCGCCTACTCGTGGCGATTCTTCATTGCACTTCTGTTGCTCGGAGTGTCCGCCAATTTGCCAACGACGTTGGCCGTAACCTTGAATCAGGAAAACATCATAATAATCAAAATGCGGGCCAACGCTACCTCCCTCCGGAGCATAGCTCACCATAATGTCGTCCAGCCTCCAGGGGGGAAGAAAGCTGAAATGTTCAAGTAACTGCTTAACCTCTGGCACCCACAAGTCAACGGCCTGAACTAACAAAGTCCATTTATCTTTGGGCAGTTCGTGAAAGATTTGTTCTTCGAACGGGCCACAAAGTAATTCCCACGAGCTTGAGGGCCCTTGCTCCAGAATAATGCGCGATTCGATGTCATCATCAAGAGCCAGTCCCGCCAGGTCATCAGGACTTAGCGGCGACTCAAAATCAGGGAGAGCATTGCGAATCAACAGAGGTTTCTGCTGCCAATACTCAGCGAGAAACTGCTGTGCAGAAATCTCGCCAAGTATGGTTTGTTTCGACATTAGATCGCCTTGGCTTGCGCGACGGCATTGCCTATATAGCTGGAAGGCGTCATAACCATCAGTTCGTCCCTGGCTTGCTGGGGAATATCCAGTGTCTGAACAAATTCCTGAATAGCTGCCTTGGTAATGGTATTGCCCCGGGTCAGCGCTTTGAGTTTTTCGTACGGCTCAGGAATATTGTAACGACGCATCACCGTTTGTACTGGCTCTGCCAGTACTTCCCAAGCATTTTCGAGATCCTGCGCCAGCCGCTCGCCATTCAGCTCCAGCTTGTTAATACCCTTGAGGGTTGAGCTATAGGCTATCTGACTGTAACCAAACCCCACGCCCATATTCCTTAATACTGTTGAATCTGTGAGGTCTCGCTGCCAGCGGGATATCGGCAGCTTCTGGCTGAGGTGATTAAAAACCGCATTGGCAATACCCAGATTTCCCTCTGAATTCTCGAAATCGATAGGGTTTACTTTGTGAGGCATGGTGGAAGAGCCTACTTCACCGGCAACAGTTTTCTGTTTGAAGTAACCGAGTGAGATATAACCCCAGATATCCCGGTCGAAATCAATCAGAATAGTGTTAAAGCGGGCAATAGCATCGAAAAGCTCGGCGATATAATCGTGTGGTTCAATTTGAGTGGTGTAAGCGTTCCACTGCAATCCCAGACCTTCTACAAAACTTTGAGCATTGGCAACCCAATCAATATCAGGGTAAGCCGAAAGGTGTGCATTGTAGTTGCCAACAGCACCATTGATTTTACCCAGGAGAGGAATCTGGCGAATTTGTTCAATCTGACGATACAGTCTCGCTGCGACATTGGCCATTTCCTTGCCAACGGTTGTGGGCGAAGCAGTTTGCCCATGGGTGCGGGACAACATGGGGATCTCAGCGAAATCACGGCCCATTTGTGCAATTTTATTGGCGATATTTTCTATTTGAGGCAACAGAACCTGATCACGGCCCTCACGCAACATCAGTGCATGGGAGAGGTTATTAATATCTTCTGATGTACAGGCAAAGTGAACAAACTCACTAACCGCGTTTAACTCGGCATTTTCGGCAATATATTGCTTGATAAAGTATTCTACCGCCTTAACGTCATGGTTAGTGGTACTTTCGATCTCTTTTATACGGATAGCATCTGCTTCAGAAAAATTATCCACCAGCGCTTCAAGTACAGCATTTGCCTCTGCAGAAAAAGAAGCCACTTCTGTAATTTCAGGGTGGTTGGCAAGTTGTTGTAACCAACGCACCTCAACCTGAACACGGTATTTAATCAGGCCAAACTCGCTAAAAGCGGAGCGTAGGTCAGCAGTTTTACTGCCGTAGCGACCATCAATGGGGGATATTGCGGAAAGACTGGAAAGATTCATTGGTTATTCACAACGTTAAGGTTAAATTCGAGTGAGACGGAAAGGTTGCGATTTTACCGGAAAGCTATTCTTTTTTCAGTGAGCAAAAGGTATTTTACAAACTTCTTTGCAACTCATGCAGATGCTGAAGAATAGGCTTTCTGCAGAAGATTAAATGGTAGCGGCGTCCGCCAAGCTGATTCCAGAGTACGGCGCTTCGTATGGCACTGAACAGCAGACAGCGGATGCGTGAGGCAATGTTTTCCTGCCGCAGATAATCCGGGTAGCCATTGACCTGAATCCGGTACCGGAAAGTACCTACCGTATCTTTGTAAAGCTGGGCAAGATTGGCAATGACATTCTCATGGTTGCTGCCAAAGATATCAGCTTGTTGGTCTGCTTTTTCAATGCCTCGTGCTACCTGATCCAGCGTCCTTGATGAATGACGCAGTTTTTTTGCCAGATACACGACACCCACAGCGTAACGCAGGACATTGGAATTGTTTGCCTTACCCTGCAGGGTAAGTAACTCCTGCATGGATTCAAATCCCACTTCCACGTTTACAAGTGAACCAAACACCTGTTCGGTGGATTCCGGATTCTGGTTCAACAGTGCTTGCAGACAGACATCAAACTGATCAGTCGGTATTGAGCCGTGTCGGGCCAAATTGTCTACCAGCTGACATGCAAGAAAAATACCGCCGAGGGCAATAACCTGTTCGCGGTTTACGGGTTTTGCTAACACCTATACGGCTCCTTGGTTCCAACTGCGTTCAATGACTCCGCCGCCGAGACAGAGGTCGCCCTGATAAAATACGACAGACTGGCCGGGCGTGACTGCTCGTTGCGGCTGATCAAATATAACCAGGCAATGACTCCCGGTAATCGTTACCGCACAGGATTGATCCGGTTGGCGATAGCGGGTTTTGGCGACGCATCGAAATACCGGATTCTCAGGCTCACCATTAATCCAGTGTAATTGCTCGGCAGATAATACGTTGGTAAATAGCAGCGGGTGGTTACTACCTTGCGCAGCCAGCAACACATTGCGTTTTAAGTCTTTGCCAACCACGTACCAGGGCGCTTCGCTGTAATTCTGTAAGCCGCCAATACCCAACCCCTGACGTTGCCCTAGCGTGTGGTACATCAGGCCACTGTGTCGCCCTATGACTTCGCCTTCCGGTGTCTCAATGTCTCCTGGCTGTGCAGGCAGGTATTGTTCAAGAAAATCTTTGAAGCGGCGTTCACCAATAAAACAGATACCGGTAGAATCTTTTTTACGAGCTGTAGCAAGTCCGTGTTCTTCAGCGATTTTACGGACAGCAGGTTTTTCCATTTCACCAATAGGAAAAAGCGATTTTGCAAAAGCCTCTTCGGTTACGGCATGAAGAAAATAACTTTGATCTTTATTATTATCCAGCCCCTTCAGTAACTGGCTATGACCCTCGTAATCACGACGCTGAACATAGTGCCCCGTGGCTATTAAATCGGCGCCCAGTAATTGGGCATATTCCAAAAACACTTTAAATTTAATTTCCCGGTTGCAGAGAATATCCGGGTTAGGTGTACGACCAGCTTTGTATTCAGCCAAAAAATACTCAAACACGTTATCCCAGTATTCTGCCGCGAAGTTGGCAGCGTGCAATTTGATACCAAGCTTGTCAGCGACGGCCTGGGCGTCCTTCATGTCTTCCTTTGCCGTGCAATACTCGGTGCCGTCATCCTCTTCCCAGTTTTTCATAAACAGGCCTTCCACCTGATAACCCTGTTGCTGTAGCAGCAGAGCGGTAACAGATGAGTCCACACCACCGGACATACCAACAATGACTTTTGGGGGGCTGTTGCGAGTGGTATTTTCTGAGGTTGCGTTCATAGGGGCGCGATTTTAGCTTTGCTCGCGAATCATATCCAATGGATATCGCTTGCCACTGCGATAATCTTCAATAGCCATCATGACCAGAGGGCTGCGAAACTCCGCTTGCAGTTCGGCAATGGCGTGCTCGTCCAGCCAGAGTACCTCGTCGATATCGCCATCAATGAGCTCGCTCACCTGTTGTACGGGTGTTGCGGAAAATACAACACGATAGTAGGTCACACCATTCGTCGGGGCAGTAAACGTTGTCAGCCCCAGCACAGCGGTTAGGTTTACCTGCCAGCCCGTCTCTTCAAGCGTTTCCCTGATCGCCGCAGCGGTAAGTGTTTCACCTGGCTCAACGTGACCTGCCGGCTGATTGTAAACTTTCTTGCCGCTGACTTTGTCCGTTTCTCTCACCATAAGATAACGTCCTTGATCTTCAATAACAGTGGCCACAGTCAAGTGGATTCTATCGGGCACGGGTGTGTTTCCCTTTTGGGTGTTTTTTATCTACGGGTAAATGCACTGTCAGAACGTTATGTTCACCCGGTTGCAAATCATTCAGCCTCCATTCTCCTATCTGTTCACGAATCAGGCGGAGAGTAGGGAAGCCCTCGGCCGCCGTCATTCTGCGAACCTGGCGATTGCGTCCTTCACTTATTGTCAGCCGCAACCAACTGGTAGGGAGGTTTTGGCGGATACGCACAGCAGGTGTTCGCGGCCAGATTTGTGGTGCGTCGATAGCTTCAGCTTTAGCCGGAAGTGTAGGGCCATCGTTAAGCAGCACTCCGTTGCTCAATTGCCTTAGTGCATCCGCTGTAATCAACCCTTCGACCTGAACGAGATAGGTTTTGGGTAGCTTGAATCTTGGGTCGCTGATACGAGCCTGAAGTTTTCCATTATCCGTTAACAGCAAAAGGCCCTCGGAATCACGATCAAGTCGGCCTGCAGGATAAAAGCCTTTTTTGTGGATATACGCCGATAGTCCGGTATGTCCATCCGAGGATGAAAACTGGCTGAGGACACCGTAAGGTTTGTTGAAGAGAATGATTTCTGTCATGAATTATATGAATTACTCTATACAAACCCGTTCAGGCTACAGTATAAAGCCGAAGCTGTGTTAAAGTTTGTTACCGCAGTTCCCGCTTATTTCTACCCACATTACACATTATTTGATGGAGATTGTAATGGCTTACCAGCATATTCAAGTGCCTTCCGAAGGCGAAAAAATCACAGTTAACGAAGATTTTTCTCTCAATGTTCCAAACAACCCCATTATCCCCTTTATAGAAGGTGACGGTATCGGTGTTGATATCAGTCCTGTGATGATCAAAGTAATTGATGCTGCTGTGGAAAAAGCCTACAACGGTGACAGGAAAATAGCCTGGATGGAAGTCTATTGTGGTGAAAAAGCTGCAGAATTATATGAAGGTGACTGGTTTCCCGCTGAAACCCTTGAAGCGATTCGCGAGTTTTCCGTCTCAATTAAAGGTCCGCTCACAACGCCTGTTGGCGGCGGCTTTCGCTCTCTTAACGTGGCCCTTCGTCAGGAACTGGATTTGTATGTATGTCAGCGCCCGGTGCGCTGGTTTGCCGGAGTGCCTTCGCCAGTGAAAGATCCCGGCAAGGTGGATATGTGTATTTTCAGGGAAAACTCGGAAGATATTTATGCCGGTATTGAGTGGCGTGCAGGCACACCTGAAGCCACCAAAGTTATCAATTTTCTGCAAAACGAGATGGGTGTTTCGAAAATCCGTTTCCCGGAAAACTGTGGCATTGGCGTGAAGCCGGTTTCAGAAGAAGGTACCAAACGTCTGGTCCGAAAGGCCATTCAATATGCGATCGATCAAAATAAGGATTCGGTCACACTGGTGCACAAGGGAAACATTATGAAGTTCACTGAGGGCGCTTTCTGTGACTGGGGTTATGAAATCGCCCGTGATGAGTTCGGTGCAGAACCTCTTGATGGTGGCCCCTGGAAAGTGCTGAAAAATCCGCAGACAGGTGGCGAAATTGTTATTAAAGATGTTATTGCTGATGCCATGTTGCAACAGATCATATTACGCCCTGCGGAATATGACGTCATTGCCACGCTGAATCTGAATGGCGATTATATTTCAGATGCGCTGGCTGCCCAGGTTGGTGGAATAGGTATCGCTCCAGGCGCCAATTTGTCTGACGATATCGCGATATTTGAAGCAACTCACGGTACAGCGCCTAAATACGCAGGAAAGGACAAGGTAAACCCTGGTTCACTGATACTCTCTGCAGAGATGATGTTGCGGCATATTGGTTGGGGCGATGCAGCAGACCTGATTATCAGTAGCATGGAAGCGGCTATATCGGCTGGCACTGTGACTTACGACTTTGAACGCCTTATGGAAGGAGCAACATTGTTGTCCTGTTCAGAGTTTGGCGATGCCATGATTGCTAAAATGTAGCGTTTCAATCGCCAAATTATCTGGCACCACACGGAAAACCCCTCGCTGGAATCAGCAGGGGTTTTTTGTTTTTCAATCTACAAAGCGTACAAGCAGCTTTTTTGGAAATTCAGTGTGGTTTAAGCGCCTTGCCCAGCTGTCTCAAAGGACATCTCTTGCTCAGGCTCATCTTCCGAGCATGTTGCGACTGAGCTTTTGTCACTGACAGTAATATTGGCAGCGTGTTTGCCTTTTTCCCCATCCACAAGATCAAAATTGACCTGCTGGCCAGCTTTAAGTGTCCGATAGCCGTCCATTGAAATAGCGGAATAGTGGGCGAAAACATCTTCATCACTATCCGCAGGCAATATGAATCCATAGCCTTTTGCGTTGTTAAACCACTTCACCGTACCTGTTGGCATGGTCTTACCCCTTTTATTGTTTAATCCTTCTTCAATTTTTGCTTCATCTTCGCCAAATTTATGCAGCCACCGATATGGTTTTTGTTGTGATGATCTGCTTTGGTCTGGTTGTTTTTTATTCAACTAGCCTTTCTATAGCTAAAAGTGATAGGTGTCAACCCCTGAATCGGGCAAAATTTCATCAGAAAGTCCTGCTAAAAGCCGGAATAGTGATTAGAATGATAGCTCGGAGGCTGAAACAACCTTTCTTCTCAGCAATGTTGTTTGCAAGTAGTGGAAATCAATTGGAAAGTAACTAGGGTTTTTTTGAAAGACATGAAAGATTATTTTGTACCCAGGCTGTCAAAGGATAAGGATGACGATGAATGGCGTCACGATGGCAACACCGTTATTGAGGAGGTTCGGCCGCAGTTAAAGAAGCCTTCCTTGTATCGAGTGGTGTTGTTTAATGATGATTACACACCAATGGAGTTTGTTGTAGAACTGCTGGAAATCTTTTTCAATATGAACCGTGAGCAATCGACTGCAGTGATGTTAAAAGTTCATACTCAGGGAAAAGCGGTCTGCGGGGTCTATACTCGTGATATAGCAGAAACAAAGGCTATGCAGGTGAATGAGTTTTCCCGACAGCATGAACATCCGCTGCTATGTGAAATAGAGCCGGTAGTCGACGAAGACTCCTGATATCAATATACAAACAGATGTAACAAGAGAAGCCGTATGTTAAGTCGAGATCTGGAACTGAGTTTAAACAAAGCCTTTAAAGGGGCGAGCGACAGGCACCACGAGTTTATGACGGTGGAACACCTGTTGTTAGCCTTGTTGGATAACGAATCCGCGGTTGCAGCGCTGAACTCCTGCGGTGCCAACCTGACGACGTTGCGCAGAGACCTTGACGAATTTATCGATTCAACAACACCCCTGATCCCCCAGGACAGTGATGACCGGGATACCGAGCCAACACTGGGTTTTCAGCGCGTCTTGCAGCGTGCGGTTTTTCATGTTCAGTCATCCGGTAAAAAAGAAGTGCAGGGTGCCAATGTATTGGTTGCCATTTTCAGCGAACAGGAAAGCCAGGCTGTTTATTTCCTGAGATTACAGAATATCACTCGCCTTGATGTGGTTAATTATATTTCTCATGGCATTTCCAAATATGCTGATCAGTCTGACCCTAGTGACGAACTTCATATACAGCAAAATGACGAGCAGGCCGCGCCTACTCAGGAGAAAAGTCTTCTTGAACAATTTACTGTTAATCTGAACCGTCAAGCTGCACACGGCTATATTGATCCGTTGGTAGGGCGCAGTCACGAGGTTGAGCGGGTTTCCCAGATTTTGACTCGCCGTCGCAAGAACAACCCTTTGCTGGTGGGCGAATCCGGTGTCGGTAAAACAGCCATCGCCGAAGGCTTGGCAAAACGCATTGTCGACGGTCAGGTGGCAGATCCGCTGAAAGAAAGTGTTGTCTATTCACTGGATCTTGGAGCATTGCTTGCAGGTACCAAGTATCGGGGCGACTTTGAAAAACGCTTTAAAGGTATGCTGGCAGAATTGAGTGCACAGGCGCACGCTATTTTGTTTATTGATGAAATCCATACCATTGTTGGCGCAGGTGCCGCTTCGGGTGGTGTTATGGATGCTTCCAATTTACTTAAACCACTGCTGACGTCTGGGAAAATACGCTGCATAGGTTCAACCACGTTTCAGGAATATCGGGGTGTCTTCGATAAAGACCGGGCTTTGTCACGACGCTTCCAGAAAGTCGATGTACTCGAACCAACAGTTGAAGAAACCATAGAAATATTGAAAGGGTTGAAGTCCCGGTTTGAAGAGCATCACGGGTTGCGTTTTACCAAGGATGCCATTCAGGCTGCAGCCCAGTTGTCTGCAAAGCATATAACAGACCGCTTTTTACCGGACAAGGCGATTGATGTGATTGATGAAGCGGGTGCATACCAGCAGTTGCAGCCTGCATCAAAACGAAAAAAGACGGTATCTGTCAGTGATATTGAGGCCATTGTCGCCAAAATTGCCAGGATTCCTGCAAACAGCGTTTCTGCATCGGACAAGGAGCAACTTCGTTCGCTGCCAGAAAAGCTAAAGATGGTGGTATTTGGACAGGATGAAGCGATTGATGCTCTGTCAACTTCCATAAAACTGGCCCGCGCCGGTTTGCGGGAAGGGGAAAAACCAATTGGCTCCTTTCTTTTTGCCGGACCAACCGGAGTTGGTAAAACGGAAGTTTCCCGACAGCTGGCCGAAATTCTGGGTATCGAGTTGCTGCGTTTTGATATGTCCGAGTACATGGAGCGTCATACTGTTTCCAGGCTTATCGGTGCGCCTCCAGGATATGTGGGGTTTGATCAGGGTGGCCTGCTGACTGATGCTGTCACCCAAAATCCACATTCGGTGGTATTGCTGGATGAAATCGAGAAGGCGCATCCGGAGGTGTTCAATCTTCTGCTACAGGTTATGGATCACGGTACGCTGACTGATAACAATGGTCGCAAGGCCGATTTTCGCAATGTGATTCTGATTATGACAACCAATGCCGGGGCCGAACAGATCAGCCGTGCTTCAATTGGTTTTACCCAGCAGGATCACAGCTCGGATGGCATGGAGATTATCAAGAAGACCTTTACGCCGGAATTCCGCAATCGTCTTGATGGCATTATTCAGTTCGGCAGCCTTAGCAAAGAAGTGGTACACACATTGGTAGACAAGTTCCTGACGCAATTGCAGGCACAGCTTGACGATAAGAGCGTTCAACTGGATGTTGATGAAGATGCTCGTGAATGGCTTGCCGAGCATGGCTATGACGCCCAGATGGGAGCTCGACCCATGGCGCGCCTGATTCAGGAAAAACTTAAAAAGCCGCTTGCAGAAGAAGTCCTGTTTGGCAAACTTGTCAGTGGCGGTACCGTTCAGGTCGGTGTTAAAGACGGTGAGCTGGTGGTTTCAACTGCTGCTCTGGTTACTTGAGCTGCTGTAGACATAGCTTGAAGGGAAAATCTGCTGGTTAATCACCGGGCGCGATAGGTTATGCGCCCTTTGCTCAAGTCGTAAGGCGTCAGTTCTACCTTAACTTTGTCGCCAGTCAGAATACGGATATAGTTTTTACGCATTTTCCCTGAAATATGGGCCGTTACTACGTGTCCGTTTTCCAGCTTTACGCGGAATGTGGTGTTGGGAAGTGTGTCAATGACTTCACCTTCCATTTCAATATTGTCTTCTTTTGCCATGCTCGTATCTATCGGTGTATGAATTAAAAATTCTTAGTAAGGTAAGTAAGAATGAGAATTTAACCAGGGTCATAAAAAATCAGGGCGCAATTCTGCCTGAAAAGCAGTTCATTATCAAAGGAATTAGCGGGTAATCAGTTAATAAGCTGCCAGCCATTTTTAATAAACATTTCGAGGGGGCGAAATTTGGCCTTGTACGACATTTTGTGGCACTGCTTTATCCAGTACCCAAGGTAGAGATATTCCAGCTGAAGGCTTCGGGCTAATTCAATCTGGCTGAGGATTGCAAAGGTTCCCAGACTGCGGTGAGACTCCTTTGGATCAAAGTAGGTATAAATTGCCGAAATACCATTGTCGAGCAGATCAACAACAGCCGCTGCAATTAACACTCCTTGATGGCGGTATTCAATAATACGGCCATATTCAGGTAAACCACCGATAAAATCATTGTACTGCCCCCTGCTGGGAGGGTACATGTCACCATCGCTGTGCCTCTGACTGATATAGTTTTCATAAAGGGGGTAGTGCTCATCGTAGTCAACCACATTCACGACCCGAATATCGAGATCCTGATTGCGCCGGGCGCAGCGTTTCTGTTGCCTGCTAGGTGAAAAGATGGATGAGGGAATACGTGTTGCGATACAGGCTTGGCAAAATTCGCAACGAGGTGTATAGATATACCGGCCACTGCGCCGAAAGCCAATTTCCGATAGCCCGCTGTATACGGACTGCGTGATGGCCGCTGTTGGGTCGACAAAAGCTGTGGTGGCTTCCTGTTGTGGCAGGTAACTGCACCTGTGGGGTTCTGTCAGAAACAGTTGCAAACGTTGCAGATCGGGCGATATGTCACGGGTCATAATAAACCGCCATGAGTCAAAAAGTGTTTACAGCGTGACTAGACTGTAATCGAATCGAGTGTATCCGGCCAGCGGCATTGCTTCTTTTTTAATTGTGAAAACTGCAACAAAAACTGTGCGCGCGTTATTGTCTGTGCGCCCAGCGATTGCAAATGTGGATTTGGCAATTGGCAATCAATTAACTCAAACCCGCGTTGCTGGCAAAGTTTGTCGAGATAAATCATTGCCACTTTTGACGCGTTGCTAACGGTACTGAACATGGACTCTCCGCAGAAAACACCACCAACCGCAACGCCATAAAGCCCACCAACGAGCTCTTGATTCAACCAGACTTCAATTGAATGGGCATGGCCTTCATGATTAAGCTTGCAGTAGCTTTTTATCATTTGTTCGGTAATCCATGTGCCATCAGAATAGGCCCGAGGGGCAGCACAGGCACGAATGACAGCGTGAAAAGCCTGGTTCGTGGTAATTTGCCACGCTGTTTGTCGAAGCACTTTGCGGAGAGAGCGTGAAACCACCAGTTTGTTGGGGTAAATCACTGCTCGAGTACCCGGTGACCACCAGAGAATAGGCTGACCGCTTTCGTACCAAGGAAATATGCCGCAGGAATAGGCGGAGAGCAGGGTGTCAGTTGACAGGTTGCCCCCAATGGCCAGTAGACCATCGGGAGTGCCCAGTGTCGATTCGGGGTCAGGAAATACCGGCCTTTCCGAATCCAGCAGAACAGGCCCTGCCATCAATAGCTTACGACTGCTCGTCGAGATATTTTTCTGCGTCTAATGCAGCCATGCAGCCCGACCCTGCAGAAGTAACTGCCTGGCGGTAAACATGGTCTGCTACATCACCAGCAGCAAAAATGCCTGGCACGTTGGTTGCGGTAGCATTGCCCTCAATACCGCTTTTAACGGTGATATAGCCATTTTTCATATCCAGCTGGCCTTCAAAAATATCGGTATTCGGCTTGTGTCCAATCGCAATAAAGACACCACTGACATCCAGTTGCTGGCTGCTGTCATCAACAGTACTGTTCAACTTTAGTCCAGTAACACCGCGTTCATCGCCCAGCACTTCATCGAGAGTATGGTTCCAGAGGAGATTGATATTACCATTGGCTGCGCGTTCCAGAATCTTATCCTGCAGGATTTTTTCCGAACGCAGAGCATCACGGCGATGCACCAGCGTCACCTCGCTACAGATATTCGAGAGATAGAGCGCCTCTTCAACAGCGGTATTGCCGCCGCCGATAACAGCCACTTTCTGGTCGCGGTAGAAGAAGCCGTCACAGGTTGCACACGCACTGACCCCCTGACCCATGTATGCTTCCTCAGAAGGCAGGCCCAGATACTGGGCTGAAGCGCCAGTGGCGATAATTAGAGCATCACAAGTGTAGGTATTACTTCCTTTCAGGGTAAAGGGACGTTGGTTGAAATCAACGCTGTCAATGTGATCAAAAATGATTTCCGTGTTAAAGCGTTCGGCGTGCTTCTGCATGCGTACCATCAAATCGGGGCCCTGCAAGCCTTCCACATCACCAGGCCAGTTATCAACCTCGGTAGTCGTGGTAAGCTGGCCACCTTGTTGCATACCCGTAATAACGACTGGGTTCAGGTTGGCCCTGGCAGCATAAATGGCTGCAGAGAAACCGGCAGGGCCAGAGCCCAGAATAATAAGTTTGTGGTGTTGCACTGATTGTTCTGACATGAATAAATCCCAATTCGTTTGATTCAATACTAAATTTTATGGCCAGGCTTTTGCGAAGATGTTAGCGGTTTCGGATAAAGCAGCTGAATTTGTTGGTTATGATAATGAATTAACAGATGCTCCGCCAAATAAGATTTATCAATCGCCCGGATTGCACCAGTTTATGGCTTGTGCCTGTTTAGTCTGATATTTGCTAGGACCTTACTGGTATTTCAGTATGACAGCATTACAATAGCCCTCTGATAGAAATACTTTATCCCCTTTAACCTCTGACTGAGTATTTGGTTTGGCCACAGACAGGAAAGTTGCAAGCAAGCGAAAGGCCGACAAAGAAGCTGCGGCCGCGCCCAGACAACTGTCACCGAGAGCTCGGTTGATTCTTCGGGAAGGTGCGTTAATTGGCTGGCTGGTGGTCTGCGTTTATCTGCTGCTGGCACTATCCACCTATTCAATATCCGATCCCGGTTGGTCTCATACCGGTGATGGCAGCGAAATTCACAATGTTTCAGGTATTACGGGCTCCTGGTTAGCCGACATATTCTTTTCACTGTTTGGTTATATTGCCTACCTGTTCCCTGTTTTGCTGGCAGTGCGGGCCTGGAAAGTGTTCCGTTCTCACAAAGAGGATGAAAGCAGCTTCGACGGTGTTGTCTTTGCGCTTCGGATTCTCGGTTTGATACTGGTGATGGTGAGTGCCACTGCTCTGGCATCGCTGCATTATAGCCATCTCCCTACGGCCATGCCCATGGGGTGGGGCGGTATTCTCGGTGACACGGTGGGCGCTGCTGCCGAAGGTGCTTTCAGTTACATTGGCAGCACTCTGATACTGGTCGCTATTTTTCTCTTCGGTTTAACGATTTTTACCGACATTTCCTGGCTCGCCTTGATTGACAAGCTGGGCCGGTGGGCAATCACAGCCTCGGACATTATCAGAAGTCGCTTTGAAGCTCGCAAAGCACGCCGTGAAGACAGGGAAAAAGCTGAAGAGGCCCAGCAGCGGCGTATAGAGGTGATTGAGAAACAGGCGAGAAAAGAGCTTACTCGCAAGCCGCCCAGCATTCAGTTGCAGCAGAAACCTGCAGCCCCTAGCAAGCGCGCGGAGAAAGAAAAGCAAACCAGCCTGTTTGAGGAACCAGTAAAAGGCTCTCTGCCGCCTATCAGTTTGCTGGACCGGGCTGACCCGCCTTCCGACAAAGGTTTCTCAAAGGAATCATTGGAAGCGATGTCAAAATTACTGGAGTTAAAACTCCAGGACTTCGGGGTAACGGCAGAGGTGGTTGAAGTATTGCCTGGCCCGGTCATCACCCGCTTTGAAATCCAGCCTGCAGCCGGAGTCAAAGTCAGTCGTATCACCAATCTGGCAAAAGATTTGGCCCGCTCCCTGGCCGTTGTCAGTGTGCGGGTGGTCGAAGTGATACCCGGCAAATCAGTGGTGGGCATCGAGATTCCCAACGAGCATCGCGAAATTGTACGACTGAGCGAAGTGCTGTCATCAGAAGTTTACGACCATGCCAAGTCTCCGCTGACACTGGCGCTCGGGCATGATATTTCCGGTGTCCCCATGGTCGCCGACCTGGCTCGCATGCCTCATTTGTTGGTGGCCGGAACCACAGGCTCTGGTAAATCGGTGGGCATTAATGCCATGCTGCTCAGTCTGCTCTACAAGGCCGGTCCGGAAGATGTTCGTCTGATTCTGGTAGACCCGAAAATGCTTGAGTTGTCTGTTTACGACGATATCCCCCACTTGTTGACCCCGGTAATCACGGATATGAAAGACGCGGCCAACGGTTTGCGCTGGTGTGTTGGGGAAATGGAGCGACGCTACAAACTGATGGCAGCGCTGGGCGTACGAAACCTGTCCGGTTATAACCGAAAAGTTGCTGATGCAGAAGCTGCGGGAACACCAATAGTAGACCCTCTCTGGCAGCCGGACCCTGGTGCAAGTCTGTTTGATGACGAAAATGGTCAGCAGGCTCCGGAACTGAATAAACTGCCGTATATTGTTGTTGTGATCGATGAATTTGCTGACATGATGATGATTGTTGGCAAAAAAGTGGAGCAGTTGATTGCCCGCATTGCACAAAAAGCAAGAGCCGCAGGCATTCACCTGATTCTCGCCACACAACGCCCCTCGGTTGATGTTATCACAGGTTTGATCAAAGCTAATGTGCCCAGCAGGATTGCCTTTCAGGTTTCATCCAAGGTGGACTCCCGGACTATTCTTGATCAGGGTGGTGCCGATCAGTTGCTTGGCCACGGCGATATGCTTTATCTACCACCGGGCACTGGTGTGCCGGTCAGGGTCCATGGCGCCTTTGTTGACGACCATGAAGTTCACAAAGTGGTGGCTGACTGGAAGCGACGCGGGGCGCCAGAGTATCTCGATGAAATTCTCGATCAGAGCATAACCGCTGAAATTGCCGTACCAGGTTTTGCTGCTGAGGGCAGTGGAGACAGCGATGATGAATCAGACCCACTGTATGACGAAGCTGTCGCCCTGGTAATTGACTCCCGTAAGGCTTCTATTTCATCCGTTCAACGTAAGTTGCGTATAGGTTACAACCGGGCAGCCCGCCTTATCGAACAGATGGAAGCGTCGGGAGTGGTGAGTGAAATGAGCAGTAACGGAAACCGTGAAGTGTTGGTACCTTCTCATAAAGACTGATCGACCATTCCGAAAAGCACCCTGGATAACTCAATGAAACGTTACTTGACTCTATTGAAAATAATAATGCGTAATACGCTGAACCTGATGGTGGCTTTATGCCTCGGTTTTACTGGCTGTGTATTTGCAGGCGGAGAGAGGGCGGTTAAGCCTGCTGGTGAGGCTGAATATACACCATTACTTGACGCTGTTGCTCACCTGCAGCAGGTGCTGGCACCACTGAACAGCTTTTCCGCCAGGTTTAAGCAATCTGTATATGCACCTGACGGCTATCCATTGCAGTACTCCAGCGGTGAACTGAAAGTGATGAGACCCGGTAAAATTTACTGGGCCAGTGAAGCGCCTATGGAGCAGTTAGTGATTGCCGACGGTGAAACACTGTGGATTTACGATCCGGATCTTGAGCAAGTAACCATCCGCCCATTCCAGAAGGATATCGCCAATACACCGGCTGTATTATTTATTGGTGCACTGGATAATCTTGCTGATTATTATCAGGTAACCAGTGAAACTCTGCAGGATACCCAGCAATTCACTCTGATACCGGTCGACCGCAATAGTCTTTACAGCAAAATGGGTATGGGGTTTAGCGGTACGACACCGGTTTCGATGGATCTGTGGGACAGCCTAGGGCAACGGACGGCAATTCTGTTTGAAAACCCGCAACTAAACCCGCAGATAGATCAAGCATTATTCGATTTTGTACCTCCACAAGGTGTTGATATTTTGGTCAATGAAGAGCGCTGAAACAGCATTGCGGCAATATGAATGATTTATTCAGTCAGCAGGTTTACCAGCCACTGGCATCCCGGATGCGGCCTTCAAACCTGGACGACTTTTTCGGCCAACAACACTTGCTGGGCGAGGGTAAATCACTGCGCGAATCCATTTTGGCGGGTCAGCTGCATTCCATGGTTTTCTGGGGGCCTCCCGGCGTGGGGAAAACCACATTGGCGCGTATTATTGCCGATTCTGTCGATGCGCATTTGGAGTCTGTCTCGGCGGTATTGGCCGGGGTAAAGGAAATTCGCGAAGCGATTGCAAAAGCCCAGCAGGAACGCAATATGCGTGGTCGCAAAACCATTCTCTTTGTCGATGAGGTTCACCGTTTTAACAAATCCCAGCAAGATGCCTTTTTGCCATATGTAGAAGATGGCACAGTAGTGCTCATAGGTGCTACCACTGAAAATCCCTCATTCGAGCTGAATAACGCGCTGCTGTCACGCTGTCGGGTTTACGTACTGCGCAGTCTTTCGGAACAGGACATTATGGCCGTGGTGAAACGTGCTGTTGGCGACCCGGAAAAGGGGCTCAATGGGCGCGTCTCTATTAGTGATGAAGCGCTGCAATTACTTTCCTCAGCTGCGGATGGTGACGCCCGCAAAGCGCTGAATTTATTAGAAGTTGCCAGCGATCTGGCGGTAGAAGAGGGTGGTCAATCCCATATCAGCCAAAGTAGTATTGAAGAAGCTCTGGTTAATGACAGTCGTCGCTTTGACAAAGGGGGCGAGTATTTTTATGACCAGACTTCTGCGCTTCATAAAGCGGTAAGAGGTTCATCCCCGGATGCGGCGCTGTACTGGTTAACACGCATGCTTGACGGTGGTTGTGATCCGCTGTACTTGGCCAGGAGGCTGGTGAGAATGGCCAGCGAAGATATTGGCAATGCTGACCCCAGAGCGCTCTCTCTGGCGATGAGTGCCTGGGATGTTCAGGAAAGGCTCGGCAGCCCCGAAGGTGAGCTGGCGCTTGCTCAGGCAGCTGTCTATCTGGCATCGGCACCCAAGAGCAATGCAGTATACCAGGCATTTAACAAAGCACAGGCCGACGTCAGGAAAATGCCCAGCTATGAGGTGCCCTTGCATCTGCGCAATGCCGCGACAACATTAATGAAGAGCCTCGATTACGGCAAGGAATACCGATACGCTCACAACGAACCGGGAGCTTATGCTGCGGGTGAAAATTATTTCCCAGAGGAAATAAAAAATACCCGTTATTACCTGCCTTCAGACCGAGGGTTGGAGCAAAAAATTGCCGAAAAATTTCGACACCTGCGAGAGCTTGATGCAAACAGTGCGGAACAGCGTTACCCCGATCAGATGACAACTGATGCAAAAAAGAAGACGGTAAAATAACAACAGACAAACGGGACGAGGTTTTTTTATGCAATGGTTATCGGTAGCCTTGGGCGGTGCTCTAGGTGCTATGGCCAGATTTGCGGTCAATGCACTGCTGTATCCGGCCATGGCGGGAAAATTTCCCCTGGGCACATTCATAGTCAACCTGCTGGGCTCAATATTGATGGGTGCGTGTTATGTTCTGATCATTGAGCGCGGGCTGCTGCCTGCGGAGCTGCGCAATATTGTAATGGTCGGTTTTCTCGGCGCTTTCACCACTTTTTCAACCTTCTCGCTAGATGCCATCTCTTTATGGCAAAATGGCCACCTCGCGATGGGGCTGCTGTACATCTTTCTCAGTGTCAGTTTTTGCCTGGCGGGAGCCATGAGCGCTATCGTTGTAACCCGTTTACTTGTGTAGTTTGTCTTTACATACTTTTCAGGATTGTTTTAACCTCATGCTCGATTCAAAACGTGTTCGTACAGAACCTCAAATTGTTGCCGAAGCCTTGTCAAAGCGGGGCTTTGTTCTCGATGTAGGCAAACTGGCCGAACTTGAAAGTCAACGTCGCAAGTTGCAGGAAAATGTTCAAACCCTGCAGGCCGAACGCAATGCCTATGCCAAGTCCATGGGCAAGAAAATAGGTGAAGCCAAAGCCCGAGGCGAAGATATTACGCCTCTCAAGGAGCAGGGTGAATCGCTGAAACGCGCCTGTGCCGAAGCAGAGTCTGAATTTGCTATGGTCCATGATCAGCTGGATGACTACTTGAGCGGCGTGCCCAATATTCCCGACGTCGACGTGCCTGATGGTACCTCTGAGGACGATAATGTCGAGGTTCGACGTTGGGGAGAACCAAAAATTTTTGATTTTGAAGTTAAGGATCACGTAGACCTGGGGGCCCGGCATGAACTGCTGGATTTTGAAGCCGGTGTCAAAATTACAGGTTCACGGTTTGCGGTAATGCGTGGTGAAATCGCCGCACTGCACCGCGCATTAATTCAGTTTATGTTGAATACGCACACGCTTGAAAATGGCTACCAGGAAGTGAATGTGCCCTATATCGTCAACAGTGATTCACTGTTTGGCACAGGGCAACTGCCAAAATTCGAGGAGGACCTGTTCAAGCTGCGCGCCGAGCACGAATTTTATTTAATCCCCACCGCCGAGGTGCCGGTCACCAATATTTTTCGCGATAGTATTGTTGAAGCAGAACAGCTACCCATCAAGTATGTATGCCATAGCCCGTGCTTCAGAAGCGAGGCAGGCAGCTATGGTAAAGATACCCGCGGTATGATTCGCCAGCATCAGTTTGAAAAAGTTGAAATGGTTCAATTTGTTCGGCCGGAGGACTCGGAACAGGCTTTGGAAACCTTGACGGGACATGCCGAATATCTGTTGCGACAACTTGGGCTGCCATACAGGACGGTTATTCTCTGTGGCGGTGATATCGGCTTTTCTGCTGCACGCACCTATGATATCGAAGTCTGGCTGCCTTCGCAGCAACGTTACCGCGAGATATCATCCTGTAGTAATTTCAGAGATTTTCAGGCGCGTCGGCTGAAAGCCCGCTGGCGTAATCCGGAAACAGGCAAACCTGAATTACTGCATACCTTAAATGGCTCGGGGTTGGCTGTTGGTCGGACTCTGTTGGCAGTAATGGAAAATTATCAGCAGGCAGATGGCTCTATCGAGATCCCTGCGGTGCTACGACCCTACATGAACAACAAGACGATAATTGGTTAATACTAGCAGCTACAGGCGGTTTTATGCATTCCCTACCACTGTTTCACCAGCTTCGCGGTCAGCGTTGTGTCATCGTTGGCGGCGGTGATATTGCGCTTCGAAAATTGCGTATCGTTGCCGAAACCGGGGCAGAGGTTGACGTTGTCGCACCTGATATTGATCCTGAGATTGAAAGTTTGGCAGATGAGCACAGCAATATCCGCTGCTCTCGTCAGATATTTGCACCCGAACAACTTGACGGCGCTGTACTGGTTATTGCCGCGACCAACGACAAGGGGCTTAATCAACGAGTGTCCCAGCTCTGCCTGAAACGACAGATTCCGGTCAATGTGGTGGACAGCCCTGAGCTGTGCAGCGTGATATTTCCGGCAATTGTTGATCGCTCGCCGTTGCAGATTGCCATTACCAGTAATGGCAAGGCTCCGGTGCTGGCCAGAATGTTACGTACCCAGCTGGAATCGACGATTCCGGCTGGGTACGGCAAGCTCGCATCACTGGCTGGACATTTCCGTGAGGCGGTGAAAGATAAATTTAAAAGTGTTAACGAGCGCCGAAAATTCTGGGAAAAAAATCTGCAGGGTGATATTGCCGAGCTGGTATTCAGCGGGCAGACGGAGGAAGCAGAACTGCGTCTTCGTGAGAGGCTGTCTGCCTCCAGCGATCAGTTGTGCGGAGAAGTTTATCTGGTGGGTGGCGGTCCGGGTGATCCTGATTTGTTGACATTCAGAGCGCTTCGCCTGATGCAACAGGCTGATATCGTGCTCTATGACCGCTTGGTTTCAAAAGAAGTACTCAATCTGGTGCGGCGTGATGCTGATCGTATCTATGTGGGTAAAACCGCGGGAGATCATCCAGTATCCCAGGAAAATATCAACGAAAAACTGGTAGAGTTTGCCAAGGCAGGAAAACGGGTACTTCGTCTGAAGGGTGGCGATCCGTTTATTTTTGGTCGCGGTGGCGAAGAAATCGCACACTTGTCCGATAATGGCATCCCGTTTCAGGTAGTGCCAGGCATTACTGCGGCATCGGGCTGCGCCAGTTACGCCGGTATTCCCCTGACACATCGTGATCACGCCCAGTCAGTCAGGTTTATCACCGGCCATCTGAAAGATGGCTCTTTGAGTTATAACTGGCCGGAGCTCATCGCACCCAATCAGACTCTGGTTTTCTATATGGGGTTGAGCGGCCTGGAAAATATCTGTCAGCAACTGATTGCACACGGTATGGCAAGCGACACACCAGCAGCACTGATTGAGAAGGGCGCGACGGTACGCCAACGCGTGTTTGTAGGCAACCTGGAGTCACTGCCGGGCACGGTGCGGGCGGGAGAGGCCAAGGCCCCCACGCTGATTATTGTGGGCACTGTTGTTTCATTGCGCGACAAACTTGCCTGGTTTGGTGATAAAACACCCTGAATAGCGATAAAGCTTGCTGTTTTTTGACGGTATTTTAATGAACTACGATTATGACTTATTTGTGATTGGCGCAGGCTCAGGCGGCGTAAGAACTGCCAGAATGAGTGCTCAGTACGGTGCCAGAGTGGCTGTTGCCGAAGAGCAGTATCTCGGTGGCACTTGCGTCAATGTTGGCTGTGTGCCAAAAAAACTGTTTACCTATGCGGCTGCATTTTCAGAGGAATGCCGTGCAGCACGGGGGTTTGGCTGGAATTCTGGTTCCCCGACTTTCGATTGGCCTACCCTGATAAAAAATAAAAATGCAGAAATAGAGCGCCTTAACGACATCTATCTTGGCTTGTTGAAAAAAGCCGGGGTTGATCTATTGAATGGCCGGGCGACGATTGTTGATGCCCACACGCTGGAAGTAAATGGGCAACATTATACGGCTGACAAGATTCTAGTTGCGGTGGGTGGCACACCTTTTGTTCCGGATTTTCCGGGCAGTGAACATGCAATAACTTCTAATGAAGCTTTTTATCTGGAAGCACTACCCGAACGTATTATTGTTGTTGGTGGCGGTTATATTGCCGTTGAGTTTGCCGGTATTTTTAACGGCCTAGGTGTTGAAACTCATCTGGTTTATCGAGGACCTCTTTTTCTGCGTGGGTTTGACACAACTCTCCGTAAAAGCCTTGAAGAAAATTATAAAAAACAAGGCATTACGCTTCACTTTTCAACTGAAATCGAGTCTTTGGAAAGCTGTCTTGATGGCCAAATCAAAGCACAGTTGAGTGATGGTAGCGGTCTGAAAGTGGGGCAGGTAATGTATGCCACCGGACGTATTCCTAATACAAGAAACCTGGGCCTGGAAAACACGACAGTGAAAACAACCTCAAATGGCTCGATTGTGGTCAATGAACACTTTCAAAGTACCGAATCAAATATCTACGCACTGGGCGATGTGATAGACCGGATTGCATTGACGCCAGTAGCCATTGCAGAAGGCATGGTGTTATCCGCTAACCTTTACAATAATCAATCGTTAACGATGGATTACGACAACATTCCAAGTGCGGTTTTTAGTCACCCTCACATTGGTACGGTTGGACTAACGGAAGAGCAGGCCAGAGAACAGTACGGTGACGACATTGCCGTGTTTGAGAGCAACTTCAAGCCAATGAAAGAAACTCTTGGCGGAGGGCATGAGCGGATTGTCATGAAGCTGATTGTGGATAAGAACACGGATCGTGTTATCGGTTGCCATATGCTGGGGGATCACGCCGGAGAAGTGATTCAGGGGTTGGCGGTAGCCATGAAAGCCGGAGCCACAAAAGCAGATTTTGATCATACCATTGGTATTCATCCAACTGCTGCGGAAGAGTTCGTCACTCTGCGTACGCCTAATCAGAATTAGGCAACCGCTAAAAATTCAGTGCACGACCGGTTTTGTGCCGTAAAACCGGCATCGACAGCCGGATTTTCAGGGTTGGCGTTATATCTTTGCTTTATAAACTGACTGGCCGGTTGATTTTAGATGGCGGCAGAAAAATCGTGCAGTCCGCACTCGCGTGTAAGGCCGAAGAAACGGGTTTCTTCTTCTGTCATACCGGGCTCCCATTTACGGGTGGTATGGGTATCGCCAATAGAAGTGTAACCTTGCTCCCATAGCGGGTGATAAGGCAAATCGTGCTTTTCAAGATAGCTGTGAACATCGCGATTATGCCAGTCCAGGATAGGGTAAACCTTGAACACGGGCTTATTGAGACCTGCAATATGGTAGTGCTCAACAAAAGGTTTTTTCGCTCGAGATTCCGCCTGTTGCCTGCGCAAACCGCTGAACCAGGTACCTGCATGCAGCTCATTAAAGGCACGGGCCATCGGCTCCACCTTGTTCATGCGGTTGTACTCTTTGATTCCGGCTTCCCCTTTTTCCCACAGACGACCGTATCGGGCTTCCTGCCAGGCCGGGCTTAGGGGTGAGCGATAGATTTGCAGATTAAGATCCAATCGCTCATTAAGCTGATCAATAAATTGATAGGTTTCAGGAAAAAGGTAACCGGTGTCCGTCAAAACTACAGGGATGTCAGGCTTTTGGGATACCAGCATATGCAGCATCACAGCAGCCTGAATACCAAAACTGGAAGAGAGAACGGCTGTCGCCGGAAAATGCTCCAGCGCCCAGGCAGTACGGTCTTCTGCAGACAGTTGCTCCAGTGTGGTATTGATGTCGCCAATCGAGTCGCGCATGCTTTCATCGTGTTGATGATCTGGATTGGCCGCTGTTAAAACACTTGCTACGGTCATTACTATTCTTATTCCTGTTAAATCAGTTTCCTGAGTGCAGGGATATCAGAGCATATGTTAAGCCTGATATATTCCGACAGGCTGCAATTTATCCATATTTCGTAAAGATTGAAAAGAATAGTTTTTTATATCTTTATGCAAAAAAAAACCATCAATGATTTAAAGGTCTGCCCCTTCTTTAACGGGGTTAGGCTCTGGGATTCTTGATGGCCCTGACCGACCCAGTTGACGATTAATAAAATCACTAGCCGAACGCAGTTTATCGGGATGAATCCCGTGGGTTATCTTCATTTCATCGAGCATTGAAACAACGTCTTCTGTCGCGACATTTCCGGCAGCACCTGGTGCGAAAGGGCAGCCACCGAGCCCGGATACCGAGCTGTCAATAACTGCAACGCCCAGATCAAGAGCAACTCGGATATTGCTCAGGGCATTGCCGTATGTGTCGTGGCAGTGGACGGCCAGGCAATGGACATCTACCCGCTGTTTTACAGCCTGGATAACTTTGAATATGGCATCGGGAGAGCCTGTCCCGATGGTGTCCGCCAATGAAATCTCATAACAGCCCATCTCGAAAAGAAGCAAAGCCAGCTCGGCAACCTTGTCCGGATTGACGTTCTCACCATAAGGGCAGCCAGCAATACAGGAAAGATAACCTCGAACAGGAATGTTATCTGCTTTCGCCGCTTCCATGACGGGTAAAAACCGTGTCATGCTTTCATTGATTGAGCAGTTAATATTCTTTTTACTGAAACTTTCTGATGCTGCGGCAAAAACAGCCACTTCGCTTGCACCTGCAGTGACAGCTTGTTGATAGCCTTGAAGGTTGGGTGTCAAAACAGATAGCGTAATATCTGCTTGCCGATGCAAATGCCGTAGAACTTCATCAGTTTCAGCCATTTGTGGCACCCATTTCGGGTTGACAAAACTGCCTGCTTCTATGTGTTTGAGCCCGGCTTGCGAGAGCAAATTAATCAGCTCGGCGCGGACCTTTGCGTCAAGAATGATTTTTTCATTCTGCAACCCGTCGCGTGGGCCTACTTCGACTATTTTGACATTTTTGGGAAAAGCATTCATTGGTTACCATAATCGTGAGGCCCCGAAGATAAATCGACACAGTCTTCGGCTGTTTTCGTGCGATTTTATTCACTAATGCCAGTTTAACATCATATTTACTGTTAAAAGAGAGATTCCTGGCATGCCTTGCTGATGTCGTTTGGATATCCCGGTTTTTGATGGAACCGAGGCGAGGGGGTTCTTAAAATCGTATATCGGGCAGAGGGCTGCTACCCCCTGCCCGTATATTCTCTAGAGAGGGTTTTGCTTTTTACTGATATCCTGCAGCGCTTCATTCATCTTGAACAGGACAATAAGCAGCTCGCACCAAATTCTTGCACCAACAGCGCCGGCCACAGCGTAGATGATTCCCATAATAAACTTGCCAAAAGTGAACCCTTCATACCCGTTAAACATTGAAGCGATGCCTCCAATGACTGCTGATAACAATAGCAGCCAGTAAACAAAAGTAATGATTTTAGGGGTAAGCATACTGTCAAAGCCCAATATATCCTTCATATTATCTCCTTATTTCTTGTTAAGGCGGAGCAGTCATCAATGACACAAGCTGTGTTTTGATCGCTGTTCAGCCAGGGGCAGTTAAATTACGTGTCGCAGTCATTAGCAGCGCCTGCTGCAAGCACGAATTCCAGTATAGACGAAATACCACAAGGTCACTAAGGACGGCTTTTGGCCGGTGTTATCACTGTAGCAGGCGACTATTCGCTAAAAACCCGCGAGTAACTATTGAAATTACACGAACTGCCCCCAGATTGCTTTCCTACTAACTTCCATTCAATCAGATCTATTGCACTATCTATTTATTGCACTGACAAGGTACTTAGCACTATGACGACAGAAACAATGGGCTTTCAAACAGAAGCCAAGCAACTTCTGCATTTGATGATTCACTCTCTCTACAGTAATAAGGAAATTTTTCTTAGAGAGCTGATATCCAACGCATCTGATGCCGTAGACAAACTGCGTTTCGAAAGCCTTAAATCGGCGAATCTGCTGGAGAATGATACTGACCTGAAAATCCGCATTGATGTGGATGAAGAAAACAAAACAATCACAATCAGCGACAATGGAATAGGTATGTCTCGCCAGGAGGTGATTGATAACCTCGGTACCATTGCCAAGTCTGGCACCGCTCAGTTTATGAAAAATCTGACTGGCGACGAGAAAAAAGATTCACAAATGATAGGTCAGTTCGGTGTTGGTTTTTATTCAGCTTATATCGTTGCAGACAAGGTTGTGGTGGAGTCTCGACGTGCAGGCTTGAAACCCGATGAGGCTGTGCGCTGGACCAACTCTGGTGAGGCGGATTTTACTGTTGAAGATATAGAACGTGAGCAAAGGGGAACCAGTATTATCCTGCATGTCCGCGAAGAAGAATCCGATTTTGTCAGCCCCTGGCGTCTGCGCAACATCGTGCAGAAATACTCGGATCATATTGCGGTCCCTGTAGAAATGTTAAAGCAAGAGACTGCTGCCGCTCAGACTGAAGAGGGTGAAGATAACAAAGCGGAAGAGGCTGCACCGGGATACGAAGCGATAAACTCCGCCACTGCATTGTGGACGCGCAGTCGTTCTGATATCAGCGATGATGAATATAAAGAATTCTACCGCCATGTCTCTCACGATTTTGCCGAACCATTGAGCTGGAGCCATAACCGTGTAGAAGGTAAGTTGGATTACACCAGTCTCCTGTATATTCCCTCTCAGGCACCATTTGATTTATATAATCGCGAGGGCGCTCGCGGCCTCAAACTTTATGTGCAGCGCACTTTCATTATGGATGATGCGGAACAATTCCTGCCCCTGTACTTGCGGTTTATCAAAGGTGTCGTGGATTGCAACGATCTGCCCTTGAACGTGTCTCGAGAAATTTTGCAAAGCAACTCAACTGTCGACAGTATTCGTTCAGCGCTGGTTAAGCGCGTGCTGGGCAGCCTGGAGTCAATGGCAAAATCGGAGCCCGGTAACTATGCCACTTTCTGGAAAACCTTCGGTTCCGTGCTTAAAGAAGGTGTTGGTGAAGATTTCGCCAATCGCGAAAAAGTGGGTGGTCTGCTACGCTTTAACAGTACCAGCGAAGGCAGTGAAGGCGAAGATGTTTCGCTGGCTGACTATATTGCCCGCATGAAAGAAGGGCAGGAAAAAATTTACTTCCTGCTCGGAGAAAACCTCAATAGTGCCCGCAATAGTGCCTATCTTGAAGTCTTCAAAAAGAACGGCGTGGAAGTACTGCTGTTGTGTGATCGCATTGATGAGTGGATGATTTCCAATCTGCGTGAATTTGATGGCAAGCAGTTACAGGATATTTCCAAAGGTGAACTGGATGAAGCACTGTTTTCCGATACATCGCAGGGCGACTCGAGTGATAAGGAAGCATCTACAGAATTAACTGGCCGCCTGAAAGAGTTGATTGGCGACAAGGTAGAAGCGGTCAGGGCAACCCGCCGTCTGACAGATTCTCCGGCCTGTCTGGTATACGGTGACAACGATATTGGTATTCAGATGCGTCAGATTCTTGAGGCCTCGGGCCAAAAAGTACCAGTAAACAAGCCCACGCTGGAGGTCAATCTATCGCATCCATTATTGCAGCGGCTTGAAACAGTTGATGCCGCATCTGACTCTACTGATCTGGCAGAGTTGCTCTATGATCAGGCCGTACTGTCTGCCGGAGAACAACTGGAAAACCCAGCCATGTTTGTTCAACGCCTGAACAAGCTGCTGTTTACCGAGCAGCAGAAAGCCTGAGCGATACGCTCTGTGCCATAGCCATGGCGCTGCTGGTGGTTCTATAATCTTCGGTAGCGCAGCATGGCTTTGGTTCAGAAATGGCATACAGGGTTGGCAGAAAGATTATGGCAGTAGAACATCGAGTGGCCGTTCTGGGCGGCGGCAGTTTTGGTACCGCAATCGCCAATCTGGTTGCCGCAAATAATTCCAGTGTTATTTTGTGGATGCGTGATCCAGAGAATGCTGAACGCTGTCTGCAAACCCGCGAAAACAGCCTTTATCTGCCGGGTGTGACTCTCAACAGCCATTTGGAAATTACGGCCGATTTAGCCACGGCACTGACGGGTGCAGATATTGTATTCTTCTCTGTCCCCAGTAAGGCCTATCGCCCACTTGCCCGTCAGTCGTCACAGTACCTGGCCGGACATACACTGGTTATCAGCGCCGCAAAGGGCATTGAGAGTGAAACCTGCAAATTGATGACCGAAATTCTTCACGAAGAGCTGCCGAAGACCCGAATCGGCCTGATCAGCGGCCCGAATCTTGCGCGAGAAATTGCGCAGCAGCAAATTACGGCGACAGTTGTTGCCAGCAAGGATTCCGAGCTCTGTTCGGAGATTCAGCATCTGCTAAGCTGCCCGTATTTCCGGGTCTATGCCAGCCACGACCCCTTTGGAGTAGAGTTGGCAGGAACACTGAAAAATATTTACGCTATCATTGCCGGAATTGCAGCAGCAATGAATATGGGCCAGAACACGATCAGCGTGTTGATTACTCGCAGTCTCGCTGAAATGAGCCGTTACGCCGCTAAGTTGGGGGCGAATCCGATGACATTTTTGGGGCTTGGAGGGGTAGGCGACTTATTCGTCAGTTGTACTTCACCGCTTAGTCGCAACTATCAGATAGGCTATGCATTAGGTCAGGGCTTAACTCTGGAGCAGGCCATCGAGCAAGTAGGGCAAGTGGCTGAAGGCGTCAACACCACTCGAATAATCAAAGCCAGGGCCGAGCAGCTGGGCATCTATATGCCGCTGGTAAATGCTTTGTATAACACGATGTTTGAGGGGAAATCGATCAAAGCGGTTTTGCACGACTTGATGTTGGCAGAACAAACTAACGATGTAGAGTTTATTGCCGGATAACAGGCGGGAGGTTTTACCATGGAACAGAATACAAAAACCAATATAACCAATATCGACACCTGGATCAGATTGCTATATATGATTCTCTTTGGGTTGCTTCTGGCTGTTGCCAGGATGGTAATCTGGGTCGTTGCCATTTTGCAGTTTTTAATGGTACTTATTGCCGGGCAAGACAATAACAATCTCAGAAACCTGGGGCAGGGGGTTGCAAAATGGTCACTACAAGCCTTGTTGTACCTGACATTTAATAGCGACGAAAAACCCTTTCCATTTTCAGACTGGCCAGAGATTGATGAAAAAGCACAGCCGGAAATTATTGTCGCGACGGAGACCGCTGGAAAAGCAGACGATATTCCTACCTTCACGGCTGCCACATCAGTAGAAAAACCGGTTGAGGGTAAAATAGTAGACGTCGATGAAACTGCTGAAAGCTCAGATAAAACAAATGGCGCCAATACCGAAGCTGATAATGATGCAGATGGTGGTGATAACAGTAGTGATAAGCGCTAGCCCGTGCAGCTCTACATTCTTCGTCACGGTGATGCCCCCTATAACGCGCTGAAACGGGAGCGCTGCCTATCTGCTGTCGGTCGTACCGAGACGCTGCGTATTGCGGAGCGCCACGCTACCGAATTGGCAGCCGTTCCTCTGATTGTTTGCAGTCCTGTTCGCAGAGCGCGAGAAACACTTGCAGTGTTAGAACAATCGCTTCCTGTTAGTGCTGAGGTGCTGTTTCATGATTGCCTCCGCTCGGAAAGCCGTATTCAGGCAGTGGAGGCGTTTATGGATAACCTGAACGCTGATGTCGTCCTTTTTGTCAGTCATCAGCCACTGGTTGGTCAAATGTTGAACTATCTGACAGACCAGCAGAGTGCGGGTATGGCTATGGGTACAAGCTGTCTGGCGCACCTTGATTTGATTGCTTTCGGCCGGGGTTGCGCCTCCCTGCGATGGCTGGATTGCCCATAATGATCAAAACGCTGAACGCTCAACAATTTAATGGCGACGAAATCAGTATCACGGTTGCCGGATTGAAGTTGGCGGGGCGCCAATGGGGTAATCCCGAGGGTAGGCCCGCTATTGCCTTGCACGGCTGGCTGGATAATTGCGCCAGTTTTGACGCTATGGCTCCGCAGTTTGGTAACATTCATCTTATTGCACTGGACTTGGCTGGACACGGTTTCAGTGATTTTCGTTCACCCGATTCATCTTACAATATCTGGCAGGATGTGCCGGAAATTTTCAGTGTTGCTGATCAGCAAGGGTGGGAGCAGTTTGCATTAATAGGTCATTCCAGAGGCGCCATTATAAGTGCTATTGCTGCCGGCACCCTTCCTGAGCGAATCAGCAAACTGGTGCTGATCGATACATTGGGGCCTGATACTGTGGAACCCGAACAGGCTCCTGAACAATTGAGAAAGGCAACCCTTCAAAGACTGCAGCCGCTGAAAACCCGGCGTTATTACAGGTCGTCAGAACAAGCCATTGCCAGTCGACTAGCAGGTCGCTTGGCTCTTTCTGAACAAGCCGCCACCCAACTGGCAACGCGGGGTTTGAGCGCGTCGGAGCAGGGGTTTTACTGGCACGCAGATCCACGTCTGAAACATGCCTCGGATATTAAGCTGGGATCAGATCATGCCAAGGCATTTTTACAGCATGTGCAATGTCCAACATTGCTCTGCATGGGGGCAGACGGACTGAGAAAAGCGACATCCCAGTTCACCGTACCACTGTTTCCTCTCATCAAAAAATGTGAAGAAATGGTGTTGCCCGGTGGGCACCACCTGCATATGGAAGAGTCAGCCGACGCTGTTGCAAAGGCCATCAACTATTTTATGGCCTAACAGTTAATTAGCGACAAAAACTCACTGCGCGTTGCCTGGTTTTTGCGAAATGCGCCAAGCATGGCCGAGGTCTTCATGACAGAATTCTGCTTTTCAACTCCGCGCATCATCATGCACATATGTTTGGCTTCCACTATTACCGCCACACCTAATGCGTCGGTCACTTCCTCTATGGTATGGGCTATTTGTGTAACCAACTTTTCCTGAATCTGCAGTCGGCGGGCGTACATATCGACAATACGGGCAATCTTTGACAACCCGAGAACCTTGCCTTGCGGAATATAACCAACGTGGCACTTACCTACAAATGGCAGTAGATGATGTTCACACAGAGAATACAACTCGATATTCTGCACAATCACCATTTCATTTGAATCAGAGGGGAAGAGAGCGCCATTGATCACATCATCTACATTCTGATGGTAACCACGAGTTAAGAAATCAAAGGCTTTTTTGGCTCTTGCTGGTGTATCTTCAAGGCCAGGGCGTGCCAAGTCTTCACCACAGCTTTCAATGATTTTGGCAAAATAGGTTTCTTCAATATCCACAATAGCCACTCTTATCCGTTCTTGTTTTGAAATTGTAAAAACCGGTCAATCTACGCGAGTCGATAATAAACGTAAAGAATTTTCTCCAGTAGTGTAACGCTGGTCAGCCAATAGTCGTTACAATTACCTTTTTGTCAACGGTGTGGCCTGCGATGACGGTGGATAATGTAAACACCATAGGAGATTTACTCCAGTGGGTGGAGTATCAGTTTGATAAGGCTGAGCTTTTTTTCGGGCATGGTACAGACAACCCCTGGGATGAAGCCGTCCAACTGGTATTGTACGCTTTGCAGTTACCCCTTTATTCAGGCAATGAGGTCCTGACTCAACAGGTAACTCACACTCAGACAGAGGCTGTAAAAGCACTTGTTGCGCGCCGCATCGATGAGAAAATTCCCTTGGCTTACCTCACCAATTGCGGCTGGTTCGCCGGTTTACCGTTTTATGTTGACGAGCGTGTACTGGTGCCCAGATCACCACTGGCCGAGCTGGTCGAGCAGCAGTTTTCTCCGTGGCTCCTTGAATCACCGAAGCATATTCTTGATCTGTGTACTGGCAGTGGTTGCATCGGTATAGCCTGCGCCTACGCTTTTCCGGAAGCACAGGTTGTACTCAGTGATATTTCGGGCGATGCGCTGGCCGTTGCCAATATCAATATCGGAGATCATGGTTGCAGCGCACGGGTGAGTACATTGCAGTCTGACCTGTTTGAACGTTTGACAAACCATAAGTTTGATTTGATTGTTTCAAACCCGCCTTATGTCGATGCAGAAGATCTCGCGTCAATGCCCGACGAATTCCGACATGAGCCCGCAATAGGCCTCGGATCCGGCACCGACGGGCTGGATTTTACCCGACGATTGCTTTCAGAAGCGGGCAGGTACCTGAACGACGGCGGAACACTGATAGCGGAGGTTGGCAACTCCTGGCAAGCACTGGATAAACTGTTCCCGGAATTGCCGTTTACCTGGCTCGAATTTGAACGCGGTGGCCACGGTGTATTTTATTTAACAAAAGAAGAACTGGCAGGTTGTTAACAACGTTCCCGAGGTTGTTCTGACCAACAATTGGCGTTATAGCGCGATACCACAAATGCGATACAGATGGTTCTTCGATCATCTGTCAGGGTCTTTTTGCACTAATTGAATAATCACGGCTGATAAATCTACGTTATTCTGGTTTAAAGACTTGCGCCAAAACTGACAAGTTAAGGGTAGAACCTGCACAATCACCCACAATAATTCCGTATAATAACCGCTAGGGTTTAATGAGAGAAAACTATGTCTGGCAATACGATTGGTAAACTATTTACCGTCACCAGCTTTGGAGAAAGCCACGGCCCCGCACTTGGTTGTGTGGTAGATGGTTGTCCTCCCGGACTGGAAATTTCGGCAGAGGATTTGCAGGTAGATCTTGATCGGCGGAAGCCGGGGCAATCGCGCTATACCACCCAACGCCGCGAAGCGGATGAGGTGAAAATTCTTTCAGGCGTATTTGAAGGTAAAACAACAGGAACCCCCATTGGGCTTTTGATTGAAAATACCGACCAACGCTCCAAGGACTATTCCGATATTAAGGATCTGTTCCGTCCTGCTCATGCGGATTACACCTACCATCAGAAATACGGTTTTCGTGACTACCGTGGTGGTGGGCGCTCTTCTGCCAGAGAAACAGCGATGCGGGTGGCAGCAGGCGCTATTGCCAAGAAGTTTTTGAAAACGCTGGGCATCGAAGTGCGCGGTTACCTTTCACAGCTTGGTCCGATAAAGGCTGAACAGGTGGTTTGGGACGAAATTGAAAAGAATCCATTTTTCTGCCCCGACCCGAATAAAGTGTCCGAAATGGAAACTTACATGCAGGCCTTGAACAAAGAGGGTAACTCCGTTGGTGCAAAAATTACAGTGCAGGCTAGCAATGTACCGACCGGGCTGGGTGAGCCGATTTTTGATCGCCTTGATGCCGAGATTGCCCACAGTTTAATGAGTATTAATGCCGTTAAAGGTATCGAGATTGGGGCAGGTTTTGATTCAGTGGTGCAAAAGGGCACCGAACATCGGGATGAAATGACGCCGGAAGGTTTCCTTTCTAACAATGCCGGCGGCATCCTGGGAGGGATTTCTTCCGGTCAGACCATTATTGCGCATATAGCCCTGAAGCCCACCTCAAGCCTGCGTATTCCGGGTAAATCAATTGACACCAGTGGCAACCCTGTAGACGTGGTCACAACCGGTCGCCATGACCCCTGCGTGGGTATTCGTGCGACACCTATTGCCGAAGCGATGTTGGCCATTACGCTGATGGATCACGTGCTTCGTCACCGTGCCCAGAATGCAGGGGTGAACAGCGGCTTATCCCCGATTCCTGCAGGCGTTAGCAGATAGTTGACCGGCGATTAAGTTGAAAGATGCCTTGAAGTTCTACTCAGGCCCGCCTGCAGCTGTTCCATACTGGCGTTTATCCGGGTTTTATTTCTGTTTTTTTGCGCTGCTGGGGGCGACATTCCCCTATTGGTCGTTATATCTGAAGTCCTTAGGTTATACCAGCGCTGATATTGGCGTGCTGCTCTCAATTCCCATGGCCACCAAGGTTTTTGCACCCAGTATCTGGGGTTGGCTGGCCGATCACACCGGCAGGCACCTCACTATTATTCGCCTCGGCTGTCTGCTGGCTACAGTCAGTTTCATGGGGTTGTTTATTAGTCAGAGTTTCTGGCCGTTATTGTTCGTTATGACCAGTTACAGCTTTTTCTGGAATGCGGTGTTACCCCAGCATGAAACCATCACAGTCAGCTATCTTTCTCATCGCCCGGAAACCTATAGTCATATCCGCTTATGGGGCTCCGTGGGTTTTATTCTCGCTGTTCTGATTGCTGGCTGGTGGTTTGATGAGGGCAGAATAGGCAGCCTTCCTGTTGTGGGAACGCTGCTGCTGGCATCAATCTGGCTCAGTAGCATGATTATCCCCGCGCCAACACACTTTGAGCAGCAAAAACCCGCCACACATTTCCTTAAGGCATGCTTCCACCCTGCATTGCTGGCGTTTTTAGTTAGCGGATTCCTCTTGCAACTGGCGCATGGTATCTATTATTCGTTTTTCAGTATTCACCTTGAGGCGGAAGGATACAGTCGGGTATCGATCGGGTTTTTATGGGCTGTTGGAGTAGCTGCTGAAGTGTTGGTTTTTCTTGCCATGCACAGTTTGTTGCCAAGAATAGGCGTCAGACAGATTATGCTATTCAGCCTGCTCATGGCCACTGTTCGCTGGTTCCTGATTGGGCATTTCGCCGAATTCCTCTGGCTTTTGTTAATTGCCCAGCTATTACATGCCTTTACTTTTGGCACATTCCATGCGTCTGCAATTGAGTGTGTCAGGCGACTATTTGAACCAGCCCATCAGGGGAAAGGGCAGGCTATTTATAGTGGTGTCAGTTTTGGCGCAGGAGGCGCCTCAGGCTCTTTACTCGGTGGAATCATCTGGGATATTGAGCCAACCTGGGCATATGATCTAGGCTCTGCAGTAAGTCTACTGGCTTTGCTGGTGGTGGGAATCTGGATGCGAGACCAAAGGCTTAAAAACTGAATCTTGCTCCCACAAACGGGAGCGGCAATTGGCTTTATCTGGTCGGTGTGAGAGGATTTGAACCTCCGACCCCTTCCTCCCGAAGGAAGTGCGCTACCAGGCTGCGCTACACACCGACAGTAACCATAAAAATAACCGGCGGAATTATATCAATCCGTTCGACGCTGTCCATCACCCACCTCTTTTCTGTCTGCTTATGGTTAATATCGGCAACTATTCTTCATCCATCTGAATATGACCATTGACACCTTTTTGGTATTCGTTAGAGAATGGTTAGTCCGAACAGACTTACAGGTTCCGGATCAAATACATGTCCAATTCGTCCATTTCTGCCGCAGATAGAATAAGAGAGAAAAAAAAGCGATTTCTTGATCGTGAGCAACGTATTATCGATGCAAGTTTAAGGCTGCTCCTACAACGGGGTGTGGATAATGTCACCGTGTCGGCAATTGCTCAGGAAGCAGGCGTAGGAAAGGGCACCGTCTACAAGCATTTTCTAACCAAAACAGAAATTCTGATGAGCATTATTCTCAATTATGAGCAGAATATTTCTGCCAAGTTAAGAGCGGGTATTGATGCTTCAGAGCGTGGCGACTCCGGCGCGACACCACGGGCGTATTTCCGGGCAAGACTTGAAAACCCCGCTGTAGATCGGTTAGTACAGCAGTTGGAAGTGCGGCTTCAGGGAGATCCTCAGGTAAAGGCACAAATGGATGAATTAAACAAATTAAGGCTCTCCAACATCAATGCGCTCAACGCCACAACAGAGACACTCATCGCCAAGGGTGTGTTGGAAGATGTACCGCCACACTTCCATTATCTTGCTTGCTGGGCTCTCGCCAAGGGTGCGGTTGAAGTCTATTTTAACAGCAGCTTTGCCAGTCTGATTGATGACAAAGAACAATTGCTTGATTTTCTCACCAATATTGGCATTACCATGGGCAATCGCGGGCAATTAAAAACAGCAGGCTCTCCATAATTTGAAAACTGCCAAAGACGCCTTTCAACGACTGGTCGACGAACTGACAGCTGGCGAGTTGCCTGTAAAGTCACTACCTCCTGTTGAAGCCTGGACGCCCCCTCTGAGTGGACGAATGGACCTTGTTATCAGACGTGATGGCTCCTGGGTTCACGAAGGCAGTGTTTTTCAGCGCCAGCCTCTGGTGAAGCTGTTCGCCAGTATTCTGAAGCGGGAAGGGGATGATTATTTTCTGGTTACCCCCGTGGAAAAATGGCAAATCACGGTTGAAGATGCGCCATTGCTGGTAACCAGCTGTCAAATCGACAGTTACCAGGGAAATCAAAGCATTGTGATGACAACATTTACTGACGATATTGTGCTGGTGAGTGAAAAAAACCCCATTCGAGTGGTCATAAACCGACAGAGTAATGAGCCATCTCCCTATTTGCTGGTACGGCGCAATCTGGAAGCTAAAATTAGCCGATCGGTGTACTACCAATTGTCAGAGTTAGCTACAGAAGTCTCTGTTGAGGGTGAACAGCGATATTCAGTGACCAGTATGGGGTGTGAGTTCTTGATAGGTTAATGCGGCTTGCTTAAGCAAAACAAAAAGGGGGTATTAACCCCCTTTTTTTATGCTCTGCAGAGACTGACCTTTTTACATATTCGGGTAATTAGGGCCGCCAGCACCTTCCGGAACCACCCATGTAATGTTTTGCGCAGGGTCTTTAATGTCACAGGTTTTACAGTGCACACAGTTCTGAGCATTGATCTGAAACCGTTTGCTGCCATTGTCCTCTTCAATGACTTCATAAACCCCGGCAGGGCAATAGCGCTGCGCAGGCTCGTCATACATCGGTAAATTCTGGCTGATCGGAATATTCGGATCAGTCAGTTTCAAGTGACAAGGCTGCTCTTCTTCATGGTTGGTATTTGACAGGAAGACAGATGACAGCTTGTCAAAACTCAATTTCCCATCCGGTTTCGGGTAATTGATAGGCTTGCACTCAGCGGCCGGCTTGAGAGCAGCATGGTCCGGTTTCGGATCGGATAAGGTCCAAGGCAGTTTACCGCGGAAAATGTTGATGTCGATAAAGGCATAGGCTGAGCCGACTATATTGCCCCAGCGGTGTTGAGCCGGACCAAAGTTGCGCTGCATATGCAACTCTTTCCAGGCCCAGCTGTTTTCGTATGCCGTTGTGTAATCGGTTAGCTCAGCACCTTCGGTTCCGTTCTTGATGGCTTTCACAACAGTTTCAGCAGCGATCATGCCTGACTTCATTGCAGTGTGAGAACCTTTAATTTTAGCAAAATTGAGGGTGCCAGCGTCATCACCTATGAGCAAGCCACCCGGAAAAGTCATTTTGGGTTGTGATTGCAGCCCACCTTTCACAAGTGCTCTGGCACCATAGGAAATCCGTTCTCCGCCTTCCAGATACTGGGCAACAACCGGGTGATGTTTGTAGCGCTGGAACTCGTCAAAAGGGCTGAGATGGGGGTTTGAGTAGGATAGATCGGTAATCATACCGATGGCCACTTGATTGTCTTCAATATGATAGAGGAAGCTTCCACCTGCAGAGCCACTCTCACTCAGAGGCCAGCCTGCTGTATGAACAACCAAACCTTGTTGATGTTTTTCCTTAGGTATTGACCATAACTCTTTGATTCCTATACCGTAGTGTTGTGGTTCTTTTCCTGCGTCGAGGCTGTATTTGGCAATCAGCTGTTTCCCGAGATGGCCGCGGCAACCTTCAGCAAACAGCGTGTATTTGGCCCTCAACTCCATGCCGGGAGTGTACAGCCCCTCTTTTTCCTCACCATTTGGGCCAACCCCCATGTCTCCAGTAATAACGCCTTTGACGACGCCGTTGTCATCATAGAGAACATCTGCGGCGGTGAAACAAGGGAATATTTCTACCCCCAGGTTTTCAGCTTGCTCAGCCAACCAACGGCAAAAGTTGCCAAGGCTGATAATATAATTACCCTCATTGTGCATAGTGCTGGGCACAAAAACCCCCGGGACTTTTATGCCGCTGTCTTTCTTAAGTACATAAATATCGTCAGCTGTAACTTCCGTATTTAACGGAGCGCCTTTTTCCTTCCAGTCGGGAAAAAGTTCATTCAGTGCTGTAGGTTCAAAAACCGCACCGGACAAGATATGAGCACCAACCTCAGAGCCTTTCTCGACAACACAAACACTCAACTCTTCATTGAGCTGACGTAACCTGCATGCTGCAGATAGTCCGGCTGGACCAGCCCCGACGATGACAACGTCGTACTCCATATATTCTCGTTCCACAGACTGTCTCCTGTTCATGATAATTAGTATGCGAATAGTTGCTCATTCTAACTATTTAGACACCTGAAAGCTATGTTGCGGGTGACCAACTGGTCGCCATTGAGTTGTTCTCAACTTGATTTGTCTTACACGTATGGGCAGAATACGCTCCTTGAAAAAGAGCGGCTGTTCGCAGCTTTGTTTTAACGTTTAATTAGGTTAAAGGTCCTCCATGAAAGTACTTGTAGCTGTCAAGCGCGTTGTGGACTACAACGTCAAGGTAAGGCCAAAGAGCGACGGTTCCGGCGCTGATTTGGGCAATGCAAAAATGTCTATCAACCCATTTTGTGAAATTGCCGTAGAAGAAGCGGTGCGTCTTAAAGAAGCCGGTACAGCAACCGAAGTTGTCGCGGTCAGCATTGGGCCAGCAAAAGCTCAAGAGCAGCTGAGAACAGCCTTGGCTTTGGGTGCCGACCGTGCGATTCATGTTGAAACAGGCGATGAGCTTGAGCCGTTAGCCATTGCAAAATGCCTCAAAGCGGTATGCGATAACGAGCAACCTGCCATTGTCTTGATGGGCAAGCAATCCATTGACGGAGATAACAACCAGACGCCGCAAATGTTGGGTGCGTTGACAGGTTATGGGCAGGGAACCAATGCCTTTAAAATTGACGTTCAGGGCGACAAAATAAATGTAGTTCGCGAAGTAGATGGCGGCCTGCAAACAGTCAGCCTGAATACACCGGCAATTATTTCTACGGATTTGCGTCTTAATGAGCCGCGTTACGCCTCATTGCCAAATATTATGAAAGCGAAGAAGAAACCCCTGGATATTACCTCGCCATCAGATCTGGGGGTTGATACTGCTCCTCGTGTCACCATCTTGAAAGTTGAGCCACCGGCTGAACGCCAGGCAGGCATTAAAGTGGCCGATGTTGCCGAGCTGGTCGATAAACTGAAAAATGAAGCAGGTGTGATCTGATGAGTATTCTTGTAATTGCTGAACACAACAATGAATCCCTTAATGCTGCAACCCTGAATGTTATTACCGCTGCGCAAGCGATCGGAGGTGATATTGATGTGCTGGTGGCTGGCAGCAACTGCGGCGGTGCTGCAAACGAAGCTGCACAAGTTTCAGGTGTGAGTAAGGTTTTGTCTGCTGATAATGCCGCTTACGATCACATGTTGGCCGAGAACACGGCGCCCTTGATTGCTGAGGTAGCTGCGGGCTACAGTCATGTGCTATTTCCGGCGACGACCAATGGTAAAAACGTTGCGCCCCGTGCCGCAGCACTGCTCGATTCACAGGCTATTTCGGACATTATCAGTGTTGAAAGTACCGACACTTTCAAGCGTCCGATTTATGCAGGCAATATTATCGCCACAGTTCAAAGCAGTTGTCCTATCAAGGTCATCACAGTGCGTGGTACAGCTTTTGATGCGGCCGCCGCAACAGGTGGTTCTGCTACTGTTGAAGCTGTTGGCAGCGTTCATGATGCGGGTGTTTCAACCTTTGTTGGCGAAGAGCTGGCTCAATCCGATCGTCCTGATCTGGCCGGGGCCGATATTGTCGTTTCCGGTGGTCGCGGTATGGGCAGCGGTGAGAACTTTGCCATTCTTGAAGCACTTGCTGACAAACTGGGTGCCGCTGTTGGCGCTTCGCGAGCTGCTGTCGATGCCGGTTTTGTGCCTAACGATTTACAAGTTGGTCAGACCGGTAAAATTGTCGCCCCAAACCTGTATATCGCTGTGGGCATTTCAGGTGCAATTCAGCATTTGGCCGGAATGAAAGACAGCAAAGTAATTGTGGCGATTAATAAGGACGAAGAAGCACCTATTTTTCAGGTGGCTGATTATGGATTGGTGGCGGACCTGTTTGAGGCTGTGCCAGAGCTAACTGCCCAGCTGTAACTGGTTAATTCCAATTAATAAACCGGCACGGTAAATATTTTCCGTGCCGGTTTTTTTTACGATTGCTCCTAGAGTTTATGTCCAGTCAGAACGGTAGCGCTGTTTTTCACGCTTATCCCTTTTGAGCGCCTCACGCTGTTCCGGGGTCATTTTTTTCCATTTTTCCCGAAGTTTATCGCGTTGTTCTGGAGAAAGGTTGCGGAAGCGTTCTCGAGCCCGACGTATTTTTTCCCTTTCTTCAGGGGAAAGGGATTCAAACTTTTCCCGCCTTTTACGAATATGCTCCTGCTGCTCAGGAGGCAATTCTTCAAAACGACGGTGTTGATGCTCTGCAAAGAATATCAGGTCAGAAGAACGAGCATGTGAAGGTGGGCCAAACACTATCGAACGCGATTCTGCCATGGCCTGGCCACTATAAGCAGTCATAATGACAATTATAGAGACTGTTACAGACCAGATTAAATCGCGCAAGATGTGCCCGCTGATACTCATAAAATTAACCTCGTAAACGGGTTTCATCCTCTGCCAGCCACTGGTAAAAGTCCAGGTCTTCGTAAATCTCTATTCCTTCACTCAGGAATGCCTCATCTTCAATACTGCTATTTTGCTTGTTAAGCGGGGAAACAATCAAAATGATTGCGGCAAACGACGCTAAAGCCATACCAGCTGCAGGCAACAGAAAACTTGGAATAGGTGAGCTGCGAGTGACCGTACTATTCAGTGCGTTCAAGCGCCTTTCGTTGAGCTGCTGTGCGGTTTGCTGATCCATGATTTGCTCGGATTCTCGAAGCAGGTTACGAGCATGTGTTTCGAATTCACTCATGATTGTTACCTCGGTAATCACCACTGTTTTCAAGAATATTTCGCAGTGTGTGAAGCGCACGGGAGTAATGGGTTTTTACGCTACCTTCGCTGCACTGCATAGTATGGGCCGTCTCTGTAGTTGATAGTCCTTCCCAGCAGCGCAACATGAATGCCTGTTGTTGGCGACCAGGAAGTCTGCGCAAAGCCGATTCCAGTATTTCAATCTGCTGCCTGTTTTCATGCTGGCTTTCCGGAGAAATACCTGTCGGATCAGGAGCTACTTGAAAAGGGTCTTCATGATTTTCTCCGTTGTCATTCTGGTCTTGATACCCTTTTAACCAGCCTCTAAATCTGTTGCGTACTTTATTGCGTCGGTGCAGGTCATTGATTTTGTTGTGAAGAATACGATAAAACAGTGGTTTCCACTCATCGCAGGGCTTTTTTGCGTAACGAGATGCCAACTGCATCATGGCTTCTTGCACCACATCCAGAGCGTCGTCACTATTGCCAACGCTAACCAACGCCATTCTATAAGCTCTCCTCTCGATTGTTTTGAGAAAGCTATTCAGTGCATGTTGATCCAGAGGTCTGCTCCTCAGACTGTAAGTATCATGGCTTGATAAGACAAGTTGATGTTTCATCGATCAAGATCTCAGGCAATAAGACTAGTGCCTGCAATAACGATCATGTACATGCCCATGGTACAGCATCTCGTTAAGCAAAATATGGCCACCGACAAACTTCCAGTAATCATTGCTACTATCATAATGGTGCACTCTATGAGCTCGATAATGGCGGTGCTCGTGGCTCGTATAATGCCTTCTGTGTTTGTGCTCATAATTATGACGGTGTCTGTCATGATTATGGACGTGACGATCATCGTATGTCCTATAGTGTGTTATATAGTCATTCCGATAATGATGCCTGTCGTCGGCCAGAGACGTGCTGGCAGCGGCCATGAATATAATGAACATCAGACTGGGCAGAATAAACTTATTCATCTTCCGATCCCTCAATTTTCTCAACAGTTCGAGTTTAATTGGCACAAAAATATCTCTCTTTGGCTATTAACGGCAAAGCAGGGGATTCGTTGACAGAAATGTTTTGATCTAGGTTACATTTGAATAGTCGAGCGGTAGATACATTAGCCCATTATTTTGAGGCTCCCTAGGCTTTTATATCAAGCCATACAGGACAATGGTCTGATGGTTTGTCCATGGCCCTTATTTCGTAGTCAATACCGGAATCAGAGGCCTTTTCAAGCAAAGAATCTGACGCTAGCAGTAAATCAATTCTCAAGCCACGTCTTGGATCCTGTTCAAAACCCCTGCTGCGATAATCAAACCAACTAAAATCCTGGCGGTTCTCTGGATTGAAATGGCGAAAGGTGTCCGTCAATCCCCAGCTGATCAGCCCTTGAAACCACTCTCGTTCTTCTGGGAGAAAACAGCATTTCCCTGTTCGAAGCCAGCGCTTCATATTGTCAAGGCCGATACCAATATCAGCATCCTGCGGGGCGATATTCATATCACCCATAATTAACAACTGCTCTTTGGTATCACAGTATCGACTCAAATACTGGCCGAGTTTTGCATAGAACTTTGCTTTATTAGGAAATTTTTCAGGGTGGTCCCTGTTTTCACCTTGCGGGAAGTAGCCGTTGATTACCCGAATTTTTTCACCGTTGTATTCAAACAGGCCAGCAACCAGTCTTCGTTGCTCGCCATCAGTATCATCGGGAAAACCACACATGCTCTCACAAAGTTTGAGCCGATAGAGCAGGGCAACACCATAATGTCCTTTCTGGCCATGATAGATGACTCCATATCCAAGTGACTCAATCGCTCCCGCAGGAAACTGATCATCATCAACCTTTGTCTCCTGGAGGCCTATAATATCCGGAGCGTGTTTGTTTATAACTGCTTCGAGCTGATGTAACCGAGCACGAAGACCATTAACATTGAAAGAAACAATCTTCATATCTTGCTTTACCAAGCCTGTGAACTTATGGAACACCCTTAACCAGCGCCGGAGGACTCTGCTGACCGAGTCTCAAGTAATCAGAAAAGACATGCCCAGCTTCAAAAAGAATGGGGTCACCATCTGCTAATGGCTCTTCCTCTTCGGTATTCTGATCGCGCTCCTCACGCCATTTTGCATAGCTATCAAGCAAAGGTAACTGTTTGGCTTTACGACGAGCATTCTCAAGGTCGAGGAGCTCTTGTTCATATTTCTCCTTATCCTTTCTGCGCTGATCAAGATTCAGGCTAAGTACCTTTTTATTTTTCTGTGATTTGGCTAGTGATAATTCTCTGGTCAAGTGAAGTAAGTCCGGGTCTGACTCGAGGCGCGAGTTATGAAGACCTTGAAGAATGGCTGCCTGATGAGTGGTGTTGGCATATTTACGATGAGGTACAGGGTTAATTTCATCCCAGGGAAGGGCAGTCTTCTGGTTACTTTCGCCAACTTCATCCTTATCAAACAGGGCGGGGAGTGCAACATCAGGGATAACCCCTCGATGCTGGGTACTGCCACCGGACACACGATAAAATTTTGATTCCGTCAACTTGATCATACCTTCGTATACATCAGATGTAGACTGAACTGTGCCTTTACCGAAACTCTGAGTTCCAATTACCAGCCCGCGCTGATAGTCCTGTATAGCTCCTGCAAATATTTCGGAAGCAGAAGCGCTCAACCGGTTGATGAGTACAACAAGAGGGCCGGAGTAATAGGCGCGGTTGCGCGACCGTTGGTGACGTGAGATACGCTGTTTTGCATGCCGCACCTGCACTACTGGACCCGGGTCGATAAAAAGATCTGTCAGCATTGTTGCTTCATGCAAAAAACCACCGCCATTGTTACGCAAATCCAGCAAAAGCCCGTCAATGTCCTGTGCAGAGAGTTCATCGATCAAACGTTGAACATCACGGCTGGTACTGGTGAAATTGAGATCACCTTTCTGGTAAGCCTCAATATCCATGTAAAACGTTGGTACTTCTATGACGCCAAAACGATGAACCTGGCCATCAGCAGCGGGAACTTCAATCACCTTTGACTGAGCCGCCTGTTCCTCCAGCTGTATTTTGTCTCTGACAATCGAAATGATGGTTGATGAGCTGGCATCACCCTTGGCAGGAATCACTTCAAGCCGAACGATCGAGTCTTTAGGGCCTCGAATCAGTTTGACAACGTCATCAAGACGCCAGCCAATCACGTTGACAAAGTCCTCATCATCCTGAGCGACGGAGGTAATTTTATCACCCGGTTGTAAAATACCCTGCTTATCTGCTGGCCCCTTGGGGACCACGCTCACAACTTTTGTATGTTCATCCTCGTGCTGAAGCACGGCACCAATGCCTTCGAGGGACAAAGACATGGCGATTTTAAAATTTTCCATAGTGCTGGGCGAAAAATAGCTTGTGTGTGGGTCGTAGAGGCTAGTAAAGGAGTTAATAAAAGCCTCAAAAACATCTTCAGAATTTCTCTGAGCAAACTGACTTTCCAGGGTTTTGTAGCGCTTTACAAGTAATTCACGAGCTTCTTCAGGATTTTTATCATTGATAATCAGACGAATAAGGCTGTCTTTGATTCTTTTGCGCCAGTAATCATCAGCTGCGTGCATAGAAAGTGCCCACGTACGGGATTCAGGGTCCAGATTTATGGTTTCATCCTGATCGAAATCAAAAATGTAGTCACTCTCAAGCAATTCGAGATTACGTTGCAAGCGCTCGGAAGCTCTTGTGCGATATAAATTGTAAATCTCAAAACCAACAGATAAATCACCTTGTTTCAGCATGTCGTCCAGAGAAGTTGACCATTTTTGAACAAAATCAATATCAGACTGTGTGAAATAGCTCTTTGAAGGGTCAAGCTTGTCCACGTATTGCTCAAGCAGATTACGGGAGAGATCGTCATTTAAAGCCTGGTCCCGGTAATGCATAACGCCAAGGCGGTCAATGATTTCGATGGTTGTGCGTGACTGGGCTTCCGTAGGCAAAATATTTTGTTGCTCGTCAGCCACAACAACGTTAAGAAAGAGTGTTGTGACAGCGAGTACTGCAAACATGCTCTTATAGAAGTATCTGTTTTTTTGCTTCATCTATAAACCGTGCCTTGGCTCGTAAAAATCAGGGGGAGAGTGTATCAGATGCGTTAGACAGCCTATAGCGCCTGAAGTCTCATTTGCATATGAAGATTCAGCTGCTTTTTATTAATTTAACATAATATACATTATGCGCAATTATATAGATCGGCGCACATATCTGTGCGCACGACGCCCTAAGCGTCCACCCTCCATTATTTACTGTTAAAAGCAGCGCAGCGACCGTATTTGTTGTTTATGATAAACAAAGAGCCCGTCTATTGACGGGCTATCAAGACATCTTGTTGTGACAAGGATCAATAGAAAGAAACTTACGCTCTCAACGTGACTAACAGACCTCAGGGCTTAAGTTTTTCAATACCCAGCATTTTCAGTATTTGCTGCTCATAATAAGGGTCCGTATTACCGCTGCGAACTTTACGGAGAAAATATTTTTCAAAACCGATTTTTGCCAGGTGTACCCATTTGCCTTTTTTGGCCCAGGTAACATTACGCGGCGGGATCTGTGGCAATGCTACAAAAGCGATACCTGTGTCACCCATATCGGCTAGGCAAATCGCATTCCAGGTGGCTTCTGCGGAAGGTGCTTTTCCAGCGATATCGGCTTCGATGTTCGTGACCGTAGCAGCAACCATGGATTCGATCATATAGCCGGTTTTTGGTACTCCAGAGGGCACCGGCGTTGGCTTTTGCGGTGCGATTGCCACGCAAACCCCCACAGCAAAAATATTGGGGTACTGCGGGTTTCGTTGGTATTTATCAACGATAACAAACCCCCTGGGATTAACCAGGCCTTCAATTTCCCTCAATGGATTAATACCGGTAAAAGCTGGCAAAATCATGGAATAATTGAAAGGCAGGTTGTGCTGGCGCACTTCTTTCCCCTGATCGTCGCATTCGGCAACATTCATATTGCCATTCTCAACCGAGGTAATCTTGGCGTTGGTAATCCAATTAATGTGGCGCTCGCGGAATTCGCTTTCAAGTAATGTCTTCGAGTCGCCAACGCCATCCAGCCCCATGTGGCCTATAAAGGGTTCCGGCGATATATAGGTCATAGGCACTTTGTCGCGTATTTTCCGCTTCCGAAGATCGGCATCCATAATGAAGGCGAATTCGTAAGCTGGGCCAAAACACGAAGCCCCTTGAGCAGCACCAACGACAATGGGACCCGGGTTAGAAACAAACTCTTTCCAGGCTTTACATGCGCTTTTGGCGTGATCGACATGGCAAATTGATTGTGTGTGCCCTTCGGGACCAAGACCTTCAATTTCATCGAAGGCTAAACGGGGGCCAGTAGCGAGAACCAGATAATCGTAGTTGAGATGGTTGCCATCCCCAAGCTCAATAACGCAATTTTCCGGATCGAGTTTCTTTAGGCCAGCAGCACTGAAATTGATACCTTTTTTTCTTAAAGGCGCTTCCAGATCAACACAAATATCCTCAGGTTTGCGCCAATCCACCGCTACCCAAGGGTTGGAGGGTACAAATTGAAATGATGGGGAATCTGATATAAGCGTTATTTGGTGTTTGTCGCCAAGGGCTTCTCTCAACTCATATGCCATTGGCAGACCACCAACCCCCGCCCCTATAATAGCAATTTTCTTCATATCAACAGTCTCCAAGGCGTTTTAATTGCAATCAGGCGAAGGTTAATGACAACAACATTTCCTTATTGATCACGTCCGCATACCCGAATAATCTAGCCAAACTAAATATTAGATACATCTAATATAATAAATACCTAATGTTTGTCAAAGTTTTTTTTTTGGACGAATTTATTTAACGAGCATAATACCGGCTTTAAAAAGTCTGCCATTAGGGTCGTATTAATACCGAAACTTATTCTTCAGGCATGTGGCAACCAGCCGATTTTTTAGCAAAAAAAAGCGGCCTAATGGCCGCTTTCCAAATTTAGTGAAGGAAGAGAATCAAGCCCAGCCTGTAATCTCTTTCAGACCTTCGCCGATGTGCGCAAGACTGCGAACAGTTTTAACGCCAGCAGCTTCCAGCGCAGCAAACTTCTCGTCCGCAGTACCTTTACCACCTGAGATAATTGCGCCTGCGTGCCCCATGCGTTTACCTGCTGGCGCGGTAACACCTGCAATGTAGGAAACGACAGGCTTGGAGACGTTATCCTTGATATAGGCGGCCGCTTCTTCTTCTGCAGTACCACCAATCTCACCGATCATCACAATAGCTTCAGTCTGAGGGTCTTTTTCAAACATTTCCAGTGCATCAATGAAGTTCGTACCTGGAATCGGGTCACCACCAATCCCAATACAGGTTGACTGCCCAAAGCCTGCATCCGTAGTCTGCTTAACCGCCTCATAGGTCAGTGTGCCTGAGCGCGAAACAATACCCACCTTGCCTGGCAAGTGAATATGGCCCGGCATAATGCCAATTTTGCATTCGCCAGGTGTGATAATACCGGGACAATTAGGCCCGATAACACGCACGCCTAATTCGTCGCAGCGCTTTTTGGCTACGAGCATGTCCATAACCGGAATATGCTCTGTAATACAAACGATCAGCTCTATTCCTGCATTAGCAGCCTCAAGGATTGAGTCCTTACAGAAAGGAGCCGGAACATAAATAACGGAAGCCGTTGCGCCGGTTGCCTGCACGGCGTCAGCGACAGTATTGAACACGGGCAGTCCGAGATGCGTTGTGCCACCCTTACCCGGCGTTACACCACCCACCAGTTGAGTGCCATACGCCAGAGCCTGCTCTGAGTGAAAGGTACCCTGACCACCGGTAAAACCCTGACAGATAACTTTAGTATCTTTGTTAATTAGAACGCTCATTATTGGCCCCCTGCTGCTTTCACTGCCTGCTCTGCACCATCAGACAGGCTGGTGGCAGCAATAATATTCAAACCGCTGTCCTTCAATACTTTTGAGCCCAGCTCGGCATTGTTACCTTCAAGGCGAACAATAACCGGCACGGTAACCCCGACTTCTTCAACAGCGCCAACAACACCTTCCGCAATCAGATCGCAGCGAACAATACCGCCAAAGATATTAATAAATACGGCTTTCACTCGCTCATCAGAAAGAATGATCTTAAAGGCTTCTATCACGCGCTCTTTGGTCGCGCCACCGCCTACGTCAAGGAAGTTTGCTGGTTGCCCACCATGAAGCTTAACGATATCCATGGTTCCCATTGCCAGCCCGGCACCATTCACCATACAGCCAATATTGCCTTCGAGTGCCACATAGTTGAGGTCCCATTGTGCAGCGTGTGCTTCACGGGCATCTTCCTGGGAAGGGTCATGCCATTCTTTCAGTTCCGGGTGGCGATACATGGCGTTGCCATCAATGACAACTTTTGCATCCAGGCAATGCAAATTGCCTTCTTCGGTAATAACCAGAGGGTTAATTTCAAGCAGAGCCAGGTCTTTTTCTTCAAACATTTTAGCCAGACCAAGAAAGATCTGGGTAAATTGCTTGATTTGGTCACCTTTCAAACCGAGCTTGAAGGCGAGCTCGCGGCCCTGATAAGGTTGGGCGCCAGTCAGGGGGTCAATCTCAGCCTTGAGGATTTTTTCCGGCGTTTCTTCAGCCACTTTCTCAATTTCTACACCACCTTCAGTGGAAGCCATGAAAACAATGCGCTGAGAAGAACGGTCCACCACTGCACCCAGATAGAGCTCATTGGCTATATCCGTGCAGGTTTCAACCAGAATGCGACTAACGGGCTGACCGTTGGCATCTGTCTGGTAAGTCACCAGATTCTGGCCAAGCCATTTTGTCGCAAAAGCGTCAATTTCTTCGGAGGTTTTAACCAGCTTGACACCGCCAGCCTTACCGCGACCACCTGCGTGAACCTGGGCTTTAACAACCCACATATCACCGCCAATTTCTTTTGCTGCGGATACAGCTTCGGCAGCTGTTTCACAGGCGATACCTTTGGAAACAGGCAGTCCGTATTGAGCGAACAGCTGTTTACCTTGATATTCGTGCAAATTCATAGCAATTCTCTATCAGTTAAGTGAACAGAAGTGTAGATGCGCCCCGCTTTCAGGCGCCTGGAAATAGCGGGGCGAATTCTACCGTATTTTGGATTCTTTTTTCACGCTTTCAGCGCTTAACAGACTCTTTTCAGCAAAATTACTTTCGTTTCTTCCGGTTTGGTATGTGGATAGCATGGCCATTAACGGCCAGGGCCGCTTCATGGACAGCTTCTGACAGGGTTGGATGACCAAATACCGTCAGACCAATATCCTCCGCACTGGAACCAAATTCCATCGCAATGGCAACCTGCTGAACCAGATCAGCTGCGCTTGGACCTACAATGTGGCAGCCGAGAATCCGGTCTGTTTCGGCATCGGCAATCATTTTCACCATACCTTCAGTCTCGTCCGCAGCCAGTGCGCGACCACTGGCAACAAACGGGAATACGCCAATGTTATAGGCAATACCTTCCTGTTTTAGCTGCTCTTCCGTTTTACCAACCGCAGCAATTTCCGGGTGTGTATAAATCACATTGGGAATAACATCGTAGTTCATTTGCGTTTTTTGCCCAACGATACGTTCGGCAACCATAACGCCCTCTTCCGAGCCCTTGTGCGCGAGCATTGGCCCACGTACCACATCGCCAATGGCCCAGACTCCAGGAGCGTTTGTGGCACACTGATCATTAACAAAAATAAAACCGCGCTCATCGAGTTGCACACCGCAATCTTCACTCAGAAGCCCTTCCGTGAACGGGCGCCGTCCAACACAAACAATCAGTTTGTCAAAGGTTTCCTGTAACTCTTCGCCAGCTGCATTTTGATAAGTGACGACAACTTCTTTGCCTTTTACTTCTGTACCGGTGACACGGCAACCCAAGCGGATATCGAGCCCCTGCTTCTTGAATATTTTTCCGGCATCTTTAGCAATTTGCTTGTCCATCATAGCCAGGAAGTCTTCCAGAGCTTCCAGCAGAACCACTTTCGAGCCCAGTCGATTCCAGACACTACCCAGTTCAAGGCCTATCACACCGGCACCGATAACGCCCAAGCGTTTCGGGGTTTCCTGCAGTTCAAGAGCGCCTGTAGAATCGATAATCACATCACCATCAACCTTTGCAACAGGAATATCAATGGGGCTTGATCCCGTCGCAATAATGATATTTTCCGCTTCGAGAACAGTCTCTTTACCCTTGTGATCGGTATATTCTACTTTTCGCCCGGCAATTAACTTCCCGGTACCAAATAGCGATGTAACACCGTTTGCCTTAAACAAACCCGCAATACCACCGGTTAACTGCGTAATAATCTGTTCTTTGCGAGCAATCATTGTTGGCACATCAACGCTCACATCACTAACGCTAATACCATGTGTCCCCAACGATGCACAGGTCTCATGATATTTATAGGAGCTATCAAGCAATGCTTTTGACGGTATACAACCGACATTCAGGCATGTGCCACCGTTCACGCCATTACCTTTTTTGTCGCGCCACTTCTCGATACAGGCAGTTTTTAATCCCAGTTGAGCTGCCCGGATGGCTGCCACATAACCGGCAGGCCCCGCTCCAACCACTATTACATCGTACTTATCGCTCATAACAATTTACCTGAAAAATCAAACCATTACCGACTATATCTCGAGTAAAATCTTAGCCGGATTCTCAATCATATCCTTGATGGCTACTAGAAACTGCACTGCTTCCTTGCCATCAATCAAGCGGTGATCATAAGAAAGAGCAAGATACATCATAGGACGGATAACCACCTGTCCATTTTCGGCAACCGGGCGCTCCTGAATTTTGTGCATACCCAGAATTGCGGTTTGAGGGGGGTTGAGAATAGGAGTAGACAGCAAAGAACCAAAGACGCCACCATTGGTTATCGTGAACGTACCCCCCGTCATTTCTTCAATGGATAATTTGCCATCACGAGCCCGTGCGCCGTACTCGGCAATAGTGCTTTCTACCTGAGCAATACTCATCTGGTCTGCATCGCGAAGTACTGGAACAACCAGCCCCTTTTCAGTTGATACAGCAACTCCCACATCCTGATAACCGTGATATACAACATCCGAGCCATCAATAGAGGCATTTACTGCGGGAAACCGTTTTAAAGCTTCTGTTGCGGCACGAACAAAAAAGCCCATAAATCCCAGACGGGTTCCGTTATGGCTTTTTTCAAATTCTGCCTTGAACTGGCTACGCAAATTAATCACACGGTGCATATCCACTTCGTTAAAAGTGGTCAACATGGCAGTATTCTGCGTCACCTCTTGCAGACGCTCGGCAATTCGCATGCGCATGCGCGTCATTGGCACTCGCTTCTCAACGCGTTCACCAGCAGTGGTGGTGGCAGAAAAAACTGGGCTTGATTGAGCACTCACCTGAGCAGGCTCTGATGCTACCGCAGCAGGGGCAGCCGCTGGCGCGGCCGACAACTCCGCAGGGCTGTAATTAGCAATGTCTTCTTTAGTGATGCGACCATCCTTTCCACTACCCTTTACATCCGCCAGATTGATACCTTTTTCATCCGCAAGTTTTCGCGCGGCCGGGCTTGCTATCGCTTCTGCTGCTGATGCATCTGTTGCGGTCGGTTCAGTGGGCACTGAATCGGCAACCGTTGCGTCTTCTCCGGCCTCTACGCGGGCAATGACTTCATTGCTGAGTACTTCGTCCCCTTCGGCTTTAAGCACTTCTACCAGAGTACCATTAGCAGGAGCGACAACTTCAAGCACCACTTTGTCCGTCTCAATATCGACCAGAAGGTCATCACGGGAAACAGTATCACCAGGCTGTTTGTGCCAGGTTGCAATTGTTCCCTCCTGAACCGATTCAGGAAAAGTGGGGGCCTTGATTTCAATGCTCATTTCAAAAAATCCTTGCAATAGCTTTTTATATAACTGGATGAGTTAATGCTTCGTTTACAAATTCTTTCTGCTCTTCAAGGTGGGTAGACATATACCCCGCTGCCGCAGCTGCAGACGCTTCCCGACCAACGTATTCAAGATACAGTTTCGGGTTCTTCTCATTGATTACCCTTCTCAAGTGGTGTTGGGTACTGAACCATGCGCCCTGATTTTTAGGCTCTTCCTGGCACCAAACAACACTTTCAATATTTGGAAACACCTTTATCTTGTCTGCCAGGTGTTCTTCGGGAAATGGATACAGCTGCTCAATTCGAACAATGGCAATATCATCAATCTCACGGGCAGCATGCTCCTCATAAAGGTGGTAGTACACTTTGCCCGAGCAAAGAATCAATCTTTTCGCCTTATCCGGATCAACCTGTGTATCACCTATTACCGGCAAAAACTCCCCTGCTGCCAGATCATCCAGAGATGAAGTGGCCAGCTTGTGACGCAACAACCATTTTGGACTCATGATAATCAGCGGGCGACGCATCGGACGGATGGCCTGCCGACGTAACAAATGAAAGATCTGGGCTGGCAATGTGGGGATACAGACCTGGATATTATGTTCTGCACACATTTGTAAATAGCGTTCAAGTCGCGCTGATGAGTGCTCTGGTCCCTGTCCTTCGTATCCATGCGGCAACAACATGGTAAGGCCGCACAACCGTCCCCATTTGTGCTCACCACTGGTAATAAACTGATCGATAACCACCTGGGCACCATTGGCAAAGTCACCAAACTGGGCCTCCCAGATAATCAGACTATCAGGCGTTGTTGTTGCATAACCATATTCAAAGGCCAACACCGCCTCTTCACTCAGAAGTGAATCATAGAGGTCAAACCGAGGTTGGTTCTCTGACACGTTCTTGAGAGGAGTGTAAGCCTCACCATTTTTCTGATTGTGAATCACGGCATGCCGGTGGGAGAATGTGCCGCGCCCGACATCCTGCCCGGTCATGCGCACCATATACCCTTGATCCAACAACGTTGCATAGGCGAGCAATTCACCCATCCCCCAATTTAACGGCAAGGCACCGCCCGCCATTTTTCTGCGATCGTCATAAATCTTTTGGACTTGCCGCTGGGCAATCACGCCTTCGGGGATGTGGCAAATCCTTTGTGCCAGCTCCTTTAACTTTTGCAGGTCAAAGCTGGTGTCAGCTGGTGTTTCCCAGTCATGTCCGATATAGGGCGACCAATCGACATGCAAAAGTTCCTGCGGCTCGCGAACCAGATTGTGGGTAACGTCTTCCCCTTCATCCAAAGCAGCACGGTATTCGACCTGATACTGGTCGGCGACTTCTTCCGAAATAATCTGTTCTCTCACCAGCTGCTCTGCATAGATCGCACGAGTGGTTTTGTGCTTGCGGATAATTTGATACATCTGCGGCTGTGTAGATGAAGGCTCATCAGTTTCGTTGTGACCGCGGCGGCGATAACACACCAGATCGATGACCACATCCTTTTTAAACTCGTTGCGGTAATCAATGGCAACCAATGTTGCGAGCATCACAGCATCAGGGTCATCACCATTGACGTGAAATACCGGCGCCTGAATAATTTTGGCGGCATCGGTACAGTATTCAGTTGATCGGGCATCATCACGGCGATGAGTGGTGAAACCCACCTGATTGTTAATCACAATGTGAATGGTGCCGCCGGTTTTATAGGCCCGCGTTTGAGACATCTGGAATGTCTCCATAACGACACCCTGCCCTGCAAAGGCGGCATCACCATGAACCAGAATAGGTACAACTCTGTTGCCCTGGGTATCATTACGGCGGTCCTGCCTTGCACGACAGGAGCCCTCAACGACCGGATTCGCTATCTCCAGGTGGGACGGGTTAAATGCGAGCGCCAGGTGGACCTCACCATTCGGGGTTTCCAGGTTTGAAGAGAACCCCTGGTGATATTTTACGTCACCCGAGGTGTGTACCAACTTCTTGCCTTCAAATTCCGAAAAAAGTTCAGCGGGGTTTTTCCCCAGCACGTTAACCAGCACGTTCAACCGACCCCGATGGGCCATACCCATTACAATTTCTTTGGCGCCAAATTCGGCCGCTCTGCGAATCAAGCCGTCCAGCATTGGAATCAGACTCTCACCACCTTCCAGGCCAAAACGTTTGGTGCCCGGATACTTGGAGTCCAGATGGCGCTCAAGTCCCTCAGCGGCGGTCAGCCTTTTAAGCACGTCAATTTTCTTTTCAGCGCCGTACTCGGGCAAGGAACGCACACTTTCAAAACGCTGCTGCAACCATTGCTTTTCGGGCAGACTGGTTACTTGACTGTATTCAATACCGAGGCTGCCACAATAGGTTGACTCCATGGCATCAACAATTTCCCTCAGGGTTGCTTCCTGCTTGCCAATGAATAAGGAGCCTGTCTGAAATGTGGTTTCCAAATCTGCAGGTGTCAGGCCATTGAAATCCAGTTCGAGACTCGGCACATGCTCCCGCTCCATCAGGCCGAGAGGATCAAGTTTTGCCTTTTGGTGACCACGGGCACGGTAAGCCGCAATCAGCTGAAGAACCTTAACCTGCTTGCGTTCGTGTTCTATGTTAATGCCACCGGATCCCGGTGCAGGTGTTGGTCTGGCGCGATTCCTGCCAAGTAATTCGAAGTGTTCACGGATGGTAGCGTGGGATGTGTCCGGGCCATTGCCAAGTGTCTGAGGAAGACTGTCAAAATAGCTTCGCCATTCTTCGGGCACCTGGTTGGCATCATGCAGGTAAGTGTCGTACAGATCTTCTATATAGGCAGCATTCGCTCCCGACAAGTGGGAGGTGCGCAGGAACTGCTGCATAAGATTTTCGGGCATCAGGGCTACTACATTATTATTGTCTGGAAACTAACGATTCAAACAAGAAAGTGCGACATCAAGTCGCACTTCTTAACAGCATATTACGGATATGTCCAATGGCTTTGGTAGGGTTCAATCCCTTCGGACAGACTGAAACACAGTTCTGAATACCATGACAGCGGAATACACTGAAAGGATCGTCCAGATTCGCTAGGCGATTTTCAGTGTCCGTATCGCGGCTGTCCACAAGAAAACGATAGGCCTGAAGCAATCCTGCCGGACCGATGAACTTGTCCGGGTTCCACCAAAATGATGGGCACGAGGTGGAACAGCAGGCGCAGAGGATACATTCATACAAGCCATCCAGTTTTTCACGCTCTTCCGGCGATTGCAGCCGCTCAATGGCGGGGGCCGGTGTATTGTTCACCAGATAGGGCTGAATTTTCTCATACTGGGCGTAGAACTGGCTCATATCAATGACCAGATCGCGAATAACTGGCAAGCCAGGCAGCGGTCGCAATACCAGTGTATTGTTTTTCACACACTCGGAGAGTGGTGTAATACAGGCCAAACCATTTTTACCGGAAATATTCACACCATCAGAACCACAAACACCTTCACGGCATGAGCGACGGAAAGCCAGACTTGAGTCCTGGGCCTTGAGCAGCTCAAGTACATCCAGAACCATCAAATCCTTACCACCGGTATCAACCTGATAGTCCTGCATGTAAGGCGCTTCATCGGTTTCCGGGTTGTAACGATAAATACTCACTTTCAACATGATTCAACCCTTATTTAGTAAGTACGAGCCTTCGGTGCGAAGGCTTCCATGGTCTTGGGAGAAAAGTTCACATCGCGTTTGCCCACCCGCTTGTCTGCCGGGAAGTACATGGAGTGACACAGCCAGTTTTCATCATCCCGCTCTTGGAAGTCATCGCGAGCATGGGCCCCACGACTTTCCTTGCGCTCTTCCGCGGTAATCGCTGTAGCTTCTGCCACTTCCAGCAGGTTCTGCAACTCCAGCGCTTCGATACGTGCAGTGTTGTAAGCATTACTTTTGTCGTCAAGACGTACGTTTTCAATACGAGGACGCAGCGCAGCCAGTTTCTTAATGCCTTCCTGCATGAAGTCACCTTTGCGAAAGACACCAAAGTGATTTTGCATGATGTTTTGCAGTTCGGTCCGCAGCTCCGATGCGCTCTCGCCATCATTGCTGTTATTGATACGGTTAAGGTTGGCCATTGCCGCATCGATATCCGACTCAGTGGCCTCGGTCAACTCAATACCTTCACGAAGTGATTTCTCGATAAACAGCCCCGATGCCCGGCCAAACACCACCAGGTCCAGCAATGAGTTACCACCCAAACGGTTAGCACCATGAACAGAGACACAGGCCACTTCGCCACAGGCGTAAAGACCTTCAATGACTTTTTCTTTACCGTTCTCGTCGATAGTCAACGCCTGCCCATTAACATTGGTAGGAATGCCACCCATCATGTAGTGACAGGTTGGCACAACCGGAACAGGCTCTTTGACTGGATCGGCATGAGCGAAGGTGCGGGACAGTTCGCAGATGCCGGGCAAGCGGCTTTCCAGTACCTCCTCGCCCAGATGATCCAGCTTCAGGAACACATGATCACCATTTTCACCACAGCCACGGCCTTCCAGAATTTCCAGCGTCATTGATCGTGCTACCACATCGCGGCTTGCCAGATCTTTTGCGTTCGGCGCGTAACGCTCCATAAACCGTTCGCCATCCTTGTTCACCAGATAACCACCTTCACCACGACAGCCTTCGGTTACCAGAACACCGGCACCGGCAATGCCGGTTGGGTGGAATTGCCACATTTCAATATCCTGAACAGGAAACCCCGCACGCAACGCCATACCGACACCGTCACCGGTATTGATGTGGGCGTTAGTGGTGGATGCATAAATACGGCCGGCACCACCTGTAGCGAACACGGTGGCTTTTGATTTCACATAAACGGTTTCGCCCGTTTCAATACTGATCGCAATAACACCGACTACAGCATTATCGGCATTTTTTACCAGATCAACCGCAAACCACTCATTCAAAAATACGGTATTGTTCTTGATATTGTTCTGATACAGGGTGTGCAGCAATGCATGACCGGTACGGTCAGCAGCAGCACAGGTGCGGGCCGCCTGGCCGCCCTCTCCAAAATTCTTTGATTGTCCACCAAATGGACGTTGATAGATGCGCCCCTCTTCAGTACGGGAAAAAGGCAGTCCCATATGGTCCAGTTCGAACACCGCTTCCGGACCGACAGAACACATATATTCAATAGCGTCCTGATCACCAATATAATCTGACCCCTTAACAGTGTCATACATATGCCAGCGCCAATCATCGTTTGGATCATCGCTTGCGATAGCACAAGTAATACCGCCCTGGGCTGATACGGTATGGGAGCGGGTTGGAAAAACCTTGGTGATTACGGCCGTTTTATAACCGGACTGCGCCATCTGCAGGGCCGCACGCATACCTGCGCCACCACCGCCAACGATAACACCATCAAAAGAAATCGTTCTAATTGTGCTCATGGATTCAAATTCCCCACAAAATATCAATGGCCCACAGGACGTAAACAAAAATAACAGCAATCATGGCCAGCTGAAGTACGATGCGGATAGGCGTTGCTTTAGGCCCCATCAAGCGGACTGTGACATAATCGGTCAGAACGGCCCAAAGCCCAATCCAAGCATGCACAGCGACAGACAATACGGCCATCACATTAAATACTTTCATGCAAAAATGGCTATGCAGCGCCACCCATTGTTCATACTGGAGATCTGAATTAATCAACAGATAGCCTGCCAAGAAGATTACATAGGCAGCCAGCACCACAGCTGTAACACGCTGTAATAGCCAGTCAGACAGACCACTGCGACCAAAGCTGGTCACACTTGTTGTTAAACCCATAACCATACTCCTGTCAAAACAATAAGGATAATTGCCACAATCAAAACCAGCTTGGCACCAAGACGACCACCTTCCAGGGTTTCGCCAACACCTAGATCCATAATCAGGTGGCGTATACCTGCAACCAGATGGTACACAAGGGCAGCCAGAGAGCCCCAGATGAGAATCTGGCACAGCGGGTTGTCGAGGTGTTCCTTGATCGAGGCAAAACCTTCCTCGGAGGAGAGACTCGTCTCCAGCAACCAGAGCAGCAAACCGACAACGGCAAACAGAATCACGCCGGAGATTCGATGTAAGATGGAAACGTAAGAAGTGATCGGGAGTTTTATTGTCCCAATATCGAGATTTACAGGTCTTTGCTTATCCACAGTACCACACCTTTTTCCACATACCGAAGCAGTGGCAGATAAAGAAAACGGTTCGTCAGATTGCCTCCGGAAAGAAGACACAAACCGCCATTGAATTCGGCGTGAGATTATAGGGTCAACACAGACCAATTACAACGCAACAAACGATAGAAAACGCTGCATTCGGGCAATTGCTGAATTGACAAATTCCTTTATCCAGATATAGTTTGCGCCCTCTACCATGTTGTTTGTTGACCGTTTATAAGTGGCCCGATTAAGCAATACAGATTTGTCGGCATGATAAGCCCTTGAAGTTTCTGGAGAAACCGATGACCGAAAAAACCGCCCATCTATCTATTAATGAAAACACGTCCATTGACCTGCCTGTTTATTCCGGCACCATCGGTCAGGACGTTATTGATATCAGCAAACTGGGTACTATTGATCACTTTACATTCGACCCCGGCTTCACCTCTACAGCTTCCTGCGAATCAGCTATCACCTTTATTGATGGTGACAAGGGGATACTTTTGCACCGTGGTTATCCCATTGATCAGCTGGCCGAGAAGTCGGATTACCTGGAAACCACCTGGTTGCTGTTTACTGGCGAGCTGCCAACCGACGCAGAAAAAGCGGCTTATGTTGAAAATATTACCAAGCACACCATGGTCAACGAGAGCATGCGGAATTTCTTCAAAGGCTTTTCCAATACGGCGCACCCGATGGCCATGATGTGTGGAGCAGTAGGTGCTATGGGTGCTTTCTACCACGACTCGATGGATATCACCAATCCCAAGCACCGGATTATCTCGGCTCACCGTTTGATCGCAAAATTACCAACACTGGCTGCCATGTGTCATAAACACCATATTGGCCAGCCCTTCATGTATCCGCGCAACGACATGTCCTATTCAGAAAACTTCCTGCACATGATGTTTGGCACACCTTGCGATCAACCACATGTGAGCCCTGTTCTGGCAGATGCCATGGATAAAATCTTCCTGTTGCACGCAGATCACGAACAAAATGCATCGACGTCTACTGTTCGTTTGGCTGGTTCTTCCGGTGCCAACCCTTTTGCCTGTATTGCTGCGGGGATTGCCACCTTGTGGGGACCTGCGCACGGTGGTGCTAACGAAGCGGTACTCACCATGCTGGAAAAAATTGGTGATGTTTCCAATATTGACAAGTTTGTTGCCAAGGCAAAGGACAAGAACGACCCATTCCGGTTAATGGGTTTCGGTCACAGGGTTTACAAGAATTTTGATCCGCGTGCCAAAGTCATGAAAGAAACCTGTGATCAGGTTCTCAGTGAGCTGGGTATTAATGACCCGTTGCTGGCCGTTGCCAAGCGGCTCGAAGAAATTGCTCTGGAAGATGAGTACTTTATTGAGAAAAAACTGTACCCCAATGTCGATTTCTATTCCGGCATCATTATGAAAGCCATCGGTATTCCTACCGATATGTTTACGGTTATTTTTGCCACGGGTCGTGTTTCCGGCTGGATCGCTCACTGGAACGAAATGATCAGCCAGCCTTACAAAATTGGCCGTCCCCGCCAGCTTTATACCGGCCCGGCAAAAAGAGATTATCCGGCCTGAACGAAGGCCAATTGAAAAAAACCGCGCCACAGGAAACAGAGCGCGGTTTTTTTATGGCAAGTTACGCAGAAAGTGGCTCGATTTTCCGGCCACATTCCGCTCTAAAAAGTGATGGTCTGATGAAGAGACGGGATTTCAGCTTTCCACCCTCTGGCTGCCAGCTCAATCTGTAGAGTGTGCTTTGCTTTTTCTTCCCCGTGGACCAGATACAGCTCCGGCTTGCTGTGTTTAAAGCCTTCAGCCCAGCTAATTAACTGAGACTGGCTGGCGTGTGCAGAGAAACCTCCCAGGGTATGAATTTTCGCGTTAACGGCTATATCATCGCCACCAATCCGGTATTTCTTTGCTCCATCAACCAACGCTCTTCCAGGTGTTCCCATTGCCTGAAAACCCACAAAAATCACATGCGACTGTTTACGCCAAAGGTTGTGTTTCAGGTGATGCCGTATACGGCCGCCATTACACATACCGCTACCTGCAATGAAAATTGCGCCACGGTCAATTCTGTTCAGGGCAATGGATTCTTCGGTCGTCGTTGAATAGCGTAGAATTGGCAGGAACTTGTGGAGGCTTTTCTGGTGCCCCTGACTGCTCATTGCCGCCCTGTCTTCGTTGTTATAAACATCCTGGTAGCGATGATAAATTTCAGTGACAGCGATTGCCATAGGGCTATCAAGATAAACAACCTGATGCCGCAGTTTACCCTTTTGATATAGCTCGCCGAGCCTGAAAATAATTTCCTGGGTACGCCCAACCGCAAATGAGGGGATCAGTATGTTACCCCCATTTAAAGAGGCATCTTCCAGTACGTCTTCAAACTCCTGCAAGGTGTTTTCCATGGAACGGTGTTCACGGTCACCATAAGTGGATTCCAGCAAAAGCACATCAGCACTCTCAACCTTTTCTGGGTCCTGAAGCAAGGCTGCGTGTGAATTGCCTAAGTCCCCGGAAAATACCAGTTTTTTTTCTTTGCCGTTTTCCTGAAGAAATACTTCAACAATGGCAGATCCAAGAATATGTCCGGCATCGAGATATCGGATATCCACACCCTCCGCTATATTGACTCTCTGCCTGTAGTGCAGACCCTGACAGTAATTCAGGGTTTCTTCCACATCTCCCAGTCGATATAGCGGCTCTATTTTGTCTTTACCCGCCCTTTGACGGCGTTTGTTTTCCCACTCGGCATCCCTTTCCTGTAACGATGCGGCGTCCTTTAACAGTACGTCAATAAGGTCACTGGTTGGCCATGTCATATAGATAGGGCAATTCAACCCTTGAGAAACAAGTAATGGCAGCCTTCCTGAATGATCCAGATGGGCATGCGATAAAACGACTGCGTCTATCGCATTAACATCAAAAGAGAAGGGATCAAGATTTGCCTGCTCTTCTTCCCGCCGCCCCTGAAACAGGCCGCAATCCAGCAAAATTTGAACTTTTTCTGTGCGTAGCAAATAACAGGAGCCTGTAACCCCCTCGACTGCACCGCAAAATGTCAGTGTTGCCATAAGACCTCAACTTGTTTTATTACCGGGTTCTTAGTCTGTAGCATGTAAATACCACTATACCCCCATTCTTTTGTCATACCTGAACATCTGAAGGCAAATTCGGTTTTTGAGCCGAAGCGTCCTTTTTTCCTGGCAGTAAAAACATGACACTCCAGCCATTCTGAAGATTAGGGGTATAACTGTCTGTATAAACTTTCAAAACACCTTTGTTATCAATGGCGAACAGCTTGAGCACCTTGCCATAATGCTTCTCAAACTCGTCAACACCGAATTCATCCGTCAACTTTGTACTTTTAATTTCATACCCCTGACTGATCAAGCTCGCCATTTTCTGCGCACTGATATCTTCACCAAACAGTCTTGGCACCCGAAACTTTGTTGTTAACCGATCTTTCTCGGAAAAGTCCTTTTCCTCTGCATTTCTGAGAGTAAAAATATGTCCTTTACCAAATTCCGGTTGATATTTGATCGCAGCAAGGCTGTTCATCGCTGGTCGGCGAGACATGGCAAACAGTTGCCCAACACCCAGCAAATCAAGATTGCAGTCTGCATGGGCTGACACAACGTTACCGAAGTAGGTCTCCAGCCCTGCCATTCGTGCGGCCTGAATCTCCGACCAGTTTGCCGATGCGATCCTGGCTTTAAATCCGTTTTTATTCAGCGCCTGGGCAATAGCAATTGCAACCGGATTACCTCCAACAATCAGTACACCCTTATCCTCTGCCCTAACACCAAGTAATCTGGCAAAAGTTGCAGATGTCAGGCTTTGCAAGACCACAGTGACAATAATCACCAGAAAGGTCATTGCGGGCAACAAGGCGGCATTAGCATAACCCAGTGCTTCCAATTTGAAGGCAAATAGTGCCGACACTGCTGCGGCAACAATACCCCGCGGGGCAATCCAGCTGAGTAACAGTTTTTCCTGCCACCGGATATTGGAATGAATTGTGCTGGCAAATATCATGATCAACCTGGCAATAAAAATGACTGCAATAATTCCCGCCGCAGCCCAGCCCAGATTTGCGATCAAAGCCAGATCTACACGGGCTGCCAGCACAATGAACAGTGCAGAAATAATGAGAATGGACAGGTTCTCTTTAAACGAGAGTATCTCCTCCATTTCAATCCCGCGAGCATTTGCCAACCAGATACCCATGACTGTTACTGCCAGCAACCCGGATTCTTCTGCAAAACTGTTGGCCAGCGTGAAAACGGTGAGAACCATGGCAAGCGTGAATACATTTTGCAGATATTCCGGTAGCCAGTGATTTCGTAACAATAGCGTAAGTACAAGACCTCCCAGAATTCCGCCAAACACACCGCTTGCAAGTTCGTGAGCGAGAAACAGCCAAAAATTATTGCTGCCGCCGGCAATAATCACTTCAAAAACCAGCACCGCCAGCAGGGCACCAATAGGATCAATCAGGATTCCCTCCCAACGCAGGATATTGCTAACCGTATGGTTCGGTTTTACTGTCCTTAGTAATGGCAGAATCACTGTTGGCCCGGTAACCAGTACCAACGCACCAAACAAAAAAGCCATGGACCAGCCTATATCAACAAACAGCAATGTCCCCAGAGAAATCAGCACCCAATTAATGGCCGCCCCCCAGGTAATAACAGATGTCACACTCTTGCCATGGCCACGCAAGTCCGAAAACCGCAGGGTTAATGCACCTTCAAATAAAACCAGTGCTACCCCCAGAGAAATTACCGGGAACAGCAGATCTGCAAAAATCTGGTCAGGATTTATCAACCCGGCAACGGAGGGGCCAGCCACAATGCCAATCAACAATAGCAATACAATTGCTGGCTGTTTCAAGCGCCACGCCAACCACTGGGCCGATATACCGGCCATCAAAATTAAAGCGATACTCAAGGGGATTTCAGCGTGCACAGTATTCCTTACGTATAAAAGAATCGGGTCTAAAAAAGCGTATTCTACCTGTCAGATGAATATTCATATTGGCAGACATAAAAATTGATTTTGGAATCGCGAATTGTCACTTTAAAATGACGTCATCCGATAACCACTCATCCCCCAGACCAACCCCAAAAAAACTTTCCTCATGCCTACTCTTCTCATTATTGGTTACGTTTGGCCGGAGCCTGAATCCAGCGCTGCAGGCTACCGGATGATGGCTTTACTGCAAGCATTTCTGGATCAGGGCTGGAAGATAACCTTTGCCAGCCCTGCCGAGAGAACACCACATAAAGCAGATTTAAACACGCTTGGAGTTGATGAGGTAGCTATCGTTTTAAATTGCTCAAGTTTTGACAACTTCGTCAGTGAGCTTGCGCCTAATGTCGTGCTGTTCGACCGCTTTATGATGGAAGAGCAATTTGGCTGGCGTGTCGAAAATAATTGTCCCTCTGCACTGCGTATTTTGGACACCGAAGACCTGTCCAGCCTTCGCTACTCTCGTCAGGAAGCATTTAAACGTGACGGCGTAATCAACCCGCCATTAACACCGGAGCTGTTGTTTACGGACAATGCCCGGCGTGAGATAGCTGCCATTTTACGTTGCGATCTTACCCTGATGATATCTGAAGTTGAGACTGACCTTCTCACCCGTTTTTTCAAAGTAGATCCCTGCTTGCTTTTATACCTCCCATTTATGCTGAAAGAAGTCAATATTGTAGAGAAAGGCCAGCTCCCACCTTTTATTCAGCGTGAATCGTTCATTGCCATTGGTAACTATCGCCACTTGCCCAACTGGGATGCTGTCCAGTACCTGAAGGAATCCATATGGCCCCTTATTCGCCAGCAACTTCCCCAAGCCGAACTGCATATTCATGGCGCTTACCCACCTAAAAAAGCTACTCAACTACACAGCAAACAGGAAGGGTTTCTTATAAAAGGCTGGGCGCCAGATGTAACTGAAGTCATGCGACAGGCAAAGGTGAATCTGGCACCCCTAAGGTTTGGCGCAGGGCTCAAGGGAAAATTACTGGACGCCATGCGTTGCGGAACACCTTCCGTCACCACAAGCATTGGCGCTGAAGGTATGGCAGGGAACTTACCCTTGGGAGGCGAAATAACAGACAATCCTGACGTATTTGCAGAACGTGCTGTTGCGCTCTACACACAACCCGAACAATGGTATCAAGCGCAAAGCAATGGCTTCAATGTCCTGGACGCGAGATTCAACTATAACTACCACGCCCGGAAACTGCTGAAAAAAATTGACGAATTGATCAACAACCTGACTATCCACCGACAGAACAATTTTACCGGCAGTATATTGCGTCACCATAGTATGAAGAGCACAAAATACATGTCTAAATGGATAGAGGAAAAAAACAAGAATCAGCGCTAAGGCACAGCTACTATCGACATCGCTTACTCAATGGTTTGGGGAAGGTTCCTGGCGAACACAGGTTTGTCGTTGTTCCCATGTTTATGCCTGCCGAATCAGTGGAGCGATACCCTGGAACCAAAGCGACCCGTCTACAGCCACAGTGGTGTTTTCTTATCTGAATCGAAGCTGGCAGGCCACATTGACTCCGTCAATTAAGCATAATCATTCGCTCAAACAAAAACCCCCGCACTTGCGTGCGAGGGTTTGAGTTTGGTGGAGCTAAGCGGGATCGAACCGCTGACCTCAACACTGCCAGTGTTGCGCTCTCCCAGCTGAGCTATAGCCCCGTAAATCGGCCTGTAAAACCAAGGCGCGCATAGTAAGCAGCGGACCGGTTTATGTCAACTTGTATCATTCTATTTTCAGTAAAAGCCTCAAAGCAGGCTGTAGGCTTTTTCCAGTGCTTTGAGTTTCTTTTTACCTACGCCACCGAGCACTTCAACAGCATGGCGCACCCGAGCTCTGGTCATATCCGGCCCAAGTATTGCCATTGAATCAATAACAGATATGGATGCGGTGGTTCCTGCTATTGCAATGAATAACGGGGTGAAGAAATCTTTCAGTTTTATCCCCAGTACATCAGCCAGATTTTTCATTTCCGTAAAGATAAGGTCTCTTTCCCAATGACGTAATGCTTCAAGCCGCCAGAGAGCAAACTGAAGCGCTTTTAGCAACTCGTCACTCGACATCTTAATATCGGCAAATGCTGACTCTGTTATTGGCATTTGTCCGGAAAAGTACAAGCCCGTCAATGGCATGAAATCACTGAGTGTTTCTATCCGCTGTTGGGCATGAGGGATAATCTGCAACAGATAATCATCATTTAAGCCCCATTGTTGAAGCCTCTCCAGTAACTGTTGTGGGCTGAGGTCCTCACGAATCCACAAGCCATTCAACCAGCTCAATTTCTCCACATCAAACACCGGCCCACCTAAACTGACGCGCTGGATATCAAAATTATCTTGCATATCCTGAAGTGTAAACTTCTCGCGTTCATCCGGCATTGACCAGCCCATACGACCAAGATAGTTAATCAATGCTTCGGGCAAATACCCCATGCGCTGATAGAACATGATGCTGGTAGGGTTTTTTCGTTTACTGAGTTTTGACTTGTCTGGATTCCGTAATAGTGGCAGATGGCATAATACCGGCATATCCCAGCCAAAGTAGTCGTAAAGCAGTTTGTGCTTCGGCGCCGAGTTGATCCACTCTTCCCCACGCAACACGTGAGTAATCTTCATCAGATGATCGTCTACGACATTCGCCAGATGATAGGTGGGCATGCCATCAGATTTAAGCAGAATTTGGGCATCCACAAGCGCCCAGTCGAGCTCCATATTGCCTCTGAGCAAGTCTTCGATATCCACTTTTCCCTCAACAGGAACATTCATGCGAATAACGTAGGGTTGTCCCTCTGTTTCACGCTTTACCTGCTCGTCTTCCGGTAACTGCAGGTCACAAGGTTTCAGCGCCCGGTTGAGGCCCTGTTCTTTCAGAATGGCACGTAACTGTTCCAGTTCTTCAGCTGTGCGGTAACATCGAAAGGCATATCCTTTAACAACTAACTCCTCTGCGTACTGACGGTAAATATCTTTTCTCTCACTTTGCCGGTACGGTCCGTACTCACCGCCAATATCCGGGCCTTCAGACCAGTCCAGTCCCAACCAGCGCAACGAGTCAAAAATAGCCTGCTCTGATTCGGCAGTGCTGCGAGTCTGATCTGTATCTTCGATGCGAAGAATGAATTCGCCGTTGTGTTGCCTGGCAAACATCATATTAAAAAGTGCTATATAGGCAGTGCCTACGTGTGGATCGCCCGTTGGCGAAGGAGCAATACGGGTGCGGACGGTCATGATCAGGTTCCGTAAATCGATTATGAGAGCAATGAAAAGCGGGCTATTATACGCAGATCAGGCCGAGTCAACAGTCCCCAGGCAATGGTTTTCCAAGCAGATATCCCTGCATTGCATCAACACCAATTTCCTGCAGCTGCTGCAATTCTGCACTGGTTTCAACACCCTCTACCCAGAGCTGCATACTGCTGTTTTGTGCCAACTGTCTGAGAGAGTTGATATAGAATTGATTGTCCGGGTTCTGCTCAAGCTGACGGGTAAAACTTCTGTGTATCTTCAGATGATGCAAAGGCAAGCTGCCGAGGTACCCAAATGCGGCTGATCGCAAACCGAAGTGATCGATAGCTAAGGCAGCCCCATGCCTGGCCAGTAGCTTTTGCAAATCACGCATATGTCCTGGATCCACTGACATACTGTATTCGGCAATTTCAACAATCAATACTTGCGCGAGACTGTTATTTGCTGACAACAGGTTTTCAAGGGATTGCAGAAAGTCATTATCTTGAATGGACGTAATAGACAGATTAACCACTACTTTGCCGGCCAAAGCAGTTGATCTGTGAATATTGACAAGGTTCTCAAGGATGAGCAGGTCGAGCCTGGGCATCAGCCCTAACCGTTCAGCAATCGGGATTACAACACCCGCGGAAACCAAATCGTCACCATTCTTGAAACGTATAAAAATCTCCTGACCGATTCTGGTTTGGGCATCACCAGCAAAAACCGGTTGAAAGAACAGGGCCAGTTGCTGTTCTGCAATACAGGTCTCCAGAAAACTGCGCCAGCCGTTCAGCGGTTTATCCAGAATCGGTGCTTCACCATCATTAACATCACTGAAACGGCACCATTGATTGACACCCTCCGAAAATGCCTGGCGCAGCGCCACATCGGCTTCGCTCAACATTTCTGGGCCATTGCTTATTTCCGGATGAAAGCTGAAGCCCATATTGAAGTACAAATCACATTCGTCATGGCTGCAGTTAACCACTTGCACCTGACGAAAGAGCTCTTCCGCCAGTTGTTCCGCACCCTCCTGCTCAACATCAGGAACAAATACACCAAATTGAGGCCCCTGCCTTCTCGCCACCAGGCTGTTCGGATATACCTCCAGTATCCGTTGCAATTGATCAGCCATGGCCTTGAGCAGGGCATTGCCCTCTGCTCTGCCAACTACGCTGTTAACCTTATCAAGGCCCTGCATGGCAATAATCATCAAAGCCCCGGCATGGGAACCTGTTTCCGGGTTCACAAAACTGTTCAAACGGGCATCAAAGTCTGACCGGTTAGAAAGGCCGGTAAGGGAGTCAGTCGAGGACTGCTGACGGAAGTGATTAATCAGCGCAAGCTGTTCAGCGAACACACTTTTCAGTCGAGAAGACATACGGTTCATAGCTTCAACCACACGCCGCAGCTCCCGTGTTCGAGGTAATGTTTCCTGTAGCTCGAACTCACGTTCACATATAGCATCGGCTTGTCGTTCAACCAGCCGCAAGGGATTTAAAATAATCCTCAATGCACCGTAAGCCAGCAAGCAAACCATAACGGTGACCAGCGCAAACCACCCCAACTGCGTCAATGTGGCCTGCCAGAGCTTCAGGTAAGCCTGACCGGGGTGACTGATAACCGTTACCTCTCCTAGCTGAATCCAGCCCGAAGTAACACTCGCTTTACCCTCTGAGTGAGCCAATTCAACAAAATGAATAAACCAGTCAGGCACACTTTCAATAGCAACAGGAAAGGTTCGATCAATCACCACCTCACCTGACAGATCAGTGAAAAATACTCGCTGAAAATAACCACTGTCAGAGATCGCATTAAACAGAGTATCCAGCGTCGCAACATCGTTATCGCGTGCGGCCTGGGTCATGGATAATCCCAGAGATGTGGCTGTATCCTGAGCGTGAACCCGCATCTGTTCACTCACCAGCAACTGGGTATTGTGCAGACTCACCACGACATTACCGGCATAGAGCACCAGGAAAAGAGCCAGAACGGCAACAATAAGCTGACGAAATAAAGTCACTTCTACCCCTACACCTATTTATTTACGGTCAGTCTAATCGAATCCAGAGCACTTGCCAATTGAGCTACAGATCACAAATTGCAGGCTTTTCAGGCATGCCGAACAGCTGTTGCTGTATGCTAAGATAACCGAAGCCTGAGGGCTTGAGAGTCGATAATAAATGTATAAAAGAGCATTAAATGCAAAGCCTTAGGTTGTTTTTCTCAACTTGCCAAAAGCGTCTCAAACTTCTGGTTTGTGTGCTTTGCTTAGCCACTTTTTCATTGGCGGCTGCACAACACTTTGGCCTCAGTGAAAAGCTACTCAGCAAAATACGCCACAAATACGGCGCACCGGCAGAAGCACGGATTCGCCACTGGCAGAACCTCATTCATGAGAACAATAACGAGCAGGAACTCACCCAATTATCCATTGTGAATAATTTCTTTAACGGCGCACGTTTTGTCAATGATATGGAGCACTGGAATAAACGGGACTACTGGGCCACACCCATAGAATTCCTTGCGCATGATGCCGGTGACTGCGAGGATTTTTCTATCGCAAAATATTTCACTCTCAAGGAAATGGGCATGGATATTGCCAAACTCAGAATTACCTATGTGAAAGCTGTTGAGCTTAATCAGGCCCACATGGTGCTGGCATATTACCCAACACCGGATGCTGAACCACTGATACTGGACAATATTAACAAATCCATCAAACCTGCCTCGGAACGCAACGACCTGCGCCCTATCTACAGTTTTAACGCCAATACCTTATGGCTGGCCAGGACACGTAATGAGCAACTCAAGGCTGGCAATCCAGCCCAGATAAATTTCTGGAAAGACCTGACGGAGAGAATGAAACAGGAATTACTCTAGGGCCTTTTCACAACAAAAAACCTCAGACTGCTGTATCCAGATCTGAGGTTTTTGTTAATCAGAAATTCCCGATAGTCAGTCGACAATCAAACTATTGGTGTTCAACAGGTTTTCTATCACCTGAGCAGAACTGGTTGTGCCTCCATTGGTAAGATCAACACCCTCTATAATCAGTGTTTGCGTAGCCGTACCCGTACCTGAGCCATCCACATCAGCAACAATCGTCGTATCAGTACCGTCTGATGTAACAGATAAATAGTTAGCATCCAGTGCTGCAGCCAGAGAAGTACTGGTAGAGTGATCCAGCATTTCTTCACCTGTCAGAAGGTCAGAAATATCAAGCACATCACCTTCCGCTGTGTTATAGGTACCACCAGACTGGTTAAAGTCTGTGATAGTGTCTATTGCATTTGACGCAGCATCACCAGCATTCCAGACAAAAATATCTTCGCCAGCACCTCCCGTGAGGATATCGTTACCGGTTCCACCCACAAGGACATCGTCACCAGCGTTGCCCAGTAATTCTGCATCGTTGACAGCGGATATTTCAAAGCTCAATTTTGACGTGCCATTGGCACCTGGCTGATATTGACTCTGAACAACGGAGCCATCACTCAGTTGCAATGTGACGGGAACACCCAGTAATCCGAAATCATCTCCATTACCAATAACGGCGTTATCATCCGTGTCGATGCCAAACCGAAAACTGTCACCGTTAGTCAGCGCGCCTGGTGCAATATTGATCGTCAGTGTTTGATCTGAATTGGATAGTGCGGAGCTGATATTGGCAGACGAAATACCAACGAGGCTGGAAACGCCAAATGGTGTGGAACCACTGCCAGACACATCGAAAAAGGCATCGTTAATAGCACTTAGGTCAATCACAATCTTGGTGACGGACAACCCGGCATCGAGTCCCCCGACGGCAACACCAAATAAATTGTTATTGTTAAAGGTAGAGCCTGAACGCACATCAAGGGAAACGAACCCTGAATTTTTATCAATAATCAGATCGCGACCAGCTGTTCCTGTGAGCACATCGTCATTATTGTCACGAATCAGACTGGCAGTGGCCGTATTGCTCCCCTGCCCCTGATCATCAACGACCGTATAATCGAAACCACCGAAAATAATAGCTTTCTGGCTGTAAGGAGTGTGTTCAGCACCTGCAGTAGTTGAAAACAGGTAGGCATTGTCTCCGTCAGGATCGACAGAGAAACGGGCCACCTCATCGCTATCCATGGAGAAGTCACCAGCAGCGCTTGTTATCAAGTTAAAGGATTGCGCAACCGGAGCCGTATTGTCGCCCACATTGAGCGTCAATTGTGCTGCGGCAGTATCACCATCAAAATCAGTGAAAAGCAGCTGGATAACGACGGAATCACCATTTACAAGATTATCACTGGCAGTAAACTCGTAGCTACCTGTCAGAAAATTCACTACCAGAGTGCCTTGCACCGATGTTGCTGTCAAAGTACTGCCACTCACTTCCGGACTGTCTTGAGTGTAAGTTTCTCCGCCAAACCGAATCTCGGTAATCTCACCGCCGTCGGCACCCTTGGTAAGCACAGGCGTGCCGTTAACAAAAAAGTTTCCGGAAGTCTGAGCTGGAAGAGCCAAAAGATCGATCAGGGTATCAGAGAGATCATTAAAGTTATTCACGATAATCGGGTCACCGAAATCGGGATCTGACTGCTGTGATGGCGGAATAATGGCATCCAGTGCAGCCACGGACACACCACTGCCAGCGCCGATAGAAAACACCGTTGGCAGGTCGCCGTCTGCTATTCCATTAGTGAGAAGAGAGACATCAACAGGTCCACCCGCTGTTGGCTCACCATCAGAAATAAAATAAAGCAGATCCTGAATATTTTCCGGTCTATCCTGCGCCAGTTGCTCCATTAATAATTGATTCGTCTCTACAAGCGATGCGTTGTAATTGGTTGCACCATTGGCAGACAATCCGTACACCGCAGAATCAAATGCTGCTTCGTTACTAAAGCTGCCAACATAAGTCGCATCTGACGAGAATGTAATCAGGGAAATCACAACACTGCCACCCTGAGAAAACAGCTCATCCGAGAGGTTATCCAGCGCCTGTTTTGCCAAACCTATCCGCGTGCCATTGGCAGTGCTGTTGTTCATCGAACCTGAAACATCGAGAACCACCACCACGCTCACAGCCTGTTGATCGGGTAATACTATCCCTTTATCAACGTTGTCTCCCACCGGACTATCATCTTCAATAGTGATTGACACATTGGCTGTATCAGTAAATTCACCATCGGATACAGCTAAAGTCACATCAAAACTAAGATCGCTTTCAATATTGGTATCGGCATGATCTACCGGGCCGGACAGGTCAGCTGTAACCGTGCCGCTCGAATCAACACTGAGGGTAATGATCGTTATCTCACCACCCAGACCATCAGGTACAGAACCCACCAGAGTATCGGTGCCCTGACCTGAAAAAGTAATAGCAACCCCATTTGAAGTCAGGCCGGATTCTGCGGTATCTAATGTATAGATCAGCAAATCTCCATTGACATCAACCGCTGGCAACGATACCGAATCAGAACTGGCATTCGTTGTATCATTTACACCTTGACTATCCTGAATACCACCGAGTAAACCTTCTTCAGAAACAGTTAAAGCCCCCCCTTGCGCTACAGGCGGTACATTACCGTCAAACACAGTGACAACAGCTGTATCCGTGGTATTCAGCGCCTCATAGTTACCACCAGAGGTTGCAGCAACAGATACTTCAAAAACCTGCTCGTTGGGTAGACCCGGTTGCGGGTCGGAGCTGCCGGTCAGGGCGCCCGCCGCAAAGTGGATCACCACACCGTTGTCCAGCGTCACGCTGAACGGGGTCTGTGGGGCGTTATCGACACTGGCGGTGTAGATCAAGCTGTTGTTTTCGGCAGCACTGACGTCGTTCAGGGTCACCGTGGTGGTGTCCAGGGTGTCGGTAATATGGATGGTGGCCGTGTCGCTGGTGTCCAGGGCTTCGAAGTTGCCACCGCTGGTGCTGGCGATACTGACGCTGAAGCTGTCACCGTCCACGTAGGGATCATCCCCTTGTGCCGGTTGCGGATCGGAGCTGCCGGTCAGGGCGCCCGCCGCAAAGTGGATCACCACACCGTTGTCCAGCGTCACGCTGAACGGGGTCTGCGGGGCGTTATCGACACTGGCGGTGTAGATCAGGCTGTTGTTTTCGGCAGCACTGACGTCGTTCAGGGTCACCGTGGTGGTGTCCAGGGTGTCGGTAATATGGATGGTGGCCGTGTCGCTGGTGTCCAGGGCTTCGAAGTTGCCACCGCTGGTGCTGGCGATACTGACGCTGAAGCTGTCACCGTCCACGTAGGGATCATCCCCTTGTGCCGGTTGCGGATCGGAGCTGCCGGTCAGGGCGCCCGCCGCAAAGTGGATCACCACACCGTTGTCCAGCGTCACGCTGAACGGGGTCTGCGGGGCGTTATCGACACTGGCGGTGTAGATCAGGCTGTTGTTTTCGGCAGCACTGACGTCGTTCAGGGTCACCGTGGTGGTGTCCAGGGTGTCGGTAATATGGATGGTGGCCGTGTCGCTGGTGTCCAGGGCTTCGAAGTTGCCACCGCTGGTGCTGGCGATACTGACGCTGAAGCTGTCACCGTCCACGTAGGGATCATCCCCTTGTGCCGGTTGCGGATCGGAGCTGCCGGTCAGGGCGCCCGCCGCAAAGTGGATCACCACACCGTTGTCCAGCGTCACGCTGAACGGGGTCTGCGGGGCGTTATCGACACTGGCGGTGTAGATCAGGCTGTTGTTTTCGGCAGCACTGACGTCGTTCAGGGTCACCGTGGTGGTGTCCAGGGTGTCGGTAATATGGATGGTGGCCGTGTCGCTGGTGTCCAGGGCTTCGAAGTTGCCACCGCTGGTGCTGGCGATACTGACGCTGAAGCTGTCACCGTCCACGTAGGGATCATCCCCTTGTGCCGGTTGCGGATCGGAGCTGCCGGTCAGGGCGCCCGCCGCAAAGTGGATCACCACACCGTTGTCCAGCGTCACGCTGAACGGGGTCTGCGGGGCGTTATCGACACTGGCGGTGTAGATCAGGCTGTTGTTTTCGGCAGCACTGACGTCGTTCAGGGTCACCGTGGTGGTGTCCAGGGTGTCGGTAATATGGATGGTGGCCGTGTCGCTGGTGTCCAGGGCTTCGAAGTTGCCACCGCTGGTGCTGGCGATACTGACGCTGAAGCTGTCACCGTCCACGTAGGGATCATCCCCTTGTGCCGGTTGCGGATCGGAGCTGCCGGTCAGGGCGCCCGCCGCAAAGTGGATCACCACACCGTTGTCCAGCGTCACGCTGAACGGGGTCTGTGGGGCGTTATCGACACTGGCGGTGTAGATCAAGCTGTTGTTTTCGGCAGCACTGACGTCGTTCAGGGTCACCGTGGTGGTGTCCAGGGTGTCGGTAATATGGATGGTGGCCGTGTCGCTGGTGTCCAGGGCTTCGAAGTTGCCACCGCTGGTGCTGGCGATACTGACGCTGAAGCTGTCACCGTCCACGTAGGGATCATCCCCTTGTGCCGGTTGCGGATCGGAGCTGCCGGTCAGGGCGCCCGCCGCAAAGTGGATCACCACACCGTTGTCCAGCGTCACGCTGAACGGGGTCTGCGGGGCGTTATCGACACTGGCGGTGTAGATCAGGCTGTTGTTTTCGGCAGCACTGACGTCGTTCAGGGTCACCGTGGTGGTGTCCAGGGTGTCGGTAATATGGATGGTGGCCGTGTCGCTGGTGTCCAGGGCTTCGAAGTTGCCACCGCTGGTGCTGGCGATACTGACGCTGAAGCTGTCACCGTCCACGTAGGGATCATCCCCTTGTGCCGGTTGCGGATCGGAGCTGCCGGTCAGGGCGCCCGCCGCAAAGTGGATCACCACACCGTTGTCCAGCGTCACGCTGAACGGGGTCTGCGGGGCGTTATCGACACTGGCGGTGTAGATCAGGCTGTTGTTTTCGGCAGCACTGACGTCGTTCAGGGTCACCGTGGTGGTGTCCAGGGTGTCGGTAATATGGATGGTGGCCGTGTCGCTGGTGTCCAGGGCTTCGAAGTTGCCACCGCTGGTGCTGGCGATACTGACGCTGAAGCTGTCACCGTCCACGTAGGGATCATCCCCTTGTGCCGGTTGCGGATCGGAGCTGCCGGTCAGGGCGCCCGCCGCAAAGTGGATCACCACACCGTTGTCCAGCGTCACGCTGAACGGGGTCTGCGGGGCGTTATCGACACTGGCGGTGTAGATCAGGCTGTTGTTTTCGGCAGCACTGACGTCGTTCAGGGTCACCGTGGTGGTGTCCAGGGTGTCGGTAATATGGATGGTGGCCGTGTCGCTGGTGTCCAGGGCTTCGAAGTTGCCACCGCTGGTGCTGGCGATACTGACGCTGAAGCTGTCACCGTCCACGTAGGGATCATCCCCTTGTGCCGGTTGCGGATCGGAGCTGCCGGTCAGGGCGCCCGCCGCAAAGTGGATCACCACACCGTTGTCCAGCGTCACGCTGAACGGGGTCTGCGGGGCGTTATCGACACTGGCGGTGTAGATCAGGCTGTTGTTTTCGGCAGCACTGACGTCGTTCAGGGTCACCGTGGTGGTGTCCAGGGTGTCGGTAATATGGATGGTGGCCGTGTCGCTGGTGTCCAGGGCTTCGAAGTTGCCACCGCTGGTGCTGGCGATACTGACGCTGAAGCTGTCACCGTCCACGTAGGGATCATCCCCTTGTGCCGGTTGCGGATCGGAGCTGCCGGTCAGGGCGCCCGCCGCAAAGTGGATCACCACACCGTTGTCCAGCGTCACGCTGAACGGGGTCTGCGGGGCGTTATCGACACTGGCGGTGTAGATCAGGCTGTTGTTTTCGGCAGCACTGACGTCGTTCAGGGTCACCGTGGTGGTGTCCAGGGTGTCGGTAATATGGATGGTGGCCGTGTCGCTGGTGTCCAGGGCTTCGAAGTTGCCACCGCTGGTGCTGGCGATACTGACGCTGAAGCTGTCACCGTCCACGTAGGGATCATCCCCTTGTGCCGGTTGCGGATCGGAGCTGCCGGTCAGGGCGCCCGCCGCAAAGTGGATCACCACACCGTTGTCCAGCGTCACGCTGAACGGGGTCTGTGGGGCGTTATCGACACTGGCGGTGTAGATCAAGCTGTTGTTTTCGGCAGCACTGACGTCGTTCAGGGTCACCGTGGTGGTGACGCCATTACCACCATTTTCGCCACCATTACCCGAGTCACCTGAATCACCTGTTTGCAAACCGGGATCCGCTGTTGGTTCCAGTATGGATTGAGGAGGCAAATCCGGATCAATACCCGCTGTTGCTATTGCTTCCTGTCCAGACAGCTCAATGACTAACCCTTGGCCAATTTCGTCACTTGCACCGCCAACATCTCCAGCAGCAGGTTCTTCCAACTCATCTGTCGGGTCTTTCCCTTCTTCCAGAGCCGCCAACAGCTGTTCAAATTCAGGGTTTGAATCATCCGAGTAGTCGCTCTGGGCAAGTTGTTGGTAGCTGTTCCCGTTAAGCTGAAAACCACCTTCTCGAGGTAATTCACGGACAGATCCGTCTGCAAAGGTAATGACAACATGAGATCCTTCTATCACCTGAAGTACATCGTTTTCATGAACAGGATCACCGGGGTTTAATTCCCGCAGTGAACCGTCGGCAGAAACCACTACAGCGGTAGCACCGGCTGTTGAGGTAACAATGCCAACGATTTGCTGGCTTTCGCCCGTTTCGGTTGTATTTTTCTGCTCAATTAGATCATTCATTGCGTATTTACCTCCCGGCCCTGGCCGGTTAGACATCTTGCTATCTGCCAAATTTCAGTACTTATATCTCTGAACCAACGGTGTTTAATAATTCACCCATGGCATGGAACAAACGGTACTCGTTAAACAGCAAATCAAAGTTTGCTCTGGTCAATGACTGTCGCGCGGAGATCATTTCATTTTCCGTATTAAGCAGATCCAGCAATGTACGACGCCCTAAATCGAACTGTTTAACATATGCATTTTTGGTTTCCTGTGCGTCAATTACGTAGTTTTCCAATACCGGGATCTGGTTTTGGATAGCGTCTCTGGCGACCCAGGCGAGCCTGACTTCCTGCTCTACTTGCCGATAGGTATTGGCCCGTATCTGTTTGGCTTTTTCAACCAAATAGGCGAACTGTTGTTTCTTTGCTTGATCGGAATTGCCGCGAAAAAGGTTGTAGCGCATACGCAGCATCACTTTCAGATCATCAACTTGTTCTTCTATCCCATCTATATTGTCGTTGAGATCGCGTTCAATCTCGATGTGAAACTGCGGATAAAAACCACTTTTGGTTTGCTCATACTGATAACTCACCGCTTCAATATCAGCACTGGCCGATTTAAGCAAAGGGTGATTCTCTGTTGCTTTGGCTACTGCCTCAGCAACTGTTTCGGGCAGGTGTTTGCCGTAGGTCCCCGGAGTGACCAGTTCATTGGTTTCGGGGAAACGCCCTACTACCCGCTGAAAATTGGTTTTAGCGTCAAGCAGATTGGCCGTTTGTGAAATGACATTGCTTCTGGAAAGAGCCAAACGACCAGAAATCTGATCAAGATCGGCACGACTCCCCACACCCGAATCAGCCCGCTTCTGCATTTTGTTATAGACTTCTTGATGTGTTGCCAGTGTCTGATCTGCCAACTCAAGAATTGCTTTCTGCTTGAGGACATCGAGGTAAGTCCTGACTACCTCCAGTGCGATATCCTCACCAACAGAGTGGGCGCGGTGGGCCGCGCTCTGATGCCTGGACTTCTGGTTCTTGTGTTCGTTGGGGGTATTAAAGCCGTCAAATACGAGCTGTCTTACGTTTAGCTGGGCTTCATGGCGTTCAAGTTCATTGCGCGTACGATCGGATGGGCTGAAATCCCGGCCAGTAGGGTCACGTTCCTGAAAACCAAAACCCGCCAGTACATCGACCGTTGGTAAATACCCACCCAGAGCTTCACGCACCTGGCGCTCTCTGGCATCAACTTCACGCAGTTCAGCCTGAACCTCGGGGTTGGTTTCCAGCGTTTTGGCAACAGCGTCTTCAATACTTAACGTATCAGCCTGTATTTGATGGAAGCTGCCGATGAGCCCAAAAACGAGAACTGCCGATATCACTTTGTTTTTCAACATGAAACTGCCCTTAATCTTATCTTCTGGAAATCTAATGCCCATTTATAGTTTTTGCGTTACAACGTATTTGAGGTAAATACCATAACCTTTTGTTTTTCGACACTCTCTCGTCTTGTTTTAACCACTGATTCAAAGCTCTGAATTCTTAATGAGACCTTGACATTAGCTATTCTAATCAACAAATAGTGTGAACCACGCACCGTTCGGGTGCGACTTTTTACCGTTTATTAGATAACTCACCAAAAAGGTGACGGTGTTCACATATTCGGGCTGACCATCCGATACGGTTCATCCATTCCAGACTTTTGATCAGCCCCGACCGAATGGGCAGAAATTATCTTTCCCGAAGAGCCAGTTGTTTGGTTTTCAGAATAGGTTTCAGCAAATAGTCCATCACCGTTTTCTTACCGGTAAGAATATCTACTTGAACAGTCATACCGGCAATAATGGGTAGAGGTTCTTCGGCTTTTCCCAGATGACTGCTTTCTGTCTGCAGACGCACCTGGTAATAACTGACACCTTCTTTATCTTCTATAGTATCAGGCGAGATCAAAGTGACTTTAGCAGGCAGGCCGCCGTGAACGGCAAAATCATAAGCAGTAAATTTAACGATAGCTTTCTGGTGTGGATGAATAAATGCAATATCGCGCGGCAGTACTTTCGCGTCAACCAGTAAAGAATCATCAAAGGGAACAATTTCTACCAGATCCATGCCCGGCTGAATCACGCCACCTTCGGTTTTTACCTTTAGCTGCTTCACGATGCCTTTCATCGGCGAACGAACAATTGTCCTATCGACCCTGTCTTCAAGTGCTTCGTTTGATTGCTCAAGCCGACCAAGCTCGGCGGTTATATCATTCAGCTCCTCTCTGACCGCGCTGCCATGCTGGTCCACAAAAGTATCAATGTTGTTCAGTGCTTCCCGATATGCAGACTCCAGTTGGGGAATGGCGATTCTCGCTCGATCCATTTCTCCCTTCAGGTCGTTTACCTGGCGCTGCAATCGCAACAGCTCGATTTGGGAAATAGCCCCCTCGGCCACCAGAGGCTCGGTAAAGGTTAATTCCTGACTCAACAGATTATAGCTGTCAGCAACACTTTTCTGTTTCACCTTGATGGAGGACAGTTCCTGATTTTTCTGGTTGGCTTTCTGCTTTAATGACTCCAGCTCCGAGGTATATTGACGTCGGCGTGAAGAAAACAGTTCTTTTTCCCTATCAACCAGCGCCTGTTCAACAGGATTACCCAGTTTTTCCAACTCTGACTGAAAATCGCCATTGCCCGCTTCGGCCCGCAGGCGAGCCGCTTTAACCGCCAGCTGATTCGCCTGTAACGCACGTTCCTTGAATGTTGAAGCAAAAATAGTGTCATCAATTTGCAGTAAAGGTTGACCTTTGGCGACAATATCACCCTCAGTAACCATCAGTTTGGCCAAAATACCGCCTTCCAGATTTTGTACGATCTGGATATCACTGGAAGGTACAATTTTGCCTTCTCCACGGGTAAATTCATCGACTGTCGCGAAACTGGCCCAGATGATCATAATCAGAATAAACGTGGCGATCACCCACATCAGCACCTGAGAAGTAATGGGCGATTGTTTCAACACCGCCTCAGAGGAGTATGACATGTACTTGAGGTCTGTTGAGGACGTCTGGTCGAAATGCTCGCGAAGTCTTTTAATATCAAATGCCATTAGTTTTTACCCCGAACTGCACCCTGCCTGAGGTGTTCAAGAACCTGCTCTTTAGGGCCATCGGCCACCACTGTTCCTTTATCCATCACAATCAACCTGTCGACAACATCGATCATGGACATTTTATGCGTGATCAATATCAGCGTTTTATCGACAAACTCCTGCTTGATCTGTCGGCAGATATGTTGCTCTGAAGACTGATCCATTGCCGCTGTAGGCTCGTCCATGATAATAACGGAGGGTGATCGCAAAAATGCACGGGACAGATTGATAGCACTGCGCTGTCCACCGGACAAGGTTTCGCCACGCTCACCTACCGGCATGTTGAAACCCAGAGGATGGCTATTAACAAAATCGAGAACCCCGGCTTTTCCTGCCGCTTCTATTACTTCCCGGTCTTCAATTCCATGTAATCCCAGAGTGATATTCTCCCGCACAGTGCCATAAAAAAGCTGCGCATCCTGCGCGATGTAACAGATATTGCTGCGCACATCTGCGGGGTCCATCTGCTGCAAGTCAAATCCGTCTACCATGACGGAGCCATTATCTGGCTCATAGAGGCGTAACAAGACCTTGGCCAAAGTCGATTTACCCGAACCAATTTTTCCGATAATGGCAACCTTTTCCCCTGGCTGAATATCAATTGAAACACTGTTCAACGCCGGAACAGGTTGTTCAGGATAGGAAAAAGTAACGCCCTTGAACTGAAGCCGCCCATCAATAACAGGTTTGTGCAGATACTGCTTACCTGCCTCCCGTTCTTCCGGCGAATTCATGATTTCATCGAGCGATTTGAGGGTTGCCTCGGCGTGATCATAGGTAACCAGCAAACTGGCGATTTGACCCAGAGAAGCCAGTGCACGTCCGTTTAAAATCACACAGGCGATCAGGCCGCCTACGGTAAGCTCCTGATCGGCAATGAGGTAAACACCAAATACGACAATGAATACCATGGCCAGTTGTTGTAAGAACTGAATGGCAGTCAACGTGGCATTCGACGTCACACGGGATTGCAGTCCCCATTGGGCTACATAACCAACCGATTGCTCCCAGCTTTTCTGCACCTGACTCTCTGCCCCGAGTACTTTTACCGCCTCAACACTAACCAGATTTTCAACCAGCGTTGCATTTTTTTTGGCTGATCCCCGCATGACATTTTCAATACTCGGCCGCAATTTCTGCTGCGCGCGATAGGCCAGAAAGACTGCCAGCGGAATAATCAGCAAAGGCACCGCTACCAACCAACCCCCGATGTAGCCAATAAAAGCCAGAAACAGAATTAAAAATGGCAAATCAACCAGGGTCAAAATAGTAGAAGAGGTAATAAAATTCCGAATAGTGTCGAAATCGTGAAGGCGTGAAGCGAAGGCTCCTGTAGAGACAGGCCGTGCACTCATTTTCAGATTAAGTACTTTTTCAAACAATTGCGCAGACAGGATGACGTCTGTTCGCTTCGCTGCCAGCTCTATCAAGTAACTTCGTAAAACCTTCAGTACAAAATCAAACACATAAACAATGAGAACCCCTATTGCTAAAGCCCAGAGAGTTTCAAGTGCGTTGTTGGGCACAACCCGGTCATAAACATTCATCACAAACAACGGTTGCGCCAGAACAAACAGGTTAATCAGGAATGATGCGATCAATACATCGCGGTAAATTGTTCTGGAACTCTTGATGACGCTCCAAAACCAGTGCTGGCTTTTATCTTTATGAATACGGGGTGTGCGGGAATCGAATTGCTGCATTTTACGCAAATAAAACACATGCCCGGTATAGGCATCCTGCAACTCTTGCAGACTTATCTGGTGTGCAGATTGATCCCCCGGTGCTGTGACCACGGCATAACCCAGTTCAGTATCGATATCAGACAGCACTGCACCACCACCATCCTTAAGCACCAGAACGGCAGGCAATACCTCTACAGGTATAATGTCGAGTTCGCGATCAAGCAGAATCGCTGCCAGTCCTGCCCGGTTTGCCGCACGCACAAACAGTTCCGGTGTCAGGTCTCCCTCAATCAGAGGCAAGCCTGAGGCTATTGCTGTTTCTGATGACAGAACCCCTTCAATACTGGCCACCTGCATCAGGCAGTCCAGCAACCGGGAGGACAACGGCTTCTGTTCATCAACGGGTTTAACAGTTTTCTGATTTGTCATAATTATTATGATCTGTGTAACATTTGTTATGTGAAGCGGATGCTATCACGCTATTTCATTACTGGCAGGGTTCTTTCAAGCAGATTCCCGATATAATGCCGGGTTTTAACGATAAGCTGTCAGACAAACGTTCAAAACACATGAAACCCACACGCCTTGACACCGTTGACAGACGCTTCTCCGTCGCCCCGATGATGGATTTCACCGATCGCTATTGCCGCTATTTTCACCGTCTTTTAAGCCGTCACACCTTGCTCTATACCGAAATGATTACAACGGGTGCCATTCTTCACGGAGACAGCCACCAGCACCTGAAGATCAATACCTGTGAACATCCAATCGCCTTACAACTCGGTGGCTCCAACCCGGTTGAGCTGGCGTTGAGCTGCAAGCAGGCGGCACGCTATCACTATGATGAAATAAACCTGAACTGCGGCTGCCCCAGCGACCGGGTACAATCCGGACAATTCGGTGCCACGCTGATGAAAACCCCCAAACTGGTCGCAGAATGTTTCAAATCAATGCAGGATGCCGTCGAGATTCCCGTCACGATCAAGCATCGCATTGGTGTTGATGATATGGAGAGTTATCCGTTCCTTCAGGATTTTGTTGGCTCAGTAGCCAATGTCGGCTGTAAAACTTTTATTGTGCATGCGAGAAAAGCCTGGCTTAAGGGGTTGAGCCCAAAACAGAATCGTGAAATACCGCCGCTCGATTATGAAACGGTTTATCAACTCAAGCGGGACTTTCCTGATCTGGAAATTATCCTTAACGGGGGTATTACCACGCTTGACGAAGCTGAGGCCCATATGCAATATCTGGACGGCGTTATGGTCGGCAGAGAGGCTTACCACAACCCCTATATACTGTCTGAGGTGGACCGCAGGTTCTACCATGACAACACCCTCCCACCTACACGTACGCAGGTGCTGGAGCAGTTTACAGAATTCATGGCATCACACCTCGAAAATTCAGAACTGAATCCAAAACTGCGTCTGAACCACATGACCCGCCATATTCTGGGACTCTATCAGGGAATGCCTGGGGCCAGAAAATTCAGACGTTTTATCAGCGAAAATGCCCATAAACCTGGCGCAGATATTGACGTTATTTACGACGCCCTTTCAGCCATGAACCTGCCTTGCTAATATTTACCGACAGGGAAAACTACCATGATTACTCATCTCAAACAGCTCTTCACAACAAACAACTCTGAAGATGAGGCCGCTTCTGATAAAAACATAAAGCTTGCCTGCGCAGCGTTAATGGTAGAGGTGATGGTCATTGATCGGATCAGTATTCGTGCAGAACAACAACAAATTATCCGCATGCTGCATAATCGATTCGGAATAGATATTGAGGATGCAGAAGAACTGTTCGCCATGGCCAAAAACGAGGTGCGGGATGCAACCTCGCTGTATCAGTTCACCAAAATCATTAACAGCAAGTTCCATGATCAGCAGAAATTCGAGCTGATTCAGCAACTGTGGCAGGTTGCCTATGCCGATGAAGATCTGGATAAACACGAAGAGGCTATTATTCGCCGTATTGCAGAGTTGATCTACTTACCCCACAGCCAGTTTATCCGGGCCAAACGGTTGGCCAGAGACAAATAATTGTTGATTAAATGCTTTCCAGAGAACGGATAAGATCTATAAACTCTCGCTGATTCTTACTGTTCAATACAGATAGAAGCTTGTGCGCTTCAAGGACATGCTGCTTTATCTGTTCTTCGTCAGCAGCCACAGGCCTCAACTCTTGTAAATGAGTGAGCTCTTCTGGTGTTTCCCGGACAATATCGAAAATATCATCCAGCCCCATCCCGATCAGAATTCTGCTGATGCTCTGATTTTTACAAAAAACGGTTGGTTTAAGCTTGTAGTGCTTTTCCGTATAAATCGCCAACTTGGCCAATAACCCCAGAGTCGTACTGTCAACACCTTCCGTCTCCAGTAAATCAACAATGACATCATCAACTTCTGGGTTTCGAAAGATGGCGTCCAGATAACTGTTCAAAGAAGCGCAGAGCGTCATTCTCACATCGCCAGTCAATTTGAGCAGATAAACGCCTCTCTCTTCGGCAACCAGTATTTTACCTTCGTTCAATTCAATAGCCTCTGCGGACAGTCAGCACCGTCACATCATCCGGTGACTCCGTTAGATCACGAAGCCCCAATTGCTGGCAGATACTATCCAGAGATGTATCGGAGGATGCGATTGCCGACAACATGAATTGCTCTTTATCCTCCATGCTCTCACCCGGTAACACTTCAAGCACGCCATCAGAGGTCAACACCAATGCAAATTTATCGGGCAACGCCTTTTCGCTAATAGACCAGTGCACATCTTCAAAAATCCCGAGAGGCTTGCCCTTCCCCTCCATCATTTCAACCTCACCGTCGTGAACGAGCACCGGCATAGGCATATGGGCGCCAACAGCATACCTCAGTGTATTTTGTTCCATATCGATCGATCCGGCAAACATCGTCAAATGTTTATCCAGGCCAATAGCCAGAATTTGGCGATTAATGTATTCAACAAACCCCTGCGGGGCTCTGGCCATGGCATCACGGTCATCGTTATGCACATGACGCCTCAGTATCCGGGTAAGCAAAAACCGCAGTAAAACCGTTAAAAATGCCGACGATGCGCCGTGACCTGAAACATCTGCAGCGTAAAAAACCAAGTATCGATCAAAGATACAATGATAACCAACAAAATCACCACTTAAATAAAGAGAAGGCACAATAAAATGGCTGATTTCATAATCGCCAAAGCGCTGTGGTGTAACGGGCAGCATGCTCTGCTGGACTTGCCTGCCAGCAATTTGATCCATTTCAAGAATCCTCAGACTATCCTGAAGATTCCGGTTAGCGGCTTCCAGCTGCTCACGATACCCTTGATTTTCAACCAGCAATTTTTGATATTTGGCCGAACGCTCCAGGGATTTGAGCAACTCTTTTTGATCAAAAGGTTTAATCAGAATGTCAGTTGCATCATTGCGATAACAGGTTGCTACCTCCGTCGCGGTAGGGTTTTCGAGAACGACGATGAAAGCGTTGGTCGACCCCACACCACCCAGGAACTTGAAATCACGTACCTCGGAAAGAGACATGTCAAGTAAGACCAGAGCAGAACTGTCGATATTTCCAAGCAAAGTATCCTTGACATCATCGTAGTCGGTAAAAATTTCCACAGCCCAGTCAGTACCTGACAGATACTCTGACCACTGCTGGTACAACTCCGAGTTTTGTCCAACGATAAAAAGCCTTCTAGGACTATTCATTCATTACCTTTACATGAAAATGACCGGAGCAATTGCGGTTACCTAAACCCTGTTCTTGGGCCGACTACTGCGTATCGCTGTCATAGTAATCATCTGCTTCTTCGTAACCGCCAAAGTCATCTTCAACTTCACCGTCGTGGATCAAAAACTCACGTCGCTGCAGATAGACATCCCTGACCAGCGAATAACGATCACCTTTGGCCAGTTTCTCAACATCCAGTAATTCTGCACGAACATCAACAACACTGGAGCCCAGCAACGTATTTCTTGTGGGCACATGATCCACATAGCTGATAGGGTTGGTGTATGCGTCAACCACTTTGCCTGGGCCATCCCTTAAAGTAGAAGGACCCAAAAAAGGTATCATCAGGTAGTTTCCCTGCCCGACACCCCATGCCGCCAGGGTTTGACCAAAATCTTCCCCGTCACTTTTTTTCAGGCCCATAGGCTCGGCAATTTCAAAAAAACCGGCGATACCCAGGGTACTGTTTATCAACACACGACCAGTATCGTTAGCCGCCTGTTCCAGCTTTCCCTGTAAAAGGTCATTTACGATGTTACCCACTTCGCCGATATTGTCGAAAAAATTGGAAACACCTTTCTCTACAGGGGCCGGCGCAACAGCCTTATAGCCCTTTGCCACAGGTTTAAGCACGTAAGTATCCAGCGTTTCATTAAAAACGAACACCTTCCGATTCCAGCCTTCCCAGGGGTCATCCGGGTGCCCACCCTCAGCAACAGATTGATTAATAAACAATATCCCTGTCAGCAAAAGAATAACTTTTATCATGCGAAATCATCTCTCTTTATCCATTATAGGTGGAATTCTACACAGTGTTTTTTTTTAGGTATAGGGCTCAATTGATGATACCCCCGGAAACTTGAACGAGATTATTGAAAATAATAAAGGTATAAGACAAAAGCCCTGCTTGTGGCAGGGCTTTCAGGAAAAAGGAGGGTCGGCTTATCTGCTATCGCTGATCATCACAAATAAACTGATAATGCAGGTAATATTCCCCTTCTCGATGGGCGACAGGCTCTGACCACTCACCCTCTTTCTTCCAGCCTGCTGCACAATGCTGCGCCATTTGACCATGCAATTTTTGCATGGCAAACATAACCGTCTGTTCAAATTTGGCATCCGTACGTACCGAATAAAATTCACGACCTACATATCGGGTACCAGGATGGTGGTTGAGGGTGCCGGGAGCCACAATCGGGCGCTCCGATATCCCGCTCGGATCAACTACCGTACCTTCATCGTATAATTCAACGGCTTTCTTGCCGCCCAGAATTCCGCCAGCAGGGTCATAAAGCCTTATGGTCTTTTTTTCACAATTTTTAATCGATTCAATGAAATTCGGGTTATCTGCCTCGTCCGCATCGAACTCACAGTTTTCCGATTTATCAGCGTAAGCAGGAAAGAACACGGTCCACAACAACGTAATAATCAAGATTCGTTTCATTTACTCGTTCCAGAAGGCAGACATCTCAATATTGAGCGCCTAGCATATAATAAAAAAAGGGGTGCAAACACACCCCTTCACAGACTTGAAATGTTCTTTTAGAACTTGTGCTCCATACCCAGACCGAAGTAATCATTCTCATCTTCGCTAGAAGAGCCGCCATCTTCATCCGTGTTTTCGGTGTAGAAAGCAAACAGCTTGGTATTATCACCCAGCTTGTAGTCAGCACCAATAGAGAACGTCTCTTCCTCATCGCCATCGGCATCGTCTTCAATTTTACCGTACTGGGCTTTCAATTTAACCTTATCAATTTTATAGGCAGCACTTACGAACCAACCGTCTTCATCTTTGATATCAGAATCAATATTGCTTTCGCTCTGCTGGTACATCAAACCTAACTGCAGATTCTCGATTTTCCATTGACCAACGGCGCGAACAAGATCCTGACCATCGATATCCTGATCAGCAGCAAGGGCCAGGTACAGATTATCCGTTTCATAGTTAATAGAAACAGAAGTGCCGTCTACACCATCGTTTTTATCACCCACTTCACCCACCTTGGATCCGGAATCACCCTCGCCAAAGACACCGGCAACAGTAATGCTGATGGCATCACCCAACATCGGTGTTGTGTAGGCGACGATATTGTTGACGCGGTTTTCGCCCTCAAATGTGTTTTTCAGGTCACCTTCGAGGTCGTTAAACAGGTCAATTTTGTTCTGGGCCATTTTGGTTGGGGTATCATGCTTACCTGCCCAGATAGTACCGAAACCACCAGTCAGACCGCCCATAATATTACGCTGAGTAAAAGTCTGGCCGTCTTTCTCACCATCATCAACTGACGTTTCATACTCCAGCTTGTAGATAGCATAAAGATTATCAGATAGCTTTGTTTTGCCTTTAAAACCGATACGAGAAGCATTGCTGTTCAGTTCCCACTGATCATCACTGCCGTCGTCGGCATTCACCATGGAAACGTTGACTTTACCGTAAACAGAACCGTCAATTGGACCAGCAGCCATAGCAGCTACGGGAAATGCTGAAGCTGCAGCAACAGCGAGCGTTAACGCTTTAATTTTCATGATTGTCTCCCCAATGCAAAGCATTGTTCCTCTATAGAAAATAAATGAACCTGCCGTTCAAGTTCGAGGGAATTGTGCATCGGGAATATGACAGGATTGTTACAGTTGAAAATTATTACTTTCCATACCGCTGCCAGCAATAGGGTACGACTAAAAGATAATATCCAGCCCAAATAACTGCGTTAACAGGTCATGGCCGGAATTAACAACCTGCGAAGGGTCCGGGTGTTTCAGCTCTTCGGCAACTGCCAACAATGCTGCTTCGCCCGTCATGTCGGCCTCTTCCAACAACTGCAACAAGCGCATAGTGACAGCATTAGCTTCTAGAAATTTCACTTCGTGTTGCCGGTTGCGGTATACCACAAGAAAAGTCGGCTGCTCCGGAACCTGCCCTGGCTGGAACTCGGGACCAATCCGGTGAACCGGAAATTGATAGGAAAGTCGCCATGCGAGTGGTGACACTTGCAATACGGCATTAAGTAGCTCAGAGCGCGGTTGTTTTTTTGAGGGGATCTCTTCCCTTGATACATCCAGCGCCAGCTCTACCCACTCGTAGTGGGCCAGCTCCAGTAAAAAAGGCGGGCCCTCATTGAGAAAACGGTATTCTTCCTGCAGGAATTGCAGGAACTCCTGACTTATTTCAAGGAAATACGGTGTCGAGCTGTTATGGTGGCTGACAAAATCGCGCACCATGCTGTGCCACTTATCGTCTTTCGTAATACTGCGAAGAATCGGAAAGCCACTGCTGATAAATGATTCAATATTGTTATAAATGAGTTCCCGGTAAATCTTCATACGCCGATCTTCAATCCCGGAAGGAGCTCTGTTTACCTCCGGGTCTCGCAAATGAGCGGCAAAATCAAACTGCGTTTTAAAGAATGCAGGGGGGATGTTGTCAGGCATTTTCAGCAATCACTCGCTCGCCTTTGGTATGGATTTTCTGGAACCGTTTAATCTGCTCAACCTCACCGATTAATCCTGCTACTGTCGGGAAATTGAAGTCTCTTTCGAGTAACGTTGGCATGACGCCAAACCGTTCATAGGCATGATCGAGTAACTGCCATACCGGATCAATTACATCAGCTCCATGGGTATCTACCCTTAAGTCTTCAGCTTCATCGTAATGACCGGCAATATGCACATAGCCGACTTTATCACCGGGCAGCGCATCCAAAAATTCAACAGCATCATAATGATGATTAATACTATTAACGTAAATATTATTAACATCTAACAGCAGGTCACAGTCGGCGCGCTGAATCACTTCATTGACAAAATCAATTTCAGTCATCTCCTGCTGCGGTGCCGCATAGTAGGAGACATTTTCCATGGCTATCCGCTGCCCCAAAAAGTCCTGAACCTTGCAGATGCGCTCAACCACATAATCGACGGCCTGCTCGGTAAAAGGGATCGGCATCAGATCATAAAGATGTCCATGATCGCTGCAATAACTCAGGTGTTCGGTGTAATAACGGATATTGTGCTGACTGATAAAACTTTTGATATCGGCCAGCAGGTCGTAATCCAGAGGAGATGGCGAACCAATGGAAAGGGACAGCCCATGACAAACAAACGGGAAGCGCTCGGTATATTCACGAAATTGCCTTCCGTAACGGCCACCAACATTGATCCAGTTTTCCGGTGCCACTTCCATAAAATCGATATTTTCAGGCGTCAGAGATGACAGCGGGCCCAACAGGGCCCGCCGCAATCCCAAACCTGCCCCGTGAACGGGAAATGTTTTTGTCTTCACAAGAACCAGGTCCGGTCGCCAGAATCAGGCGTTACCGCCGCATTTACCTTCGCCACATTTGCCTTCTTTGGCTTTCTTTTCAGCGCCGCATTTGCCTTCGCCACACTTACCTTCTTTGGCTTTCTTTTTAGCACCGCATTTGCCTTCGCCACACTTACCTTCTTTGGCTTTCTTTTCAGCGCCGCATTTACCTTCGCCACACTTACCTTCTTTGGCTTTCTGTTCAGCACCGCATTTGCCTTCACCACATTTACCTTCATGTGCGTCAGCCAGGTTGTAACCGGCAGTAAGCTCAGTCGCCTGGAAAGGGTTCTCTGCAGCGGAAGCTGCCGGGGCAATTGCAACCGTAGCCATAAATGCTGCACCTACTGCGGCTACCAGAGGTTTCAGATGTTGTTTTGCCATATTAAATCTCCTTGGAATCAATCTTGTATTTCAGTGGTTGTTAAAATCACCCGGGGTCAAGCTGCGGGATGCCTACTCTGACCGAATGGTTTGGGGTTAGTTTCCCTGAGCTTGTCAAAAAATTGTAAAATCCGGCAATCGATTTATTTGTCTGCTTTCTTACTCCTCGCCGATCAGCCTCTCAATTCTTTTTTTAATACCTTGCCAACATTACTCAAAGGCAATTCTTTTCGGAACTCAACCAGCTTTGGCACCTTGTAGCTAGCCAGGGATTGTCGACAATACTGTCGAACCTGTTCGGTTGTTAAAGCAGGGTTTGTGGAAACTACAAACACTTTAACTACCTCCCCTGATTCCGGGTCATCCACACCAATTGCTGCACAATACGTAATATCCGGATGTGTGGATAACAATCCTTCTATTTCGTTCGGGTACACATTGAAACCGGAAACCAGGATCATGTCTTTTTTGCGATCATGAATACGCAGATAACCTGATCGGTCGATTGAAGTAATATCACCGGTTTTAAACCAGCCATCATCCGTCAGTACTTTGCGGGTTTCCTCGGGAAACTTCCAGTACCCCTTCATGACTTGCGGGCCGCGCACCCACAGTTCACCATGCTCTCCGGCCAAAACGTCCTGCTCTTCACTATCAACAACCCGCACCTCGGTTTCAGGCAGAATTAAACCCACTGAGCCGGCAACAACGGCATTGGCTGGTGTGACCGCAATGACAGGAGAAGTTTCGGTTAACCCGTAACCTTCACAAATAGCCACTCCCGTTCTCTGCTGCCACTCAGTTGCAACACCTTCAGTCAGCGCCATACCTCCGGAGGTAATAATCTTGACCCCGGAAAAATCTATTTCATCAAAATGAGGGTGTTTCAGCAGTGCTGAAAACAATGTATTGAGTCCGCTCAGAACAGAAAAGTGGAACTTTTTCAGCTGTTTAACGAGCGCATTGATATTGCGTGGATCCGGAATCAATAAAGTATGGCTGCCAAAATACACACCGACAGTAATGACTAACGCAAACGAGTAAATATGGTACATCGGCAGCGGGGCAACCATTTTTTCAGTCCCTTTCTCTATATTCGCAAGGGACAGCCCAGCCCAACTTTGCAGCATATTGCTAACCAGGTTGTGATGACTCAGCACTGCAGGTTTGGAAACGCCAGTCGTACCACCGGTATATTGCAAAACAGCCATATCTTCTGAAGAACGCTCGATTGGCGCAGCATCTTTTAAGTCTTTCAGCATCAGAATGTCGGCTAGCCGGTGATGCGCTAAAGTAGGTCTGCCTACTTTCCCGGAAAGTTTTAGCAGGCTGTTCATCACCGTCCTTTTCCAGCCAGCGTGTAGATCAAAAGGAGAGACAATAATAATGTGCTGTAATGGGATTTGTTTTGCTACGACTTCAATTCCCCGCATGCACTGATCAAAAACCACAACAGCCTTAACTTCCGCATGCTCAAACTGATAACGCAGCTCGGTCTCTGTGTACATCGGGTTGACATTAACAAGTACAAGTCCGGCTTTTAAGGCCCCGTAGGCCACAATACTGTATTGCGAAAGATTCGGTAACTGAACGGCAAGCCGGTCACCTGGTTGCAGTTCCGTTCGCTGCTGTAACCAGGCTGCAAATCGTGAAGCGAGTTGATTAAGCTGACGGTAACTGATGGTGTGGCCAACACTGGTCAGGGCCGGGGCGTCACCATAACGTTCAACTGCTTGCTGAAGAATGTCCGGCAGTGTGGTTATCTCGTCATAATTCAGGTGTGAGTCAAACCCTGCCTGCTGCTGCGACTGCCGAACTGCCGATGCGATGTCCAATACTATGCCCCCATTTAAAATCGTTAGCGTTTTACTGCAACATACACCGAAACCTGCGCGCTATATACTCATGGGTAAAACTCAGCTTCGGGACAACCTCGACATACCTGCCTCCAGTCCGCCAAGTGTTAACGGAAACATTCTGTCTTTTCCAACCAGCTGTTGCGCAATCTCTATCGAATGGGTATAGCGCCAATGCTCCTCTTTTACCGGATTTAACCAGATAACATTATTAAACGTATCCAGCAATCGTTGCATCCAGACCCCACCTGGCTCTTCGTTAAAGTACTCAACACTGCCACCGGCGTGCGTGATTTCATAGGGCGACATACTGGCATCGCCCACAAAAATCACTTTGTAATCACTGGAGTAGGTATGAAGCACATCATGTGTATTGATTTTTTCGGCATGTCGTCGGGCGTTGTTGCGCCAGACAAAATCATAGAGAAAGTTGTGGAAGTAATAGTACTCAAGGTGTTTGAACTCGCTGCGCACAGCGGAAAATAATTCTTCACATGTGCGAATATACGGATCCATTGAGCCACCCACATCAAAGAAAATCAGTACCTTGACCGCGTTGTGACGCTCGGGGATCATTTTGATATCAAGTAAACCGGCGTTGCGCGCTGTAGACGCAATGGTATCGTCAAGATCAAGCTCTTCCGCAGAACCGGTGCGGGCAAATTTTCTGAGCTTGCGAAGGGCAACCTTGATATTGCGCGTGCCCAGCTGCACCGAATCATCCAGGTTTCGAAATTCCCGCTTTTCCCAGACCTTTACTGCCCGTTTGTTCTTGCTCTCACCACCAATACGGATGCCTTCCGGGTTATAGCCACCGTGACCGAAAGGCGAAGTGCCTCCGGTACCAATCCATTTGCTGCCCCCGGCGTGTTTCTTTTGCTGTTCTTCCAGGCGCTTTTTGAATTCTTCTATCAGTTTTTCCAGACCACCCAGGCTTTCAATATTGGCCTTTTCTTCTTCGGTCAGATGCTTTTCAAATTCCTGCCTCAGCCAGTCTTCCGGGATCAGCGCTTCAATAAACTGCTCAAGACTTTCAAGTTTATTGAAATAAACAGCAAATGCCCGATCAAACTTGTCGTAATATTTTTCATCCTTGACCAGACAGGTGCGTGCCAGCAGATAGAAATCATCCACATCGGCGAATGCAAGTTTTTTTTCCAGCGCTTCCAACAGCACCAGAAACTCCTTAATGGATACGGGCACTCCGCCTTTGCGCAGCCCTTCGAAGAAATTCAGCAACATGAAATAATCAGCCGTGTTCCCTTCGAGCCATGAATGCCAGCCGCTCCAGCAGATGCACATCCTGCTCGTTCTTTAACAGTGCGCCATAAAGTGGCGGTATAGCCTTGGTCGGGTCCCGGTCAGTGAGTATCTCGTCGGGGATATCATCTGAAAGTAACAGTTTTAACCAGTCAATCAGCTCCGAGGTCGACGGTTTTTTCTTTAACCCAGGAATTTTTCGCACCTCGAAGAACATATCGAGGGCTTCATCAACCAGTGTCTTTTTGATATCCGGAAAATGTACATCAACAATCTGTTGCATGGTGTCGCGATCCGGAAAATTAATAAAATGGAAGAAACAACGGCGCAGGAATGCGTCCGGCAACTCTTTTTCGTTATTGCTGGTAATGATCACAATTGGGCGATTGACCGCCTTCACCGTTTCACCTGTCTCGTAAACATGAAATTCCATTTTGTCGAGTTCCAGCAACAGGTCGTTGGGGAATTCAATATCAGCCTTGTCAATTTCATCAATCAGCAACACCACCTGTTCATCAGCAACAAATGCTTCCCAAAGTTTGCCTTTGTTAATGTAATTACCAATATCGTGAACTTTTCCATCGCCCAACTGTGAATCTCGCAGGCGAGACACGGCGTCATATTCATACAACCCCTGTTGGGCTTTAGTTGTCGACTTGATATGCCAGGGAATCAATCGTTTTCCCAGAGCTTCGGCCACCTCTTCAGCCAGCATGGTCTTGCCTGTGCCAGGCTCACCCTTGATCAGCAATGGTCGCTGTAAGGTTACAGCCGCATTGACAGCCATCTGTAAATCTTCAGTGGCGACATATCGTTCAGTACCGGTAAAATTCATAGCTAAGTCTCAATCATTATCATTCAAATACAAGCCGCCTATTCTAGCGATTTGAGCAACCGGTCACCAGCGGCGTTACAGTTGAATTTTTTTGTTACCATAAAAAACCGAATAACAGGGAAGCACATGACCATTAATGATACCCTCTGGGGACAACCAAAAGGCCTCTATATCTGCTTTGCCACTGAAATGTGGGAAAGGTTCTCCTTCTATGGCATGAAATATCTGTTATTACTGTACCTCACAAAACATCACCTGTTTACAGACACCATGGGGCTCGACGTGCTTGGCAGCTACGCAGCGCTGGTTTATGCCACTCCTGTTATCGGCGGGTTACTGGCAGACCGTTATCTGGGCATGAGAAAAGCGGTGGTGTTTGGCGGTTGCCTGCTCGTTGCCGGACATTTGGGGATGGCGGTCGAAGGTGTGCAGGCTCATCGTTATAACAACATCATTATGCGTGATACTGGCGCATTGCAGGTATTCTATTTCTCACTCGCATTAATTGTGGTTGGTGTCGGCTTTCTCAAGCCCAATATCTCCACCATTGTTGGACGACTCTACGAGATTAATGATCCCCGCCGCGATGGCGGGTTTACTATTTTTTATATGGGTATCAATATCGGTGCATTCGTGGCAACGCTGTTATGCGGGTATCTCGGCGAAACCCTAGGCTGGAGATATGGGTTTGGTGCAGCCGGCATCGGTATGGTGATCGGCCTGGTTATCTTTTTATCGGGTCAAAAGCACTTGCGTGGTTATGCCGAACCCGCAGACCCGAACAAACTCAAGAAAAAAGTCTTTCCGGGTATCAACCTGGAAGTGTCAATTTACCTGTTATCTTTTTTCGCGTTGTTTGGTCTATGGCAAATGATACAAGTCTCACACGTTGTGGGCTGGGCATTAAACGGATTAGCCGTCATAGTCGTCATTGCCTTGCTCTGGTTTTTAATCACTCAATGCAACCGCGTTGAGCGAGGCCGCATGAGTGTGTTGATGATTCTAACCTTTTCCACTGTTGTCTTCTGGGCTCTATTTGAACAAAGCGCAGCTTCTATGACATTGTTTGCTGACCGTATTGTCGATCGACATATTCTCGGCTTTGAGGTGACTGCTGCGCAGTTCGGCGCATTGAACCCCTTTTTTATTATGTTATTGGCTCCGGCATTTGCCGCACTTTGGATTTTTCTCGGAAAACGAAACAAAGAACCCTCCACACCCGTCAAGTTTGGCCTTGGCATCGTGCAGGCTGGGCTTGGTTTTGGGGCATTAGTCATCGGCATTCATTCGCCCGACCAAAGCGGGCAAGTGGCCGTAATCTGGCTGGTACTGGCTTACCTGCTCCATACTACCGGCGAACTCTGCCTCTCACCTGTTGGCCTATCAGCAGTAACCAAATTGTCTGTGCCTAGTATTGTGGGTTTTATGATGGGTTGCTGGTTTCTGGCAACGGCCTATTCCGAATTCGTTGCCGTACAGTTGGCCAAAATTGCAGCAGTCGATATTGAAGCGGGAGAAGTTGTGAATGTCGCAACAGCGTTAGGCAATTACAACGAACTGTTCACCAGCCTGTTTTGGATAGGATGTAGCATTGGTATTGTGCTGTTAGTTGCTTCCCCCATACTGAAAAAACATATGCATGGGGTGCATTGATCATGGCTGTTTTTACACCGAGCTTCTCCCAAGCTTCATTTTTATTGCAACGGCCAACCCAAAAGTAAAACAAGCAAAGTTACACCGCCGACAAACACATTCATGGGTATACCCACTTTTAAAAAATCAGTAAAACGATATGCGCCTGGCCCATAAACCATTAAATTGGTTTGGTATCCCAGCGGAGTGGCAAAACTTGCTGAAGCTGCCATCATAATGGCAAAAATAAATGGTTCGTTATTCAGTTGTGCTTTTTCCGTTACTTCCAGGACGATCGGCAACATCAAAACTGCGGCTGCATTATTGGTGATCATCTCTGTCAATAACGACACTGTAATATAAGTAAGGATTAGCATTAGCCAGGGTCTACCACTGCTGAGGTCAATAAAATTCAACGCAAGAAATTCGGCAACTCCTGTTTTTTGAAGTGCCGCTCCCAATGCAAACGAAGCCGCAATGGTAATAATTACCGTTAAATCCAAGCTTTTTTCTGCCTGGCTTACCGTACAGCAACCACTGACAAGCATCAGTCCTGCTCCGATTAAAGCTGCATTGAGCATGCTAATAATATCTAGCCCTGCAGCAGCCACTATGACAAAGAGAATACCCCAGGCTAGCCATGCTTTATCATGTCGAGGTGCTTCGACGTCGAGATCATTTATTAAAAGGAAATCCTTGTTATAGCGTTGGCGACTTACAAACGCGGGCCTTGCTTCCAGAAGTAAATTATCGCCTGCTTCAAGCTTTATTGTACCGAGGTTTCCTTTAACGCGTTCGCCGTGCCGTGCAACTGCCAATACTACGGCGCCGTAGCGATCCCGGAAACGTGCATCACGAATTGCCTGACCAACTGCCGCACAATGGGGTGATACGACTGCTTCTACCAGTCTTCGTTCTGCGCGATTATTTATTAGCTCGCTTGACTGCCCATTTTCAGCGGAGGGAATAATGCCATCGATTCGCAGCAAATCAGAAATCGCCTGCGTGTCTCCTGCAAATACTAATCTGTCTTCACCCTGTAGCTTTTCTTCCGATGACACTGCTGTAACTATCGTTCCCTGCCGTTCAATTTCCACTAGGTAAACACGTCCCAAATGTCGCAGGCCCGCCTCCACCACTGTTTTCCCGACCAATGGGCCACCAGATGCAACAGAGACTTCCAGGGTAAATTCACGCAAATTGCCAAAGACATTTTTATCACTGCGATCTGGCAGCCAACGAGGGAAAAACAACCACATAAAAATTAATCCAGCGAGGGCAACCGGAATGCCTACGGTTGTGATTGAGAACAGGGAAAAACCCGCTTGACCGGTAAGGGCTTGATACTGTCCATTCACTACAAGGTTGGTGCTTGTACCGATCATGGTAAGTGTTCCACCCAGGATGGCGGTATAACTGAGCGGTATCATTAACTTTGAAGGAGGAATATTGATCTTACGAGACCATGCGTGAACCGCCGGGATCATGGTTGCCACTACCGGGGTGTTGTTCAAAAAACCACTCAACAAAACAACAGGTGCCAAAATACGGCCCATGGCTGATCTCACCGATGTGGGTTTTGCCAGAACTTTATTTACGAGTAAGTCTACTCCGCCAGACCCATGAATTCCCGCTGCAACCACAAACATTGCTGCAACAGTAATCAATCCGGCATTGGCAAATCCCGCCAGCGCCTCAGTCGCGGACAAAATACCGAGTGCGCTCAGTGCGCTCAAGACGGACATCATGACTAAATGAGGACCAATACGAGTAAACGTCAGGACAATCAATGCGCCTGCCGTGAGTAACAATGATATCCAGCCTTGCCATTCCAAAGTCTACTTCCCCGTAGCTTCCAGATGCGCAGATTCTAGAGCAAGTAATACAGAGTCAAAAAGAATATTCAGATATATGATAAAAAGAAAGCGTTATTCCAAATTAAGTATTCCCGGTATTACTGCTACATTTGAGGGGCCTCTGATTAATTAAGACATCGTCTACCCAGGGCACTCGCTTTACTCGCGGGGCAGACTCAGAAATGAAATAACGCGGCAACCTAAAAGATCTTGCCATTCAGCTAATGGGATCGAGCTGCTTTGCTCGCAATGATGGCAAATCACAATTAATCAAAGCTTGCCTCACCGTTTACCATATCGTTTATGGCGCGTTACCAGAGTTTTCTTCTCGGCTCTCATTTTCTTCCAGAGGATCTGTCGACATTCGTTTTTCAGAACCTTTTTTGCCAGACCGAAAAAACCAAATAGTTGACCCTGTGGCATAACAGATTATTCCCACCAAGCAAGCGACAATAAGCGGAACGCCTGCGCGCAAATATCCCTCATCAGTCGACTTCGTTATGCCCTCAAATAGGCTGATAAACCAGGCGGGAGCAAGATAATCCATATCGGGGTAAGCGTTGAATGGCAGTAACAGAACAACAGATATCAACACCAGCAACAGATGACGGACAGGGCGCCAGCCAATCCAGCGCCGAAAATACCAGCAGCAGAACAACACCAGCACAGCACCGAGGTAATAGGCCACCAGGCCCCAGAGATAATTTTCTGCTGTATACATGTTGTTGTTCCTGAAATTTATTGGACCCACTGAATAATACGCCGATCGATATCACTCGGGTGTATATATTGCTCAGACATTACGCGACCACGCACCGAATGACCGCTTTTATGGACCGAATCAGAGTCACCTGAAACCAGTGGGTGCCAATCCGGCAGCGACTCACCCAGAGCCAGCAAACGATAGGCGCAGCTCTGCGGCAGGCTGGTAATCTGCAGGATGTTATCCGGCTGTAGACTCAGGCAGTCCGGTACCAGAACAAAGCGTTTAGCGTAGTTTTTGCAGCGACAGCTTTCAATATTCAGCTGCTCACAGCTGACATCGGTAAAATGAATCTCCCCACTATCCTCATCTTCAAACTTCAACAGACAACACTTCCCGCAGCCATCACAAAGGGACTCCCATTCGCCGGAAGTCATTTCGGCCATACGCTTTACCTGCCAGAATGGTTTGTTCACAAGAGATCAGCCTATCCGAAAATCAGTTCAAAGCTTGGTATTCTGGTTACGCAACTGCATCATATATTGTTCAGGTGTCAGCGGCATTTGAAGGTAAAAACCCTGTTCCTCTATGGCCTTGAGCACTTTTACCGGGTCGGCCTGAGCCAATTTTTTTTCCTCGCTCAGAGCCATTATCATCACCAGTTCAGGCTCTCCAAATTTTTTAAGTAAAGCCTCAGGCACTCTTGCTAGCCCTTCTTCTTTATCCACATAGAGGTATACGGCTTCTTCACGTGGACTTTTATAGACACAGCACAACTTTTTCATAGCTTTTTACCACAACAGGTTAATCTGCATCGCTCATTGCTGCTTTGCGATTCTCTCTGCTTCTTCCAAAAGCGCCTGCCCTACTACCTCGTTGCGCCACCCGGAACACAATGAGGCCGGTAGCCGAGGCTGGTTTGTCTCATACACCGAACGCAATAAGGCTTCCAGATCTCTTTTGCGGGCAATGATTTCCGCTGGCAAGTCCAGTTGTTCGGCAACCCCCATCAGTTTTTTCCGCAGCCTTTTCAGCGCAGCCCCGCACTCTCGCGGCAGAGGCTGTGGCAACAGCTCCGGATAGCTGCTTTCAGACAGACTCCGGCACTCGACAACCAAACTCAGCAACTTGCTACCGTACATTCGTAAAACGCGTGGGTGCATATCATGCAGTACACTCAATTCATTCATGTTGGCTGGCCAGTGCAACGCGACTTCCAGCAAGACCTTATCCGAGACAATCCGGCTGCGAGGCTTGTCCCTCAGGCGAGCCTCCTGTTCTCTCCACATGCAAAGGCGTTGCAGCAATGCCACCCCTGCTGGCTTTAAGTGCCAGGCGGACTTCACCTTTAAATAATATAGCTCAGTACAATCGGGTTCGCTGGCTTTATCTGCGAGAAGTTGCATATCGTCCACCAGCCATTGGCTGCGCCCCAGCGCTTGCAGACGCTGTTCCAGCATAGGGTAAATCATGGCCAGGTAGTGTACATCTTCGGCGGCATACGCCTTTTGAGTTTCTGACAATGGCCTGCGTGTCCAGTCTGAACGAGTCTCATGCTTTTCAAGCTCTATGTCCAACAACACTTTTACCAACGCGCTATAACCTCGTGAAAAACCAAAACCAGCCAGCGCTGCTGCCACCTGAGTATCAAACAGGGGTTGTGGAAGACAGCCTATGGTTTGATTTAATACTTCAAGGTCCTCCGACGGTGCGTGGAACACCTTGATAATGCGCTGATCCTGTAAAAGATTCTTGAGTGGTTGCCAGTCCGTTATCGTCAGAGGGTCTATCAGCCAGCAACCCGAACCATCAGAGACCTGTATCAATCCAAGAATAGCGTAAAAGGTATCTGTGCGAATAAATTCAGTATCCACCGCCAGCATACTGGAGCACTGCCATTGCCGGGCAATGTCAGCCAGGGCCTGATTGCTCTCCACCATCAGCGGCTCTTCCATGACAGGTATTGAAGGCATCAATTAAACCTGTTTGCGGCTACTGAATGCATGGGAAAGGGTTCCGCCGTCGACATATTCCAGCTCGCCACCCAACGGCACACCATGAGCAATACGGCTCACAGAAACACCTTTCTGCTTGGCACGTTCACTGATGTAATGAGCCGTCGCTTCACCTTCAACCGTCAAATTGGTCGCCAGAATCAGCTCCTGAATGTCCTCGTTACTGATCCGCTCCATTAGTTGATCAATGCCGATGGCTTCCGGACCGATACCATCCAGAGGGGAAAGATGTCCCAGCAGCACAAAGTAACGTCCGCGATAACTGCCACTTTGTTCAATGGCAAATACATCGGCAGGCGTTTCCACCACACAGAGCAGCTGCTCTTCCCTTCGGGGATCACGGCAAATATTACAGAGCGTAGACTCCGTCAGGGTTCGGCATTGCTGGCAGCGACCAATGTGCTCTGCAGCTTCAGCAATAGCACTGGACAGACGCAATGCTGCACCTCTGTCCCGCTCAAGCAGCTGCAATGCCATGCGCTGGGCAGATTTTGGCCCAACGCCGGGCAGACATCGAAGTGAATCTATCAATTCATCAATCAGTGGACTAAACAATCGTTATCTCTTCCAGTGGAGTTTTAAGGAGCTGACAATATTGCCAGGTATACAGCGCTCAGAAAGGCATCTTGAATCCAGGAGGCATCTGCATGCCACCAGTGAGATCGCCCATCCGTTTCTGGGTAGCCTCTTCGACTTTTCTTGCAGCATCGTTGACAGCAGCAGCCAGTAGATCTTCCAGCAACTCCTTGTCTTCTTTCATCAGGTCGGGATCAATGGTTACTTGGCGCACATCGTGCCGACCTGTCATCACCACCTTGACCATGCCTGCACCGGCTTCGCCAATAACTTCAGCGTTAGCCGCCTCTTCCTGCATCTCTTGCATTTTTTGCTGCATTACTTGAGCTTGTTTCATTAAGTCATTGATATTCATAATTTTAATATGTCTATAATTTCACTTTATCTAAAGGTTTAATAGTGTTCTCCAGAAGCCTGCCGTCAAACCGGGCAATGATCTGTTGAACATTTTCATCGTTTTTCATACTTTCAACTGCGGCAGCCTGACGCTCTGCCCGCAACCTCAGTGTTGTGGCTTGGGGTGTTTCTGCACTCACTTCACCGACGTCAATCTGTATCTCGACAGGCTCACCAAAATACGCTGTTAACGCTTTCGCAAGACGCTCCGAGTGCGCCTCCTCATACAGGGAGCTATTATCAATATCCAGTTGAAAGCGAAGCTGGTTGCCACTTTTCTCAAGCAGTACCAGATTGGCAGCTGTGTTCTGAATCACACCACCGACAGCCAGTCCGAGATAGACGCTGCGCCAGTTTTCAGGCATTAACTGCTGCAAGGTGAGTCGTTCTCCCGCATCGTTCACTGCCGGTGGTACGCCAGGCTGGGTGGGTGTCTCCATGTGTGTTTGAGCGGACTTGTCTGCCTCATGATTCGGCCCGGTATCCGGAGCTGTTTCAACAGCCGTTTCAGAAACCATACCAGACTCGTCACTTTCAGCGGTAATCGGCAAAGTTTCCGACGCGCTAATTTCGTCACAACCAACTACTCTGGGCTCTGGCTCTGGCTCTGGCTCTGGCTCTGGCTCTGGCTCTGGCTCTGGCTCTGGCTCTGGCTCTGGCTCTGGCTCTGGCTCTGGCTCTGGCTCTGGCTCTGGCTCAACAACAGTTTCAGGCTTTTTTACGGAAGCTGCCACCTCCTGCGACAGAACTTCGTGGGCAGGTGTAGCAACAGCCGGAGGATCAACTTTTTCAGATAATTGCGGCTGAAAGGCCAGCATTCGCAGCAGCGCCATCTCAAACCCCACCTTCGGATCCGGTGCCAGGGGTAAATCGCGGCGTGCAAGCAGTGCCGTTTGGTAAAAAAGCTGTACATCTTCTTTGGGAAGTTTTACGGCCAGAGCCATCACTGAGTCATGATCCCCATGCCGGTTATCAAGCGCATCAGGAACGACCTGAGCAACAGCAACCCTGTGCCAGACGGACAATAACTCCGCCAGAGCCGAGCTGAAGTCAGGCGCGTGTTCAGCCATATCATCGACCAGTGCCAGCACTTTCCCGCCGTCCCTGTCTGCGAGGGCAGTTGCTATATCAATCACTGCCGACAAATCAATGGTGCCCAGCATCGCGCCAACTTCTTCTTCGGTCAGCTTGCCGCCGCCGTGTGCGATTGCCTGGTCTGTCAGACTCAGGGCATCGCGCATACTGCCGTCTGCAGCGCGACCGAGAGACCAAAGCGCACTTTCTTCAAATGGTACTTTCTCTTCGCCCAGGACAAACTGAAGGTGTTCCACAATTCGCTCTGGACTGAGGTTTTTGAGATTAAACTGCAGGCAGCGAGACAGTATGGTAACTGGCAATTTTTGGGGATCAGTAGTTGCCAGCAAAAACTTGACATGTGGCGGAGGTTCTTCAAGTGTTTTCAGCAAGGCGTTAAAGCTGTGGCCAGAGAGCATATGTACCTCATCGATCAGGTACACCTTGTAGCGCCCTGCCGTTGGCGCATACTGAACATTCTCAAGCAGCTCCCGAGTATCTTCCACCTTGGTACGCGAGGCAGCGTCTACTTCAATCAGGTCAACAAAACGGCCCTCGGCAATTCCCTTGCAAGCACCGCATTCGCCGCAAGGTGTAGAGCTGACACCCTGCTCGCAGTTAAGGCATTTGGCCAGGATGCGTGCAATAGAGGTCTTCCCCACACCCCGGGTGCCAGTGAACAGGTAGGCATGGTGAAGACGGTCATTATCGAGCGCGTTAATCAGCGCCTGCAGTACATGCTCCTGCCCCGCCATTTCGCTGAAGATACGTGGACGCCACTTGCGGGCAAGAACCTGATAACTCACAGAAAACACCAAATAGACAATCGAAACGGCATTATACGGCCTTACCCTGCCACTGGGTAACCCCTTTAAATTACCCCGGCATCGCTTTGACGCCAACAAAACATGATGGCCTGTCAACCGGATCCTGTTATAGACGTTTCCTCAAGGCAAACTGGCAACTTAACCCCAAACAACCTCAAGAAAATGGAGTATCACTATGCATAAGTCAGTCTTGTTTCTGTCCATAGCGGCAACAACCTTGACGGCACTTGCCTGGGCCGGACAAAAAGGCGATGAACCCCCTCGCCCTATGAAAGATCACGGCAGACAAATGTTTAAAATGATGGATACCAATAAGGACGGACTGATCAGCCTTGATGAACATGAGCAGGCGCTGATCCGCAGCACTGAACGACGCCGCGAAAGATTTACCAAAATGGACAGTAATGGAGATGGTGTTCTCTCACAGGAAGAAGCAGATGCGGCGAGGGAAAAAATGAGAGAAAAACATCAGAAAAGGTCGGAAAAAACAAGTCCCCAGAGCGAATAGAGCAAGACCTTTGCTTAATTCCGCTTTCAGTCACCGGTAACCAGCTCACCAGTTACCGGTGGCTTCAATCCGGTAAGCAGAAAAGCAGACTGTCATTATGACAAGCCCGACAGGGGCTTGTTTTTGACAAAAATTTGTTTAGCCGATTGCTACTGCGACGGACAATCAGTTCAACCGATCACTGGCGACTGAGCTGTTACCGCCAAGGCAACCACCAGAAGAAAACAGACTGCAAAAATTTTGCGAAAAAACATTTTATTTACCTCCTTTTAAACGCAAATGCTTTGTAACAAAAAAATGTGACCGAAACATGACATCGGCATCATTTTTTGATCAACGTACCCTTCTATCCGATAAAAGGGTGGCAACCCCCATCAGCCACACCCCGGCACATAATGTCACTGCTACCGTTGCTCCCTTCCGGGCCTGGCGGGGTTCACAGCTGATTATTGCGAGGGGACCAACAGGGGCCACCATTGAGGGGCCGCATTATGGGCAGTTAATTAACGGATTTCAACCGTCTCTAATTTAATCAGCAGGGGTAGCCAACCTCTATCAGGTTGCCTACCATAGGGCCTGCTGAATTAATGCCCACAACAAGGCGGAAAACACTCTGGTGACAACACCTTCCCTGAAAATACTCCTTCCCATTCTGATAACAATCACAGTTACATGGCTACATGGCTGCGGGCAACACGAAAATAACGTTATCACAGGTAATCGCGAGGGCATTCTGCACTGGGGCAACGGCACAGATCCACAGGAACTGGACCCCCACATCGTCACCGGCATACCTGAGCATCACATTATCACTGCGCTGCTGGAAGGTCTGGTACTCAAAAACCCGGAGACACTGGAGCCTATACCCGGTGTCGCTGAACGCTGGAGAATCAGTGATGACGGCAAAATCTACACTTTTTTCCTGCGAGATAATGCTCGCTGGTCCAATGGTGATCCGGTCACTGCGGAAGACTTTGCCTGGTCCTGGTGGCGAGCACTACAACCGAAGCTGGGTAATCAATATGCGTACATGTATTTCCCCATCAAGAATGCCGAGCCCTACCTAAAACAGGAAATTACCGATTTTAATCAGGTGGGCATCAAGGTACTCGACAAGCTCACCCTACAGGTCGAACTAAACCATCCTACACCCTATTTTTTGCAGCTATTGGACCACTACAGCATGTTTCCCGTACATCGGGCGACTCTCGAAAAGTTCGGCAATCCGGCTCAACGCGGCAGCCTCTGGACGCGCCCTGGTAACTATGTAGGTAACGGCCCATTTCAACTCAAGGACTGGAAGATTAACAAGTTGGTATCGGTAGAAAGAAACCCCTACTACTGGGATGCCAATTCCGTCCAGCTGAATCAAATTCACTTTCACCCCACTGAAAACATCACAACAGAAGAGCGCATGTTTCGCGCAGGCCAACTGCACCATACGGCCAGCATACCCATTGACAAAGTAGCCGTGTATCAAAAAGAGAAACCTCACCTGCTCCATGCCAAGCCTTATCTGGGCAACTATTACTACCGCTTTAATACCAAACAGCCCCACCTGCGCGATAAACGAGTGCGCAGAGCGCTGGCCATGGCTATCGATCGTGAGCAAATTGTTGCACACGTCACCAAGGGGAGTGAGCTACCCGCCGACACCTTTACCCCCCCCGACACACTGGGTTACAGCGCTAAACCGGGGTTTGAGTTCAACCCGGAGAAAGCCCGCCGATTAATGGCTGATGCCGGTTATCCGGATGGCAAGGGGTTCCCGGCAACTGAATTGCTCTATAACACCTCTGAAGGGCACCGCAAAATTGCCGTCGCCATTCAGCAAATGTGGAACAAATATCTGGGTATCAATATCACACTGAACAACCAGGACTGGAAGGTATATCTGGACTCAGTTGAAAATGGCGACTACACCATTGCCCGCGCGGGCTGGATTGGTGATTACGTTGACCCTAATACATTCCTCGACATGTGGGTCACTGGCGGGGGCAACAATCTCACTGGCTGGTCAAACCCCCGTTATGATGAGCTGATACTGAAGCTCGCTCCCAGAGCCAAAACCCGTGACGAACGTTACAGGTTAATGCAAGAGGCTGAAGCTCTGTTACTGGACGATATGCCGATCATCCCCCTTTATATTTATACCAGTAAAAGCCTGGTGCATCCCAGCGTCAAGGGGCTGTCTGCCAACATTCTCGATTACACTCTTTACAAAAATTTGTGGCTTGATGCGAATGCCGCAGGCGGAGAAGCGCACCCGTGACCCGTTTTGTCCTCAGTCGTCTTTTACAGGCAATCCCTGTTTTACTGGTAGTTATTACCGTCACTTTTTTTCTGGTAAGAGCCGCTCCCGGCGGGCCATTCAGCGCCGAAAAGGCCGTGCCGCCAGAGGTTGTAAGAGCTCTGGAGGCGCAGTATCAGCTGGATCTGCCGGTCTGGCAGCAATATCTGGGGTACCTGGATGACCTGCTCCACGGTGACCTCGGCCCTTCATTCAGGTATCCGGGGCGTACGGTTAACGAGCTGATTGCCAGCGGTCTGGGTACCACTGCCGAATTGGGGCTGTATGCCATGCTGGTAGCCATTGTCATTGGTGTAGCTGCCGGGGTTATCGCGGCACTGCGTCCCAACACAGCGCAGGATTACCTACCCATGTCTGCGGCCATGCTGGGTATCTGTATGCCCTCTTTTCTGATGGGGCCACTGCTGGTGCTGGTATTTGGCATCTGGCTGGAGTGGCTGCCCATCAGTGGTTGGGGGGACTTGCCGGGTGACAAAATTCTGCCCGCCCTCACTCTCGGCTCCGGCTATGCGGCCTATATCGCACGCCTGAGTCGCGGCGGCATGCTGGAAGTGATGTCACAGGATTATATTCGCACTGCCCGCGCAAAAGGACTACCAGAGTGGGTGGTTGTGCTCAAGCACGGTTTGCGGGGCGGTCTGATACCCGTTGTGGCTTTCCTTGGCCCGGCATTTGCCGGACTGTTGAGCGGGTCATTTGTGGTGGAAACCATTTTCCAGATCCCCGGGCTGGGCCGTTTCTACGTACAAGCCGCCTTTAACCGGGATTACACCATGATCATGGGCACCACTGTTTTCTTTGCTGCACTAATCATTATCTTTAACCTGCTTTCTGACATTCTGGCGGTATGGATTAACCCCCGCCTTCGCCAACAGGCGGCAAACTGATGAAAACCGTTCAAACGACGCCGGCCGGTCAAGCACCTGAGCTCTCACAGGCTGAACGCGGCACATCACTGTGGCAGGATGCCTGGGTACGCCTGAAGAAAAACAGGCTAGCGCTCATCGGCCTGGCGGTGATCGTTGGCATGTGCGTAATCGCACTACTGACCCCCTGGATTGCACCCTACGGCTACGAGGCGCAAAACCTGCAATTGGGCGCCTCACCGCCCTCTGCCGCACACTGGCTGGGGACGGATATTTTTGGCAGGGATATGCTGACCCGAATCATGTACGGCAGCCGCGTATCACTGATGGTAGGCTTTATCGCAACCGCAGTAGCCTTGGTTATCGGTATTCTTTGGGGGACCATCGCCGGTTTCGCTGGCGGCAAGATCGATGCGGTGATGATGCGATTGGTGGATATTCTCTACGCCTTGCCGTTTACTATTTTCATCATCCTGTTAATGGTGGTTTTTGGCCGCAATATTCTACTGTTGTTTTTTGCCATTGGTGCGGTCGAGTGGCTTACCATGGCAAGAATTGTACGCAGCCAGGTACAGACTCTGCGCAAACAGGAGTTTGTAGAAGCCGCTGTCTCCCTGGGGCTGTCGCACTGGACCATTATTTACCGCCATCTGATACCCAACACGCTGGGGCCGGTAATCGTCTACACGACACTGACCATACCCAGCGTCATGCTGCTGGAAGCTTTTTTGAGCTTCCTGGGCCTGGGAATTCAACCGCCGCAGAGTTCCTGGGGAGTGTTAATTTCCTACGGCGTTGAGACCATGGAGGAATATCCATGGCTGCTTGTCTTTCCCGGATTAACTCTCTCCATCACCCTGTTTGCCCTCAATTTTCTAGGTGATGGTTTGCGGGATGCACTGGACCCGAAAGCATCAAAAGATTAATGTAACTTGTTAAAAATATGCATCAATACATTGTTTAATAAAGGTTTAAATGTTTTATGAGTCTGCTTGACGTTACCAATCTTGCCATTAGCTTCCATACTCGCGAAGGCATCACCGAAGCAGTAGGCGGCATCAGCTTCAACGTCAGCAAAGGCGAAACACTCGCTATTGTTGGCGAGTCTGGCTCCGGCAAATCTGTTGCCTGCTACAGTCTGCTAAACCTTATTCCGCAACCACCGGGTAGAATTGACTCCGGTAAAGCGCTCTTCAATGGTCAAGATCTGTTGACTGCCGATGCGCAGACTCTTCGCCATATCCGTGGCAATGATATTGCCGTGATCTTTCAGGACCCCATGACTTGCCTTAACCCTTATATGAAAGTAGGCGAACAACTTATGGAGCCCCTGCTATACCACCACCAGAGCTCACGTGCAGAGGCTCGCCGCAAAGCGATCCGGGCGCTTGGCGAGGTCGGTATTGTAGAGCCGGAAAAACGCATCGACAGTTACCCTCACGAATTTTCAGGCGGAATGCGCCAGCGAGTCATGATTGCCATGGCGCTGATCACCGAACCACAGTTACTGATCTGCGATGAACCGACCACGGCGCTGGATGTCACCATTCAAGCCCAAATACTGAAACTGATCAGAGAACTGCAACAACGACGCGACATCGGCGTTATATTTGTCAGCCATGATCTCGCTGTAGTCTCTGGTCTGGCCGACCGGGTTGCCGTCATGAAGGATGGAGAAATTGTCGAACAAGGTCCGGTAGCGCAGATATTTCACCACGCCCAACACCCCTACACACAAAAACTGCTGGCATCGATACCCAGTACAGCAAAACCTGGCTCGGAAGCGAATGAAAAGCCACCACAGAGGCACACAACTCCGCCACTGCTTGCCATCAAAAACCTGAGAGTCTGGTTCCCCGACCACAGTAAAGCTATTAACCACGGGTTTAAAAAACAGCAACGCTATGTCAAAGCCGTCGATGATCTCTCTCTGGAAATCAATCGGGGGGAAATTCTTGGTCTGGTAGGTGAATCAGGTTCGGGAAAATCCACCTTGGGGCGTGCCATTCTGCAACTAATATCGACAACTGAGGGTAATATCACCTTTGATGGCACAAACCTCACTCACCTGTCCAGCAAGGCAATGAAACCTGTTCGCCGACGAATGCAAATGATTTTTCAGGATCCCTACGCCTCTCTGAACCCCAGAATGACAGTCTTTGACACACTGGCTGAACCCCTGCTTTATCATGGGCTGGCCAATCGAAAAACTGTCACCGGTCAGGTTCTGGCATTAATGGATGATGTAGGGCTGGCTCGAAAAGCTATCCGCAAATACCCTCATGAGTTCTCCGGTGGCCAGCGTCAGCGCATAGCCATCGGTCGAGCCATTGCCACCAAGCCGGAAATGGTTGTCGCTGATGAGCCGGTATCGGCACTGGATGTCACTATTCAGGCTCAGATTCTGGCGTTGATTCTGGCACTGGTGGAGAAACACAATCTGACCATGCTTTTCATCTCTCACGACCTCGCGGTAGTGCGCTATATCGCCGATCGCATTGCCGTGATGCACCACGGAAAACTGGTTGAGATTGGCCAAACCGAATCACTGTTTGCACAACCTCAACATCCCTATACCGAACAGCTACTGACCGCCATTCCCATACTGACATCCGGTCTGATGACGCATGAGAATGCGTTGGTTTAGCACACGGACGCCAGTGATTCGGAAAACTTAATCAGTTCAGTCTAACCTTATGCCAGTAACATCTGGTGCCCGTAATCCACAGGGAGAACAACACCGTTGACAAACTTGCCGGCATCACTGGCAAGCATTAACAGGGGTGCAGCAAGATCTTCAACGTCGCCAACCCGTTTGGCGGGCAAACGTTCCACTTCAGCTTGCCCCTGCTCGGTTTCAAAATACCAGTCCACCATCTCTGTCATGAAATAACCGGGTGCAATAGCGTTGCAGCGGATGTTGTGATCCAGAAGATCGGCAGCGATTTGCTTGGTAAGCTGATTTAACCCTGCTTTCACACTGCCGTAACAAGGCACATTTCTTAAAGTCTGCATACCCGTAATAGACGTAATATTAACAATGCTACCTGGTTTTCCGGCCGCGATCAGACGCTTTGAACATTCTCTGGCCATACGCATCGTGCCATTGAAGTTCACGTTCACCAGATTATTCCAGCTTTCATCATCAACATCCGGGAACGGCAAAAAAGCAATCTGCCCGGCATTATTGACCAGAATATCGACCGTTCCAAAAGCTGCTTCAGCCTTATCAAATACCCGCTTGACGCTGTCTGCATCGCCAATATCCAACTCAAAAGCCACAGCCTCGCCACCATTAGCCACAATATCGTCAGCAACCTTTTGTACCTTTTCCAGTCTTCTGGCAGCACAAACAACACGTGCACCGGATTTGGCCAGTGCCTGAGCAAAGGCTGTACCCATACCCGTTCCAGAACCGGTAACCAGCGCCACTTTACCCTTGGTTGAAAAAAGCGTTTCGCAATAAGACATTATTCATTCCCCTTAATCATTAAATTGTTACCTGAATCTGTTAATCATTCATCGAAGCCAAATACGGCTTCCATCTACAGACAACCTCGGCGAATCACCGACTCCGCTCGCGCCTGAAGATACTCACTTCTCGATTGCGGACTGATGCATCGCTCTTCATCATTAAAATAGTGCTTAATCTCAGCCAGTTTTACCCGTTTGATAGCGGGCACATTGATTTCATCGGCACGGAAATAGCGCACGGAAATCAGCCCGGTTTGATGTCCTCCCGCATCCAGCCAGTTCTGTATACCGGGATCAACGTGGGAAATAACCGCGCGAAAAATACCGTCTTCGTTTAAAACTGCCTGAAAACCATTAATCGACGTCTGTCGCAGATTCCAGTCACGGGCATCCCAATACTGACTATAGAGCTGCATACTCCAGTACTGAGCATTCGGTGGTTTAACCTCAACAATCAGTGCTTCATCCGGGCCACACTCGTAATTAGACTTGCCATACCTAAGCTCTGCCCAGCCAATGGAAACTTCATCAAAGACCATCGTGTTTGTTGGTATCTCGTAATACCGTTTCACCTGCTCAGCAAAAAAAGGTGGCAGAATTTGTAACCAATCAATTAACAACTGTGTCCGCTTGGAGATAGTCTCCGGGGTCAGGGCCGGTGGCGGATAAATCGCACCCTCGCGTGAGATCTGTAGCTGCGCAACATCCTCACTTAACCAGTCATAGAAATATTGCCTGAGGATCAAGTCTCCCGGTCCGTCGGCAATTTTCACCCAGTTCCCAGGACGCTCGTCGCGGCTTAGTACGATATCAATTGTGCCGTCGGCATTCGCCTTGAGCTCACTACTTCTATCAACCACCTGCCAGTTGTTGACGTGGGCAAAGTGCCCAACGCGCGTTTCAATATCCATCATGTAGGCACTGCCGCGCAGCCCTTTGATGTGGTAGACGTGGTCACCATGAATTGGCGCCCACTGATACAAGGCATCGGCAGCGGGCAATCCGTATTGAATACGCGACGAAAGAAATGTCAGTAGCGAGGGGTAATCCGGGTCCCACCCCTCCAGCGTCATGGGGATTGCCCCTGCTAACAGGCGACTCAGGTAACGCACACCCTCAGCGCGCGCCATATCATCATTGATTTGAGGATCATCCCAAACCAGCTTCTGCAAATCTTCCACAGCACTGGAAAATGCCTGCCATATTGCCGGGCTATCCAGCCCTGGAAGCGATTTCCCCTGCCAATCGGCCAGTGATAATGTTGTCATATCTTTTTCGCCTATCTATCAGTATTAGTTCCAAGCTTACAGAGCCATTTAGCAGGCTCTGTCTCGTTAGTGTTGCTAACAAACTCCGTTAGCAACACTTAATAAGCAGAACTGTTCTAGCAAAAGAGTGCACGGTAATTTTTGAAGCGCTCATTGACCTCTTCTTCTGTAATGCCGAACTCTTCCAGAGAATACTTATAGGAGCCCCAGTACTTGTCAGGCCGTCTTTTTTCATAACTCAAGCAGCTCTCAATGACGTCATCTGTCAGCTCACGACCCGATTTTTTGTAAACCTCTTCTATCACCGAGAGAGGGTTGTTACAGATGTCATCAAATGTTGCATTAACGATCTGATCCATAGGCAGGCTGTCACGCACTTCGAGGTACTTGTCAGTCAAAGATGCCCAATATTCAAACCATTCATGGGCAACTTCTACAGGATCGATGGTGTCAGTCGAGGTCTTTCTTAGTTCAACAATCAGTTGACCAAACGAAGGGACGGTTTCAATAGGTTCGCGATGCGAATGTATGACAATGGCATCCGGAAAGAACTTAAACAGCGTATCAAGATAACCAATGTGGCAAGGTGATTTCATAATCCACGGACGACCACGTGCACCGCCATCCTGCCACTGAAGATACTGCAACATTTTATGCAGAATGTCGTAAGTAGGTGTAGGGTCACAATGGGTAGCATACTCACGGAATGACGGAGAGCGAGCAACCATAGAAGAAACGGCGCACTCAAACGACATTTCCATGATAAACAACTCTTCGTCCGGTTCCTCAGCCTCCATCGGATGCATTGCCATCCAGCCTGGATACTGTGTTTTAAAAACTTCCTCAACCCCTTTGGCATAAGCAATGCGCTCAACCGGATTATTGAAGTCCTCGCCGGGATAAGGTGCTGGATTAAACAACTTCCAAACCTGAAGCGTCTGAACATTGGGGTCACCGGACAAAACACGCTGTAGCTTTGAGGTTCCTGTTCTTGGCAGGCCAGCAATGATAATGGGCGCCTCAATCTTTTCGTCCAGTATCTCCGGGTGCTTCTTGACATCGTCGATATAGCGCAGGCGATTACTCAGCAGCCGAACAAACCCGTAAGGCTGACCTATTTTACCGCCTTCGTGAAGATTCCCCTCTTCTCTAACAGCATTAACCAACCGGGTTAAACCGTCCATAAAACCTTCGTCGCCGAAATCACTCAAACCGGTTGCCTGTCTGGCTGCTTCAAGGATGGCATCGACTTCCAGTGGCAAGGGTGGCGGCATATCAGTAGCTGCCAAATCAGTATCTTGATCAGTCATAGTTATAGCTCGATTTAGTCTAGTAAGGTGGTTGCTGGTTTTATAATCGCCAAACTGCTGACGATTTCTTATGTATATGCTAACCACTATACCGATAGCCAAAAGAAAGGGGCAACAATAAGCAGGTCATGTTTCCCCAACTTTTAACACAACCCTATCTGATTGAAAAATAAAACTAATTTTTTATATTTCGGGTGAGGGTTGGAAATTTTCGAGAAGATCACCCTGTAAAGGTGCCACAGAGACTTAGCAAATTTAATTCGCCACTGGTAATCTGGCGACCAGATTGTTATCCGGCCGGGGAAATTGCGGAGATATCCGCTTCTTCAAAGATGGCATAGCACATTCGTGCCAGCATATCCCGAAAACCGGGATTATCAATAAACCTGGCGTTATCTGTTATTAAAGAATAAACCAGAAGCTGGGCAGCACGACCCAGAGCGTGAACCCGCATCATATCGTCGGGCGATGATTTGAAATCCGAACAGCTTTTTAGTTTTTCGTAAATGAATTTTTCTGTAGACGCCCCAGGAGCAAGGTTTTGATCAAGTTCTTTCCAGGTATCCCAGAAACCCTTGTGCTGCAGCAGCAGTTGTTCATCAATCTCCATCACTTTTCGATGAACATCAATAGCCCAGTCCAGCAGCCAGTAGATAAATGACAAGACCGTTAGTTCCTGATCATCGGGAAATGTTTCAAACCCTTTATGGTGACATTCACGTATGACTAACCGATACACCTCAAAAACGATGGCATCCAGATCGGGGAAATACTGATAGATGGACGATTTAGGAATACCAGACACAACTTCGAGTATTGTTGTCGTCAAACCATCCCTGCCGTGTTCCAACAGAATTTCATGGGCAGCATCGACGATAGCGTTGACAACGCGAATGGAGCGTTCCTGCTTGGGCTGTCGCCGCATCACGGCCTGGGGGCGGATTAATTCGTACTCTTCCGCTTTAATCTCTTTTTCGCTGTGCTTGCTTGCCATCTTCAGTTTTCTCGCATTCAGCTTGCAGGTGCCCCTTCATGTTCCTTCTGTATGGTGGCCCAAAAATGTTTCTTGTCAACCGAGTCTATTATCGGTGTTTTTCGACAAAACAAAACCTATTCAACTCAATATCAAGTAACAGGGAACTAATGTCATGAACTCTCTCAACATTTCACCACGCATTATTGTTTACGGGCTCGGGTTTGTTGGCCAACAGATTGCCGGATTCGCACTGGATAAAGGCTGGCCCGTGATCGGCGCCTTCAACCGCGCCGGCGACAAGGTCGGCCGAGATCTCGGCGAGTTATTAGGTAGGGACGCAACCGGTATCATTGTGGAAGACTGCGACAAGGCTGACTACGCAGCACTGCAAGCGGACGTCGCCTTTGTCGCCGTTTCAGACCGGCTGGATGTCAACTACCCTTCTTATGAACGCCTGATGGCTACCGGTGCGAATATTCTCTGCCACGGCGCCGAATCCTGTGTTCCCTACCGTACCAATCCCGAAATAGCTCAGAAATTGCACGCCATGGCCTTAGCCAAGGGCGTAACCTTTACCGGAGGAGGTATCTGGGATATGACCCGAATCTGGTCAGGCATACTCTCTGTCGGACCAAATACCCATATCGAATCGATGACCCACACCTCCTTTACAGACATAGCAAGGCAAGGTGTTCATCTATTGGAATTTTGCGGAGCGGGACTCACCGTAGCCGAGTACGAGAAAAAAGGCGTTGCCGGGCAGGAAGGTTTAGCCGGAATCCCAAAAATTCCATCGCTGTGTGTGATCGATGCTCTCGGACTAGAAGTTGCGAACACCAGTGAGCGCCTTGAACCCATTATCTGGGAACAGGATCACGAGAGTCACTGGCTAAAACGAACACTGCCCGCAGGTACCGTGATTGGTACACGCATGTTAGTGGAAATTTCTACCCGCGAGGGCATTTCTGTGTGCAGCCACTTCGAGTATCGCGACTTCAAACAGAATGAAAAAGAACAAATGATCTGGAAAGTGGAAGGCAAGCCGAGTATGGAAGTACGTGTCGTCCGGGAAGAGTCCAGCATGGCGTCTGCAAGCAGCCTGTTTAACCGTATACCGGATGTACTGGCAGCAGAACCAGGTATTGTAGAACTCTGGAAATATGGTCCGCTGCGCTCCAGTATGTTTCTCTAACCCTTCACTCAAACCATAGAATCTTTTGCGTTGCCAAACCGATGCGACCCATCTACAGTTTGATAACATCGAAACCCGAAAAGGAGAACAAGCATGTCAGCCATTCCTCAGGGATACCCCGTTGATGCCAATGAAGCCTTTGATCTGCTTTGCAGTTACGACCGACTTTCTGTCAATGACTTGAAAATATTATCCCTGATAGAACAATTCGGAGAGAGTTTTTATAAAGGGCTGGCCAGCAACCTGCCCTCCGATGAGACACGGGCATTGTTGGAGCGCAATGGCCAAGAGGAGCGTGGTCACGCCCATCGCCTGCAAAAAGCCTTGCGGGTGAAGGGAGAAGCATTCACCCTGCCAGCACCGGAAGATAATCCGTTTATACATTCCTCGAATGCTATTGCTGTCGATAAGGCATTTCTCGTGATGCTGGCAGCTCTTGAGCGACATGGCGATGATGTATATAGCAAATGGGCCAGTAATGAAGACAACGAAGAGGTGGCAACTCTTCTGCGACTCAACGCACGTGAAGAGACCCGTCACGCCGAGCGTATTGAACAGGTTATTTCCATGCTTTAGCAGGAAACTCTTGAGCAGATTTCGCCTTCCTTGTACCTCCAGGCCAGACCCGCCAGATAATGAGGCTAAATTTTATGAGCCTCACCGTAGCTCATATAGGAAGCAAATTTAGGCATTTTGTCTACATAGCTGTTCTTGATCCACTCTATCAAAAAACCACTTGCTTCGATGTTTTTCTGAACAGGTCTGTTGAGATTACAGCCGCCAAATACCTTGCCCCACACCGGGTTCAGTTTATTTTGCCACTTTTCTACAGAGCCTTCCGGAGAGCGACCATGCTCACAAAAAAACAGTTTCCCGTCCGGCTTTAGCACCCGGTGCATTTGATCCATAGCCGCACGCCAATCCGGAATTGTACACAGGGTATAAGTTAATACGATTGAATCGACAGAGTTGTCGTCAAGGGGAATTCTTTCACCGGGCAAGCCTAGCCACTCAACATTAACGGGTGATTTTGCGAGATTCTTTGCTGCTCTTTTCCGCATCCCCAGAGATGGTTCCAATCCCCAGACTTTCTGCACTTTTTCCGCATTGTACAAACCCAGATTCAGGGCCGACCCCATGCCTACCTCCAACACATCGCCATAAGCCAGCGGCACCACTTTGCTACGCAAATCCATAATACCCGAGGTAGAACAACCGCAATTTATAATGTGAGGCAAGATTCTGTCTTCGTAAAAGCTCATGTTAATCCTTGATGGTTAGTAATTTTGCAGCCCCCACGGCCCCATAAAAACGGCCAGAAACAGCCAAACCCACTCGATTGTATTGCCATATGCTTCTTCCGGGCAATACGCCAGACAACATACTGTCGGTATCACTCGACGTATCGGTTCCCAAGCCTTATAGTACGCGCCTCATACCCCACCCGTTTCAGCCCACCATTCAGGAATAACCCTTTGATTGCTACCGCAAACGTCACCATGCAGTTTGGTGCCAAACCCTTGTTTGAAAACATCTCCGTCAAATTTGGCAATAGCAATCGTTATGGTTTGATTGGCGCCAACGGCTGTGGCAAATCCACTTTCATGAAAATTCTGGATGGCAGCCTGATACCCACTGCCGGCAATGTCTCCATCTCCCCCAATGAGCGAGTCGGCAAGCTGAATCAAGACCAGTTCGCCTTTGAACATTATAGTGTTATCGATACCGTCATCATGGGCCACACCGAGCTCTGGCAAGTAAAACAAGAACGCGAGCGCATTTATGCCATGCCGGAAATGAGTGAAGAAGACGGTATGAAGGTGGCCGATCTTGAAGTACGGTTTGCAGAAATGGATGGTTACAGTGCCGAGAGTCGAGCCGGAGAAATTCTGCTCGGGGCCGGCATTGATGAAGAATTTCATTTTGGCCTCATGAGCGATGTTGCCCCAGGCTGGAAATTGCGCGTACTACTGGCTCAAGCCCTGTTTTCAGACCCCGATATTCTGCTGTTGGATGAACCTACCAACAATCTCGATATCGACACTATTGGCTGGCTTGAAGGCATCTTAAACCAGCACAAAAGCACGATGGTGATCATTTCCCACGACCGCCACTTTCTGAATGCTGTCTGCACCCATATCGCTGATATTGACTACGGTGAGCTGCGAGTTTATCCCGGCAACTACGATGATTTCATGACTGCCTCAACCCAGGCACGCGAACTGCAATTTTCTGAAAATGAGAAAAAGAAAACCCAGATAGCAGAGTTACAACAATTTGTCAGCCGGTTTTCAGCCAACGCCTCCAAGGCCAAGCAGGCGACATCGCGCGCCAGACAGATTGAAAAAATTAAACTTGATGAGATTAAACCTTCCAGCCGCGTCAGCCCTTATATTCGCTTCAATCAGGAAAAGAAACTTCACCGTCAGGCACTGACCGTTAAAGAACTGGCCCATGGTTTTGACCAAACCCATCTATTTCAAGGCGGCAACCTGTTACTGGAAGCCGGTGCCCGCCTCGCGGTTATCGGTGAAAACGGCGCAGGAAAATCCACTTTTTTGCGCTGCCTGATGGGTGAACTGACACCCGCTAGCGGTACTATCAAGTGGGCGGAAAATGCCACACTGGGCTATTGCCCGCAGGACAGTTCCGCTGACTTTGACTCTACCTTGAACCTGTTTGACTGGATGAGTCAGTGGCGAAAACCCAGACATGATGACCAGATTGTGCGATCGACACTGGGAAGATTGTTATTCTCAGCTGATGATTTTCAAAAGCAGGTCAACGTCTGCTCCGGTGGAGAAAAAAATCGCCTGCTGTTTGGCAAACTAATGATGATGGACAGTAATATTCTGATTATGGATGAACCGACAAACCATCTTGATATGGAATCGATTGAGGCACTCAATCTGGCGTTGGAAAATTACCCTGGCACGCTTATTTTTGTCAGCCACGATCGTGAGTTTGTCTCATCACTGGCCACCCGCATCATTGAAATCAAAAATCACAAGCTGATTGATTTTCAGGGAACCTACGAGGAATACCTCTCCAGCCAGGAACTGAATGCCAGGCGCGCATGATTCAGGCAAACCCACAACCGAAAAGCCCACTTTCCGGTACGCACAGCACGAAATCCATCCGGTCATACTTTCCGTAGCCCTTAACGGCCAGTTCCTGTAAGCTGCACGGCCTTCAAGCATGATTGACATACCCGCCATTTAATTGAGCACATTCCATGAGTTTTGACACCCTGGGGCTATCCGCCCCTATTCTGCAAGCAGTAGCCGAACAGGGCTATAAAGATCCTTCGCCGATTCAGGCCAAGGCAATACCCGCTATTCTTGAGGGTAAAGATGTTATGGCGGCCGCCCAGACCGGCACCGGTAAAACCGCCGGTTTTACGTTGCCATTGCTGGACCGACTCTGCAAAGGTGAGCGCGCGAAGGCAAACCAGGCCCGCGCGCTGGTGTTGACCCCTACACGTGAACTCGCTGCCCAGGTTGCAGAAGCCGTAGCCACTTACGGCTGTCATCTTCCCCTGCGTTCCACCGTTGTATTTGGCGGTGTGAAAATCAACCCTCAAATGATGAAGCTGAGAAATGGTGTTGATGTTCTGATCGCAACACCAGGCAGGCTACTTGACCTGTACAACCAGAATGCCGTGAACTTCAAGCAACTGGAAATACTGGTACTGGATGAAGCTGACCGCATGCTGGATATGGGCTTTATTCACGATATTCGCCGCATCATTTCACTGCTGCCCAGACAACGCCAGAACCTGTTGTTTTCAGCCACATTCTCGGACGAAATTCGCAAGCTGGCCAAGGGGCTGGTGCATAACCCTGTAGAGATTTCTGTCAATCCACCTAACTCAACTGTTGAAGCAGTCAAACAATGGATTTGCCCGGTAGACAAAAAACAGAAAACACCGCTCCTCATTGAGCTGATTGCAAATAACCGCTGGCAACAGGTGCTGGTTTTCTCACGCACAAAACACGGTGCCAACAAGATCGCCCGGCAACTGGAAGATGCCGGTATCAAGGCAGCGGCCATTCACGGTAACAAGAGCCAGGGCGCACGCACCAAAGCACTTGCCGAGTTCAAAAAGGGGGTGACACAGGTTCTGGTTGCCACCGACATAGCCGCACGCGGTCTGGATATTGACCAGTTACCCCATGTCGTGAATTACGACCTGCCCAATGTGCCCGAAGATTACGTGCACAGAATTGGGCGTACCGGTCGCGCCGGAGCTACTGGCGAAGCCGTCTCACTAGTCAGTGCTGACGAATCCAAGCAACTGTCGGATATTGAGCGTTTGATTAAACAGGTACTGCCCAGAGAATTAATTGACGGTTACGAACCTAGCCACGATGTGCCAGAATCAAGGCTTGATCACCGGCCAATAAAGCCCAACAAAGCCAAAAAACCCAAACCTGGCCATCGGGATGGCCTGCGCTCGGGCGATACCGCACGGGGCCACAAACCTGCAGGTAAAAACAAAAGACATCGAACCGGAGGCAACCAGGGAAACAGTGCCAGCGGGAACAATCGTAGCAGAAACGATCAAAATCGTGGCAGCACTGGAGGAACCCGGTCAGGCAACAGGTCGGGAAACCGATAGCACTATGGCAAGGTAGAATACCCCTATCCAGTAAATGCGCGACAGGAATACGCCATGAAACAATGGCTTATCACGCCACAACAGCTTTCCGGTCTTGAAAAAGGCAAGGTCGTTATTTTTGACTGCCGTTTTTCACTGGCAGACCACACCCTCGGCAAACAACAGTTTGGTGACAACCACGTTCCAGGTGCTTTTCATCTGGACATGGAGCTGGATCTGTCTGCTGCCATCAAATCACAACACGGCGGCCGCCATCCTCTGCCCGACCCCTCAGTTTTTCAACAGCGTATGCGTCAGCACGGCGTCAACACGGATACTCTTGTGGTCGCCTATGACAACAATCGACTCGCGGGCGCAGCACGACTTTGGTGGTTATTGCGTTATTTTGGCCACTCAAACGTCATGATTCTGGATGGCGGTTTATCTGGCTGGCAAGCGGCGGGATTTTCAACATCAACCCTGGTTAAACCGCCAAAGGTAACCGGTAATTTCAAGGCAAGACCAGGGCAGCTACCCGTTGTTGACCGGCGATGGGTCAGCCAACACCTTAACGATCCGGCAGTCAAACTGATTGATGCGCGAGAAGCCATCCGCTACCGTGGAGAAGCAGAACCGATCGATTTGTGTGCCGGACATATTCCCGGAGCATTCAATGCACCCTGGCAACGGGTGACCGAAGAAAACGGTACCGTCAAACCGGCTTTGTGCCAGCAGCAAATCTGGCAGCAATTGCCCAGTGCAGAACGCTATGTGGTTTACTGCGGGTCAGGTGTAACGGCCTGTGTAAATCTGCTGTCGATGGCGCTTGCCGGGGTTGAAAACAGCTGCCTTTACGACGGCGGCTGGAGCGACTGGTCCAGCTATCCGGAAAATCCGGTAGCTATTGGCGATAGCGAAGAACATTAATCAGAGTCTGTTAACACGCATTGAATTATCACGACATGGGATCATTCTTGTCTCCAGTGATGCGGAAAAATGCGATTTAGCCATCCCAGATAAGCGATTGACCGTAAAAATGGCCATTCAATGGGCCTTGGCAGGCCCGGAAAAACAAACACCGGTACCTCCCAGACCACAATAACCACCGGGGTTTTTGGCCAGATACTGCTGGTGGTAGTCTTCGGCATAGTAAAACTCTCGAACCGGCGCTATCTCGGTGGTAATTTTGGGGTAACGGGATTTATCCAGTTGCTGCTGGTAATGACGCCTGCTCTGTTCTGCGGTGAACAGTTGTTGCTCTCCATAGCAATAAATCGCCGAGCGGTACTGTGTACCAACATCATTACCTTGGCGCATGCCCTGTGTCGGATCGTGGGATTCCCAGAATACTTCCAGAAGCTTTCCGTAACTGATGGATTCGGGATCAAAAGCCACCCGTACCACTTCTGTATGCCCGGTCTGCCCACTGCACACCTCTTCATAGGTGGGGTTTGGGGTAAATCCACCGGCGTAGCCAACAGCCGTAGAATACACACCTTTTTGCTGCCAGAAGCGCCTTTCGGCTCCCCAGAAACACCCCAGAGCAAAAATAGCCTGATTCATTCCCTCAGGAAATGGCGGCAGCAACAGATGCCCGTTAACAAAGTGCCGATTGGTAATCGCTACAGGCTCAACCCGCCCCGGCAGCGCTTGGTCCGCCTTTACCATTTCAGTTTTTTTCGATAAGCCAAACATCGTGTTCTCCGTTACTGTTTTGAACCAGTCTTCACAAAAGATAGCTCAAGCCCCGGTTTTACTCGCTTTAAATTGCTTTACCGCGCGCCTGAGTTCCGTCAGTCTGGTGAGGCTCTCACCGCCATAGCGCATTCGCTGATAACGCCTGTTAATTGCAGTCACCTGTCTTGCAATATCCGGCCTGCTGGCGGCGACTCTTTCAGCATAAGCTTGAGGTCCTTCACCCGTTTTTCGGGGATATCCCGCCTTTTCCAACTGGCGGCATACACGTAAAAAAAGTTGATCCAGCTCGTCGTGCCGACTGGCAACAGACTGCCGCAGGTACAACCATGACAGTGCTCCGATGATCGCACCACCCACGCATAATAACCACAGAGCAATACGTACCGGACTTGTATCCCCAAACCAGTTCTTGAGAATATTATCCTGCTCTTTATCGTAACCCAGTACCCAGCGTGCCCATGCGTAGTTCATTGACTCCAGTCGAAGGCGCACGTTGTTCAGCCAGTTGATATGCCGAAATCTCACCAGTGACAGCGGCGAGTCTGCAAGAAATTCCTGCTCTTCTCCCAGAATATCGGCAAGGCTGCCTTCAATCCTCTCCGGTGCCACCGCTGCGGTGGGGTCAACTCTTATCCAGCCCTCACCTTCGATCCAGACTTCTGCCCAGGCATGGGCATCATATTGCCTGACCAGCAGGTAACCATCAGGGTGCACCTCACCTCCCTGATAGCCCACAACCACACGGGCAGGTACGCTGGCGGCTCGCATGAAAAAAACAAAACTGCTGGCAAAATGTTCACAAAAGCCCCGTTTCGATGCAAACAAAAATTCATCAACGCTGTGCTTGCCCAACGGGGGTGGCTCGAGGGTGTAAACAAACTGCTCATTATATAAGCCCAGCACCCGGCGTATTAACGTATGCTCGTCAAGGTTTTCGCTGCGCCACTGCCGTGCCAGTGCAACTGTTTGCGGATTAAAGCCTTCAGGAATGTTCAGCTCGACGGCACGCCGCCAGCGAGTCAGACTGTCGGGTGATAGCCGGTAATCCAGCCAACTCTGTACACGATATCGGGTTTTTGCCGCCAGTGGCCGACGGGCAATGAGCCGGAAATCCCTTGTCAAGGCTACATCACGACTCTTTGGTTGTGGTGTTGACAGCGCAAACAGCCAGGCCTGCTGAGTAGGCTCAATAATAACCTCATAATCGACCCTGTTGCTGCGGCGCTCTACCAGTTTGTTCCAGTCAGGCACAGGTTCTCCGTGCCACCACAACAGAGACTCTCGCCCATAACCCTGTGCTCCCGCGCCACTCCATTGACGACCATCAAAATTCGAGAGAATCAGCCCACGCCAGTAGAGCTGGTGCCGGGGAGGTACTTCACCCTCAAAACTGACCCGAAATGCCAGCTTTGCAGATCTGGCCAGCTTGCTGAAGTCCCCGGGAGACACCGTTTCTGACATGCCTGTTTTTGCACTGTGGTTGTTCTGAGGAACCGACCACAATGCACCAATCCTCGGCATAACCAGAAACATCAGTACCATAAGTGGAACAGCCTGTAGCAATAATATTGATGCACTTCGCAACGGACGCCAGAGACGGTATTCAACTCCCTGCCCGTGCAAACCGATAAGTGCTGCTGTAGAAAGCAGCAGGCATATAGCCATAAACAATGCCGATCGGATCGACTGATCAAAAAGAGCCAGCAACAATGACAGAAAAAATGCCATAAAAACAACCAGGTAGCTGTCCCGCTTACTGTTCATTTCCAGTAGCTTCAGGGCAAAAGTGGATGCCAGCAGCGCCACCATAGGCTCCAGTCCGGTTGGTTTGCCATACTCTACCAATAAACCCATGACGCAGAGAGCCATCAACAGGAATCGCATTAATCGGCCTGGAGGCGACCACGCTCCCCGGTAGAGCTGAATGCGCCACACCACCACGACTACCCCGGCAGCGTTTATCCAGGGGGGTAAATGATCGAAATGCATTGCTGTGATAACGCAAAATGCAACGACCAACCAGAATAACCCTGCCCGGTTTAGCTGCCAATGAGCTGTCATCACTGACGCCCTTGCAGGGCATTTTGGCCCTGACCTTCGCGATCATGCGACAGTTCAAACAATGCAAGACTGCGTAAAACCTGCTGGCGATGTGTTTCCCCACAAGCGGGGGCAATCTCCAATCCTGGCAGCCTCAGTCCATAACATATATCTGTCTGGTTGCTGTTTTCTATGCGCAAAACCTGGCCACAAAGACGGGATAACCTCGATTCTCTGTCACAACCGGAAAATGACTCCCAATCCAGCCACAGCTCCTCACTCTGGAAATCAGCATAATACTTGATATGCATACCCTGCCCTCGGGCAAACTGCTTCCAGGCAACCCGCTTCAAAGAGTCTCCCGGCTGATAATTATTCAGACCGACAAAATCTTCGCTGCCTTCATCAGTACAGATTTGATCGCCACCGGCACCGGATATCAATGTTTGAATCGGGTTGCCACTTACTGGACGTGGGTAGGTCAGACAACGACCATTCAGATCCAGACGGCTCCAGACCCGCAATAAACCCAAAGGGTAAACACTTTCAATTGTCAGCCAGCCGGGGGCAAACCAGCCTCGATGGGTGGTTGCCACAGGGATCTTAACGGATAGGCTCTCCAACCCATGCAGGGATACCGCAACAGCCTCATCCTCACTGAAATACAATCGAAGTGCCGTGCGTTCACGCCTGACAGGTTGGCTAATGGCAACTTCTATCAGGGCGATTTCACCCGCAAACACAGGCGCTGCATGAATATAGCGAATACTGACACCAGACAGATTGGCATAGGTAGCCAGGATGCCGACGATAAACAGTGCTGTCAGTAGACAGGTAAACCCGAACACCACATTATTTTCATAATTGGTCGCTACCAGCCAACTCAAAAGTAACAGCCCCAGCCAGACAAACCCTGCACGGGTGGGGAAAATAAACAAACGTCGGCTGGAAAGCTGTATGAGGTTAGCCGGAGGCAATCGTTTCTTAAACCAGCGATCAAGCCTTGATCTGAACAATGTACCCATTCGCTGCGCCATTTCCATTTCGCTCAATCTGTATGGGAGTAGATACTGATCAATACCTTACAGCGACCCCGTGCCAACCCGAAGATCCAAACCCGGCGTAACATGCCTGGACCCTTGTTGTTTTTCGCCTTGGCGCTAAAGAATATCAACACTGCCAAGCACCTGCTCGGCCAGGGCAACATCGGAGTGCTCGGCAAGCTCGGCTTTTACTCGCAGGCGATGCCCTGCCACAGCCGGAAAAACAGCCTGAATATCTTCGGGAATGGTGTAGCCCCGGCCATGAATCAGTGCCCAGGCTCTGGCGCCTTGCAACACAGCCAGGGCGCCTCGCGGTGACAGGCCATGGTGGAAAACCGGTGCTTCACGTGTATGTTGAATTAGCCTTTGCAGGTAATCGATCAGGGCTTCAGAAGCCTTGATGGTGTCCACCTTGTTCTGAATGGCTGTTAATTGCTCGGGCGATATAAGGGGTTTCAGTTGCTGGAGCAGTTTTCGGGGATCAGTACCTGACAGTATTTGCCTCTCCGAAGCAGGATCAGGGTAACCCAGCTCAATGCGCATTAAAAACCGGTCGAGCTGGGACTCCGGCAAAGGGAAGGTTCCTGCCTGATTGACAGGGTTCTGGGTCGCTATAACAAAAAATGGCTGAGGCAGTGGTCGGGTTTCACCATCTACGGTGACCTGTCCTTCTGCCATAGCCTCCAGCAAAGCACTCTGGGTTTTCGGTGTGGTGCGATTAATCTCATCAGCCAGCAATAATTGACTGAAAACCGGCCCGGGGTGAAACTCGAATTCGCTTTTGTCCCTGTTGAATACAGAAACGCCGATAACATCGGCCGGCAACAGATCGCTGGTAAACTGTATACGCTGGTAAGACAGTCCAAGAACACTGGCCAGACCATGAGCCAGCGTGGTTTTACCCATCCCGGGCAAGTCCTCAATCAATAAGTGGCCCCGGGCAAAGAGACAGGCCAGTGACAATTTGACTTGCTGCTCTTTGCCAATCAGTACCTGACTGACATGACCAATGATAGTCTCGATCACTTTTTGCATGGCATGTCCTTATCTCGAACGGGTCGCCCGTTGGCATCCGGATAACTGTACGCTATCAACGTCAAACTGATGTGCTACAGCTTCGCAAAACTCCGTGCAAGATCAGCCTTGAGATCGTCGATGTGCTCGAGGCCAACCGCAATGCGAATAAGGTTTTCGGCAATTCCGGCTTCGGCCTTTTGTTCTGTCGAAAGTCTGCCGTGGGTAGTGGTTGCGGGATGAACAATTGTCGTCTTGGCATCACCAAGATTCGCTGTCAGTGACAACAAATGTGTATTGTCGATCACTTTCCAGGCTTCTGTCCGACCTCCTTTCACCTGAAATGACAACACCCCACCAAACCCTTTTTGCTGGCGGCAGGCAAGTTCGTGGCCCGGATGATCTTCCAGGCCAGCATAAAAAACCTTTTCCACGCAAGGCTGTTGCTGAAGCCATTGCGCCAGCACCAGTGCATTACCAGAATGCGCTTCCATACGCAGGCGCAGGGTTTCAAGTCCTTTCAGAAAGACCCAGGCATTAAAAGGACTCATGGTTGGCCCGCAGGTACGGATGAAACCCAGCACCTCCTGCATATGCTCGCCCCTTCCAATCGCGACACCACCAAGGCAACGGCCCTGCCCGTCGAGATATTTGGTCGCAGAATGTACGACTATATCCGCTCCCAGAGATAGCGGCTGCTGCAGAGCCGGGGTGCAGAAACAGTTGTCTACCACCAACAATGCCTCATTGTCATGCGCAAGATCTGCCAGGGCTGGAATATCCGCGACATCACACAGTGGGTTGGAAGGCGTTTCCAGAAACAGCAACCGGGTTTCGGGCGTGATGGCTGCTCGCCATGATTCAAGGTCAGTCAACGTGACAAATGTTGTCTCAACACCAAATTTTCTCAGAACCTTGTCAAAAAGATTGGTGGTAGTACCAAATACACTGCGCGAGCACACCACATGGTCACCGCTTTTCAACAGCGCCATACAGGTACTCAGAATAGCCGCCATGCCGGATGAGGTGGCGACGGCCTGCTCACCGCCTTCCAGTGCGGCAATGCGTGTTTCAAATGCCGCCACAGTCGGGTTGGTATAGCGGGAATAGACATTGCCCGGCTGATCACCAGCAAATATGGCTGCCGCATCAGCAGCACTGTCAAACACGTAACTGGATGTCAGAAATACAGGTTCACTGTGTTCACTGTGCTGTGTTCGCACATGACCTGTGCGAATTGCCAGCGTATCCAGATGTAAGTTGTCAGGTTCGTTGTTCTCACTCACCTTTTTCAAGGCTCCCTGTTACTATTCGTTAGTGTGCGTTCAGGCTCTTTCAGCATCGCTGTTATGCAAGCCAAGAACATCGACAGAGCGATCTCCTGACGCAGAACTGTTTTTCATCTTGGCGCTGTCATTGCGTTTTGATTCAAGAAGGTCGAGATAGTGCTGGTCGACATCTCCCGTAATATAATCTGCATCGAACACCGCACAATCAAACTTCTTGATTGACGGGTTACCCTCCCGGGCGCTTTCAACCAGGTCATCAATATCCTGGTACACCAGCCAGTCGGCGCCTATGATTTTGGCCACTTCCTGATCAGTACGATTATGGGCAATCAACTCCTGCGCCGAAGGCATATCAATACCATAAACATTCGGGTAACGCACTGCCGGTGCAGCCGAGGCCATATAAACTTTTTTGGCACCCGCTTCTCTGGCCATTTGAATGATTTCCTTCGAGGTGGTACCCCTGACAATAGAGTCATCAATAAGCAATACATTCTTGCCCTGAAACTCGAGCTTTACCGGGTTCAGCTTCTGGCGAACAGATTTTTTGCGCTGAGTTTGACCAGGCATGATAAATGTCCGCCCGATATAGCGGTTCTTCATGAAGCCTTCACGAAACTTCAGCCCCAGTTTTTCCGCGATAGCCTGGGATGCTACCCTGCTGGTATCAGGAATAGGAATTACTACATCAATATCGTGATCCGGGTGCTCCCTGACAATTTTATCGGCAAGTTTTTCCCCCATCCGCAAACGGCATTTATATACAGAAATATCGTCGATGATCGAATCCGGACGAGCAAAGTAGACATGCTCAAAAATACAGGGAGTCAGCTCGGCATGATCTGAGCACTGCTGAAGGTGCAGTTCACCTTGTACATCAATATAGATAGCCTCGCCAGGAGCAACATCATCAACCAATTCAAAACCGAGTACATCAAGGGCCACACTCTCCGAAGCTATCATGTATTCTGTTCCGCGATCCGTTTTACGCTGACCATAGACCAGTGGCCGGATACCATGGGGATCGCGAAAGGCAAACAATCCGTAGCTGGCGATCATACCTACAACAGCGTAAGCCCCCTTACAGCGTCTGTGAACCCGCCGTACCGCCGCAAACACATCGGCGGGTTCGGGTTGCAGCTTTTCCTGTGCCTGCAATTCCCGTGCAAACACATTCAATAACGCCTCGGAATCCGAATCGGTATTGATGTGCCGTAAATCGGTTTTAAACAGGTCCGCCAGCAATTCATCCGTATTCGTCAGGTTGCCGTTGTGAGCCATACATATCCCGTAGGGCGAGTTGACATAAAACGGTTGAGCCAGAGCAGGACCCGAACTGCCCGCGGTGGGGTAGCGCACGTGACCGATACCCATCTTTCCCCGCAGTCGCGACATATGCCTGGAATGAAATACATCTCTCACCAAGCCCACATCTTTTCTTTGACTAAGACGACCATCCTCACATGCCATGATACCGGCAGCATCTTGTCCACGATGCTGCAGCACTGTCAGCGCATCATATAACTTCAGATTTACATCACTTGTACCGACAATGCCAACCACACCACACATATTCAGAAAACCTTAATCTAGAAAAGCTGTTTGAAAAAATTAACAAAAGACGAGCCTATATCCCTGGCCCAGCTTTCAAATCGCAGAAATTCCGGAATCAATACTGACTGTTGCCACCAGTCATCCTGCTGAACAGGCAATATTCCAGGAAGCAGAATCAACACAGCCATCACAATGATCAAGCCCCGCGCCACCCCGAACAACAGACCAAGCAATCGATCTGTACCACTCAAACCTGTCGCCTTGACCAAGTGCCCCAGCAAAAAATTAACCAGACCACCAACAATTAACACCGCTACAAACAACCCGACCCACGACACCAGTAAGCGCAACGAGGCAGGGTCGATAAGATCGACCAGCCAAACAGCCAGACGTTCATAGAATACAGACGCCACAACAGCAGCAGCTACCCAGATCAATAGCGACACAGCTTCTTTCACAAAGCCACGAATTACACTAATCAGGGCGGATAAACCCAATACACTGAGGATTGCCCAGTCGGCCCAATTCATAATGTTTTTTGCACCAGGTTTCTGCCGTATAAGTTCGCAGGCAAGTGTAACAGAGAGCGTTTCACAGGTCAGGGTTCGAAACGCACTATTATGGAATCAACATGGTATTTTTTGTCGATAGCCGTCTTATCACTAAGCGCCCGTTGCTTTTCTATTTTGGGTCCCACAAACACCCGGTGCAGCTCACCACTTTTACTGGGACCAACACGAATAAAGGCTTTGTAACCATCGTTCAAGAGACCATTGAGCAGCTCCTGCGCCTTATCGCGCTCGCGAAAGCCGCCAACCTGAACCAGCCAGGCTTTGGGGATGCCTGCTGTATTCAAACCGGATTTTTCCGGGTCCTGATCCTCGCCCTGATCTGCACGATCAACACCGACTTGAAAGATCTCAGTGTCGCGCTCGGCAGGGGTAATACCTTCGGGCCTGACGGGTTCGGGAGTATCAATTGGGGATATATCGGGCTGTGGGGGGATTTGAGTTGTCCGATCAACTGCTCGCCTGTCAGAAAAATTCAATAAAGCAGGCAAAAAAATAGCCGCCAGTGCAAGTAACACAACAGCACCGAGAATGCGTTGTTTCAATGCGACATTCACACAACTACTCCCTTTTGATCTAACAGTTTCAATACCGGTGCCACAGTAAAGAATGAGCCAAACACCAGCAAGGTATCCCCTGCTTCACTCCGGGACAGAGCAGTTTCGAAACCCGCTTCGACTGACTCGTGAACACGGGTATTGCACAGAATTCCCTGCCATTCCTTCCGATCTGCAGCACGGGACTGTCCGGGTATTTCAACAGGAAACCAGTCATCCACGAGTTCATTTAATGGCGCGACAATACCAGCCATATCTTTGTCCGCCATGATACCAGCAACCGCCCGCAGATGACCCTTTGCTTCAATCTCTTTTAGCTTAAACGCCAACCTGCTTGCCGCAGCGGGATTATGAGCAACATCGAGAATAACCATAACGTCATCAACCAGAACTTTTTGAAACCGCCCCCGCAGGGTGATGTCTTTCAGGCGTAGAAGATCAAGGCTTTTTGACACCTCCGGAGCAACGAAACTCAGTGCCTGCAACGCACACTGCACGCTGGCTTCAGGCAATACCAGCGGCGTCGGCAAATCGAAATAAAAATCCTGTTTCAGGTGTAATAACCTGGCGCCTGTATTTTTTGCGGTATCGGTGATAGCAGGCAGCATCTGGTCACCACCGTAAATCAACGGCTTTTCCGCCCGGGCGATAGCTGCTTTTTCTCCGGCAATGACGTTCAAATCACTTCCCAGCCAGTCCTGATGATCCAGGGCAATACTGGTGACGATAGCAACATCGGCGTCAACGATATTGACGGCATCCAGCCGCCCGCCAAGGCCCACTTCAAGAATGGCCACATCAACACGCGCATCACGCATGATTAACAGTGCCGCCAGCGTACCAAACTCAAAATAGGTGAGGCTCGTATCACCACGCGCTCGCTCGATTTGCTCAAATGCTCGACAAATGGATTCATCGCTTGAATCCGAACCGTTGATACGGATGCGTTCGTTGTAATGGAGTAAATGGGGAGAACTGTATGCCCCCACAGCTATCCCGGCATCGCACAGAAGTCTTTCCAACACAGTGACACAACTGCCTTTGCCATTCGTTCCGGCAATAGTGATCACTTTTGCAGCGGGTGAATTCAACTGCAACCGATCGGCGACCTGAGCGATGCGCTCAAGACCGAGATCAATTTCAGAGGGGTGCCGCCGTTCCAGCAGCGTCAGCCATTCAGCTAGCGACCGCTTCTTGGTCATCCGTTTTTTCAGGTTCCGGCTGATTGGTAAACTTGGAAAGCAGGCTGGCAACGCAGCGGCGCATGTCGGCTCGATGAATAATCATGTCAATTGCACCATGATCAAGCAGAAACTCTGCGCGCTGAAAGCCTTTTGGCAATTTCTGACGAATAGTCTGCTCAATGATATTTGGACCTGCAAACCCTGCCCGGGCACCCGGTTCCGCAGCATTAATATCTCCGAGCAACGCCAGACTCGCAGAAACCCCACCATAGACCGGGTCGGTCATAATCGAGATGTAGGGTGTGCCCTGCTGCTTCAGTTTTTCAATAATGGCACTGGTTTTCGCCATCTGCATCAGGGAAATCAGTGCTTCCTGCATTCTGGCACCGCCAGTAGCAGAGAAACAAACCAGAGGAATGTTTTGCTCCAGAGCCACCTGAGCGGCTCGTGTAAAGCGCTCACCAACAGCATAGCCCATGGAACCACCATGAAAGGCGAATTCAAAGGCCACCGCCACCACAGGAATATCGCAAACAGTACCCTGCATGGCGAGAAGGGCTTCGTCTTCACCCGTTGCCTTTTGCGCCTCGGTGAGACGATCCTTGTATTTCTTCACATCTTTGAATTTCAGGCGGTCAATTGCCTTTACATCGGACGCTATTTCCTGACGGCCGTCTTTATCCAGGAAGATATCCAGTCGACGACGGGCACCAATGCGAATGTGGTGCTCACATTTCGGGCAGACGTCAAGATTTTTTTCCAGCTCAGGACGATAAAGCGGGGCACTACATTTTGGGCATTTTTTCCACAGGCCTTCTGGCACGCTGGCCGTCCGTGTTTTTTTCTGGCCTGTGGGCCCGGAAGGCTTTATTTTTTCCAACCAGCTCATTTCGCTTTCACCGTTAGAGTTTGACTTATCTTGATGGTTTATTACCCGAAGTTTAACAGGTTTTGAACAGCTGCCTAGTGCCCTGCCCGGTTAGTTCATCGATTTAAGTTCTCCGCCAAAAAAATCGATAACTCAATCGTTGGGTGCCAGGATAGAGGGGTCCCATGCTCAACCAACGACGTTAATCGTTTGTTGGCAAAGGCGCTAGCCGAAGATACTAAGCATCAATGGCACATCGTATTTCACTAATGATTGCAGATACTGCCGCCGCAATCGCTTCTTTTTCAAAACACCCCTGCTGCTCCATTTGCGACATCTTATCTACCAGCACGCTGCCAATCACAACACCGTCAGACAAATCCGCAACTGCTGCCGCAGACTGCGCATCTTTAATACCAAAACCGACGCAAACCGGTAAATCAGTCAATGTTTTAATTTCCTTAAGCTTTTCCTTTACCGAGTTCACATCCAAGTTACCGGCGCCAGTTACACCTTTGAGAGAGACGTAATAGAGGTAACCTCCAGCAAGAGAGACAATTTTTTTCTGGCGCGCTATCGTTGTTGTTGGCGTAATCAGAAAAATATTCTCTATCTCGGCAGCGCGCAGCTGTGCAGTAAAGCCCTCAGCCTCTTCCGGCGGCAAATCCACCGTGAGCACGCCATCAACACCTGCCCGGGAAGCGTTCTCAACGAATGCCGAATACCCCATTCGTTCAATAGGGTTGGTGTATCCCATCAGAACGACAGGCGTGATACTGTCAGTTTTTCGAAATTCAGCAACCAGGCTGAGCGCATCCCGCAAGCTGGTATTTTTTGCCAAAGCCCTTTCATGGGCTCGCTGAATCACCGGCCCTTCAGCTGTGGGGTCTGAAAAAGCCACACCAAGCTCAAGAATGTCTGCTCCCTCTGCTACCAGCTTTTGCATGGTTGCCAGCGTCACATCAAGGGACGGGTCACCTACCACAATGTACGGAATGAGAGCTTTTCGGCCTTGAGATGCCAGTTTTTTGAGGCATTGATTAATTCGATTCATAAAATAATACCGCCTCAATTACAGGGTAATACCGTCAATTTCTGCGACCGTCAGGATATCCTTGTCACCACGACCCGATAAATTGACAATAATGGTCTGTTCCGGCGTCATTTGCCTGGCCAGTTTTTCGGCATAGGCAATGGCATGACTGGATTCCAGAGCAGGCATTATCCCCTCAACCCTGGTCAGACTTCGAAACGAAGCCATCGCTTCATCGTCATCTATCGCCACATAATTTACCCGACCAATATCTTTCAACCAGGCGTGTTCAGGACCAACACCCGGGTAATCCAGCCCAGCAGAAATGGAGTGCGTCTCAATAATCTGACCGTTTTCATCTTCCATCAGATAGGTACGATTACCGTGCAACACACCAGGGATACCATCATTCAGCGGCGCTGCGTGCTGGCCAGTTGCCAGACCATGGCCACCGGCTTCGACACCATACATAGCGACTGATCTGTCTGATAACATGGGGTGAAACAGACCGATAGCGTTGGATCCCCCCCCCACACAGGCGACCAGAGCGTCAGGCAACCGACCGGTCTGGTCAAGGCATTGCTGGCGTGCCTCCCGCCCTATTACAGACTGGAAATTCCTCACCAGCTCAGGATAGGGGTGCGGGCCTGCGCAGGTGCCGATAATGTAAAAGGTATCATCAACGTTAGTTACCCAGTCACGCATGGCCTCGTTCATGGCATCTTTGAGGGTTTTGGAGCCGGATGTTACGGGCACCACCTCCGCGCCAAGCAGCTTCATCCGATAGACATTCAGTGATTGCCGCTTGATGTCTTCTTCGCCCATAAATACATGACATTCAAGTCCCAGGCGGGCAGCAACAGTAGCAGAGGCAACTCCGTGCTGACCGGCACCCGTCTCCGCAATAATGCGCTTCTTACCCGAATGTTTGGCAAGTAAAGCCTGGCCGATAGTGTTGTTGATTTTGTGGGCACCGGTATGATTCAAATCTTCGCGTTTCAAAAACAGTTTGGCGCCACCTGTTTCGCGGCTCCAACGTTCGGCAAAATACAGTGGCGATGGCCGCCCTACATATTGGGCCAGTTCATAATCAAACTGGGTCTGAAAATCTTTATCGTCTTTCAAACGCCGGTAAAGAGCCTCCAGCTCGTCCAGAGCAGAAACAAGTGTTTCGGAAACAAACCTGCCACCGTAAGGGCCGAAATGGCCCAGGGCATTAGGCATCTGGCTGAAATCAATATCAGCGCCGGGGTTACTCATAAACTTCTCTCTTGGCTTCTCGTATGATTCTGTGCGTTCTTTGCTCGCCGAATGAATCTATCAATCAATGCTGCTGATTTAATGCCGGGCGCCACTTCAACGCCTCCACTGACATCGACGGCATAAGGTTTCGTTTCCAAAACTGCCTTTTCAATATTATCCGGAGTCAGTCCACCCGCAAGGATCAGGGGCTTTTCAATATTGTCTGGCAGACGATGCCAGTCAAAAGTTTCCCCTGTACCACCGTATTTGCTCTCACTCCAAGAATCAAATAATAAGCCTCTGGCGCAAGCAAAGTGTTTCGCTTCAGCTTCGATATCCAGTCCGGGCAACATGCGAATGGCTTTGATATAGGGCCTGTCAAACTGCCGACAGAACAACTCGTCTTCGTCACCATGAAACTGAAGTAGATCAAGCCCCACCCGGGATACCGTCACTTGTACCTCAGCAGGGCTTGCATTGACAAACAGCCCAACAACACTCACGAAAGGACCCACCACTCTCGCAATGGCCTGAGCCGTGCCGATATCAACAAAGCGTGGGCTTTTGTCATAAAACACCAGCCCGATAGCATCTGCCCCGTACGCCAATGCCGCTTGCGCATCTTCAACACGGGTAATGCCACAAATTTTTACTCTGACTGAATTCAAAAGTTGCTCTCAAAGCGATTCGATTACCCATAGCGGATAATCAAAAATCGCTTTTATGCTAAACCCGAAATTGTAACAAAAATGATGAATTAGAAGATACAGGCGAAACCCTAAATCTTTTAACAATTCGCATCAGTCTTCAACAATCAGTAACGGCCCTTTCTGTAATTTTGGCATTTCAAACTGCTGCGGATAATCAACGGCTACCAGATAAAGACCGTTTGAAGGCGCCGTCGCCGGAGCCTGAGTCCGATCTTCCTGCGACAGTAAATTCGCCAGCCAAGCGGCATCATGCTTACCCTCACCAACAAGCAGCAATGCCCCCATCAGGTTGCGCACCATATGATGTAGAAATGCGTTTGCCTTGATCTCGAAAATCACGGCACCACCACATCGCCAGACCTTGGCAGCATGCACGTTGCGAAAAGGTGAATTCGATTGACAACCCGCAGCCCGAAAACTGCTGAAATTTCTCTCGCCCAGTAACAGTTGCGCAGCGTTGTGCATGCTGTTTTCATCAAGCGGATTGCGCCACCAAGTAACACCACTGTGCCATATGGCAGGCCGAGAGGCCTGATTGGCAACAATATAACGGTATGTTCTGGCTGTCGCACTGAACCGGGCGTGAAATAACGCCGATGTTTCATCAACCCAGTGCAGCTGAACCGAATCGGGCAGGTTGGCATTTGCCCCCAGTAACCAACTGCGCGAACTTCGGATGGCACGAGTATCAAAATGAACAATCTGGTTTGTTGCATGAACGCCTGTATCGGTTCTACCCGCACAGGACAGCGTCACCGGTTCGTTTGCAACTTTCGACAAGGCGGCTTCGACTACCTGTTGAACACTGGGACTGTGCGACTGGCGCTGCCAGCCACAAAAAGCGTTGCCGTCGTACTCGACGGCAGCGGCAATTCGCGTCACCCCTTCGGGAAGCTGCTGGTCAACAGGAACAAGACAATTAGGCAAATAGCGCCATGATCGAGGTGCTGTCATTCAATACTAAATCGAATCCAGTAGTGAACGGGCTTTTTCCTGCTGCTCAACACTGCCCTCTGAAACCACTTCCTCAAGAATTTCTCTGGCACCATCCTGATCACCCATTTCCAGAAAGGCTGTAGCCAGATCCAGTTTGGTCGAGCATTCATCGGCCTCGGACAACATGTCAAGATCAGCATCAAGATCGGTATCAAAGGCTTCGACATCAGCTTTTTCGCTGTGCAGCGTTTCGGCCTGTTCGTCGATAATATCGACCTCACCAATTTCGCCGAGCGAATCACTATCCGATTCATTCAGTTCTGCGAGTGTTTGTTCTGCCTCATCCAGAAGCTCTTCTCTTACTTCCTCTACGCCCCTATCTGATGCAGAGTCATCCAAATCGATATCGAGGTCTCCCACGTCCAACTCGTCTATGCTTGCAGAGAGCAACTCGGCTTCCGGGTCGCTTTCTGTTTCAAGAGAGAGTTTGTCGATGTCCCCGGAAAGAGATTCCATATCCAGATCATCAAGCTCCAGCTCCAGATCAAAATCCAGATCATCCGCGGCGCCTGTTTCACCTGAAGCAGAAGGTTCTGTCAGCGGACTTTCGTGATCGCCCAAAAGATCATCCAGGGCGGAAAGATCAGCGGCATCATTTTCAATCTCATCCTGTTCAGGCGCTTCTAGTTCAACCTCCAGCTGACCTTCATCAAGTAAATCGGCAAGATCATCTGAATCCTGGTCGTCGAGGTCCAGATCAATAAGTTTCGGCTCAGCCTGTTGCTGATCTTCTTCAGTGACATCAATCTCTTCAGCTACACCTGCTGTTGTGTCATCAATAGTGTCATCAACAGCTTCATCAAAGTCATATTCACTCTCGGAGAGGTCTGTTTCTATTGTTTCAGCCCCATCTCCAGCAAAAAGCTCCTGCCGCAGCTTCTCTGCTTTTTCACTGGCTTCTGCATTCCCCAATCCGTTCAACTGATTAAATTGTTGATTGAATTTCTCTGTGTCCTGGCTGGCCACATAAACTTCGAGCAGCTTCAGATGTAAATCACTGTTATCCGGATCACTGTCCAGGGACTCTTTCAGTACATCCTCGGCCTGCAGATAGTTACCCAGCGACAGATAAATATCCGCCTCCCCTTCTGGATCAAGCCCTTCATCGTCATCCAGTTCGAGCCCTGACAAATCCTCTTCTGTTATGGTTTCGCCCATTTCTGCCGCAACAGCAAGGTCTTCAGCGGTCAGTGCATCTTCGTCATAATCTTCCGGCTGACCTTTTGTGGTAACAACGAGATCCCGGTCATTAAGCAGTTCATCCTCTTCTTCCGGCTTGTTACGGAAAAACAGGAACACGGCCAAAAGCAGTCCCAACAGACCTATCAATGGATACATCAGCAGATCAAGCCAGTACTTCCAGCCGGATTCTGTTACCGGAGCCGTCGGTTTGTTATCCACAGCAGGTTTTATCGGCGTTTCCAGCTCTGTCTTTGCTTCGGCAGCCGACTCTTCATTTTCCATTAAAGCGTCTTCAGCTTCGGGGGAGCCTTCAGGCCCATGAGAGACGTCAGTTTCAGGAGCATCATCAGCACCTAGAGCATCATCCAACCCCGGATCGGCGGGCTGATCTTCTGTATCCCTGCCCTGCAATGCTGCCAAGTCCGGATCATTCAGCTCCACAAGGCGGCGCATCGTCTCAATTTGCTGTTCGAGGTTGCCAAGGCGTTCGCGCAGTTCGGCATTTTCTCGCTGGGTTTTATCCAGCTCTTCCTCAACTATCGCAAACTCATTCTGAATCACTTCCCCGGCAGAATTGTCACCGCGCTCACCGCCTGCAGCATTTGTTCCGGAAGATGTCCTGCTCGGGTCCAGTGTCGTTAACTTAAGACGTCCATCGACGTCATCAGATGATGTACTATCAGACGATTGCTGCCGGGCAGTAGCATCCAGCAATATATCCGTTGGCTGATCGTCATCGATGGTTGAAGAGGCCGCATAGGACGAGGTGTCTGTTGCCAGCTGATTCAGCACATTACCGCTGTCAGCCTGGTTAATATCAGAACCCTGCGGCAGTCTGAGTACATGGCCACTTTTCAACAGGTTAATATCCCCATTGATGAAGGCGCTGGTATTCAGCTGGTGGATCGCCGCCATTGTCTGATGGATCGAAGCGCCTTCCGGGCGCGCACGTCTTGCGATACCCCAGAGAGAGTCACCGGAACTCACCCGGTATTCTTCACCTCCAGCAAGCACAGGAGCACGATTAGCAGCACCCTGTCTACCGGAAGAAGCCGTTCTGGAGCCTGACTGAGTTCGAGGCTGGGAGCGAGTGCTCGCAGCCTCAACGCTCTTTACCTGGGAGGATTCCGTAAACACAGGTAAATCCAGCAATACGGTGTATTCACGTAACAGTCTGCCTGAAGGCCACTGAACTTCCATCAGGAAATCCAGATAGGGTTCCCTTATTGGCTGTTTGGACGTAATACGAACGACCGGGTTTTGCCTGTCATTGAGGTCGACACTGAAATTCAACTGGGTTAGAAAGAACTCCCTTTCCACTCCGGCATTGACAAAATCATTCTTTGAACCGAGATCAACCAGTAGCTCAAGTTCAGATAAATCACCCAGCCCGAGGATTTCCACCTCGGCATCCATCGGCTCATTCAATGCTGAGTTTTGCTTGATTTCACCCAACCCCAGGCCCAAAACTGTCTGGGTTGCCAGCAAGCCTGCTACGGCTGTTGCCAGTATCGTTTTGCGTGATTTCATATGATTTTCCTTTTTATCCCTGTCAGCAGTATCGAGGTTATTGTTATCAATCTTTGGGCTACTTTCGTTGCAGACTGCCGGGCCTGCCCGCAATTCATTCTGACTGCTTTGCAACCCAATTGACATAACCGGGGATGACTTCCTCGACAAGTCATCAATAGCTTGGCGTAAGTATTTATGACAAAAAGGTTTTGTTCAACCGTTAAGGGTACAATTCAACCCCTTTACGAGCATTAAAATATGTTTTTTTTTGACCTGGCGCACACGAACAAAGTGCACCAGGTACAAATAGCTCCGCGACCCAGGCGACAGTCAATTGTCGGAAAGAATGCGCAACATGCGTCGCAACGGCTCCGCAGCACCCCACAAAAGCTGATCACCAACCGTAAATGCAGACAGATACTCTCCGCCCATATTCATCTTGCGCAACCGCCCCACCGGCACGTGAAGATTGCCTGTCACAGCTGCCGGAGTAAGCTCTTTCAGGCTTCGCGTGCGCTCGTTGGGCACCACTTTAACCCAATCGTTGGCTTGCGCCAGAATCGCTTCAATATCTGCCAGCGGCACATCCTGTTTCAATTTCAGGGTGAGTGCCTGACTGTGACAGCGCATCGCACCGATTCGTACACAGATACCATCAATTGGCACAGGCGTATCGCTACCGAGAATTTTGTTGGTTTCGGCCTGCCCCTTCCATTCTTCACGACTTTGCCCATTATCCAGCTGAGTGTCTATCCAGGGCAACAAGCTGCCGGCCAAAGGGGCGCCGAAATGATCCGATGGAAAATCACCGGAACGCATGGATTGTGCTACTTTCCGGTCAATTTCAAGAATCGCCGAGGCTGGATCCGCCAGTTCCGCTGACACGGCAGATTCGATAACGCCCATTTGCGCGATCAGCTCGCGCATATTATTGGCACCAGCACCGGAAGCAGCTTGGTAGGTCATGGCACTGCCCCACTCCACCAGCCCGGCGTTAAAAAGCCCACCGAGAGCCATCAGCATCAGGCTAACCGTGCAGTTCCCACCAATAAAATCTTTTATACCGCTGTCTATGCCTTTTCGAATAACATCGTTATTCACCGGGTCCAACACAATCAACGCATTCTCTTCCATTCTCAACGCTGAGGCCGCATCTATCCAGTAGCCTTGCCAACCGCTTTTACGCAGCTTGGGGTATACGGCTTTGGTGTAGTCTCCACCCTGGCACGTAACGATGACGTCCATCTCTCGAAGCGTGTCTATGCAGTTCGCGTCCTGCAACAATGCCACATTCTTACCAATGTCTGGGCCAGCCTGACCCAATTGTGATGTAGTGAAGAACACCGGTTCAATACCGGCAAAATCATTTTCTTGGCTCATCCGCTCCATCAATACAGAGCCAACCATTCCACGCCAGCCTACAAAACCTACTTTGTTCATCTCAGTAAAACCTTCAACTATCAAATTTCATATATATCAAAGCGCCGCAACTACCGCGTCACCCATCTCTACGGTGCCCACTTTGCGGGTACCTTCAGTGTAAATATCTGATGTGCGCAAACCGTTATCCAGAACTCGGCTCACCGCCTGCTCAATCGCGTCAGCCGCCTTCGCTTCAGATAATGAATAGCGCAACATCATTGCAGCCGACAGAATCGTTGCCAGAGGGTTCGCTATACCTTGCCCGGAAATATCCGGAGCTGACCCATGACAGGGTTCATACAGACCTTTACCGTCTTTATCCAAAGAGGCAGAAGGCAGCATACCAATTGACCCCGTTAACATAGCAGCGGCATCGGACAGAATATCGCCAAACATATTGCCAGTAACCACCACATCGAACTGTTTCGGAGCCCGGACCAGTTGCATGGCTGCATTGTCTACATACATATGGCTGAGTTGTACTTCCGGGTAGTCTTTTGCCACCTCCTCCATCACTTCACGCCACAGTACTGTTGCTTCCAGCACATTGGCTTTATCAACAGAGCAGACCCTCTTGTTGCGAACCATTGCTGCCTCGAACGCCACTTTACCAATACGGCGAATTTCGGATTCCGAGTATTTGTAGGTGTTGTAACCCTCGCGCTCACCATTCTCAAGTGTACGGATACCTCTGGGCTCGCCGAAGTAAATCCCTCCTGTCAGCTCGCGAACAATCAAAATATCCAGACCTGCCACAATTTCCGGCTTCAAAGAGGAGGCATCCGCCAGCTGCGGGTACAGAATAGCCGGACGCAAATTACCAAACAGTTCCAGCTCCGAACGTATTTTCAACAAGCCTTTCTCGGGTCGGATATCATGCGCAATGCCATCCCATTCGGGACCACCAACAGCGCCCAATAAAATCGCATCACTTGCCCTGGCGCTATCCAATGTTTGCTGAGGGCACGGCTCACCCACCGCATCCACTCCTGCGCCACCCAACAGGCCCGTTTCAAATGACAAGCCAAGATCAAATTGACGATCCACCTTTTTCAGCACTTTCACTGCTTCAGCAACAATCTCAGGCCCGATATGATCACCAGGCAACAATAATATTTTTTTCATTGGCTTCTTTTAACTCGCGGTAAGTGAAACAATTTTTCAACGGCGACGGGGAGCTATGCCCCCTCAGAAAGCTGTTCAACCAGCTAATTAATAGCGCCGTACAACCAGGGAAACCGTTCTGCATGTCGGGTTTCAAAACTTCGAATCTCGGCCTCATTCTGCAAGGTCAAACCAATATCATCCAGACCGTTTAGCAGGCAATGCTTGCGGAATTCATCAATCTCAAATGGTAACGCTTCACCGTCAGGTTTAACGACAACCTGTCGCGGCAAATCAATCGTTAACGCGTAACCTTCATTTGCCTCTAGCTCAACAAACAGATCAGAAACAATATCTTCATTAAAAACAATAGGTAAAAGACCATTCTTAAAGCAGTTGTTAAAGAATATGTCTGCAAAACTGGGGGCTATCACAACCCTGAAACCATAGTCGTCCAACGCCCAGGGCGCATGCTCCCGGCTTGATCCACAACCAAAATTCTCACGAGCCAGCAATACCGAAGCGCCCTGATATCTTGGCCAATTCAAAGGAAAATCTGCATTAACAGGGCGCTTCGAACAATCCTGACCCGGCAAACCTTCATCGAGATAACGCATCTCATCAAATAAGTTTGGGCCAAACCCACTGCGTTTGATGGATTTCAGAAACTGCTTGGGAATAATCATATCGGTATCAACATTGGCCCTATCCATCGGCGCGACGACACCTGTATGCAATGTAAATGCTTTCATTAGACTTCACCTCCAACAGCAGCCAGTTCCCGAACATCCGTAATGTGGCCCGCAACAGCCGCCGCCGCCGCCATCGCCGGACTGACAAGATGCGTGCGGCCACCGTTACCCTGCCGCCCTTCAAAGTTACGGTTTGATGTGGAGGCGCAATGCTCTCCCGCACCTAATTTATCGGCGTTCATGGCAAGACACATCGAGCAGCCGGGCTCACGCCACTCCATACCCGCTTCAACAAAAATCTTATCCAGGCCTTCGGCTTCAGCCTGAGCTTTTACCATCTGCGAGCCGGGCACTACCAAAACCTGTTTAACACTGCCTGCCACCTTACGACCTTTGGCCACTGCTGCCGCAGCGCGCATATCTTCAATGCGAGAGTTCGTACAGGAACCGATAAACACCCTGTCCACTGGGATTCGGGTTATCGGTATGCCACCTGTAAGCCCCATGTATTTAAGAGCCTTTTCAATGCCCTGTCGTTTCACGGAATCCAACTCTTGTTCAGGACTTGGTACGCTACCCGTGACCGGCGCCACCATTTCAGGCGATGTTCCCCAGGTCACTTGCGGCGCAATATCTTCTGCGCGCATTTCAACAACAACATCAAATCGAGCGTCAACATCGCTGTGCAGCGTACGCCAATATTGTTCTGCGCGATCCCATTGCTCGCCGACAGGCGCAAACCGACGACCTTTAACATATTCGATAGTCTTGTCATCAACACCGACCATACCAACGCGGGCACCTGCCTCTATCGCCATATTGCAAACAGTCATACGGCCTTCAACACTCATCTCTCTGAAAACAGTACCCGCAAATTCAATCGCACAACCGTTGCCACCCGCTGTGCCTATCTTGCCAATAATGGCCAGAATCACATCTTTGGGGGTAACACCAAGACCCAGCTCACCATCAACACGAACCAACATATTTTTCATTTTCTGGGTTACCAGGCACTGTGTAGCCAGCACATGCTCCACTTCAGAGGTACCAATACCATGCGCCAAACAACCAATTGCGCCGTGGGTGGCGGTGTGAGAATCACCACAAACCACCGTCATCCCAGGAAGCGTGGCACCTAACTCTGGCCCCATAACATGTACAATACCCTGCCCCATCTCGTTCATTTTGAACTCGCGAATACCAAATTCATCACAGTTTTCATCAAGTGTACGCACCTGGATACGGGAGGTTTCGTCAACAATACCGTCCACACCTGCCGCTCGCTCTACCGCATCGGTAGAAACATTATGATCTGGCGTTGCGATATTGGTATCAATTCGCCAAGGCTTACGACCAGCGATTCGCAGACCTTCAAAAGCCTGGGGGGAAGTGACTTCATGAATAACCTGGCGATCAATATAGATCAGTGCGGAACCGTCATCCCGCTGCTTGACCAAGTGCGCATCCCATAATTTGTCATAAAGCGTCTTCGCCGACATAACCAATACCTGTCACTGTGAATTGTTCGATACGATTTTTTGAAAAGTTGAATTCTAGCGCCAACCAACAAATAAAACCAATTCATATTTTTTATTGTTTGCATTCTTTTTTGGAATAGATAACCATGCTGCCCTATGGACACTCAACTTCTTGAAGCCTTTATTGCTGTGGCAGAAAGCCATTCCTTTTCTATTGCCGCAGAACGTATTCATCTGACTCAACCCGCGGTCAGTAAACGTATTTCATTACTTGAAGAACAACTGAACTGCCGATTGTTTGACCGAATTGCACGATCGGTATCATTGACTGAAGCCGGAGAAGCGTTACTTCCCCGAGCAAAGTTAATCTTGCAGGATATTGTAGACACTCAACAAGCCATCAACGATCTATCAGGCGCCATTACCGGCCGTCTGCGGCTCGCCATTAGCCACCATATCGGTTTGCACCGATTACCCCCTGTTTTAAAAACGTTCAGCCAGCACTACCCTGAAGTGTCTATCGATGTAGATTTTATGGACTCTGAAAAAGCCTATGACGGCATACTACATGGCAATTTTGAGGTGGCTGCTATTACGCTTTCCCCCTCTCCCCATCCAAAGGTATTTGCCGAGTCAATATGGCCTGATCCACTGGTATTTATGGTAGCGAAAGAGCACGAGCTGGCAAAAACACCTGGAGTAACGCTGGAGGTCTTATCAAGATACCCGGCGATATTACCCGGCTCAGGCACCTATACGGGCCGCATGACAAAGGCCCAGTTCGACAGACATGGAATTTCACTGCCATCGGGAATGGCAACTAACTACTTGGAAACCATCAAAATGATGGTCAGTATTGGTCTCGGCTGGAGCTTGTTACCCAGCAGTATGCTGGAATCAGGATTAAGCCAGGTTCCCATTTCAGGCATCTATATAGAGCGCCAGTTGGGGTATATTCACCACCGGGAAAAAACCCTGTCCAATGCAGCCAGAGCTTTTATTGAGCTACTGAAATCAGAAAAGCAGTAACGCGAGCTTAAAAAGCTTCTTCAGCCAACGCCATTACATTTTCAGGCCCTGCCTGAACTGCTGCAACATAACCGCTATTACGCGCCATGACATATTGAGCAAAAAAGTTTGCCGTAATAATTTTGGCGTCATTAAAATCTTTGTTGCCTTGTCCGGCTTCATTTAGTTTCACTGCCGCCAGAGCACTTTTTGCCAGTAATGCGCCTGCTGCCGTTGTCCCCATCAGCATCAAGGCATTATATGCGCCAGCCTCAGCCGCGGCCCAATCATCAACAGCCGCCTTAAATAATGCTTTAACAGCGGTACTGCAATCGGTTATACCTGCTTTCAATGCCCTGGCTATTGGCGCCATCTCTTCACCAGCCGCTTCAACTTCGGTCAGAATTTCACTCCATTCAACCACTAGCTCAGTGGCCGCCATTCCCTTGTCACGTAGAATTTTACGTCCAACCAGATCAAGTGACTGTATACCATTTGTGCCTTCGTAAATCGGCAGAATTCGGGCATCCCGCATGTGTTGAGCGGCGCCGGTCTCTTCAATAAATCCCATACCGCCGTGAACCTGAATACCCAAAGAGGCAACTTCCAGCCCCACGTCTGTACACCAGCCTTTAACTAGCGGTGTCAACAAGTCGACTCTGCGCTGGTGATAGGCTGATTGCTGTTCGTTTTCTGCTTTCTCTGACAAATCTTCATGGGCCATGGATGAATAAGCCAGCGCACGTCCACCCTCGGTCAAGGCACGCATTGTCATCAGCATACGTCTGACATCCGGATGGTTGATAATTGTCACCCGCGATTTACCCGGCACATCGCCCTGAACCCGTTCCCTGGCATAATCCACTGCTTGTTGGTAGGCGCGTTCAGCAATAGCCACCCCTTGCAAACCAACCGATTGCCGCGCATGGTTCATCATGGCAAACATATAGCTGAGGCCTTCATTTTCCTTGCCTACCAGATACCCGACAGCACCACCATTCTCACCGTAAGACATGGTGCAGGTCGGACTTGCATGAATTCCCAGCTTTTCCTCAAGGCCTATGCAATAGACATCATTTCGGTTACGAGCACTTTCGCCCTGACCCTCTAAAACCTTGGGCACAACAAACAACGAAATACCCTTGACGCCTTCCGGTGCATCGGGGGTGCGGGCAAGAACCAGATGAATAATATTTTCGCTGTAATCATGTTCTCCCCAGGTAATATAGATTTTTTGCCCGGAGATGAGGTAGTGATCGCCATTTGGAACGGCTTTCGTCGTAATGGCTGCAAGGTCGGATCCGGCCTGTGGCTCGGTCAAATTCATAGTGCCGGACCATTGCCCGGACATCAGCTTCGGAATGATTTCAATTTTCTGTTGTTCACTACCGTAACGGCTTAACGCCGTAATTACGCCTTTTGTTAACAATGGGCACAAACTAAAACTCAAATTGGCACTCTGGCACATTTCATCAACAACAAAAGAGAGTAACTGGGGCATACCCTGCCCACCATACTGAGGATCACCTGCAAGGCTCTGCCAGCCAGCATCCACCATCTGCTGATAAACCCCATCCAGCGATGGAGGCGTGATAACTTGATTGCCTTCAAGTTTAAGCCCCTCGCGATCAGCAATCATATTGGTAGGTGCCACTACTTCATCGAAAAATCTTGCTGCTTCTGTCAAAATTGCAGCGACCATATCCGGAGTAGCTTCCTCATAACCCGGCAAGCGGGAGATTTCGTCCATGCCCAGAACATGATTCAGCAGGAAACTCATATCTTCAACGGGGGCTTTATAAATGGTCATTCCCTATTACTCCTGGTATTTACTGACTCAAATCAAATTCAACATGTCTGAGTAAACGCCCAATAGCCATAATTTACAACTCTATCGTGAACCCGCTAACGTCAACCGGAGCTTGTCCGGGTTTAGCACGTCACCCTGATCATTCAGCTCAGGATAGTCCAGCCCGTGCCGCCGACAGTATTTAGCAACCACTGGCTGACACCATTCAAACAGTAGCTTGCGATATTCGCCATCCGGTAGTCGTCTTTGGGCATAAAGATCAGCGGCCTCTCTCTGCCGCTGCGCTTCCGCAAGAATGATGGCGCAGGCTACCGAGACGTTATAAGACTCTACCATTCCCAACATAGGAATCACCACACACCCGTCAACCTGAGCGGTAGCCTGTTCACTGACACCCCACTTTTCGGCGCCTAGCAACAACGCCGTGGGTCGAGTGTAGTCCACCTCGGTGTAATCCACAGCACCTGGAGTAAAGTGTGCCGCTATCACCTGAAAGCCCTGCTGTTGCAAAAGCCCTATCGGTTGACCAATAGACCGGTGGACCGTGGTTTCTACCCACTTGTGACTGCCAAGCGCAGTGCCGGTATGGGGCCGGAAAGGACCCTCCTGATAAACAGCATGAACTCGGTGGATTCCAACCGCATCACAGGTACGGATAATTGCCGAGAGATTTTGCCCCTTGTGGACTTGATCTGTTATAACCGTCAAGTCAGGCTGGCGACGTTGCAATACAGTCAGAATTTTTTGGTAGCGTTCAGGCGTCATGCTTCAGTTAGGGGCAATGATCAAACCAGATCAACCTCTGGCGCACGATTAAAAAGACGTTCAAATGATTCAGCAATCATGGGTTTGCCGTAAAGATACCCCTGCCCCAAACGGCAACCCGCCGCCTGCAGATAGTATTCCTGCATCCCTCTTTCAACACCAACAGCAACCACATCGATATCAAGTATTTCGCCAAGGCCAATCATGGCACGAATCAGTGTATCGCCCTGCTGACCCTGCTTGATATTCTGAAGATGCTGATTATCAATTTTGAGGCCGGACACAGGCAGACCTTTCAGATAACCAAACTCACTGCGGGTAACACCAAAATCATCAATGGTTACTGATACGCCTATCTCTCTCAGAGCCTGCACAAATCGCAGGCCACGCTTTTTATCCTGCAATAACGTCACTTCAGAGACTTCAACAATCAGATGAGTCGGCGACAAACCGGTTGCACCCAATACCTTTGCAACGGTGACTGCAAACTCGGGATTGTCGAGCTGATGATGAGAAACGTTCAGAGTCACGAACTGAACAGGGATTTTTTTCCTGAGCCAGGCCGCCATTTGTGAACAAACCTTCTCTAACACCCACTGCTCCATTTCTGGCAATAAACCCTCTGCATCAGCAATAGGCATGAATTGATGGGGCATAACCTGCCCTAACTGCTGATGCCTCCAGCGCAGTAAAGCCTCACAGCCTACAATCGCACCACTGTGCAAGATCACCTGAGGCTGAAACAACAGCTCCATCTGATCTCTCTTCATCGCCTGATGCAGCTCAGCCACAAAGAAGTCATCTACCCCTTTCTCGGGTTCAGCCTCGCTGCCAAAGAGGAAATAGGAGCCTCGCCCCTTTTCCATCTTCGCCTTGTACATAGCCGTGTCTGCACCCTTGACAATGCCCATCATATCGTCAGCATCTGTAGGGTAGATACCAACACCGACACTGGCAGAGGCATAGACCTCGTGTTCACTGAGTTGAAATACCGGATCAAAGCATTTAACAATTTTTTCGGCAATACTTTTTACTTCTTCCAGGCTATCCACCTGCTCGGCCACAATCGTAAACTCATCACCCGCCAGGCGGGCAACGGTATCACTCTCCCTGACAACCTTGGACAGCCTGTCAGCCACCATCTTCAGCAGTTCATCACCTACCGGGTGTCCCAGCTCATCATTGATAGCTTTAAAACTGTCCAGATCAATAAAATAGACCGCAAATTGACCATCCGATCGCCGTGCACGCTTGATTGCCTGGTCTACACGGTCAAAGAAAAGCCTCCGGTTCGGTAAACCCGTGAGGGTATCGTGGTTGGCGAGGTAGCGCAGCTCCTCTTCAGACTGGCGCAACTCCGTGATATCCGAGAAAAAAGCAACGTAATCCTTAATCTTGCCATTCAGGGATCGATGTACCGCCACCTTCATTCGGCCACTAAAAACCTCACCATTCTTGCGTTTGCTCCACACATCACCCTGCCAGCTACCCTGCTCACGGAGCCTGGAAAAAATTTCACGGTAAAAACGAAAACGATGGTCAGGGCTTTTAGGAAAGCCCAGCTTTCTGCCGCGCACTTCGTCAGCAGTGAAACCAGTAATCGCCGTAAATTCGGCATTGACTGAATAAATGTGCCGGTGTTCGTCAGCAACAATAATGGCGTCACTGGTGTTATTAAAAATTTCTGTCGACAACTCCAGTTCAGCGTTTCTTTCTTGCTCCTGGGTAACGTCCACAAAAACAATCGTAACGGTATCCGTACTCCTGACCGCGGGCTGAAAATGCACTCTGTAGGTACGATCACCCAGAGCATAAAACGACATAAAACTGCCACCTTGCCTGGCGCGATCAATATCGCCGAGCAGATCAGGCAGAGCAACGGCACACTCGTCGAGAGCCTGCTCAAGCAGCTCTCCGTGAGACCTAAACCGGACAAATTGGTCAGGGCTGACTAGACAAACCAGTGTTGAAGCTCGCGCCAAAGCTCCCAGCAACGAAGAACTCTCTACTGGCTCATCCACCCTTTGATAGAAAGGAATCGATATAACAGATAACACCCAGACAGCAACTAATGCCCAAGGGAATACCCACACGGGCAGGTTAACCAAGTGCCCATTAACGAGAAACAGCAGCACTGCGGCCATAAAAAAAGCCAGCGTGATGCCAATTTGCTTAGTTAGTTGCTGGCTAATTCGCCTACCCTCGTGAATTTCCACTATTTTCCCGGTGATATCCATATCTCGCAGCGAGCAGTATATAACAACGTTGCCGTTTGAGAACCCATTAAGTCGTATCCTCACTCTGGAAATTCAACCTTCCATCCACTCGCCATCTCCAGCTTGTAGACAAATCAAATCATTGCCTTGAGATACTCAATATTAGCCCATAAATACCTCATAAGAGCTGTTATTTACCGGCACTCTCAGTTAGAATGCCGCCCCTTCAGAGAGTGCCTACAGCACGAATAGTAAGAGTACCGGTCATTAAACCGGCAAGTGCAACAACAGAATTTATGGCGCGGTGGCAGAGTGGTTATGCAGCGGACTGCAACTCCGTGTACGCCGGTTCGATTCCGACCCGCGCCTCCACTATTCACCAGGGCTGAACATCAGCTTTGGGTGGTAGTCGATTTAAAAGCAAAAACTCATCCAATGTTTATGCCCGGGTGGTGAAATTGGTAGACACAAGGGACTTAAAATCCCTCGGCTGGAAACGGCCGTGCCGGTTCGACCCCGGCCCCGGGCACCATTTTCAAGCATCAGTGATACGAAAAATCAGTCTTCGCTATGCCTAGGTAACGCCTTGTTCCCGGCGCAGCCCTACTTACTTCCACTCTGCCGGATCCAATCCATAAAACGTCCTGAACTGGCCATACAGCTCCGGAAGTTTTGCCTTCATTTGTTTCGATTTTTCAAAAAACGACTCCGTTGCAACCGCAAAAAACTCTACAGCAGAAACAGCACCATATTCATCAATAACATCGTTTTTTCCATGAGTAACGCGGTTGATAAATTCAGCGTATTCCGCAGTCAGTACAGATGCCCATTCTTTGTAATGTGAACTTTCACGCAGCACTGGCAGGCCATCCATAAGGGTATTTTCCTCATCCAGTTTATGGGCGAACTCATGCAGAATAACATTGTGGCCATCATGCGGGTTGTCAGAGCCGTGAACCGTATCAGCCCATGACAGAACAACAGGGCCTCGGTGCCAGGACTCGCCAGCACGTGAGCTATCTTCGTGAATCTCGACAAGCCCGTCATATCTGACTTGTTTGGCAACGTAGGTGTGCGGATAAACGAGTATTGTTTCAAAACCGGGGAAGTGTTTTTTATCTCTATTCAATACCAGAATACAGGCGTTCCCCGCCACCGTTAAACGAACTTCGTCCGTAATTCTAAAGTCGTCACAGCCCACAAATACTTTGGTAGCAAGAAAATAGTTTACACAACCTTGTAATACCAACTGAAGATCTTTTGGCAACCGCGAATAGAGCGGCACATTTGCAACCAGAACATCAACATGCTCGGGTGCCAATGGCGAATCAAGCAGCTTGTTCAGATATTGATTGCGCCGGTAACGATGAACACCCCAGGCTATCAACACACAAACTGCTGTTCCAACAACAATGTATATCGGCAACCTATCTACCCTCTTCCAGTGAACTATCAGGTTACTTTAGATGCTCTGCTTGATTAAAACGAGTCAGGCTGCATGTCGTTAAGCACAACTCAGAGAACGCTGTATTACTTTTGGCGTACTGCGGCCAAAGCTTTACGTCGTTATTCAGGTAGTGAGAAATAGCAATTGAAAGCGCGACTCCATGCGAAACAATAAGAACATTGTTATCCGGGTGTGCCTGAATAATATCTTCAATGGCTTCTATCATGCGGATCTTAACGCTATTTAACGATTCGCCATCAGGTGGTGAAAAATCCCCCTCCTCGGTAAGCCTCGCCGAGATATTATGCTCACTTTCCAGCACCTCAAATGTTTTGCCCTCCCATTCACCGAAGCCAAACTCCATCAAGCGAGCGTCGAGGTTTACGGGTAGGTCAAAGCTTTTGGCAACAGCCTTGGCGGTATTTTTTGCTCGTTGCAAAGGGCTGGAATAAATCACATCGGGCCGCATGTAATTATGGAAATATGTACCGAGCTTTTGAGTTTGCAGGCGGCCGTTATCGGTTAGCTCTGTATCTGTGTGGCCATGCCATACTTTGTCGATATTAGCATAGGTCTCTCCATGACGAACCAAGCCTAGAGTTTGTGTTTTTGCCATTACGTTAAAAAGCCTCGTTATTATGCCATTTTCCAATCGACTACAGCTTGTTTAGCTACCGACATCCAGATTAAATTCGGCAATTTCGGTATCTTCACCGTTAATCCGCAATGAGATTGCCTGAACGCCGCTGTAATAACGGCGTGTAGTAATAGCACGAATGGGGTGCGACTTAGAAAGTGTTACTGTTTCGCCTTGCTTTATCACAAGTTTTTTCCATTTGAAGACCTTCGCCGCGCGGTTTCCATTCGATTTTACAAAATGAATAACGTAATCGACCATCAGCTCTTGTGGTGTTTTACCTTTCGATTTAAGTTCAGCAGAAAAAACCAGCGCATCACCAAGAACTACATTCGGTGTTTCAATACGGAGTTTGACTAACTCAAGCTTGGCAGGCTGTAAACCAAACGCCTCAAGTGTCTTTGGGTGCCCCTGCTTGATCAATGTGCGACACGCATGGCGTACCAGCTTCACCCGCTTCGGCGTTGCATCCTGTAACCATTCCCTCGCTATTTCAGCAACCAGTTCCGGATGATCTTTGGCAATATCATTCAGGTGGTTTGCTACGGATCGACGAACATACTCTTCGCTATCATCTCTTAACGCTTCCAATAATGGCAGTACCGGGCTTGGGTCGGCAATAAGCTGGGGCAGTTGCATCGCCCATGGCAGCCGCGGGCGAGTACCTTCCGAAACCAAACGGCGCACGTGTCGGTTAGGATCGTCAACCCAGGCACTCATCACGTTAAGCGCACGCTGCTGATCTGCCAGTAAAAAGTAACGAACGTCAAATTCTGACGAAAATCGTTTGGTCATTTCTTTTAGCAGCAATAGCGATTCTTCAAATGTATCTAACCCATGCTGCCCTACCACAGCACATAATGGCATCATTCCCCAACCGCGAATGCCATCATAATCACTTTGCTGCTCACCACTCTGGGTGACTTCTTCAGGGTGGAGCATGGCATAAAGTACTTTGTGGCGCGCCTGAGAGTTCTCTGGCAATACTCTGTGCACGTGATCCGCTATCAACTGCGAGCGCTCTTTTAACTCCAACGAGTCGAGTATATCGAGTATCCGGGATTCAAACCCAGCACTATCAAATTCATTGATGTGCTTTGCAAGATGGTAAGAAATACTGGCTACCAACTGAGGGGAGAATTTGTTTTTGAATGGTTCCATAGCGTCAATGAGAGTTTGTTATTTTAATTCACTCATCTTAAATCAAAATATTCAATATAGGGGCCTTCCGCAACACATTTCATTCCTTCTGTGAAGTCTCTGGTTTTCATAAGCATTTGTAAGAATGCTTTATGCCCCTCTATGGAATGCCATACTTCAAAGAGTGAAAAGCAATGAGGGTTTTCAACATTTTGTAAAATATCGAACTTTTCACACACATCACTGTTCAGCGCCTTCACCTGGCTTTGCTTTATCATAGCTAGCGCCTCTAAAGCCTCACCGTCTGCAGCCGTAACTTTCGCTATCGCAATAACTGACATGTCATTACCTCCCTGCGTTATTTTTTGGCTGAAAATAATCCGGCTTAAAACCAGCTGCGGTTTTTTCAACTGGCCTGATCAGTCTGGATTCACCATGGTAGTTTTGATAACTGTTACCCTCACTTACCCACTGATCAAAACCAACATGTGAATAAACATTGTTATAGCCCATTTCACGCAACGCTTTTACTACAAGCCCTGACCGATAACCTTTTTTGCAATAAACCACAATCTCCTGATCGGCATCTCTCAGTGTTCTGACAAGCACAAACTCAACAATCCCTCGTTGAACCCAGGCTGCCCCTTTAATATGCCCTGCGGTATATTCCTGTTCGGTTCGAACGTCAAGCAATACCAGTTTGGGGTTATCTTCAATGCGCTGCTTAAGTTCGCTATTGGATAGCATTTCGACTCCAGCCAATGCCTGCTCTTTTATTTCATCAATAGTGTCAACCTCACCGGTTCGCGGCATCGAGAAGACCACATGAGTAAAAGAAACCAGTAGAACGGCTGCCATACACAAGCGCTTTTTCTTTTTTATATCCATCACTTCATCCACGTATCTGATTAATGTGTAGAAGCTATTCTGGCTAATAAATTAGTGGTGGATAGTCAGGAAATCTGGAGTTTTAAATATTGTGAAGTTTGCGATTTAAATCAGGTTCCATTGAAGGGCCAGAGCGACGGCTTCGGGAGTTGTGCGAGCCGATAACGTAGTTTTGATTTTTGCTATGTGCTTATCTACAGCGTTTTGTGAAATAGACAATATATCTGAAATTTGTTTGGTTAGTTTGCCATTGACCAACAGTAACATTACCTCTTGCTGCCGCGAGGTAAGCTGCGGGGAGTTGTTACCCAAAAACAGCTCTTTATGTTGACGAAGGAAGCCCTGATTACACCGCTGCCCTAGTTCATATAATTCTTTTTCAATCGTCCCAATATAAGCGTTCAACTCCGCTAAAGAACCATCAAATGATAAAGCCAATACCGCTTTAAAACCTTTGACATTCTTTAACGGTAAGACAACACCCTTATTTACTGCGAAATCAGCGTTAAGCGACATCAGCTCTCGCTGTCTCGGCGTTAATATTGCTGACTGCCTGACTTTTCTGAAACTGGTGGGATCGTCATGCTTAAACCAATACGGAGTAAACGGATCTACACGGGCAAAATCAAGCTGGTTATAAGATTCAATAAAACCATCCGGGTAGCTACTCACCCTGTTAACTCTAATATTGCTGTTATCGTGATAATTGGGAATAGCGGAGTAAATCCAATGGTCGAACCCTAATACTGATAAGCGCTCAATAACCTTACCTGGATGGCCGCGGTTAAAACTTGTGGCAGGTATTGTTTGGCATTTCTGCATACGTAACCCCCTCCCAGCCTGGGTCTCAACTACTGGTTTCTTTAAGCGTCGGCCAAGCGGCTTTAAGATACATCACCATCGACCACAGAGTCAGTATTGCTGCGGCATACAGCAGCACAATACCCAAATAGGAATAGACCGGGTACTGCTCAGGATTTACCAGCAATAATACAGCGATAGCAATCATCTGCAGGGTGGTTTTGATTTTACCGACAAACGAAACAGCAACACTGGTGCGAGCGCCAATTTCTGCCATCCATTCCCGCAATGCAGAGATAACGATTTCACGACCGATGATGACCATAGTGGGCAATGCAAACGCTATGCTGGAATAGCTCTCCAGCAGCATTAATAACGCTACGGCAACGATCAGCTTGTCTGCAACAGGGTCAAGAAACGCACCAAAAGGGGTGTGTTGATCCAGCTTTCGGGCCAGATAACCATCCAGCCAGTCAGTTATTGCGGCAAGGCCAAAGATTGCCGCACTAGCCAAATAGCGTCCTTCCCAAGGCAAATAGAACGCCAGTACGAATAGCGGAATAAGCACAATCCGCAACAGGGTAAGAATATTTGGCAAGTTCCACATAGGGTCCTCTTTGTCAGGTTCAGGATGAAGTAACAATGTTCAACTTACCCATTGCGCAAGGCACTGTAAATAGCTTCTGCAACTTTTCGGCTGATTGTGGGAACTCGCATTAATTCAGCAACGCTGGCCCGCTCAACCTCTTTAAGTCCTCCAAAAAAACGCAACAATTCACGCCTTCGTCCAGGCCCGACCCCCTCAATGTTTTCCAACGGAGAAGTTCTGCGTTTTTTATCGCGACGCTGCCGGTGACCGGTAATCGCAAACCGGTGTGCCTCATCACGAACCTGCTGCACTAACAGCAACCCGGATGACTGGATATCAAGCTCAATTTCCCTGTCACCCACTACAAGAAACAGCGTTTCAAAACCCGGCTTGCGGGTAACCCCCTTGGCAACTCCAACCACCGTAATGCCTGCTACACCAAGTTCGTTCAGTGCCGACTGTGCCTTCCTCATTTGCCCGATGCCACCATCAATGAGAAGCACATCCGGCATTTTACCTTCGCCTTTTTGCAGGCGGGTGTAACGCCGGGTCAACGCTTGCTCCATTGCCGCGTAATCATCTCCCGGTTCAATACCTTCAATATTGAAACGCCTGTAATCGGATTTAACCGCACCTTCCTGATTGAAAACCACACATGAGGCAACCGTGGCTTCACCGCTGCTATGGCTGATATCAAAACACTCCAGCCGCTCGGGAGGCTCGTCCATCTGTAATGCTTCACCCAAAGCCGTAAATTTCTGCAGCAAATTCTTTCGTTCCGCCAGACGCCCCGCCAGGTTCTGCTGTGCAGTACGCAACGCAAGTTGCAACCATTGCTGCCGGGTACTTCGGCTGCGGGAATTAATCAAAACCTTTCTGCCCGCCGCTCCACTCAGGGCGGACTCCAGCAGCTCCTCATCCGGTATCGTCTCCGGCAGCAGCACCTCTCTGGGGAAATCTCCCCGGGCACCTTCCCGCAAGTAGTACTGCGGCATAAAGTCCACCAGCACATCGGCAGAAGATGAAGCCAGAGGGACTTTAGGATAAAAGCTGCGGCTTCCCAGTATCCGCCCATGGCGGATGTAAAGCATGTGTACGCAAGCCTTGTCACCCTCATTGGCCGCAGCTATTACATCAATATTACCTTTGCCTGACTCGATAACCTGCTCGGCCTGTACCTTGCGCAATGAAATAATCTGATCTCGTATTTCTGCCGCCCGCTCATAGGCAAATTCGGCAGCAGCCTTGTCCATATCCTTTTCCAGCTCACGCACCAGCTTATCACTGCCACCTTGTAAGAACATGGCTGTATGGCGCACATCACGTTGATAGCTTTTGGTGTCTATCAACCCCACACAGGGTGCCGTGCATCGTTTTATCTGATATTGCAGGCAAGGTCTGGCGCGATTCCGGAAAACAGCGTCTTCACATTGCCGGACCCGAAACGTTTTCTGTAGAAAACTCATGCTGTCTCGCACTGCCTGAGCCCCGGGAAACGGACCAAAATAACTGCCTTTGCGTTTTTTGGCCCCCCGATGAAAGGATAACCGGGGATACGAATCACGGTCCGACAGAAAAATGTAAGGGTAGGACTTATCGTCTCGCAACAGAATATTATAAGGCGGCCGAGCCTGCTTGATCAGGTTCTGTTCCAGTATTAAGGCTTCCACTTCGGTTTCAGTAATCGTGACATCAATTCGGGCGATGCGGGATACCAATGCCTGTGTTTTCGGCGGCAACCCGGATTTTCGGAAATAACTGCTCACTCGCTTGCGCAAATTGCGGGCTTTACCCACATAAAGCACTGCGCCTTCGGCATCAATCATCTGATAAATGCCCGGGTGCTGGGTAAGTTGCTTGAGAAAAGGCTGGTAATCGAACGACATAGGCAAATTGTAACCCAGCCGGGCGTGGTTTTGACGTTCAAATATTGGAGATGAGAAGGAAATTTATCCGAGGTTTTACCTCATTAAACCAGATCTGAAGGATCCACCAGACCAAACTTAACGGCCGACAGCGTCAGCTCTACATCATTGTTGACACCCACTTTTTCAAAAATCCGGTATTTGTAAGTATTGATGGTTTTCGGGCTGACATGAAGTGTGTCGGCAATATCTGATACCCGCCGACCGCTGGTGATCATTTCTGCTACCTGCAATTCACGCTCGGATAACTGACTGAAAGGCGATGCATCCAGCCTGCCATTCAGGTTACTGGTCACCATCTGCTGGGCCAGGGTCGGGCTGACGTAGACTTTATTCATTATCACTGTCTGCACCGCCATACTCACTTCGGCGGAGTCTGCATTTTTAGTGATATAACCGGAAGCACCTGCATTCAGCAAACGTGATGGATAAACCTCGTCACTAAACGCGCTGACCACAATAACCTTGATTTCCGGGTGTGCAGCCAGAATACGGCGGGTAGCTTCAAGACCACCTATGCCAGGCATGCGGATATCCATAAACACAATATCCGGGTGGTATTGGCGAACTTTTTCAAGACTTGTTTCACCACTGTCCGCTTCAGCCACAACACAAATGCCCGGCACGTCATTCAAGAGCCGGATAATGCCCAGACGGACCAGGTCGTGATCATCCACTACCAACACTTTTTTCATAGCAGTTCCCGCAGCCACTCTCTCCATCACCACCATCCCTGTGTCTTAATACTTTTCTGGCTTAGTTCATCAAACCATAGACCGGGCTCACAAATAAACCCTGGGTTCTATTTCCAAGCTAACACCATACCGCTCTTTCACCGAGGCGGAAATATCGGCTGCCAGCTCAAGCAGCTCCAATCCGCTGCCCCCGTTATTAACCAGCACCAAAGCTTGATGTTCGTGAACACCGACATTACCACGCCGAAAGCCTTTCCAGCCGCACTGTTCTATCAGCCACCCGGCAGCCAGTTTTTCTTCATTGCCAGGCTGGGAATAACTCACCAGCGCTGGGAATTTGCATCGGATTTCTTCAGCCTGCTTTGAACTGATGACCGGGTTTTTAAAAAAGCTGCCTACATTGGGTGCTTTTTCAGGGTCCGGCAGTTTGCTGCGACGTATGGCACACACTGTTTCTGCCACTAATTCCGGTGTTATGTCTTCCGTCTCACGCAGCGCAGACTGCAGTGCCGGGTACTCAATTCTCAACGCCGCCTCGGTGGAAAGTGTCAGCTGAATGTCACAAATGGCAAAGCGGTCACGGTAACGGTGTTTGAAAATACTGTCACGGTAACCAAACTGGCAATCTGCGGCATCCATACGGATAACTTCTCCCGAATTCAGATCAACCGCTTTCAGCGCCACGAAGCGATCTTTCAGTTCCACCCCGTAGGCACCAATGTTCTGAATGGGTGCAGCACCGGCCATACCCGGAATCAGAGCCAGATTCTCTAGCCCGAACCATCGGTTAGCCAGTGTAATTTCAACCAGTTTATGCCAGTTTTCACCGGCGCCCACCGTCATTAATCGCCTGTCATCAGTTTGCTCGTCCAACCGTAAACCGGGAATAGCGATGGCAATCACCAGACCAGCCATATGTTTTGTCAGTACCACGTTCGTACCACCGCCCAGAATGGTAATAGGGTAACAGTGCTGGTTGGCGTAACGGATGGCTTCCTGCAATTGCTCAACAGTAGTGATGCGGCAAAAGAACTCTGCCTTAACATCTATCGCCAGACTATTGTGCTGCCTTAACGAGCGGCCGGTTTCCAGCGTCAACATCCGGTCACCATCCATGCTGTTCGCAAATGTGATTCAACAGCCCCGCTGAAGCCCGCTCGACCAGATCAAACACATCCTCAAAGCCCTGCTTGCCGCCAAAGTAAGGATCTGGCACCTCCTCCAAAGGTCCCCCACCAAAAGGCAGAAACAGCCCGAGATAACCTTTATAGCGGTCATCACGCATTTCTTTAAGATCGGCCAGATTCTGATAATCCATCGCCAGAATGTAATCGAACAGCTGGAAGTCACCACGAGTGACCCGGCGGGCGCGCAGGTGACTCATATCCATTCCCCGACCCAGCGCCGTCGCCTGCGCCCTTTTATCAGGTGGCTTGCCGATATGCCAATCGCCGGTTCCGGCAGAATCCACAATCACTCTACCGGAAAGGCCTCGCTCGCTAACCATGGCTTCAAACATACTGTGTGCAGTAGGCGAACGACAAATATTGCCAAGGCAAACAAACAACACGCCGACATCTGCTTTCATCAGATATCTTCGCCCATCAGATCAACAATCCGCAGCAGGTCCGCTTCGGTATCTACTCCACCGGGCACATCTGCAACCGCCTCGGCAATGTGAATACCGGTGCCATTCCACAAAAAGCGCAGTTGCTCCAAGCATTCCAGCTGCTCCATGGGGGCAACCGGCCAGCCAACAAACTGATCCAGCTGTTCCACACGGTAGGCATAAATACCGATATGACGCATGGGCTTTAATGTCTCAGACATGCGCTGCATCGGGTCGTCAACTTCTCCAGCCAGAAGGTCGCGGGGCCAAGGGATAGGTGCCCGGCTAAAATACATGGCCATACCCCGGGCATCCGCTAGCGCCTTGACCACGTTGGGGTTCCGGAAATCGTCGTATTTGAAAATAGCTTCAACCAGTGTTGCCACACCCGCATGAGGGTTGTTTGACAGATTTTCTGCCACCTGATTAATCACCTCTGGCGGGATCAACGGCTCATCGCCCTGGACATTAACAACAATATCCTGGGCATTGAGGCCCAATATCCCTGCCACCTCCTGAAGTCGATCAGTACCCGACGGATGCTCTGCCGATGTCATACAGCAGTCACCACCAAAGTCCTCAACGACATCGGCAATACGCTGATCGTCAGTCGCCACGACTACCCGATCAGCGGCACTGAGTGAGGCCTGTTCGTAGACGCGCTGAATCATAGGCTTGCCAGCAATGTCACGCAATGGTTTACCAGGCAAGCGAGACGAACTGTAGCGAGCGGGAATGACAACATTAAATTTCATATTCAAACCTTGGGAAAAATCACGTTAACGGGGCAAGTCGTCACAGACTTTCGAATTATGCCGTTTTTTTCGTTTGGCAACAGATGACCTTTTGCACTAACTGCTGTAAAAAGTGCTCATCAACTCTGGCCGCGACTGACAATGACCAGATATCCACATCCACCGTTCCGGGGTCAAAATCAACCAGCTTTACCGCATCCTTGGCGGTCACAACAACAGGCTTTCGGTCCTCAAACAACAACTCGCTGCCGGTAAAGACATGATGGTCCGGATACGCATGCAGCTCCACATCAAACCCCAGCCGTTGCAATGTGTCGGCAAACCGTTGCGGATGACCGATACCGGCAACCGCGTGTACCTTTTTATCGCCGCTCCAGGCATGCGCGTCAATCACCTTCTGATCACCCAAGCGGGTAAATGCCAATGCTTCAATCGCCATCTCATAACGACCAGGGTGACTCAGGAAAAAGTCTCCTGATGCCGTGTTGACCACAACAAAATCTACTGTTTGCAATCGCTCTGGTGGTTCTCGCAGCGGCCCGGCTGGCAGACAGAAACCATTACCGAAGCCCCGCTGACCATCTATCACAGCAATCTCAATATCACGCTGCATTGCATAATGTTGCAAACCGTCATCACTGAATACGACATCACAATCCTGCTGTTGCAGCAGGTAGTGAACAGCCCGGTCACGATCTGGATCCACAACCACCGGGCACTTTCCCGCGTACAGCAGAGGCTCATCCCCCACTTCGCTAGACACGCTACCCGGAGTAACCAAACAAGGATATGACAAGCATTTGCCACCGTAACCGCGGCTGACAACGCCAGGACGAAAGCCCTGCCCGGTAAAGTAATCAATAATAGACAGCAACAGTGGGGTTTTTCCGGTGCCACCCACAGAAATATTACCCACCACCACCACCGGAACAGAAAATGGCGGCCTGACTTTTTTCTGCAACCGCCGTTTGCGAAACCCGGACAGACCTGTAAACAGCCAACTGAGCGGTAACAGTAAAGCCGCCCAGCTGCCGCGACGGTACCAGGCTCTTTCCAATGCTGACTGGTTCATGAATAGGCTATCACCGCGAACTCACGAGTCTTCCCGTTGTTCGGTAAACTGCTTGCGGTACAGGCTGGCATAACGTCCACCCGACTCCAGTAATGTACGATGACTGCCCTGCTCCACAATTCGTCCCTGTTCAAGAACCAGAATGCGATCACAATTTTCGACCGTGCTCAGTCGGTGTGCAATCACAAATGTCGTCCTACCTTTCATTAAACCTTCAAGCGCCGCTTGAATATGGTGCTCTGATTCAGTGTCCAGTGCCGAGGTAGCCTCATCCAGAATTAACACGGGCGCATCTTTCAACAACGCACGGGCAATAGCCAGTCGCTGACGCTGCCCACCGGACAGCATCACGCCGTCATCACCGACCACCGTTTTAAAACCTTCTGGCAACTGTTCAATAAAGCCCAGAGCGTGGGCCGCCCTTGCTGCAGCCCGAACCTCTTCCTCACTCCGACCAGCAAGCTCGCCATAGGCAATATTGTTATAAATCGTGTCGTTAAAAAGCGTCACGTTCTGTGATACCAGTGCAACATGATCGCGCAGGTTGGCAAGGGTGTAATCGTTAACATCCACACCGTCCAGCAAAATTTCGCCCTGAGTGTGCCTATAAAATCGAGGAATTAAGCTCACCAGTGTTGTTTTACCGCTGCCCGACGCGCCGACCAACGCCACAGACTCGCCCGCAGCCACACTAAAATTAATGTCGTTGAGTACCGGCTGTTCACCATCGTAGGAAAAGCTGACACCCCTGAACTCGAAATCACCTCTGACCCGGGGTTTCTCAATGGTGCCTAAATCCGTTTCTTCTCCTTCATCCAGCGTGGTAAAGATAGTCCCGGCTGCCGCCACCCCTCGCTGAATAATACTGTTGACTTCAGAAAGCTGCCGGATAGGTTTCGCCATAAGACCGGCAGCCAATAAAAACTGCACAAACTCCCCACCAGACATATCGGTAAGCACCTCTGGCGATAAGGCCATCCAGACAAGTACCGATAAAGATGCGCCCACCAGCATTTGAATAACCGGCGTACTTAACCCTTCCGCCACAGCCAGTTTCATTTGCTGCCTGCGATTATAGTTGCTGGCGCGAAACATTCGTTTGCGTTCATAATCCTCGCCACCGAACAGACGCATTTCCCGATAACCACTGACGGATTCCTGCGTCACCTGAGTCACGTCACCCACCGACGCCTGAATACGCCGACTCAGAGTGCGAAATCGTTTACTGACGAGCCCCACGAGAATGCCTATCACCGGTAATACCAGCAAAAAAATGATTGCCAACCGCCAATTCAGATAAAACAGATAAAAGACCAGACCAATAACCAGAGAACCGGCACGAAATACGGTTTTTAGCGCGCCGGTTGCCGCCTGTGTCACCTGCGCCACATGAAAAGTGACTCTGGAAACCAAATGCCCGGACATACTCTGATCAAAATAGTGACTGGGCAAACGGGTGTATTTGTTAAACAGCATGATGCGCAAATTGTGAACCAGATACTGCGTGACGTAAGACATGCAGTAACTGCCGACAAAAAACCCGATACCACGAACCACCACAATACCGAACATCACCAGTGGAATAATGAAACGGCTGCCAAGGCCACCAACGTCATCCGACAACAAACCGACTAACCAGGAGGTAATTCCGCTTCCCTGCCCGCTTGCAACAGCAGGCAATTCCGCTGAATCTCCCGACGTTGCGGCAATGGTATTGATGGTATAACCAAACAGGTCGACGGAAAGAATTTCCATCGAGGAAAACAGCATCAGACCCAGGATACTGAGTAAAAAAACGCTCCAGTACAGTTTCAGCTGCGATAATAATCGAAAATAAACCTGTGCCCCGGACATGGAGGGGTGAACTTCTTCGTACTTATCCCTTGTCACGTCTACTCCCGCGAAGGTTCAGCCGACTGCCCGGCAGGCTGCTGAGTGGTAATCTGTAAATGTACGAATCCCATTCGACCTGCGGCATCCATCGCCGTAATTACTGACTGGTGCGACGCCTTAGCATCCGCGGTGATAATCATGGGCAGCTCCGAATCACCACCGGAAACCTCATAAAGACCTTTCATCAGGGTTTCTATATCTCTGTTGACCAGGGCATTGCCATTAATGCTGTAACTGCCATCCCTGTTCACCAGCACTTCAACAACCATGGCCGGTTGTTCCACCGATTCACCTTCAGCTTCGGGCAAATCAATCACCAAGTGAGTTTCTTTGGTAAAGGTGGTCGACACCATAAAGAAAATCAACAGCAGGAATACCACATCGATCAATGGCGTCAAATTGACGCCATTTTCGGATTTACGTTGACGGCGAAACTTCAATGGCTTTCATCCATTTTAAAACGCCGATCGCCATGCAATGCGTCTACCAGCTTGATCGACTGCTCCTCCATGTCAACCACTAGCGAGTCCACCCTGCGCTCAAAATAACGGTGACAAATCATAGCGGGGATAGCTACCGTCAAGCCCGCTGCAGTAGTAATCAACGCTTCGGAAATACCCCCCGCCAGCACACCCGCATTGCCTGTGCCTTCAATCATAATGGCGGTAAATACCTTGATCATACCAATAACGGTGCCAAGCAGCCCTAACAAAGGTGCGATAGCCGCAATGGTCCCCAGTGGGGCTAAATACTTTTCAAGTTCATGCACAACCTGGCTGGCAGCTTCTTCAATACTGTCTTTCATCACTTCACGGCCATGGCTCGAATTACTGATCCCTGCCGCCAGAATCGTTCCCAGAGGCGAAGACTGACGTAACTGACTCAGTTTTTCCCGATCAAAAGTTTCATGTTTCAGCCAATTCCAGACCTGCCCCAGTAAGGTAGGAGGTACAACTTTTTCCGGCCTGAGAGTCCAGTAGCGTTCAAATGAAATCGCAATCACAATGATTGAGCAAAGAATAATTGGCAGCATCAGCCAGCCACCGGCAACGACGAGTTCGTACACTGAATACCCCACTAAAGCCAAAGTGCCAAAACTGTACCATATTCATTCGCTTTCAGCTAAGAAAGACAACGTAATTAGTCCACAGATTTGATAGCCCGCACCGCCTTTGCAATCAGCTACCGCCGCCAGCAAAACACGCACATTTCCCGACAAGCACTGTTATGAACTTAATTACTGAAACCAGTATCTTCTGGCAACCACTCGCTGCTCATCAATGAACAACTCTCCCTGCTCATTCCATCGAAACGTTAATGCCCCCGAATAAGCAGTATTCCACTGTTTAGTCCCCTGATACAGGTAACGCCTGACAACATTTTTGTGAGGGTGGCCAAAATGATGCTGAAACCCTGCAGAAAAAACCACATGCTCAGGGCGGACTGCTCTTACAAAAGCAGAGCTCGACGATGTAGCGCTGCCGTGATGCGGCGCCATCAGCATTGTCAGCTGGTTGTTATCCATCATCTGTTTCAGTCTTGGCAGCAGCACAAACTCGACTTCTCTTTCGATATCCCCTGGCAGCAGAATATGACGGTTCCCGTAACTGATTAACAACACACAAGAGCGGTTATTGGATGTTTTATTGCTACTTCCTGGTTCCGGGTGCAGCACACGAAATGTCACATTATCCCACTCCCACCTCTGCCCCAAATAACAGTTATCCCTGTTATCCCTGCTATTAATCACCTCACCCATCAGGATTTCTTGCGGTTGATAGTGTTTGAGAAAACCGTCCACACCACCGGCATGATCCAGATCATTATGGCTGACAATCAGCACATCCGGAGCGCCTGCCCCCACCCCTCTGAGATAGGGAACAACAATCCCGCTACCGGCATCAAAGCGTTCACTGTAACGCGGCCCAGTGTCATAAATCAGTGTATGTGCGGCAGTGCGAACCACCACAGCCAGTCCCTGTCCGACATCCAGCGCTGTTATTACCAGCGGAAAACCAGACTTCACAGAGGTGCATAACGAAGCTGCCAGTAACGGAACGGATAAATACTTCCCAGGAAAACCTCTCGGCATCAACAATAAGAACGCCACCACCAGTAGTGAAGCAGTCATAACCGGACCCGGTACAATCGTGGGCAGTGTTGTATCCGGCATAGAAGCTATCAGGTTCATGAAGATTTCAAGCTGCCATCCCCCGAGGCACCACAATACCTCCGCACCATCTGTACTGAACGGTTGAATCATGGCAGCAGTCAGGCAGAACGGCACCACCAGAAAGCTGATCCACGGCACAGCGACAAAATTGACCAGTGGCGAAATAATTGATTGCGGCAACTGCCATAGCATTAAAACAACAAATAGCCCGACAAACATTAACCATTGCACTCGCATCAGCTGCTTTAGTTTTGCAACAGCATCTGTTTGCTTTTCCGTCAGGGTTGGCAACAACCAGAGCAAAATGGCTGCCGCAGTAAAAGATAACCAGAACCCGCCACTGTGAGTTGCCAACGGATCGACAACAGCCACCCCCAAAAGTGCCAGCACAAAACCATAACCTGGTGGCAGTTGCCGGTTCATCAATATCATCAGGTTTGCAACGGCAACCATCACAAGAGCCCGTTGCGCAGGCAGACCCAACCCGGATAACCCCGCATAACCGGCCGCAAAAGTAATGGAAAAAGCACTGCCCCAATAATGAGAAATGCCGAATTTCCAGCAAACGACAACCAACCGGCCCACGCCACTACCCAGCCAGAACCCCATCAACGCGATCAAACCAATATGCAGCCCGGAAATAACCAGCAGATGAATAACACCGGCATGAGTCAGTTGTTGCCAAACATCTTCCGGTAATAAACTTCGGTCACCAACCGTTAGCGCCACCAGTAATGCCCGCACGTCAGAGGAAAGCTCAAGCTGCTGAATACTTTCCCGCAACTGCCAGCGCCAGTGTGACAGCGAATAGTGATTGCCAGAGATCAGCTCATTATCACCACTGTTTCTCACATAACCGGTTGCCGCTATTCCTTCGCTCAATAACCACCGTTGATAATCAAATCCGTATGGATTTACAAACCCTCTTGGGCGCCGCAGCCGCACCTCCAGCTGCCATTGCTGGCCGGGCTCCGGAATAGCAACTTCACCATTCGCCCCCCAATGCCAACTTAAGCTGATTTTTTTCCGATTGAGCCACACATACCGGCTATCCACAGCATGCTTGACCTGGAACTCAAACCGCACGCTTTGTGAAGAGACTGATGGCAGCCCCACCACACTGCCAACCACCTTAAAGGTCTGACCTGTCAAATTACCGGGGAGCTGGTTTGCAAGCATTTGATAGCCCGAATACAAGCCGTAACTCACGCCTGCCAAAAGAAATACCGCGTAGTAACTCAGATTTTTCAGGCGCGGAGATTTCGACGTCAGCCTGGCAAAAAGCAACAGCAAACCCATTACCAAAGACAGGCAAACAACAAAAACCCACCCAGGCAGCAGTGGCAGCCAGCCCACAAGAAAAACACCGACAGAAAGCAGTAATAACCGAAACACCATTAACATCCTTGTTGATGGTTGCAGAAAAGAGACCGTATTTAACCACAGTGTGCCCCGTGAGGCACATCTGTTACGCTTCCACCATGAACCCTCATTTACTGATCATTTATCATACTCAGAGCGGAAACACAGGGCAGCTTGCAAGAGCTGTTCTAAAAGGCGCTTCTCACGAGGCCGATGTAGAAAGCCGGTTTCGGACAGCTTTTGAAAGCAACCTTGATGATCTGCTCTGGGCAGACGGCATCATCTTTGGCACCCCGGAAAATTTCGGCTATATGAGTGGTGCACTGAAAGATTTTTTTGATCGCACCTACTATCCAGCGGAGCCTTACCAAATTAACCTTCCCTATGCTGTCTTTATCAGCGCTGGCAACGACGGCAGCGGCGCCGAGCGGGAAGTAGATCGCATCGTAAAAGGTTACCCCTTGCGAAAAGTTTCAGAATCATTAATTTGCAAGGGAGAAATAACCAGCGAACATCTTCGACAGGCGGAAGAGCTGGGGCAGTCGATGGCCGCAGGATTGAGCATCGGCATTTTTTGACGAACAACAGGGCATCAATGGTAGATTCAATGACAGTAAAAACTGAGAAAACACCTGTAAGAAAAGGAACAACCGGACTGATTCTTTCAGGTGGTGGTGCCAGGGCTGCCTATCAAGTGGGCGTTCTCAAAGCTGTCGCAGAGATCCTGCCCAAAAATGTCTGCAACCCCTTCCCCATTATTTGCGGCACTTCCGCCGGTTCGATCAACGCACTGGCAATTGCTGGCAGGGCTGGCCATTTCCGACTCAGGATCCGCAAGCTGGAAACCATATGGAACAACCTGGGGCCTGAGAATGTATATCGCACAGACACCTGGGGGGTGTTGAAAAACAGCATCAAAATGCTGTTCTCTTTTCTCAATAGCGGCTATGCCCTTGGAGAGCCAAAAGCCCTGCTGGACAACGAACCTCTGCGTGAACTATTGAAAGACTATGTCCGTTTTCGTCATGTGGATGAAGCTATTGCCAGCGGTGAGCTGCAAGCGGTAAGTGTTACAGCCATGAGCTACACCAACGGGCAATCCGTCTGTTTTTTTCAGGGACGCGGCGATCTGCAACCCTGGGAGAGATCGCGACGTGTTGGCGTCAGAACCGGCTTAACGGTTGACCATCTAATGGCATCCTCCGCTATTCCAACACTGTTCCCTGCCCGCAAAATTGCAGATGGCTTCTATGGCGATGGTGCCATACGTCAGCTCAAACCCATAAGCCCCGCCCTGCACTTGGGCGCCGACAAGGTTTTTGTGATTGGCGTCAGCGACAATCCCATCCATAAAAAACCACATCAGTTCATTCGTCACTCACCGTCCATCGCGCAAATCATCGGTCACATGTTTAACACAGCCTTTATTGACTCGATTGAAAGTGATCTTGAAACACTGGAAATGGTTAACCAGCTGGCAGATCGTCTTAGCCCTGAAGAGCGGGCTGCAGGCGGAATTGAAACACTTCGCCCAGTGAAATACCTGGCCATTTCACCCTCTGACCCAATTGATGAGCTCGCCGCTGACTACATTAAAGAACTGCCCTACAGCATTAGGGCCTTCTTGCGATTGACGGGTGCGACAGCACATGGCGGCGGTATCAGTGCCGCCAGTTATTTACTGTTTTCCAGAGGGTTCTGCCGGAAACTGGTGGAGCTTGGTTACCGCGACGGTATGAAACAGGCCGAGGATATTCGTACCTTTTTCAACCTGAACACGTCCGACGATACAGACGGCAAGCTACAGATAGAGCCATGCCGGGAGCAAACCGATCAGACGACGGCCTGTTCACACTAATTCGGCCACTATCCCGAGGCAGGTTAGCCCCCCGTTTCCGGCTTACGCCTGCTCTTCCGGCGATTCTTTGCGAAACTGCTCGGGATCAATAAACTGTAATTTCAGATTCAGGCTATCCCCTCCTGTCTCTACCCCCAGAACCAGCATATTGGCTTGCCCGTCACTTTCGATAATTCCGGGAACCAGAAAAATACCGGCGCCGGCCTGATCGTTGGTAAAGAATGGCGCTTTCTTTTTATTCGGCAAATAATGACTGTAATTTTTAAGCATTGAAGTAAGAGCCTGCACAAACAAGTGAAACGTCAGATGGCCGCGAAATTCTGAAGCGTCCAGTGACAATTTCAGATTCACCTGCATTTTTCCATCGCCACCTTCCAGAGATCCCAGCCGAACGGCTTTGCCGTCATCAATTTCCTTGAAACGCTTTTTCCCCAGTTCCTTATTGGCCTGTATAAAATAACTATTCAGTAAATTGCCTGCCAGCGTCAACAGACGCTCATTCTCTATTTTCAGGTTTGCCGTTTGTTTCATTAAATCCACTCTCAGTTGCTATCAAAAAATTACGCTATCGGAGGCGCGAGTTTACTGGCGATTTACGAGCAAACCAACTGCCACAATTGTTTACTTGATTTGAAACCATCTACAGGTAACATATGTCCAAGCTTTGACCATGTCATTTGAGGAAAAACCATGCAACAACAACCTGTAAACCGAACAACTGATCACCAGAGTGGTATTGTATCCACGGCTTTAAGCGGTGAGGTCAGCAAGGTATTACGCAACACCTACGCCCTGTTAGCTCTTACTATCACCTTTAGTGCAGTAACTGCTGGCATAGCCATGGCGATCAACGCGCCCTTCATGGGTTTGTGGATGTTACTGCCCTATATCGCTTTTCTCTGGCTCACAGAGAAAAATAAAAACAATGCAATGGGCCTGCTCTGGGTATTTGCACTCACAGGGTGGATGGGCTTCACTCTTGGCCCCATTCTCAACTTCTATCTGGCAACTTCCGGCGCAGAGCCCATATTAATGGCCCTGGGCGGCACCGCTATCATCTTCTTTGCCTGCTCCGGCTATGTACTGGTTACCCGCAAAGAACTGTCTTTTATGACCGGCTTCTTGATGACCGGCATTCTGGTGGCCTTTATTGCCGCTATTGCCAATTACTTCCTCCAGATTCAGGGACTTTCATTGGCTATTTCCTGTGTATTCCTGGTGGTTTGTTCCGGCCTTATCATGTGGCAGACCAGTGCTATCATCCACGGCGGTGAGAAAAATTACATATCCGCTACCGTCACGCTTTACGTGATGATCTATAACGTTTTCACCAGCCTGCTCCACCTGATTGGCTTTGCTGACGACTAATTGCAACCGAGTGTCACCACTCAATAAAAGGCGATTTTACTGAGAGTGGTATCCGAAAAAAATTATTTAGCCAATCTTGCTGCCTGGTCAGAATCTCTGGCCAGGCAGCTTGCTAATGAAGAAGATATTCGCCTGACACCTGAGCATATTGAAATACTGTATATCGCCCGATCATTTTATGCCGAATACGGCTTTTCCCCCTCCATGCGCCCACTGCTTAAATATATCGCCACTCACCTGGATATCAGTAAGGGGCGCAGTATTTACATGATGCAACTGTTCCCCCCCAGTCCGGCCCGGGTTGCGGCAAAAATTGCGGGATTACCAAAACCCAAAGACTGCCTTTAGCCTGAAGCAATAACGGTTTTCAACTATACTCCATTGAATAATGGGCCCTTTATGACTGAAATCCATCCTGAAAAAAAACAGATTGCGCAACCATCACTTGCATCAGAACAATGCGAGGCCTGCCGCGCAGACTCACCAAAAGTGCCGGAGCAGGAAATACCCGTTTTATTAACACAATTGCCGGGATGGAGTATGCAAACCATTGATGGTGTCATGCAACTAACGAAAACCTTTCACTTCAGAAATTTTGCCGAAGCGCTGAGGTTCACGAACCGGTTAGGGAGTTTCGCCGAAACCGCCAACCACCACCCCGCTATTTTGCTGGAATGGGGCCACGTTTCAGTTACCTGGTGGACCCACAAGATTCAAGGGCTACACCGCAACGATTTCATTGCTGCGGCAAAAACAGATCAGCTTCTTGAAACAAACAGCTCCCTTTAAAGAGGCTACCTCGGAAAACCAACACCATTTCTGGTATCACGAAAGCCTGTCAGGGCCCCCATTTTGCAAACTTTGAAACACCGCTTTCTACACTAAGAACCAGGTCGGTTGGCACCGCTTCTGTACCGGCATGCTCCAGATCAGGGTGGTTGTCGATAACGAGCTTAAGAGCGCTTTCCTGATCTTCTTTTACTTCAACATAAAAAACATACTTTCCTTCCGCCAGTACTTCCTGGAAGCGTTTGAAATGCGCATTGGGTTCCTGCACACCCCACATGCCACCCTCCCAGGTGATAAAACCCATTAAGACAACTGCCAAAAAAATAAATGGCAGCCAGCCCACCTGCTCTGGCAGATCCATCAAATAAGCAACAAGAATCACCAGCAGCGCGGTAATTAAGCCAAAAACCGAGGCCTTCAACGCAGAGCGAACAGCATCGCTTTTCATAAATGACGGCACCTGATGCAAGCCACGCCCTACCAAAGCAGCATCATCAAGCGTCAGTACATGGGTCTGCAGTGCAGTGATATCTTTGCTCTCCAGTTCCCTGCTGATATTTTCCAGTTCGTCCAGGTTACCACTGACAAAATAGTGTCGATTCATAAGCCACTCCTTGTGTTCTATTGATTGTGGTGACCTTTATACCCACCGTCAGTATGGTTGACGCGTAACGTATGTGAAAGAAATAGCCCAACCACCTTGCAAGTATCGTCACAAAGGTACGCACCAGCCAATCACAGATAGAATAATTAGCAATAAAAATTTATATTCAATGGTTTTTTAGTTATTAAGCAGATGTATCAGCAATTTGCGTTGGCAAGCCTGGTGTCGGTGTTCCCACAGGAAAATGCCTTGCCATGTGCCCAGTGCCAGTTTTCCATTGATGACAGGAATTGAGAGGGAAGTTGCCGTTAACGCCGATTTGATATGAGCGGGCATATCGTCCGGACCTTCAAGGGTATGGCTGTACACTGGATCGTTTTCCGGCACCAGTCGATTCAACCAGTTTTCAAGGTCTGCTTTTGCCGATGGGTCATAATTCTCCTGAATCAATAGACTCGCTGATGTGTGCTGAATAAAGAGACTGCACAAACCTTCATCCACACCTGACTGCAAAACCTGAGTGGCAACCCGGGCGGTGATGTCGTGCAGTCCCTGGCCGACAACCTTAATGTCACACTCATAAATCAAAAGGACTCTCCTCAAATACTCAATGCAATATTAACCAATGCAGCTGTTCCAGTATAATGCCCGCCCCGCTCACTCAAGCTGAACACTTTTTGGGTTAAAGCATGCTGAATACTATCGACCCCGACAATTACCAACAACAACTGAAGCACAAGCTCGAACGGCTAAAAAACCAGTTTGCCGGACTCGAATTACCGCAAATCAGTGTTCTGGCATCCGAACCGCTGAATTTTCGGATGCGGGCAGAATTCCGCATCTGGCACGAAGATGGCCAGGCACATTACGCTATGAACCGGCCCGGCGAAAAACGTCCTTACAGGATTGATAATTTCCCGATTGCGTCGAAACTCATCAATCAATTAATGCCTGCACTGTTAAGCGAAATCAATGCCAGCCCCGTACTGAGTAAACGTCTGTTTAGCGTCGAGTTTTTGTCTTCATTGAGCGGCGAAGTGTTGATCACGCTCATCTACCACAAACCACTGAACGAACAGTGGAGAACAGAAGCGAAAACGCTGTCTGCCAAGCTCTCTACTGGTATCATAGGCCGCAGCCGCAAGCAGAAAGTAGTGCTGGATAAAGACTACATCACCGAGCGACTGCAGGTCGGCGGTAGACAGTACAGTTATCAGCAGATTGAAAACAGTTTTACCCAACCAAACGCCAGAGTGAATGAAAAGATGCTCGCCTGGGCGCTCAATTGTAGTCGGAATCTCGGCGGCGATTTACTCGAGCTATACTGCGGTAACGGCAACTTTACCTGCGTACTGGCAGAGAACTTTGAAAAAGTTCTGGCCACTGAAATATCGAAAATTTCCGTACGCTCGGCACAGCATAATTTTCAGGCAAACGGAATCCACAATATTGTGGTTGTGCGAATGTCCAGTGAAGAAATTACCCAGGCCTTGAACAATGTGCGCCCATTTCGACGCCTTAGGGAAATAGCACTCAACAATTATAATTTCAGCACTGTCTTTGTCGATCCACCGCGCGCCGGGCTTGATGACGAGACTCTTGAACTGGTAAGCAAATTCGACAATATCATTTATATTTCCTGTAACCCGGACACGCTGAAAGAGAATCTGGACACCCTCAACAAAAGTCATCAGGTGCAACAATTCGCCGTGTTCGACCAGTTTCCTTACACCCATCACCTGGAGTGTGGAGCACTGTTGAAAAAAAGATGATGCTGCCCAGCGACATCCGTACTAAAAATCGTAATTGACACCAACAGACAACCGCAAATCATCACTGTCAGGGCGACTGCCATCACGACTCATTTGCGGCTCTTCAACTCGATCCATATAAAGTTTCACATTGAGATCGAGGTTGTTCAGCAAACCAACAGATATACCGGTTTCAAGGTAGTGAATCATCTTGCCAACATTTTCATCAACTACTTTCAGGTTATACCGAAAATCGTAATCAATATTTGACGTCAGCGCGATTTCGTAACGGGTTCCTAGCGCAAACACTGCCGAAGATTCACTGTCGTCACGCCCTTCCGGAACTTCATCAAAAACGGTGTACTGATAACTCGGACCTGCGGTAACATCCCAGCTCACCCGTTTTTTCGCCAACAATTTGTAACCCAAAGCAATACCGGCGGTGACCCTGTTCTCAATGTTTTGAAATGGATCTCTGAAATATTCGACGTCAGGCAGCCGGAGAAACAGTTTATCGGAAAGAAACCAGTCAAACGAACTGCTTAACAGGTGGCTGTTGCCTGTTTCAACATTATCCGTTTCACTGAAACTGGCCGTGTAATCCGTCAACCAGCGAGAGCTTCCGGTAATTCGTTTTAATTCAATATCTGTCACATAATCAAGCTGGTCAGTATTGCCGCTACGAACATCCAGCCCAAAACTCACTGACCGCTTCCAGGGACTTTCGGTCGGTTTCTCTGCTGCAGGAATAGAAACCAGCTGCCGGCGCGGAATCTGCTGTGACTTCTCCGATGTTAATACATCAATATTTTGCTGATTGATCAACAGTCTGCCTTCTAACACCTGCCCATCAGTCGTTCGCAATGTCTGTGTTTTGGCAGTACGAAGCTCGGCAATATCTGCCCATTTAAGCGTCAGCTTCCCCAGCTTGGCACTGACAAACTCAAGTTCATCGTCGTAAAGCGCAACCACTTTTCCTTTCAACCACTCATCAGAGGTTAGCCTGACCCAGTCATGCTGCCGGGGCGAAGGATCATTGTCACCAGACCAGACAACAGGTTCAGCTCCGGCAGACGGCAGGAATATTGTCAATACCAGGGAGAAAAAGAGGCCCGGCAACACAGTTTTATTCATGGTTGCACTCTCGAAGAATAAATGATTATTTGAGTTTCTGTTGTTGTTCCTGATGCTCGGATTCCACAATCAAATCCTCCGGCAACTGCCGTTTTGAACGAGCACCGAGTTGCTTGATGTCTTCAAATTTTTTCACCAGATTACCACGCCCTTCCACCAGTCGGCGGCGGGTTTGCAGCCAGGCATCATGACTTTTGTCAATGTGGCGTCCTACCTCATCCAGTGATTCCACCACCAATACCAGTTGGTCGTACAGCTTGCCCGCTTCGGCAGCAATTTTCTCGGCATTGCGGTTCTGATCTTCGTAGCGCCAGATATTGTGGATGGTGCGCAAGGTCGCCAGCAGCGTACTGGGGCTTACCAGAATAATGCCTTTATCGTAAGCATCCCGAAACAGGGTGTGATCGTTCTGCAGCGCCAACATAAAGGCAGCCTCAACCGGAACAAAAATCAGCACAAAATCGAGTGTATTGACACCTTCAAGCTGTTCGTAAGCTTTGCGACTCAAACCCGCAATATGAGTACGGATAGATTGCGAATGCTGCTTAAGAAACAATTGCTGTTCCTCTTTAGAATCGGCCCGGCAATAGCGTTCGTAATCTGTTAACGACACCTTGGCGTCAATAACGATATCCCGCTGATCCGGCAGGTGTACAATCACATCAGGATTCCTGCGTCGCCCTTCCTCATCCTTCAACGAAACCTGAGTTTCATATTCACGCCCCTTGCTTAACCCGGACTCTTCCAGCAAGCGCTCCAGAACTACCTCACCCCAGTTACCCTGAAATTTGCTGTCACCTTTCAGGGCATTGGCGAGTTGAATGGCATCTTCACCAACACGTTGAGCCTGTTTCTGTAATTCCACTACCTGCCCCAGCAGCTTATTGCGTTCAGCATTTTCCTTATCGTAGGCATCTTCAACTTTCTTGCGAAAATCACCAATCTCCCGGCGCAGAGGATCAATAGAAATATCCAGCGCCTGTTTGCTTTGTCGGGCAAATTTTTCCTGTTTATCATCAAAAATTCGATTAGCAAGATTTTCAAACTCCTGCGTCAGGTTCGCACGTGCCTGTCGCAGTAATTCAAGCTGCTCTTCATAACGGATTTTGTCGGCATTTAACCGGGTCTCCAGCACGGCTATATCAGATTTTGACTGGGCCATTATGTCCGCCAGTTTGCGACTATTAAGCAAACGGCTAATCAAAAAAGCAAAAACACCGCCAACCACTAACCCGAGCAGCAAAAAAATTACGTGGTCATATGTGATTGAAAGATTCATGACTGCATTCTACCAATGACGTCAGTGGTAAACACTGCCGTGCGCAAGAAAAGATTACGTTGTTTTATCCGTGTCTGATTTCTGGCCCGAAACCCTCGCTCCCTGAAATTTCCGTCTTTGCTCGCCCACACCGGCTTCGGGGGGAGTACAAAGAAAAATTCCTTCCGGTGTTTCTTCCGCAACCGTTCTAATCACTGGCGCAGGCTGGGCCAGCTCAGACATCAGTTGCTCTACGGTGCTGTGCTGCATAAGGCGAAGGCAGTTCATTTCCGTGGGAAATACCATGTTTATTTCACCCTGCTGCAGTTGTTGCATCAACATACCCAGAGGGCTCCAGTAAGCCGCATCCAGTTCACCCGGATCGTATTGGCCCTGTTGATCTCCCGGCTCCAGGGCCAGAAAGAAATCCGTCTCAAACCGTGGTTTTACCACTGCTGGCGCCACCCACCTGGCAAAATGAACCAGGCTGTCTATCTCCAGCACCAATTGCTCTTGGCTGACAAACTGTTCGAAACTCAACAGATCATCCACTAACGCCTTTCTGTAATGGGACAACACAGCCGTTTCAGCGGCAGACAAAAAATTTCCAGTGCGATCTGAAGCCAGTAACAAACCGGTTTCTTCAAACAATTCCCGAATAGCATTAATACGGTAGGGTAACAACGGGTCATCTGCATCCAATTTTTTGGCAAACTCAATATCCTGCCTGTCCAGAGCGCCGCCGGGGAATGCCGTAGCACCGGGAGCAAAGCGCATTTGTTGATTGCGCCTTACCACAAACAGTTCAACATCCTGCTCACCCTCACGCAGTAAAATAATGCTGGCAGAAGGTCTCGGCTGGCTGGCGACGGGAATTTTAATTGACTGATTCACTATCCGGTATTCCGTTTTATCGTGGCGTTCATTGTGCGATGATTGCCGCATGACTACAACCAAAGCAACCAAAGCAACCAGAACCTGTCGCGACCAGCCGACAGCAAGTCCAACACAATTTTTCTTGTTATATGCTGCGACCTCTTTTTGATATCGGCACTCTGACGAGTGCCATCGAATCCGGAGCCCTGATTATTACCGCCAACAATCGCCTGGCCAGCAAAATTCATCAGGCTTGGGGTAAGCATCAGGTCGACCAGGGGTTCAAGACCTGGCACCCACCCGAAGTCCACTCGTTGGAAAGTTGGTTGCTCGAAAACTGGCAGCACTGTTGTGATGCCGGAATAGCTCCTTGCTGCCATCACTTGCCCGTCTCACCACAGCAGGAAAGGATACTTTGGGAGCTGGCAATTACTACAGATCCTCATCGCCCTCCGCTGGTGGTTCCTTCCTCCTATGCCAGTTCAGCGCAGCAGGGTTATACCATTATTCAGCAATGGCAAATCCCCGACGCAATATTGACCACCGATGCCCCGCATTTATTTCGCTGGATATCAAATTTTCGTGACTTAATGTCTCAGCGCCACCTGATAACACTCAGTGATTGCGCCTTGCAGCTGAAAGAAATCATGACCGGGGGACAACTAACACGGCACCAACGGATACTGACCGTAGGCTTTCAAACCCTGCCACCTCTCTACCACAAGCTGTTAATAAGCGCTTGCCGGGAACTGGAAATTCCGGTCAGAGAACAACCTGTGAACTCGACTTGCGCCAGAAAAATCGGCCTCCCCGACGAAATACAGGAGTTGCAGGTGGCTGCAACATGGGCAGCCAGAACAGTTGCTGCCGAACCCGATTGTCGAATAGGCATTGTCGTTCCGGACCTGGCTCGCCTGCGCCCCCAGGTCGAACGCATCTTTCTCAAACATCTACTACCGGATAACCGACAACAAACCTTCTCGTCAATCACGCCGCCCTTTAATATTAGTGCCGGTATTCCATTGGCCGAAACGCCCATGGTGATGACAGCCATGGCATTGCTCAACCTGAACAGAAACGAGCAAGCCCTGAGCGATTGCTGCCAGTTGTTGAACAGTTTCTTTTGGGGTGAGGACAATCTGCCTGTTCGGGCAACAGCTGAGGAGCAGTTACGCAACCTGGCTAAATTCAGAATCCGCACCAGCGAATTCCGTTACCAGCTTTCCCGGGCGGCAGACCTGTATAGGGAAGATGGCAGCACCCCGGCACTCGCCGCCGGTCTGGAACAATTTGAAGCGCTGCGACGACAGTCCGCCACCCGAAACAACTTCAGTGGCTGGGCCACACTGTTCTGCGAACAACTCCGCGCCACGAACTGGCCCGGAGACCGCACGCTGGACAGCATCGAATACCAGCAACAGCAACACTGGCTACAACTGATAGAGCAGTTCTCGGCACTGGACCAGTTGCGCATTGAAGTTGATTTATACGAAGCCTTGCGCCATCTGCAACAATTTGCCAGACAGACAGTTTTTCAACCAGAAACGCCGGATTCTCCCATCCAGATCCTGGGTCTGCTGGAATCTGCAGAGCTGCGTTTTGATCACCTCTGGGTTATCGGAATGAACGACAGGCAGTGGCCACAACCCTGCCAGCCTCACCCGTTGCTTGGCACATCTATCCAGCGGGAATACCGGACACCCCGTTCAAGCCCGGAAAAGGAACTGCAGCTCGCTCAGGAACAGATCGACGGCTATCTCTGTAACGCAGCCGAGGTTGTCTTCAGCTACAGCCTTAAAGACAAAGACCGCCAACTATCCTGTACCCCCTTAATAGAGAACATCGGCAACATCAACATTGAGCAGTTGCTGGAAAATGGCGATGCTCAAGAGGCCTTGTATCAACCGGCACTACTTGAACAAGTGGACTGCAGCCGTGGCCCGGCGTTGCCAATGACCAATCAACCCGTTAAAGGTGGCAGTGCCATTTTCGACACACAGGCCGCCTGCCCTTTTAATGCTTTCGCCCGTTACCGCCTGGGTGCCCACAGCCCTCCGGAACCTGGCCTGGGACTAAGTGCAAGGGACAGAGGTTCACTGTTACACCTTTGCCTGGAGTACATCTGGTATCAACTAAAAGACCAGAAAAGTCTTCTACGGCTGACAGAACAACAACTCGATCAGCTACTGAATGCTGCTATCACTGACAGCCTATCCCGCTGGCAGCAAAGTCACCCGGAACTGCTGGGCGAACGGTTTACCCGGCTGGAAACCCAGCGTCTTCAGCGGTTGCTGAAGCGCTGGCTGGAACTGGAAAAACAGCGCTCACCGTTCCGTATTAAAGAGATTGAGGCACATCACGACATTGTATTTGCCGATTTACCGATGAGTTTACGGATTGACCGGGTAGACCTTCTGGAAAATGACAAACAATTTATTATCGACTACAAAACAGGCAATCCCGGTATCAGTAGCTGGATGGGTGAACGCCCGGAACAACCACAATTACCACTCTACGCCCTGAGCAGCGGAGAAGAGGTTGTCGGCATTGCATTTGCCGCCATTAATGCCGAGCAGCAATGTTTTATCGGTGTGACTGGTCAGGACAGCATCGCACCGGGATTAACTGTTATCAACACGGACAACAACCCGAACGGCTGGCACGAATTACGGCTTCAATGGCGCACCGAACTGGCACAACTGGCTGACGAATTTAAACGTGGCGATGCCGAGGTCTGCTTTTACAATCGCGCGGTAGCCCAATGGCAGGCGGAATTACTGCCGTTAAACCGCTGGCCGGAATACACCGCATCAGAGATAGAATCTTGACCACCATTACCGATCATCATCAGCGCCAGCAAGCCCTCGATCCGAACCAGTCTTTTGCGGTGTCCGCACCGGCAGGCTCCGGCAAAACCGAGCTACTGACCCAGCGCGTATTGAAGTTGCTGGCCCAGGTTGATAAACCCGAAGAAATTCTCTGCCTGACCTTCACCCGCAAAGCCGCCGGAGAAATGACCCAGCGCATTATCGCCGCCCTGCAACTGGCCCGCGAAGATATCCCCCCGGAACAACCCCACGCTTACCAGACATGGCAACTTGCCCGTGAAGCCTTACAGCAGGATGCCAAAAAAAACTGGCAGTTATTACAGTCTCCTAATCGTTTGCGAATACAGACTATCGATGGCTTTTGCCGAAACCTCGCACAACAGCTCAGTCTGGAAAGTGGTTTGAATACAACCAGTGAACCGCTGGACCAACCCGCCCCTCATTACCGCGAGGCTGCCAGTGAGTTTCTGTTAAACCAGCTCAACAGAAATGGCTATCTGGGCGACGCGGTAGGAACGCTTTTGCAACACCTGGACAATAACCTCAATAAACTGGAGCAGTTGTTAATCGGCCTGCTGGAAAAACGCGAACAGTGGCTGCAGCATCTGATCAGTGCCAGAGACGCCAGGCCCTACCTTGAGCAATTTCTGCAGCAAACCATTCAGGAAACACTGGAAACCCTTGCTGCGCAGTTGCAACCAGTCGCGAGCGACCTCTGTTTGCTGGCGGACTACGCTGCACAGAACCTTGTGAACAGAGCATCCGAATCCACTGTTTGCAACTGCCTCGGCCTGACCGGGCTGCCCCCTTGTACCGCGGAGGCTATGGCGCAGTGGCAGGGACTGGTGAATCTGTTAATCACAGCCAGCGACAGCGATCCCGGTTGGCGCACTGATCGGGGTATCAATATCAAGCTCGGTTTTCCAACAGCAAAAGACGACCCCGAATTCGGTGAGCTGCGTAAAACGGCTTTTCGGGATTTGCTAAGCTGGTGTCGCGACCAGTCAGGACTGTTGGACACATTACTCGAAGTACGCTATCTGCCCTCTGAGCAATACTCTGACAGCCAATGGCAAACACTGGATGCGCTCACAAAATTATTACCTGCGCTGGCTGCTCAACTGCAATTGCACTTTCAGCAGGAAAGCTGTTGTGACTTCACCGAAATCACCTTGGCGGCCCAGCGAGCACTTGGCGACCAGGATAACCCGACAGATCTGACATTGAGCCTCGATTATCGCATTCAGCATATTCTGATTGATGAATTCCAGGACACTTCGTCCATACAATTCGACATACTTCGCCTGCTGACTCAGGGCTGGCAGATCGGTGATGGTCGCAGCCTGTTTATCGTTGGCGATGGTATGCAATCGCTTTACGGCTTTAGGAATGCCAATGTGGGCCTGTTTCTGGAAGCCCGCAGCCAACCAATAGGCAATATTGAACTGACGCCTCTGGATTTGCAGGTTAACTTCCGCTCCCAGGCCGGGATTATTGACTGGGTGAATGACGTTTTTAAACTGGCTTTCCCGTCGCGGGACAATATCGCTCGTGGTGCCGTTTGTTACGCCCCGGCTACACCCTTTCACCCAGCACTGGACGGCAACGCTGTCACGGTGGACGCTTTTTTTGACCATCCCGACCATATTGCCGAAGCAACCCGTATAGTGGAGCTGGTCAGTGAGGCCAGGCTGGAAAACCCAAAGGGTTCGATTGCCATTCTGGTGCGCAACCGAAGGCATCTTGAGAATATCCTGCCTGCGCTCCATCAGGCCGGGCACCGCTGGCAGGCTTCGGACATTGATCCTCTGGCTCAGCGAATGCCGGTCATCGATCTGATGTCGCTCACCCGCGCCCTGCTCTCTCCGGCAGATCGCATCGCCTGGCTTTCGATCTTGCGCGCGCCCTGGTGCGGACTGGACCTGTACGACCTTTATTACCTGGCCAATACACCCATCACCGAAAGCCCTGCTACTGCCAGCAGATACCCATTGCTGCTATTACAGTTAATGCACTACCAGCAGGTCAGTGAACTCTCTGAGTCCGGAAAAAAAATTCTTCAGCGTATTAGCGACGTGATCATTCCCGCCTGGCAACAACGGCAGCGTCTGCCGTTACGCAACTGGGTTGAAAGCGTCTGGCAGGCATTGGGCGGACCTTCAGCCCTGCGCCAACCAGCAGATATGGACCACTGCCTGCAGTATTTCGATCTGTTGGAAGGACACAATCCAATCACCGATTGGCCAACCTTTGAGCAAGCAGTCACCGCCCTGTATGCGGCCCCAGATCCTGTTGCTGATAGCAGCCTTCAGATTATGACCATCCACAAAGCCAAGGGGCTCGAGTTTGACACTGTCATTATTCCGGGCCTGAATCGCAGCGGAGGTAACGACAAACAACAATTGCTAATGTGGCGAGAAAGGATCACGCAAAAAGGACAACAACAATTATTAATTGGCCCCCTGCAAGCCAGTGGCGATGATAAAGACCCCCTCTACCGGCACTTGCAACAGGAAACAAAGGAAAAAAACCGACTTGAGAGCACCCGCGTTATCTATGTGGGGGCAACCCGGGCTATCAGCAAACTACACCTGCTTTTTAATATCAGAACCGGAAAAAAACCGGCCAACAATAGCCTGCTGGCCAGATTGTGGCCCTGGATGGAGTCGGCAGTCCAACAACGTCACCCCTGTGTCAGTACCCATCAATTTGTCGATACGACCGAAGAGCGGGAGTATACCAAGACCCGTTTCACGCACATACACCGGCTATCCGCGAACTGGCAACAGAATACAGTGGTGGCAAAACTGCGTGACATTCAGAATCCCCCACAAAAAACAGGATCATCGTCCGCTGTTGTTATCGAGACACTTAACAGTGATGCCCGTCATACCGGCACCGTTCTGCACCGTATTCTCAAACAAATAACCTATGAAGGTGTTCACTCATGGAGCACGCAAACGGTGACTCAACGCCTGACCGCATGGGACCTTCAGCTTCGATATTTGGGAATGACCAACACCGAACAGGCACTGATCAAACTACAGCAGGCTGTTATCACGATGTTGAATGATCCCAAGGCACAGTGGCTCCTTGATCACCAGCACCAGCACAGCCAGTGTGAGCTGCCGCTTGGCTACCTTGATGAGGAACAGCAACCACGCACAGCCATTATCGATCGAACCTTTATTGATAACGGTATTCGCTGGGTAGTCGATTACAAAAGCTCTCAGCCTGATGAGAACGAGTCAGTAGATGCATTTCTCGCTCAACAGAAAAGCACTTATCGCCACCAGCTGGCGCTTTATGAAAAGCTGTTCAGGCAATTGGAATCATTGCCAGTAAGAACAGCTCTTTACTTTCCATTTTCCAGTATTTTCGAAGTCTTTGAGGGGCAGTAGGGCCAGAGTAAACCACCCTTTTACTCTTTAATTGTATTTATGTTCCCCTCTATTATTGAAATTTCTGTCAATTCTCAATATTCCACAATTCTCGAAGCGACTCTTTTAATCACAGAATGCATGATTGGTTTCGCCAAACAACACTATAGTTTTTAATAATTTGCCGCCACAAAGCCAAAATTTTAAAGTAGAATGCCCAGCTCTCGATAAGCTAATCTCCGTTAACAGGTAACCAGAGAAAACAGGCCACTCCATGAGCAGTATTGAAAATGTAAACATTCAGTCGCAAGAAGTACTCGTGACTCCTCGCGAACTAAAACAGGAACTGCCAGCCAGCGAAAAGGCTCAGGAAACTATCGCGAATGGACGTCATGCCATTGAAAACATTCTCGATAAAAAAGATCACCGTATTATGGTGGTGGTTGGCCCCTGCTCCATCCACGATACCAAAGCCGCTATGGAGTACGCCCAACGGCTGAAAAAACTCTCTGATGAGGTTTCTGATACTCTGCTGATCGTTATGCGCGTCTACTTCGAAAAACCGCGTACGACCACGGGCTGGAAGGGCCTGATTAATGATCCTTACATTAACGACTCCTTCAAAATCACGGAAGGCCTTCATGTAGGGCGCCAGCTATTGCTGGATATTGCCGACCTCGGTTTACCGACGGCTACAGAGGCCCTTGATCCCATTTCACCTCAGTACATGCAGGACCTGATCGCGTGGTCTGCCATTGGTGCGCGCACCACTGAATCACAAACCCACCGGGAAATGGCTTCAGGTCTGTCATCGTCTGTGGGATTCAAAAACGGTACGGATGGTGGTCTCACCGTCGCCATTAATGCACTTCAATCTGTTGCCAGCCCTCACCGTTTTCTGGGTATCAATAATGATGGCAATGTGTCAGTCATCACGACGGCCGGCAACCGCTATGCTCACGTTGTTCTGCGCGGCGGCGATGGCAAACCGAACTATGATTCGGTTAGTGTTTCTCTGGCGGAACAGGCTCTTAAAAAGGCCGGTATCGACTGCAATATTATGGTGGATTGCAGTCACGCCAATTCCAACAAGAACCACGAATTGCAGCCTCTGGTGATGGAGAACGTTACCAACCAAATTCTGGAAGGTAATAAATCCATTATCGGCATCATGATTGAAAGTAACCTCAAGGCGGGCAATCAGAAAATCCCGGCCAATCTGGAAGAGCTGGAATACGGTGTGTCAATTACTGACGCCTGTATCGATTGGGAAACAACCGAGAGCAGCTTGAAGGAGATGGCCAAAAAGCTGAAAGATATACTGCCCGCAAGAACCACCTGACACCGCGAAAAGATCAAAAAAGCTCACAACAAATATGAGAGCCTACATTATGAAAATCTTGTAGGCTTTTGTTTTTATTGTTTTTAATTTATTTTTCTGTTTGACTAAACCCGTTTATTACGGTGTCTATTACCTGCTCCAGCTGCTTGTGCGGTACCCCCATCTTCCCCAACAGCCGTAAACCTGCCATTGTCGCGATGAGCGTGTCTGCCTGTGCTGAAATATCTAAACCAGAAGCAATAAGTCCCATATCCTTTGCCTCCTGCAAGCGCTTGCAGAACAATTCGCGAATGACGAAGATGTGATTCCGGGCTTCTTTCGCCAGAGGCTTGTTGGTATTGGCAAGCTCGGAAATGGTATTAAAAAGCAAACAACCTTTTTCGAGCCGGACTGTTTCGCCATGAAGAAACAGTCCCGTAAAAAAGGCCTTGATAGCCTGAAGAGGATGACTGGTGCCTACCAGGGTTCGGGCTGTCATCGCCTCGAAGCTGTCCACATAGGTGGTCATCACTTCACGAAAAAGCGACTCCTTGTCACCAAAAGACGAATAAAGGCTGCCTCGATTAAGCTCCATAGCCTCCAGTAATTTGCTGATAGAACTTGCTTCATAACCATCCGTTATGAACACGTCCAGAGCAGCATTCAGCACTTCAGGTCTGTCAAACTCGGGCAATCGTGGCAATGTCCTGCCTTCCTTTTTGTTTTTATCGGGCTATATATTGCGCTATATTAAATTACAGGCAACATCAAACAGCCTGCCCTGTAATTGTGACATAGATCACACTTTTTGTCTTCCCCCCAAAAGCGCCCTACAACATCTCGCCTGACCGACTACTTATGAAAAATAGGCTTGGCTTCTATCCGTATGGTCTGTAACGTCCTTGACACCCTTGAGCCCAGGTACCTGATTCATCAGCGTAGTCTCAACCCCCTGTTTGAGGGTGACATCGGCCATACCGCAGCCCTGACAACCTCCGCCAAAGCGAAGAATTGCATAGCCATCGACAACTTCTTCCAGTGTGATATTCCCGCCGTGTGAGGCCAAACCCGGGTTCACCTCATTATGAAGCACATAATTAATATGATCTTCGATCGGACTGTCTTCATTGATATTGGGCAATCGGGAATTGGGTGCCTTAATTGTCAATTGGCCACCAAATTTATCCTCGGAAAAGTCCACAATAGCATCTTCCAGAAAGGGCAGACTGCGATGTTCAAACCAGACACTGAACATATCATATGCAACAACCAAGTCATCCTCCTTTGAATCACCGGGCTTACAATAGGCAATACAGGTCTCGGCTCTCGGCGTACCGGGGTCCGAAACAAACATCCGTATCCCTGTCGTTTTATCCTCCTGTTTGGCCAAAAGGTCACTGAGATATTTCTGGGCTGATTCTGTGATGGTTACACTGTCCATAAGCAAAACTCTTGATACTCGGATAACGTGATATTGGATAAAAGGGCAACCGCCACTGGCGATATACCTGAGTAATTTACTCATGTATTCTAGCAGTCAGGATAATTTGCCACAACAAGCACACCTGAACGGCCACTTTCAATTGCTGCTCTGCTAGAATGCGGTACCTGAAACAGTATTCCCGATAACCATTAGTTAATGCCCCATCAAATGACATTAACCCAAGCACAAGAGAAAGCACGTCTTGACCGCACAAACACCCCAGCAGCAACGTATTGAATCCCTCCACAGAGCGGCATCCGAACGCATCTTAATACTGGATGGTGCGATGGGAACCATGATCCAATCTCACAGGTTTGTCGAAAAAGACTATCGCGGCATTCGGTTTGCGGATTGGGGCCAAGATGTAGTTGGTAACAATGACTTATTATCACTGACACAACCCGACGTCATTAGAGATATCCACCGCGCTTACCTTCAGGCCGGCGCTGATATTGTCGAAACTAATACATTCAACTCCACAATTGCCTCTCAATCCGACTATGGCATGCAATCACTGGTGCGCGAGCTTAACGAAACTGGCGCACGGCTAGCACGGGAGGCCTGTGATGCAGAAAGCACCCCTGAGCGACCTCGGTGGGTAGCGGGAGTCCTTGGGCCTACCAGCCGTACCGCATCTATTTCACCGGACGTTAACAATCCCGCCGCCCGAAATACCAGCTTTGACGAGTTGGTCGCTGACTATATAGTCGCAACCGAAGGCTTAATCGACGGCGGCTCCGATATTATTCTGATCGAAACCATTTTCGATACACTGAATGCCAAAGCAGCTATTTTTGCGGTACAACAGGTGTTTGAACAGCAAGGTGTTGAGCTGCCAATCATGATATCCGGAACCATCACCGATGCCAGTGGAAGAACTCTTTCAGGCCAAACACCGGAGGCGTTCTGGAACTCTCTAGCCCATGCTAAACCCTTTGCTATTGGCTTGAATTGCGCCTTGGGAGCAACCGAGCTAAGACCGCACATTGAAGAGCTGTCACGCATTTCCGACACACTGGTCAGCGCACACCCGAATGCCGGTTTGCCAAATGAATTTGGTGAATATGACGAAACCCCCGAACAAATGGCAGCCATTGTCGGTGAGTTTGCCAGCGCAGGCTTTCTCAACATTGTTGGCGGCTGCTGCGGTACTACGCCAGAGCATATTCGCGCCATTGCCGAAGCGGTATCCAATCAAACAGTGCGTCGTGTTCCGGAAATACCATCTGCCTGCCGCCTAGCAGGCCTGGAACCTTTCAACATTACCGCAGAGTCTCTCTTTGTCAATGTTGGTGAACGCTGCAATATTACCGGGTCAGCCAAATTTAAACGGTTGATTCTGGACGACGATTACGACACTGCGCTGGAAGTCGCCCGACAACAGGTGGAAGACGGCGCCCAGATCATCGATATCAACATGGACGAAGGCATGCTGGATGCTGTTAAAGCCATGACGACTTTTCTGAAGCTTGTCGCCTCAGAGCCCGATATCTGCAAAGTACCGATTATGGTGGATTCGTCCAAATGGGAGGTTATCGAAGCAGGCCTGAAATGTATTCAGGGCAAACCCGTGGTGAACTCTATCAGTATGAAAGAAGGTGTTGAACCTTTTATCGCACAAGCCAGGCTCTGCCAGAAATATGGTGCTGCCGTGGTTGTTATGGCGTTTGATGAAGACGGCCAGGCAGACAACCTTGAGCGACGCAAAGTAATTTGTCAGCGCAGTTATGACATTCTGGTGAATCAGGTCGGTTTTAACCCTCAGGATATTATCTTTGACCCCAACGTGTTTGCCGTGGCCACGGGAATTGAAGAGCACAACAACTACGCTGTTGATTTCATTGAGAGCGCACGCTGGATTCGACAAAACCTGCCTGGCGCACAAATTTCCGGCGGAATCAGTAACGTTTCGTTTTCTTTTCGGGGTAACAATCCGGTTCGCGAAGCGATTCACTCGGTATTTCTGTATCACGCCATTAAAGCCGGTCTCTCCATGGGCATTGTGAATGCAGGGCAACTGGCGGTTTATTCCGACCTGCCGGATGAACTTCGAGATTGTGTAGAGGACGTGATTCTCAACAAACACGCCGACGGTACCGAAAACCTGCTGTCCATTGCCGAAAAATACCGGGGCGATGGCGGTGGCACCGAGCGAAAAGAAGACCTGGAGTGGCGTACGTGGCCCGTTTCAAAGCGGCTTGAACACTCGCTGGTTAAAGGTATTAACAATTTTATTGAAGAAGATACCGAGCTGGCCCGCCAGGAAGCCACCCGCCCTCTCGATGTTATCGAAGGCCCGTTAATGGACGGCATGAGCGTCGTCGGTGACCTGTTCGGTTCAGGACAAATGTTTCTTCCGCAAGTGGTTAAGTCTGCCCGAGTCATGAAACAAGCCGTCGCGTATCTACAACCCTATATTGAAGCGGAAAAAAGCGAAGGTGCCGAAACTAACGGTAAAATTTTGATGGCCACGGTGAAAGGTGATGTACACGATATCGGCAAAAACATTGTCGGCGTGGTACTCCAATGCAATAACTACGAAGTGGTAGATTTGGGCGTAATGGTGCCAGCAGAAACCATCCTTGATACCGCCCAAAAAGAACAGGTAGATATTATTGGCCTGTCAGGCTTGATCACGCCTTCGCTAGACGAAATGGTACATATCGCCAGTGAAATGGAGCGTCGTCAAATCAACCTGCCATTAATGATCGGCGGTGCCACTACATCCAAAGCGCATACCGCCGTTAAAATTGATCCGCAATACCAGCTAAACCAGACAGTGTATGTTCCCGATGCGTCTCGCGCCGTCGGTGTCGCCAGCAAGCTACTAAGTAAAGAGCAGCGCGATGCTTTTGTTCTGGATTTACAAGCCGAATATGTCACCGTGCGCGAACGGACTGCCAACCGCAAACCCAAAGGCACCTCCCTGCCTTACAGCCAGGCCATAGAATCCGGCCCGAAGCTCGACTGGAACAACTACCAACCACCGGTGCCAACATTCACCGGCATCAAGGTATTCGAGGACTACCCTCTCGAAGAGCTGATAAACACCATTGACTGGACGCCCTTTTTCATCAGCTGGGATCTGGCGGGCAAATACCCGAAAATTCTCGACGACAAAACGGTAGGTGAAGCGGCACGCAACCTGTTTGCTGACGGACAAGCCATGCTGCAAAAAATCATTGCAGAAAAACGCCTGAAAGCCAGTGCCGTCATCGGTTTATGGCCGGCCAACACCGTTAATCATGATGATATTAACGTGTACGCTGATGAATCTCGTGAGCAGCCTATTGCAACACTGCACCAAATCCGACAACAGATTCGCAAAACCGGGGCTGGAGACGAGCTGCTCTCGCTCGCCGACTACATAGCGCCTGCCGATTCAGGTGTTGCCGACTATATCGGCGGGTTTGCCGTGACTACCGGTCTGGGAGCCGATGAGCTGGCAAAAGAGTACGAAGCCAAGGGTGATGATTACAACAGTATTATGGTGAAGGCGCTGGCAGACCGACTGGCCGAATCTTTTGCCGAGCATATGCACCGTAGAGTTCGCACTGAGTTCTGGGGTTACGCCCAGCAAGAACAACTGGACAATGAATCGTTGATTAAAGAAAAGTATCAGGGAATCAGGCCCGCTCCAGGCTACCCCTCCTGCCCTGATCATAGCGAAAAAGCAACGTTGTTTGCGCTGCTTGACGCAGAACAGACGGGTATCCAGCTCACGGACAGCTTTGCCATGCTGCCCGCGGCTTCGGTCAGCGGCTGGTATTTCTCGCACCCTCAGGCAAAATACTTTAACACGGGTAAAATTCAGCGGGATCAACTGGAAAGCCTTGCTGAACGAAAACAGCAGCCCATTGAAACCGTGGAACGCTGGTTGCGCCCTATTTTGGACTAAACAGGTCTGGACTGAGCAGGAACGGACAATGAACTCAACTGATACCCCGAAACAAAAAAGTTCGGAAAAACCGGATTCGGAACTAGCTGGTTCAGCAGAAAGAAACCAGCAACCAAAAAGTGAAGCCCCCACTTTTTGGCAAATTGTCTTCAGTACCCTTGCCTCCTTTTTCGGTGTGCAAAGTCAGAAAAACCGGGAGCGGGATTTCCAACACGGCCATCCGCTCGCATTTATTACCGCCGGACTTATTCTCACTATTGTTTTCATTATTACCGTTGTTACCGTGGTTAAGCTGGTGTTATCAAATGTCGGTGCCTGACACGCCGCATCTGTCTTTGTAGCACAAGGATTAAGGCCTATGACCAGTACCTTTATCGGCTTATTGATTGGCATTATCGTAGCAATACCCGGAACGATAATGCCAACCCGAAAATTTTTAAAACCTAAAAACGAAAAAATATTCTATTCATTAAGCCTGTTCCCCATCGCCTTAATTTACATTGGTTTTGCTTACTACTACGGAAATCTTGAAGTACTACACGCTGAGATTATCGGTGTCATCATTTTTCTTTTTTTCGCATTAGCTGGTCAACTCATCGCCACCTGGATTTTAATTTATGGCTATCTGATACACGCCGTATGGGATATATGCCATGAACTTTTCATTTCGGGTATAGGCGACGCCATTCCCTGGACACAAGTACCAACTGGTTACGCAGCTTTTTGCCTGGCTTACGACCTGATCATTGCCTTCTATATTTTCAAACGAATGGCTTTGTGGGATACCGATGAAGTATCGTGACTGAACAGAAAAACAGGAAACGATTTCTAAACCATGAATCTTCCGCTAAAGCCCAAAACGTTACCCCAACGTTCTACTGAGTTGGTCGTTCCCGCAATCGCCCATTCGGCCAGGTTACCGTTTCTGGTATTAACCCCGGTTTGCGTATTTCTCGGTGTAAGTATCGCGCTTCAAAGTCAAACCGACATTAATATCGGCCACCTGAGCCTGATTGTAATAGGAGCTCTGCTGGCCCACATTAGTGTCAATCTGTTGAACGAATATCACGACTTCAAAAGTGGCCTGGATTTCAACACCCGCAGAACCCCTTTCAATGGTGGCAGCGGCTTCTTACCAAAACACCCCGAACAGAAAAGCACCATATTGATTGCAGGTATTGCGTCATTAACAGCGGTTATTGCTATTGGTCTGTTCTTTGTTTGGACACACGGTTTGGCCATAATACCGATCGGCGTCACCGGTATTCTGTTGATTATCTATTACACTGGCTGGATAAACCGACGCCCCTTGCTGTGCCTGATTGCACCCGGTTTAGGCTTCGGTGTTTTAATGGTACTGGGTACCCAGTTTTTGCTTCAGAAACAATACTCAATACTGGCTGGTTTGGCCGCTATCGTGCCCTTTTGCCTTGTTAATAACCTGTTGCTATTAAACCAATATCCGGATCTAAATGCCGACACCGAAGCAGGCCGCTATCACCTGCCTATCGCTCGCGGCATACCCTTCAGCAACGCCGTATACGCACTGTTCATCATGTTAACAATCATGACCGTGATACTTTGCGTCGCTTACGGTTATTTCCCTCTGCTCAGCCTCATCTCACTGCTGCCCATACCCCTGGGACTATATGCATTGGTTGGCGCGATTCGCTATGGCGCATCAATTGGAGAACATCCTGAATATCTTGCCGTTAATACGGCCACAGCAATCCTTACACCACTATTGCTGGCATTGTCATTACTAATGGGATAATTCGGCTTGTATCAGAAACCGGATTATTTCTGACTCGATACGATGCCACAACCGTTGTTCAGCAACATCTTCCAGGGAAACACCCCTACCAAGAACGGTAAACATACTTTCCATCAGAGTCCGGGTAAATCTGGAATCAATCTGGCTGGATTTGTGACGGTGAGCAGCATCAGTCAACGCATTTTTAGCTTCGCCCACATTATCAAGCCAGCATAACAGGCAGTACATTCCCCAATCGATCATAGCGTTCTGCATGGCTATCCTATGAATGCCACCGTGTTGAGTGAACACTTCTTCCGCTTCCGGACACTGAGAAAAGAAATAGCGGATAATCTGCGGATGGACGTCACCCAATTCTTCTGCCGCCCGTTCCAGAATTGTTTCCAACAGCTGCATTTCCGCTGCCTGCTCTTGTGCCCGGCTGCCAGTCATTGTAACGACCTCGTGAATTCATTGTTTAAATAAGTCTGGTTGCAGGAGGCTTGCCTGATACCACTACAATCACGCTTCTTGCCTATGAATTCAAAGAAGCGCCCAGAGCAACCTCTTCGATAACAAATTAAATACGCCACCAACAGAAAAATATAAACATATATGTTTAATATATTCAACAAGCCGTCAAATTGTTTTCATATTTAGTTGTTTTTTATCAAAAAATATTAAAAATATATAACAACATGCTTGTTTATTTTTAAACATTTACCTCAGAATATTAGGTGGGCCTGCGATATTGGAACGCGATAAATAAAACCGGTTGACTCACAGACCACCCCTTTGAATCCTCTTCACTCCATATCTCAAACTTTCGGCGCCAAGTTGAAAATGAGAAATGAGCGGCACACCCGTTACTCTTTAAACCACATGCAAAGTCGTTCTAAAACAAACTGCGGCGAGCAATCCCCAACAAAAAAAGCCCTCCGGCTAACAGCGGAAAACTTCCTGGTGCAGGAACTTCAACAGGCGGTAAAACAGATACTGCTGTGTAGTCATAGCGCAGATCCACCCGATAATCAGCAGAATAATAAGCTCGGGTAGCCCCCTCACAACCAAACACGACAGAAAGATCACCAGGATCACAAGTAATAGTACTAGTGTTGCCGGTATAAATAATGGGCTCAATGGTGAACGTATCCAACCCCATAAAATTGTTTAAATCGAATTGATTAAACGTAATGCTTTTCCCCTCAAGATCAATTGCGGTGAAATAAAACAAATCATCAACATCTAAATATCGAACTAGTCCTATATCGACAGGTGCAGTGATTAAGCCACCCGGAGCAAGCGGGCCTTCCGGCTCATAATTACTGAGTTCAACCCCGTAAAAAGCAACATAGCCGACATCTATGCTGATATCACAACTTCCCTTAAGACCAAAATAGGTTCCTGCAGCGCAGCTTCCGCTAACCAGCCCTACGCCATTTGCTTCTGCATCGGTAATTGTATAAGTCAACTCAACACTGTTTAGTGTTCCAAGGGACGTGTCAAATTTTTGAGCATTCCACACGGTTCCAGGAGATGAATGCAACTTGGTTTTAGACCCTGTAACCGTTGCCCCCAGAAAATGAAGAAAAAGGTCGGCCTGAGTTTCCGGTGCAATATCTCCCTTAATGTCTTTATTAGTGACAATGTTGTCTTTAGATCCTTGAAAAGTTTGTACAATTAGTGCAGCCGACACTTGCATGGGGGCAAATATCAGTAGCACCGAGATTAATAATGTAATACTTGATTTCATAACACACCTATCTTGTCCTTAATTCTCCAATAGCCTTTACCCTTAGCATCAGAGGTATAAATATCATTCAATAATGATGAACCGCCCTGAATTACCAGGGCACAAACATAATGGCGTAAATGAAAAAGTGGTGCTGCCACTGATCGCTACAAACTTGCGTGCCTAGCGCTACCAGAACAGAGCGGCCAGATGGGCACGAACGAAATTTTCGTTATTTCAAGGTATGAATTTCAAGGCCTGACTTATGAAAAGAATGAATAAAAAGAGAGAAAGAGAGTTATCAGCGAACTAGACTAGCGTACGTCACATTATGATTCTCTGCGAACTTCGGTTGGTGTTAAATCAAAACGTTGTTTAAACGCTTTGTTAAACCACGACAAATTATTAAACCCCGCGTCATAGGCCAACTGACTAATACTGTAATGCTTGTACAACGGGTTCTTTAATTGTCGGCAGACCAAATCAAGACGACTATTGCCGACAAAGTCAGCAAATGTTGTACCTTCAGCATTAAATAAAGCTCGAACGTACTGAGGAGAAATACCTACCCGGGCTGACACCGCTCCAATTGCTAAATCACTATCGCAAAGATGAGACATAATATCCTGTCTGATCGCCTGCAATCGTGCGGCTTTAAGGCCCTGATTTTGGGTAGCGCCGACAGATTCTTCCGCACCACAGAGCAACAGCACCGCCAAATCAACCATATGGTTTTTTGCTAGTGCTGACATTTCAGGCGAGAGTATTCCCGTGTCATGAGTAAACAGCCTGGCGTAATCAAGAAAATGTTTTGCCACCGGCGACTCATTAACATTATTTGCTTTGCGTAAAAACCGGTTTTCACTGCCAACTCGCGGAGCAATTAAACCTCGCGGTATGCTGATATCATAAAAGGTAATGTTATCCAGGAGAAAAACCCCCGGGCTGTCTGCAGGCTCAACATATAAAGTACCCGCACCACATATCGACTCGTCAGCGCCCTTTTGTTGAATCATTGCTTTGCCATCAGTAATCAAATGCAGAATCCAGTTATCATTACCGTCCGAAGCTTGAGACTCAGATCTTCGCGCATAAACCGGGCTTGAGCTCGACCGCATAACCGTCACGTCTTCCAACATTCTTCCATTAAAAGAAAACGTTAAAGGATTATCACCTACTGTGTTGACAGTGCGTTGCGCGATATTGGAATAGGTTTCCTGCAACAGCTCAGTACGAGCGTTTAAAGCAGTACCATTCGAGGATAGTGTGAAATGTGACATTGCTTCTCCTTGTCAATGTTACAAACCAAGCAGGTAAGAATAAGCCCAAAATTATATGAAGGCGCTGAAAATTATATCGCATCAAGCTACTTAAAAAAGTAACCGCACATATTTATTTCTCTTTAACGGTATGGATCAATTTTGAATCTTTCCATCACCAAAAACCTCACCAAGCGCAGCTATGCTCAAAAGCCGCGGAGCTTTGGCTGTCCCAGCGACCAACGAGAGCGATTGCTGCGGTTTGTTATGTGATTTTGGACGCTGCATTTTTTGCCTTTAATTCGTTGATTTTTATTTGTAGCAACCAGCGACAATAACGCGCAAACATACCTACAAAAAAAGACACTGTAGGAATACCAAAAATAGCTAATCCCAGCCCTCCACCGGGGCCACTTTTGAAGTTTGGCTGAGATACATCATAAAAATATTGCACCCATAGTATAAGTAATGGAATGCCGATGAATGCCGAGCTAATCCAATACCATTTCCAAGTGGGAATAAATAAAGGCATACAAAACAACAAAATAGAGATTAAAAAAACTGTATCAATAATCATATATTCTCTTTTTTGGCTTACACCTAACGCCTAAAGCAGCGGAAAACAAAAGCGGAGTGAAACGGAGCTTTTGGTTTTCCGGCTGCCTTTACTTGTATGGTTGTTTTTGTCTTGTTTTGAGCATGTAAATCCTTTTATCAAACGGGTAAATTGAGACCCACCTTCGGCGGCCACCGAAGGCCTTGTTTGTCACAGTTCGTTGCTGCGCTGGTTCGTAAAGACCGTTAACAAGTGTGAACGTGACAAGCACTCACTTAGGCATAACTCGAATAGTCATGTGGGCCTCGAGCCCGAATAGCAAGGCGGAGATAGCTTATATTATGAACACGTCAGAGATCAATGTCGGTATCGACACCAGTAGTCAACAACTCGATATTTATGTGAGACCCAACGGCCAATTTTTCAGCGTCAGCAATGATAAGGCGGGCATTAAAAACGCCGTCAAGGAACTGCAATCACTCAAACCCACCCGGGTATTGATTGAATCCACTGGACGGCTGGAACTGGAGTTTGTGATCGCCGCTCATCAGGCAGGATTGCCCGTTGTTGTCTGCAATCCCAGTCAGGTCAGGCAATTTGCTAAAGCCGCCGGGCGTGTAGCCAAAACCGATAAACTCGATGCCATGGATATCGCCCACTTTGGCGAAGCGATGCAACCCAGGTTGTCTTCCATAAAACCTGAAAAGCTCAGAGCGATCAGTGACTTACTGACCGTACGTTCCCAATGCCTGGAAATGAGTACCATGCAGAAGAATCGCTTAAAGCGTATGCCCGCATCCGTACATAAACCCATGCTGAATATTCTCAAAGCCCTCAAAAAAGAGCTGCGGGGATTGATAAACAGCTCGACAGGTTAATCGACAGTGTGGCCGAATGGCGGCAGAAACGGGACCTGTTACTCAGTGCCAAAGGGGTCGGTAATGTGCTGGCTTATACCTTAATGAGTGAACTCCCTGAACTGGGCACACTCAACCGCAAAGAGATCGCCGCACTGCACTGGTTGGAGTCGCCCCCATGAACCGGGACAGCGGTAGCTATGAAGGCAAGCGATACATTCGAGGCGGCAGGCACAAAGTGAGAACGGTGCTGTTTGTCTCCATGATGTCAGCCATCCAGTGCCACCCTAAGCTCAAACCCATGTATGAGCGAATGGTGGCCGCAGGCAAGCCGAAGAAGGTAGCACTCGTCGCATGTATGAGAAAGCAACTCACCATCCTCAACACAATGGTCAAAAATGGCACTTATTGGGATGAAAAAATGGCCTAAATACTTGACGGGAGACCATAGTCACTTGTTATATTTTATTTCCATTTGATACCTTTGTTTTCTTTTTCAAAAATTCTTTGCTTAGCAATTTTCATGACTACCTTTTCCGGTATTGGATCATTCAAAGAGAACTGGATTGTATTGTCAGACGAAATCAGGGACCCAAATTCATTACGAAAATAGGAAATTACTGAAGGGGTTGGGTGAAGACTTATATGTTTTTTTGCAGCAGCGTAAACATACAAAATTCCATTATGTACCAACGCTGGCTTACCCCATTTTAGTTCTTCGCTGGCTTCAGGATAAGCAGCCTTCAAGTATTCACGCAATTCAAATAACCGTTTTTGAGCATCTTTAGGTTTAGTAGCAATATACTCTTGAACAGTTTTTGGCTTCTCTGTCATTTCGCTCCTCGTAAATCTAATAGCCTGATAAACGATACAAGATGTCACGTTATAATATTTTAAGTGTTGACTTCATATTCGTTCACATCAAATGCTTCCACGATTGAAAAAATATCACTTTCTGGTCCAGCGTTTCGGAATTTATCCAGTGAAGAACGAGATTTCCATCTTTCGAAGATATTTACTCTGTTTATATCAATTGGGTCCGGCGACACCGAAAAATCTTCACAGGCTGAATTTTCTCTTGCCAGCTTCATTGCCGCTAGCGATTTATTAACGAATTCATCTCGAAAACCAGACTTTATTTTCAGTTTTCCTGCAACGATTATTGCCATGTAGATACTCTCAGAAAAATATAACATTTGTATATCGCGCATAACCTAAAGGTCATAAATGCGCAGACACTTTGCAAAAGTCTACATTCGGCGATTTATTTTAACTACTTGATAAATAATAATATTTTCTGACATTTCCGAATCCTTCCAGAACAAAGCGAGGGGGTCTCGTTATCTAAAATAAGGGGATCTACTTATGTCATCTTTCAAAACCAATAACACCTTGTTTTCCCTGGTTATTTATTTTTCTCGGGAATGATAACGCGCATTGGCTCAGCATAAAGCGAGCATATAATTTGACAAGCATGTAATAAACTGTGCAAAAAATCAGTATATTTAAAAGAACTGTAATACGGTTAATTACCTTTATATTTAGGAGTTTTGGGTAGTAAAAAATGAACAAACGTGGCGAAAGCGCTATTTTTTTATTAGAGGCTTACCTCTGGCTGCATATTAATACTCATTACTTGCTTTCATCTAAGCTCTAAAAGAGCATGTCGAAACCCGCTTTTAACTTCCTCTATTCGCATTTGACTTAGCGCGGCTTGGTCGGCAAATTCAGGCCAGAGAGCCGTAACTTCTGTAATTTGATCAATCAATTCTCGGTAGTTTTTTAGCCCGATGTTATCTGCCACGGTTTGAATATCCTGATAGCTAAATTCATCTCGTTTACCGTTGATACTCATCTGATGTTGATTGGTCCACTGTCCAGCCGGATTATGTGCGTAAATAAGGTCGTAAGCTGGGGATAACCGCCATTGACCTGAACTATCCATTAAAAAGCTAATATTTTTTGTGTGATCATCCTGATTGCGGAATACAACATTGAATAGCATTCGGCGAAACAGTTGCTCTGCTTCCGGCTTGCTAAGGCCGAGTGCACGCATAACCTGAAATGCTTGTTCGTAGCTATAGGCCCCAGCCATGTTGTAGTCGTAATGCGCCAGCCCACAAAGCGTTTGAGCATGAATTTTATTGTTACCGTTACGATCAAACCGACGAGTTAAAAAGTGTGCTCGGCCGCCCTCTTCGAGCAAACGGCTTTCCATCATGTCTATGCCAAAGGCTTTTGCCATCAGGTAATAGGCGTATTCAACGCGGCCGTACTGTTGCGGCTCACCCAATTCCATGTCTGTTACACCATCAAATTTGATCAGCCAGTGTTCAAACCCTGGGGGCACGCTCACCTGCCCGGAACGAACTTCTCCTTTGGCATTCAATGCAATAATTGCTTTTGGCCTGGCACCCCCGGCAGAAGTACCAACACGGATAATATCCATAATGGCCTCACTGGTATCCGTACCGGAAATATTTGTGGCCAAACCGGAACGGTTTCTGGTGATGGTTTGCGCCAGAGATACCAACTCATCAACGTCCAAAGTAGTTGAAACGTTTAAGCCTTTATCTTGAGTAGCGGGCTTGAACTCCAGCGCCCCCATACCACGTTTGCCGATATAACATAGCCGTTCTACCGGGCTAAATGACGCCCTGTCACGCCCTTGCCTGGCAAGCCACGCATCAATTACAGCATTACCAAACTTGTCCGGCAGCGCATCGGCCAACATACCAGGCAAACCGAAAAAGGATGCCTTATTAAGAGCGGGAAAACTGAATACCTCGCCCCTCTGCCGCGCGGGCATCACAAGGGGCGAAAGCTGTATGCCAGAACGAATAAATTCAGCGGTATATTCAAAATATCCCAACTGCTGAACCGGCTCCCAGGCTACCGCTCCAATCTCCATACCCTGATATAGCACCTGAGCTGTTTTCATAGCGTCAGCCATTACCAATCAGTTTCGTGATTTTTATGATCATCATGAGTGCCGCCTATCGCCGCCTGCTTACTTGAAGCTCGCTTTCTTTTGCTACCCTGGCGCCTGGCCAGTTGTAGAGGGCTAATGTCTGAAGGCGGCGCCAGATTATTCAGAAACTCCAGTGCATCAAGCGATCTTAATACCGGAATTAGCGTTTCCAGCTTACCCCGCCCTTGCTCAAGAGCAACCACCGTGGAGCGGTTAACACCGGCCCGTTTTGCCAGCGCTGCCTGCGTAATACCGCCTCCTGGCTTGCTCAAGCGGATTTTTTTGATCCACTCCCCCAGTTCCTGAGCAATAGCTTTATCTGTCATTTCCTTGCTGATCAACATCATTTCTCCGCATAGATATTCCAATAGTGGCATAAAGAACTGGAAACAGCAAAATTTCTTATTTCATAATGTTGAAAAATATAGTCATTAAATGAATTTTTATGGAATAGTGATTATTTTTACCATCACTAATGATTGTGGAATTTGTCAGCTCAACACGGACGGGTTAGCAGATAAGATAGAGCGTTATTCGGGGGTTGGGTGCTGATTAATCAGGTAACCAGCCCGAATTTCTCTCAGCCCCCTTCATTCGGCCCGTCATACAGACTATCTTTTCTTTAATCGTTCGTTACCCGGTTTACCGCCTGTCGACTGGAAAAACCAGTTTTCAACAGCTCTTTTCTTTGCTATTTCGTGCTGTGCTTGAGCGGTTTTCTGGGCTTTGGAGCATAAATCAAGGCTGATCCCCTCTGCTCGCGGTGCGCCTCCTTCCACCAGCAACCCGGCAGTAGATAGCTGCTGAATCAATTGTCGGGAATGGTCCTGGCAATCCAGATCAATCTCATTGGCTGTGTTAGCCGTTTCGCCATAAACACTGACGGTCACACAGGCTATAACCAACCCAAAAGCGGCGTTTTTTAAGTACTTTGATTTCATCGGTTTAATGCTCCAATTCCAACAGCTGTGCGCAGCTTTTCCATAAATGGCTGACTGTATGCTCTTGCTTTTTCAGCACCCTCTCGAAGCTTTTGCTCAATAAAATCCGTATTGTCCAGCAGCTCGTTATAGCGCTCTCTGGCCTCAGAGAGTTCACTGTTAACCAACTCAAACAACTGCTTCTTGGCTTCACCCCAGGCAATACCATTGGCAAACTCCTGACGCATGGCTTCAGTTTGCGCTGCTGTTGCAAATGCCTGCCATAATTGAAACACGGTTGATGTGTCAGGATCTTTCGGCTCACCAGGTTCCAATAGGTTGGTTTTAATTTTGTTGATATGCTTTTTAAGTTGTTTTTCTGGCAGAAATAATGGAATGGTATTGTTATAGCTCTTGCTCATTTTGCGCCCATCAAGCCCTTGCAGTACGGCGACATTGTCGTCCACAACCGCCTCGGGAAGTTGAAAATGCTCACCATAAATATGGTTGAAGCGCTGGGCAATATCCCGGGCCATTTCAATATGCTGGATCTGGTCGCGCCCCACCGGCACGCGCTTGCCGTTAAACATAAGAATGTCAGATGCCATCAGAACCGGATAGGCAAACAGTCCCATGGTGATGCCATAATCGGCATCTTCACCGCTATCCAGATTCTTTTGTACTGAATCCTTGTAAGCATGGGCACGATTCATCAACCCCTTGGCGGTGACACAGGTCAGCAGCCAGTTCAGTTCACTGATTTCCGGAATATCAGATTGCCGATAGAACACCACATTATCCGTGTTTAACCCAAGAGCCAGCCAGGTGGCCGCAATCTCCAGTGTGGACTGATGTACTTTGGCCGGTTCCTGGCACTTGATCAGCGCGTGGTAATCCGCGAGAAAGTAATACGCGTTACCTGTACCCTGTTGGCTGGCCACGATAGCCGGGCGGATAGCACCTACATAATTGCCCAAATGAGGTGTTCCCGTGGTCGTGATACCGGTCAGTAAAGTATTGTCATTCATGGCTGGTGAGTTTTTCCATATATCAGCTAAAGACGTCATTCTACGTATTTAACAGTTTCAATAAAGTTATAACGTTATCCGGAGTGTCGATGCCGCCTAACTTATTTGCAGAATATCGGTATGGTTATAAAAAGACCGCAACACGCGATAAAGGCTATAAGCATCGTCACTGCCTGCCAGCTCACGAATGGAGTGCATCGCAAAGGTAGGCACACCCACATCGAGTGTTGGCACACCGATATTTGAAGCCGTAATCGGGCCAATCGTGCTGCCGCAACCCAGATCTGTTCGATTGACGAACACTTGAACAGGAACCTGCTCTCGTTCGCAAAGCACACGAAATAGCGATGAAGTCAGGCTTGATGTGGCGTAGCGCTGATTCGAGTTCACCTTAATCACCGGCCCGGCATTAAGCACTGGTCCATGATTAGCATCATGTTTATCGGCAAAGTTCGGGTGTATGCCGTGAGCATTATCCGCCGACACCATAAGAGAATTATTGATCACGCAAGTTCTCTCTTCGGCGTCAGGGTAAAGACGTTCCAGCACTGACTGTAACATCGGCCCCTGGGCTCCACAGGCTGATACACTGCCTACTTCTTCGTGGTCATTACACACCAGCAATGTGGTTACTTCTGTACCTGCACCGAGCAGTGCCTGTAAACCGGTATAACAGCTGAGCAGGTTGTCGAGTCGCGCACTGGCGATAAAGTCATTATACAAACCAACCACCGCAGGTTTCTGGCAATCGTAGAAACAAAGTTCGTAATCCAGCACCTGCAATTCTTTTTGATCATCCCCCTCGCTCAATAACTCGGCGGCAAGCAAAGTTCGAAAATCCTCATAGCGGTTTTCACCTTGAGCAAACATCAGGGGAGGAATGTCCGTTTGCGGGTTCACCTTGTGGTTTTCGTTGGCTTCCCGATCAAGATGAATCGCCAGGCTCGGTATTACTGCAACCGGCTTTTTGAAGTCCACCAGCTTGTGCTGAATAACCGGACTGTTACCATCACGATAGACAACCCGGCCAGCTATCGAGAGATCCCGATCAAACCAGGGGTTAAGTAATGCACCACCATAGACTTCCACGCCGACCTGGAAGTAATTGTTTTTCTTTATTTCCGGCTGGGGCTTCACCTTAAGACAGGGGCTGTCGGTGTGTGCACCGACCATGCGAATACCGAATTTCGATGCCGGTTGCTGGCCCGTAATAAAAGCAATGATAGACGATGCATTGCGGGTTACGAAGTAGCGACCGGCAGGCTGTAATTGCCACTTTTGGCTATCAGAGAGCTCAACAAAGCCTGCTTCCAGTAACGTGTCTCGCATAGAGTCCACCGCATGAAAAGGTGTTGGTGATGCACCGATAAAATCCAGCAGGCCTTGATTGTAGTTTTGTTGTTTGATCATTATGCAAATTTCCGTTTACTGATTTGTCTGAGGGGCTGCCCAAGAGATCCGCTGCCATATTAAAGCCGTACCCGCAATACTGAAAGCTGCCACAACGCCTGCTTCAAGGATAGGCACCATCACTTGTCACACCGCCATAACAGCGATCAAAACAATACCGAGCAATAACCGATAAATCACAAAAGGCGTCATACCAATACGATTAATCAGTTTCAGAAAATAATGTATGCACAGGTAAGCGGCGATACCAGAAAGAATAGTTCCCGTTGCAATATCAACCCAGGGCACATGCTCCAGTTGCCGAAGCTGTAACACCTTGTACCCACCACTCAGAGTAATCACCGGAATGGCCATCAGAAAAGAGAAGCGTGCCGCTGATTCCCGGTTAAACCCCAGCGCCAACGCAGCTGTAATGGTGATACCGGAACGGGAAGTGCCGGGAATCAATGCCAACGCCTGAGCAACGCCCACAAACAATGCCGAGCGCCAGTTAAACTGGTTAAGCGATAGGCTGCGACTGCCTTTGCGATCAGCCCATCCCAGCAGCAATCCGAAAACAATTGTTGTTGCTGCAATCACGGCGATTGAGCGTAAGTGATTTTCAATAAATTCATCAAACACCAGACCCGCCAAACCAGCCGGAATCGTCGCCAGAATAAGATACCAGCCAAGCCGACTTTCCGGGGTGACTCCAGCCCCAAGGAAGCTGCCAAACCAGCAGCCGATCAGCTCTACAATCTCTTTACGAAAATAACCGATGACAGCAATCAGTGACCCTACATGCACAGCAACATCAAAAGCCAGTCCCTGATCATTCCAGCCCAGCAATGCAGAGGGCAAAATCAAATGGGCTGAGCTGGAAATAGGCAGAAATTCGGTAAGGCCCTGAATAATAGCCAGGGCGATAATTTCAATAATGTCCATGAAACGCCTTAACTTCCTTTATGGTTACTATTTTGTTCTGTATTACCGGCTGAGGTCTCGGCATCTCTTAAGCGCCGACGCTTCTGCCAGGTAATTCTGTCACGTAGATAGAGAGGCTGAACACGCTCGATATTCTCAAACGCACCTTCATCAAACTTGTTGACAGCAATGGTCAACACCGCTTTTGCATCAGGATAAAATTCTGCGGCTACGCTTGCAGGCTGTAGAGACAACCTGTCAGCATAATTCCAACCATCACCTATCAGGTGAAGATCTGAGTTCTCATGACTCAAGAAAGCGATATTCAGGTTTATTTGTTCTGGCGCACAGAGGCTGTCATTACACAGTCTTTGCAGCTCGTTGTTGTCTGCCACACAAAACAGCGCCCAATAACACTCATCCATACGGGCATCCATAATCGACAATAGCAAACTCCCCACAGGAAACTTGAACCGGTGGCAGGCCGATACTGCCATTGCTTCCAGGCTGGAAACCGGTACAACCGGCAGGTCAGCACCATATGCAATACCTTGCGCCACGCCAAAGCCAATGCGAACACCTGTAAATGAACCAGGCCCTACAGTAAACCCTAATGCATTGATGGACGACAGATCCAACCGCGCTTCAGCCAAAACATCATCAATCATCGGTAACAGCAAGCGAGTATGCTTCCGGCTAGCCACCTCAAAACGGGAAAATATACTTCCCCGATACTGTAGCGCGACGGAACAGGCTTCAGTGGATGTATCCAGGCACAATAAAGTGGAATTCGAGTTGGCAGCAGACAAAAAAAATCCCCCGGGCTAAGCGGGGGATTGTAACCTATCAGTATATGAAATGAATGTGCTTATTAAAAAACAGTGCCCTGTCACTACGAAGAGGTTTGCTCTGTTGGCGCTGGTGCAGCACTGACCGCAGGTTGAGGCGCGGCAGGTTTGTTGGCCGGCGTTTTCTTAACTGCTGGTTTTTTGGCCGGTGCTTTTTTCGCTGGCGCCTTTTTCACTGCAGGCTTTTTAGCCGGTGCTTTCTTGGCCGCAGCTTTCTTGGCGGGAGCCTTTTTCACCGCAGGCTTTTTAGCGGGTGCTTTTTTGGCCGCAGTTTTTTTGGCGGTCGCCTTTTTCACCGCAGGCTTCTTAGCGGACGCTTTCTTGGCAGGCGCTTTTTTAGCCGCGGGCTTCTTCGCTGCAGACTTCCTGGCTGGTGCTTTTTTCGTAGTTGCGCTTGTTTCGATGCCCGCTTTTTTCAACAAATCTCTGACTTCTTTTTCAACCCGCTTTTCAACATCGTTAACTCGTGCAGAAACTTTTTTGGCGTAAGCTTTAATCTTTTTGGCTTCGGCTGCGGCATTGCTTTTTTTCCAGTTTTCCTCAAATTTAGCACGCGCCTTTTTCATTTCTTTCTCGGCACCATCTCTGAGCTTACTTTCAAACTCTTCAATGCGTTCCCGAGCCTTATCTTCAGCTTCACGGACTTTATCCTGAAGTTTGGCTATCTTGACTTCCATACGAGCACCAGTCACTTTTTCCTGCATTTTATCCAGCTTTTTGAGATTGCTTTGAACTTCAGACTGAGCCGACTTCAATGCTTTTTCAGCAGCATCCGTTGCCTTCTTGGTCATCCGGTCCCTGGCAGCCAACGCTTTTTTCTTGGCCGCTTTCACCTTTTTAATCTGGATATCGGTTTCTTTTTGAGCTTTTGATAAAGCATCATGAGCTTTGTCGAGCAGAGAGTTCATAGGACTTTTTGCAGTCTTGCTTTTACGAGTTGTTTTTTTTGCGGCTTTGGCCATTTTTTTTGCTCCTACCTAAATAATAAGTGCACTGAAGAAACCCCATTTCTAGCTTTACCCCAAGGGCTTGATCAGATTCTATGCAATATATTTTATTTTTCCAGAGTTTTATGCATTTTTATTGCGAATACTCAAAAAAATGTTGACAGTTTTTAATAAATTCTGTCTTGGATCAGATTTGCCAGCATATCAACAAACGTCTTTCTGTCATTGAGACAGGGGATATAGGCATATTCTTTCCCCCCCGAATTTATAAACAGATCCCGATTTTCCATATTGAGTTCTTCGAGTGTTTCCAGGCAGTCAACAGTAAATGCCGGGCTCACTACATCGACACTTTCAAGGCCAGCAGCTCCCCACGCTTTCAAGGTTTCTTCTGTATAGGGTTTTACCCACTGCTTGGGACCAAAGCGTGACTGAAAACTGTAAGCCCAATCGTCATCCTTCAACGCAAGGGCTTTTGCCAACGACTCGGCCGTCGCGCGACAATGTTCCGGATAGGGATCACCTTTGTCAGCATACGCTTGGGGTATGCCATGAAATGACATTAACAATTTTTGTTTCCGGCCATTGTTCTGCCAAAAGTCTTGCACACTTTCTGCCAGCGCAGCGATATAGTCTTTTCGCTGATAAAAACTTTTTACCAGCGTTAACTCGGGCACATCCCTTGTCTCTTTTATAAACCTCGACACCTGATCCCAAACCGCTCCTGTCGTGGTACTGGAATATTGTGGATACATGGGAATGATCACAAAGCTCTGCACCCCTTCAGCTATAAGATTTTTCATCTGTTCTTCAATAGAGGGCCGACCATAAGTGCTGGCTTCCGCAACCACCGGAGCAAAATCGCCCAAGCGTTCCGTCATTACTTTTTGTACCATCTGCACTTGCCTGCCAGAAATGACTTTTAACGGCGAGCCTTCGGACCACCAGATCTTCCGGTAGGCCTGGGCTGATTTTTTCGCACGCAAAGGCACAATCAAACCACGCAACAATGGTTGCCAAAACCATGCTGGAGCTTCAATAACTCTTGGATCGGAAAGAAATGCTTTGAGAAAGTTACCGACTGCTTTTTTATCCGGCGATTCCGGCGTTCCCAGGTTAACTAAAATGACAGCGAAATGTTTGGACATAGCAGCTCTGTACTCAATTTCAATGGGGTTGTGCGTTTCGATATCGGTTACGGAATAGATACCAAAATGGGTTCCGAAGAACCCATTTTGCATTGCCTAGTATTCAGCAGCAAGGGATGCCAGCGCCCAAAAATCAGCTGAAAATTTTCTCTAGTCTTGCCTGCACAGCACTCAGCTCACCCACGCCGTCTACCTGGGCGTACTCGGGCGCGTTTTCAGCGCCACCCTCAGCCAGAGCACTGTAAAAGGCAACCAGAGGCTCTGTCTGGTCGTGATAAACAGCAAGGCGATTGCGAACGGTTTCTTCCTTGTCGTCCTCGCGTTGAACAAGAGGTTCTCCCGTTACATCATCAAGACCTTCCTGTTGCGGCGGGTTGTGCTGGACATGGTAGATACGGCCAGAAGGCTCATGAACCCTTCTACCGCTCAATCGCGCAACAATTTCTTCATCGGCAACTTGAATTTCCAACACCTTGTCTATGGCTACACCCTGAGCAAGCAATGCTTCAGCTTGAGGGATAGTGCGGGGGAACCCATCGAACAAAAATCCGTTAACGCAGTCTGGTCGCTGAATTCGCTCCTGCACCAAAGCAATAATCAACTCGTCTGAAACCAGACCTCCGGCAGCCATGATTTCCTTGGCCTGCAGACCAAGAGCGGTGCCCTCCTTGACTGCGGCTCTCAACATATCTCCTGTAGAGATCTGCGGGATGCCAAATTTCTCCGTGATGTATTGTGCCTGAGTACCTTTACCAGCGCCCGGGGGGCCCAACAGGATAATGCGCATCACTCGTTCTCCACTGTATGTAATCAACCAATCAGGGGCCAAAGCCGGAGCCACCCCAAACAAGGAGGCGAACATTACACGTAAAGGGGTGGATTCTCAAGCTTGACAAGCTTTCAGCGTCAGCGAAACAAGGCGCATAAAAACATGTCCAGAAGCCTCACCGGGTGTGTTTTTTACTCGCTTCCCACAGCTCATCAAGTTGTTGTAGATTCAGGCTATCAACGGACTGTTGTCGCGCCACAGCTTGCTACTCAATATATGCAAAGCGATGTTCGAACTTTCTCGAGGACTGGCGCAACGCACCTTCGGCATCAACACCGAGATGCCGACACAGGTTGACAACCGAAAAAAGCACATCACCGAGCTCTTCTTCGATAGCAGCCTTGTTGCCATCCAGTATTGCAGCTTTAGCCTCACCCACTTCTTCATCCAGTTTGTCTACGACACCTTCTATTGTTGGCCAGTCGAAGCCACAGCTGGCGGCACGCTTCTGAAGTTTAGCTGCCCGAGCCAGAGCGGGAATACTGAGTGGAATGTCAGCCAGCATGCTCTTCTGCCCTTTTTCTGCACGCGCCTGCCTCTTAATTACTTCCCAGTTCTGTTTGATATCTGTATCGGCATGCGGCTCTCCTGCTTTTCGCTTACTATGCAATGAACCATCCGGAAAAACATGCGGGTGTCGCACAACCAGCTTTTCCACCAGGGTTGACACCACCTCGGAAAACTCAAATAGCGATTGCTCTTCAGCTAACTGTGTATAGAAAACCACTTGAAATAACAGATCACCCAGCTCTTCTTTCAGGTGCGGGTAATCTTCTCGCTCAATAGCGTCAACAACTTCGTAAACCTCTTCCAGCGTGTAGGGAACGATGGACTGAAAACTCTGCTTTAAATCCCAGGGGCAACCGGTTTGCGGATCACGGAGCCGATCCATCAGGTAGCGTAAGTCATCGAGGGTGTAATCTGTATTTTCCACGGGTATCCCTGTTGATTGCTTACATCTCAAATGCAAATCTAAAACTGTTCTGCACGATGAACCGAATAAACATTAGGAATCTGTTGCAACCGGGTCAGCGCCGCACTCAGAGACTCGAGATCAGGCACTTCGACCGTAACTGCCATCAAAACATAATTTCCTTTTTCGTCTTCACTGCTTTTCGAATCCATTGCCAGCACATTGAGATCAGATTTATCAAGCACAGTGGTGACATCTTTAAGCAGGCTTCTGCGATCATAAGCTTCCAGAATCAGCTTCACCGAATAAACCTGTGAAGGCTCTCCACCCCAGCTGACTTCCATAACCCGCGCCGGGTCATTTTTCTGCAGCCTCAACAAATTGCCACAATCACTGCGGTGGATACTCACACCACGGCCATGAGTGACGTAACCGCCTATTGGCTCACCAGGGATTGGTTGGCAGCAACCGGCAATACGTGTAGCCAGGTTACCAACACCGTATATATACACATCTGATTCATCAAAACGCTTTGCGGAACTGTGCCGTTTGGGATAATCAAGTTTATGAACAATACCCAATTGGGACTGAGCGGCATTCAATACCTGCTCGATACCAATATCACCAGCGCCAATCGCCGTATATAGCCCCTCGGCATGGTGCTTGTTAAACTTTTCTGCCAGCAGGTCAAGATCAAGCTTGGCCAGATTGAGACGACGCAGCTCCTTCTCAAATAACTGACGACCAGCCTGGCAATTTTTTTCAAAGTCCTGCTTTCGAAACCATTGCTGTACTTTTGAACGAGCACCGCTGGTTTTAAGGTACCCCAGGGCATGGGACAACCAATCCCGACTGGGCCGCTCTTCCTTCCCTGCCAAAATCTCTACCTGATCGGCCAGGTTTAGCGGGGTATTAAGAGGCACTATGCGACCATTAACCTTGGCGCCCCTGCAACGATGCCCGATAGAGGTATGAACCCGGTAGGCAAAATCCAGCGGCGTTGCATCGGCAGGCAAATCCACCACGTGCCCCTGGGGGGTAAAGGTATAGATGCGATCAATCTTGATCTCGGGGTGGTCAGCAGAGGAAGGCAACACTGCTTCCGAGTCACTTTCCAGTTCTTCCTGCCATTCCAGCACTTGCCTCATCCAGCCTATTTTTGCCTCATAACTTTCGGCTGCTGACTGGCTGTCACTGCCTTTGTAAGCCCAGTGAGCACAGACACCAAACTCTGCCTCCTGATGCATATCGAACGTGCGTATCTGAATTTCCAGAATTTTCTGGTCTGGCCCCACCACCGCAGTGTGGAGAGATCGATAGCCATTTTCTTTTGGCTGGGCGATATAATCATCGAACTCTTCGGGAATTGCCTGCCAACGGCTATGTACGTCGCCAAGCACTGCGTAACAATCACGAATAGTGGGCAGTAAAATACGAACAGCGCGAATATCGTAGACTTGGGAAAAATGGAGCCCTTTCAGATACATTTTTCGCCAGATACTGTAAATATGCTTTACCCGGCCTACAACCTCTCCTCTTATTCCCAGCTCTTCCAGTCGCTGACGAAGTTGCTGGATGACCTCTTCAATATACTGCTGCCGGTCGAGGCGGCGTTCGTCGAGTAATTTTGCAATGTGAGTATACTGGTCTGACTGAAGGTATCTGAATGCAAGGTCTTCCAGCTCCCACTTTAAATGACCGACACCGAGCCGGTGTGCGAGCGGCGCGTAAACATCAAAAACTTCCCGCGCGACTCTTAAGCGTTTTTCTTCCGGTGCATTTTTAACCGAGCGAATTGCACAGGTCCGTTCGGCAAGTTTGATCAGGGCAACGCGAACGTCATCAATGATCGCGACCATCATTTGTCTCAGCTTGGCCGCCTGACGACCTGCAGCCTCTCCAAACACATCGCTGCCACTGTCGTTGCGCCGCATGCTGATCACAGCCATCTGCAACACTTTGCCAATCAGTGTGGCCACTCCTTCGCCAAATTCCTTGCGAACAGACGCTATCGACAACCGTTCTTCCCTGACAGCCCGATAGAGAATTGCTGACACCAAGCCATCTTGATCAAGGTGGAAATCGGCCAGAATTTCAGCCATTTCCAGGCCGGTATGAAAGCTTTGCCGCAATGCGGGATGATGTCCTTTATCGGCGTCCGCCACGCGCTGGGCCACTTCACAGGCTCGCAGAATTTCTTCTTTATGGGACCGAGCAAGAACCGCCGTACTCAGTAACTGGTCGACCCACTCCGATAAATCAATTTCTCCACTGCCATGCAGAGGCGATAATGCTCTGACCTGTACCATAACCCGTTTTTTCAAATTCCCATTAAATCAATCCGTTACCATCGCACTACCCTCGTCTCTACTCAACCTCTGTAAATACCCGACGATAAATAGCGATCACCCCGGTCGCAAACTATTGCCACAATGACAGCATTTTCCAGCTGATGGGATATCCTGAGTGCACCGGCCACCGCACCACCGGACGACACGCCACAAAAAATACCTTCCTGACGGGCCAGGGCACGCATGGTGGTTTCAGCCTCCTGCTGCCCCATGTCAATAATCCGGTCCACCCGCTCATGAGTGTAGATACCGGGCAAATACTCTTTTGGCCAACGACGAATGCCGGGAATACTGGCACCATCATCCGGTTGCAAGCCAATCACTTCTATTTCCGGGTTCATCTCCTTGAGATAACGTGAGACCCCCATGATAGTGCCCGTAGTACCCATAGAAGAGATAAAATGAGTGATTTCTCCTTGCGTCTGTCGCCAGATCTCGGGACCTGTTCCCTCATAGTGCGCTATCGGATTATCTGCATTGCCAAACTGATCGAGCACGAAGCCCTCACCCTCAGCCTCCATTTTCTTGGCCAGATCACGAGCGCCCTCCATGCTTTCCTCTTTGCTGACCAGAATTAATTCGGCACCGTAAGCAGCCATTGCTGCTTTACGCTCTTCCGTGCTGTTCTCGGGCATAATCAGCACCATGCGATACCCCTTTATCGCGGCAGCCATCGCCAGCGCAATACCTGTATTACCGCTGGTGGCTTCAATAAGTGTATCACCCGGCCTGATGTCGCCACGCGCTTCCGCTCGCTGAATCATGCTCATGGCTGGTCTATCTTTGACAGAACCCGCCGGATTTTCGCCTTCTAGCTTGACCAGAATCGTATTACTTGTTTTGCCAGGCAGACGCTGCAAACGCACCAGGGGGGTATTGCCAACACAGTCTTCAATGGTAGGGTAATGCATAAGTCTCTCTATCAAATGATTTGCTGACAAACCGCAGAAACCAGAATGGTCATTTCTGCCAACCGCGCCGCCAACATTACCGGTTCTAAATACAGCGTTGCGTGTTGAAGGCTCTGCGCACACAAGCCCGCATTGTACCCAGTTCTGTGTCCTGCTGAAATTCCTGTGCACGCCGGTCTTTTCTGAATCAATAAAGGGTAAGTGCGCTAACTTAGTACGACAAAGGCTACCACATAGTCTTTTTCGTCAGACAGACTGATTAACGCCTGTGAGCCGCCGAGATCGCTCAATCGTCTGGCGGCTGCACCCGAAAGATTTAACAATGGAGCTCCATTCCCGTTATTGGTGATCTCCATATCCTGCCAGGAGACTTTTCCTATTCCGGTACCAAGTGCCTTGCTGGCCGCTTCTTTGGCAGCAAAGCGTTTTGCAAGGTAAGCAGCCTGCTGTTTTTTCCGATCAAATATTGCCAACTCACTGCCACAAAGTACCCGCTCGGCAAAAGCCCTTCCCTGTCGCTCAAGCACGGAGATAATACGGGCAACCTGGACGATATCGGTTCCTATTCCTACGATCATTGCTTTCCCCCTAATGCCTGAAACAATTTTCGACTTTGCAACGGTCTGTCGCCAAGATGTGGCTTGAGTGCAAGCCGCAGCAATCGTTTGGCATCACTGAGCACTTCCGGCTCCATCAGTTCATTACCGGCTATTGATAAGAGACTGCGACCACTGAACAATTCCATCTGTCGTTGCAAACTCCCTGGTTGCACCGCAGAGAATACCTGCTCGACACCACCCAATATTGCATCATACCGATAAGATGCATTGGCATGCACGGGTTCACCACTGACCACATCCACATCCACTACCAACTCATAACCGATTTCGTTGAGCAGGCGCATTTCGAATTGCCGCAACAATATTTCGAGATTTTCTTCAGAGGCCAACTGCTGGATCGACTCTCGGTAGTGATCAAACAGTCCTTCGTGAGGGTCATGTTCAGCAAGAAGACGAATCATCAATTCGTTAAGGTAGAAGCCGCTATAAAGGGTTTTACCCCGGAAAAAAGGGGTGGCAGCGACACTCTCTGCGGCCATCAAATTTTTGAGTTCACTTTGACCACTCCAGCTAAGCTGCAGTAAGGTAAAAGGCATCAGGTTAAGCGAACGTTTGCGCGCTGAACCGCCACGAGAGCCTCTGGCAACTACTCTGAAGCGACCATAATGTCGTGTGAATATATCCACCAACCGGCTGGTTTCCCGATAGGGTCGACTGTGCAGCACGAAAGCCTCTTCACACTCAACCCTCATCCTGATCCACCATCATCGCTATCTAACGACTCTGCACTCTCAATCCAGATACCCCAGGCTGCGCAGCGCTCTCTCATCGTCGGACCAGCCGCTGCGAACCTTCACCCAGAGATTCAGCATAACCTTGCAGTCAAACAGCTTTTGCATATCCATGCGAGCCTGTTGACCAATCATTTTTATACGGCTGCCTTTATCGCCAATGATTATCTTTTTCTGTCCATCCCGCTCAACCAGAATCAGCGCACTGATATGGCAGATTTCACCTTTATAGGTAAACTCTTCAATTTCAACATTCACCTGATAAGGCAACTCTGCACCCAACTGGCGAGTGATTTTTTCACGCACTATTTCCGCAGCCAAAAACCGTTCGGTGCGGTCCGTAATCTGATCTTCCGGAAAAAAGTGCACACTTTCCGGAATATGTTTGCGTATCGCAGCTTCCAGCTCCCGGAGGTTAACCCCCTGCAACGCCGAAACCGGCATAATTTCAGCATTTGGCAAACGCTCCGCGAGCGCTTTCAAGTGGGGGAGCAGTAATGCCTTATCCTCAACACGGTCCAGCTTATTGACCGCAACAATCACCGGGGAGCTGACTTTTTTCAGCTCTTCGGCAACTTTGTCATCAGCGTCATTCCAGGATGTCCGGTCCACCACAAATACGACAACATCGACATCGCGAATGGCGCTCTCCGCAGCCCTGTTCATGTACCGGTTAATAGCTTTTTGCTGATTGCTGTGCAAGCCGGGGGTATCAACAAATATCAATTGGTAATCACCCTCCGTTTTAATCCCCAGCATGTTGTGCCGTGTGGTTTGTGGCTTGCGCGAGGTGATGCTGAGTTTTTGCCCTAGCAGATGATTTAGCAGTGTTGATTTGCCAACATTGGGACGCCCAACAATCGCTACGTAACCGCAATGGGTCGTCGATTCCTGTTTAACCATCAATAATGTTACCTTGCAGTATTTTCAGAGCTTTCTCGGCAGCGAGCTTTTCAGCTTCTTTGCGGCTGCTTCCCTTACCCGTAACAGGGCGATCCAGGCCATCAGCCTCACATTGCACGGAGAAGTGCTGACAATGTTGTTCTCCACTCACAGCAACCACCGAATACTGTGGTAGTGGGCGGCTTCGGCCCTGCAAAAATTCCTGCAGGCGTGTTTTGGCATCTTTTTGATCCGCAGAAGCAGAAACCTTGTTAAGTCGGGATGCAAACCAGCGAAGCACACACTTTTTACATTCCGCCATACCGCTATCCAGATATATTGCACCGATAATAGCCTCAACCGCATCAGCGAGGATGGAATCACGACGATGACCACCACTTTTCATTTCACCCGATCCCAACAGCAGGTGTTCTCCAAGATTCAGCTCCCGGGCAATTTCGGCTAGCGTTTTCCCTTTTACGAGGGTTGCCCGCTGGCGGCTCAGATCACCTTCATCAACCGCTGTCAGCTGCTGGTAAAGCGCTTCACCCATGATGAAATTAAGGGCCGCGTCCCCAAGAAACTCCAGGCGCTCATTATTTCGGGCACCGCAGCTGCGATGCGTGAGCGCCAGTTCCAGCAGAGCCACTGTTTTAAATTCATAACCCAGTTGCACCTGAAGTCGTTGTCGGCTGTCTATCACTGTTTTTCGGAACTATCGTATTCATTGGTAAAGACAGCGACAAAATCAAGATTACCCATGAAATTGACGCGCTTTTCGTAATTGAGACTGACCAGAATACGCTTCTTCTCCCGAGTAATAACCATATCCTTAACGCTTACATCACGAATATTGTTAACAGTGAATGTATTACTCATGCGGCGTCGAATATCAGCGTTGGTCATTTCGGCTACATTCTCATTGGCCAGAGAATGAATCGCTGCCCGCACAAAATAGTTATCAAGGTAGAGCGGCCCCAGCTTGAATCCGGCCGTCAATAGCACACCCAGCACAGCTAATACCACCAGCCAGCTTATCGTGGTTAGTCCCTGTTGTTTTCCTGCAAGTCTTCCTCGTGCCAACATATCGGTCCCCCTTGCTTATGTTCCAAAATGGTTTATCAGCGAACACCCTAAACGATCAATCATGCTTAACGAATTGTGCCAACCCCCTGAAAACTCGGCAAGCTGAAGAACTTATCCCAGTGCATCCAGGTGACAACAGCCTTGCCAACGATATTCTCTTCGGGAACAGGCCCCCAGACACGGCTATCACTGCTATTATCCCGGTTATCTCCCATCATGAAATAATGACCCTGCGGCACCACAGTAGAATAGTTCTGTCCATAGCGGCTGGCAAAGCGTTGCTTGCGTATCAAATGGCCCTCTTCTCCCAACGCTTCCTCTGCCAGCAAATAACGCGGGTCCTCACCTTCTGAATTGACGGCTGTCTGCGTTATCTTCTTGCCATTAATATAAAGCTGGTTGTTGACCACATGAATTTCATCACCCGGCAAGCCAATCACCCGTTTAATGAAATACCGGTCGTCATTTGGCGGGAAAAACACCATAACATCACCGCGCCGGGGATCATCCACTGCGATCACTTTTGTACCAGTAACAGGCAGACGCAGGCCATAGGCATATTTATTCACCAGTATAAAGTCGCCTACTTTCAGCGTTGGCACCATGGATGAGGATGGTATCTGAAAAGGCTCAAACAGGAACGAGCGCAATACCAGCACTACCAACAGTACCGGAAAAAAAGATCCTGAATATTCTACCCAGCCAGATCTCGGCTCATTTTCGCCGCGGCGAGAGGCAAGAAAAATTTTGTCCAGGGCCCAGACAAAACCACTGACAGCAGTCAGAATCACCAAAATGAGGGGGAAATTAATATCCATAATCTGTCTTATTCTCTTCCAACTATCACAATAAACGGTTGCGCGGGTTTCTCGCTCATCGAACAGAATACGTCATCAACTGTCTGTTTTCAGTACGGCCAGGAATGCGTCCTGTGGAATTTCCACCCTGCCAACCTGTTTCATCCGCTTTTTACCGGCTTTCTGTTTTTCCAGCAACTTCTTCTTACGGCTCACGTCGCCACCATAACACTTTGCCGTCACATTTTTACGCAGTGCTTTCACTGTTGTTCGGGCAATGATATGGCCACCGATTGCGGCCTGAATCGCCACATCAAACATCTGCCGAGGAATCAGCTCTTTCATTTTCTCTGTCAACTGACGGCCTTTGCTCTGGGAGTTGTCCCTGTGCACAATTAATGCCAGCGCATCCACTTTTTCACCATTAATCAGAACGTCAAGCCGCACCAGCGGCGCTGCCTGAAAGCGTGTGAAATTATAATCCAGTGAAGCAAATCCTCGGCTGACAGACTTCAATTTATCAAAAAAGTCCATCACCACTTCACTCATTGGCAACTCGTAGCGTATGGAAACCTGACCACCGACAAACTGCATGTCTTTCTGTACACCGCGCTTCTCGACACAAAGTGTAATCACATTGCCCAGATAATCCTTTGGCACCAGAATATTCGCCTCACAGATAGGCTCCCGCAGTTCCTGTATATAGGCTGGATCGGGCAAATTTGACGGACTGGAGATCTGTACCACGTCGCCACTGGTTTTCTGCACTTCGTAAACCACAGTAGGTGCTGTGGTAATCAGGTCAAGATCGTATTCTCGCTCCAGACGTTCCTGAATAATCTCCATATGGAGCATGCCCAGAAAACCGCAGCGAAAACCAAAGCCCAGCGCATCGGAACTTTCCGGCTCATAAAAAAGCGAGGCATCATTAAGTGTGAGTTTTGCCAGCGCATCGCGAAAGTCTTCAAAATCATCTGAGCTGATCGGAAACATACCCGCATAAACCTGTGGCTTTACCCGCTGGAACCCCGGCAGTGCGGCAACATCCGAAGTGTGTACATGGGTAAACGTATCCCCCACCGGGGCACCGTGGATATCCTTGATACCGGCAACCACAAAACCTACTTCTCCGGCCTTCAATTGCCCTGTTTCCAGCCTTTTGGGAGTAAAAACACCGATACTGTCAATAACCTGAGGCTTGCCGATAGATTTGGCAATCACTCTGTCTTTTTTCTTGAGCGTACCCTGCATCACTCGCACCAGCGACACCACACCCAGATAGTTGTCAAACCATGAATCAATAATCAGAGCCTGCAAGGGTGCATTAATATCACCCTTGGGTGGTGGCACTTTCAAAACCAGCTCTTCCAGGATTTCATCAATGCCGATACCGGTTTTGGCACTGCAGCGAACAGCATCCTGCGCGTCGAGGCCAATGATATCCTCTATTTCCTCAATCACCTTTTCGGGCTCTGCCTGAGGCAGATCCATCTTGTTAAGAACCGGAATCACCTCAAGTCCCTGAGCAATAGCCGTATAACAGTTTGCTACAGACTGCGCCTCAACCCCCTGCCCTGCATCCACCACCAGCAATGCACCTTCACAGGCCGCCAGAGAGCGGGATACCTCATAGGAAAAATCCACATGCCCCGGAGTATCGATAAAATTCAACTGATATGTCTTGCCATCTTTGGCTGTGTAATTCAGTGTCACACTTTGCGCTTTGATGGTAATTCCCCGCTCTCTTTCGATATCCATCGAGTCGAGCACCTGAGCGGCCATTTCGCGCTCGCTTAAGCCACCACAGACTTGTATAAAACGATCGGCGATAGTGGACTTTCCATGATCAATGTGGGCAATGATAGAAAAATTTCGAATATGGGTTAAATCGGACACGAGGCTGTCAATATTCCTGCTGAACGTCTAGAAAATCGATAAAGGCTTGCAATAAAACCTGCAAGGAAGCCGGAGCGTGCTCCGGGACGCGCAGTCTAGCTTATTTGCTTGCTTCACGCACTAACCGCCGCCCGTTTCCGGGCGGCGATTCGTGAAATAAAACGGACGGAGGGCAATCAGCGTATTTCGATCGTTCTGAACACCGGCCGACCTGCTCGGAAAAAACGAATCGCTACCGGTGACTTCTCAGGCAAGTCATCAATTATCGCCTGGTACTCCTGAAGATTCTGAATAGCATTGTAACCTAGCTGGACGATAACATCTCCGGGCCTCAGTCCGGTACGTGCCGCTGCGGTATCCGGAAAAACCTCGGTAATAACAACGCCACCTCGAAGGTTCCAGTTACGGGCGGATTTTTCATCCAGCTCCCGCAGTGAAAGCCCCAGCCGATCACCCTGCCCCGGAGAATCACCCTGCGCCGAAACCTGACCTGGCAAGGCGCCCACCTCAACCTTCACCGTTCTGGATTTGCCCTTGCGCATCAATTGTGCCGTCACGTTTTTACCCGGAGGTAACAAGCCGACAACATGAGGCAAATCGCCTGACTCATCAATAGATTTACCGTCAAAGGAAAGAATCACATCGCCCGCACGAATGCCTGCCTTGTCTGCCGGACCATCCGGCTCCACCTGCACGATCAGGGCGCCCTGAGGTCGGTCCAGCTCAAGAGATTCTGCCAGCTCCTTATCGATGTCCTGAATATAAACACCCAACCAGCCTCTATCGACACGACCTTTGGCCTTAAGCTGATCAACCACTTCAAGCGCCAGGCTAGTGGGTATCGCAAAAGATACGCCAATGGAACCACCGGAGCGGGTATAAATTTGTGAATTGATGCCAACCACTTCACCGTCCAGGTTAAACAGTGGCCCACCGGAATTACCCGGGTTGATTGCCACATCACTCTGAATGAAAGGCACGTAATTATCACCGCTTTTAGTGGGAATACTGCGACCAATAGCGCTGATAATACCGGCACTGGCCGAGTAATCGAGACCGAATGGAGAACCTATTGCAACCACCCATTCCCCTACCTTCAGGTCTTCCGGCTCCGCAAAAGTAACTGTCGGCAAATCATCCGCATTGATTTTCAGTAATGCCAGATCAGAGCGTTTGTCTGCACCAATGACTTTGGCGCTGAATTCGCGCCGATCACTCAGGCGCACCATTATATCGTCAGCTCTTTCGATAACATGGTGGTTAGTGAGCACATAACCATCTTCAGAAATAATAAAACCCGACCCCATTGAGCGCGCTTCTCTGGGCTGCTGATCCCGGTAACCATCAAAAAAATCGCGGAATATTTCCGGTAACTCGCCATAGGGAATATTCGGTATGCGGCTCGCGCCCCCTACCTTGGCAACGGTGTTAATCTTTACCACTGCTGGCGAATTCTTTTCAATCAAACCGGTAAAATCCGGCAAGTTTGCGCTAACAGCTAACAACGGCGCCAAAAAACCAATCGTTAACATCCAACCAACAACCAACTTTCGCATGATGTCCTCCGAAAAACTATGGTTTTGAACTTAACATTTAAAGCTTTTTTAATACTACCGGCTGGATAGCCGGATCATTATAACAATGACGGGAATGAAGCCTCACCAGCCCACCGCCAACAATCAGACCGGAAAGTGCTCCCAATGCTATCATCGAATCAGCACCACTCCACTGATAAGCCACTGTCACACCAATAACCAACGTCAACAAGGGCAGAAAGTACAGCAGCAAGGTACCACTAACCACCACATGATCAGGCACACCGATAAGTACTTGCTCGTCAACCCGATAATGGTTCCTATCACCATCCGGCAACAGCGCCCGAATCGATGTTGTATTACCGGTGGTTTTGTGTAAAAGACTTTCTATTAAAGTATTCTGACCGCAATTTTTTTCCGAACCACAACTGGAACATGCAGACTTCTGAACCGTCTCCACCCAGAGAGCCGTCTTTTCAACGGAGCGAATTATTCCTCTTTCTTCAATCACGGTAATATCTTCTCGCCAGTTGATTCAAGCTTCTGCCTATTTCGTCTGCCGGCCTGTTTCACCCACTGCTGCTTCACCTACTGCCTACTTCTGTTTCACCTACTGTAAGGGGGCCACTGAATGGGCAATCTGCTTCGCGGTAGCGGACGGAATTTCGCCCACTATAGAAATCAGGAAGTCCCTGTTATCAATACCCTTTCGCACCATATACGCGAAGGTTGCGCCTCTGCGGGCTTCGACTTCGGGAAGATCAATTAATTCCTGGGTGTCCACAAATATCGAAAACACCGCCAGGCCATCGGTGTAAATCAACGATTCTCCGGTTTTTTCTGTCCGAGGCTGATAGCCCGCAAATGCAAACCCGGGAGGCAACCAGGCAGCGCGCCACTGTCGCTGGCTGTCAGCAGGCTGCTTTGCGCCTGCACAGGGCAGGCTTTCTGCTGAAGCGACCACATGATCGGCGGAAGAAGGCATAACATCGGCCTCATTGATCATCGCTCCCAGCTCCAGCTGCACAAACTGAAAACGCTCAAGAACCCGGTTACCCTTGCCTGAGTGGTCAATTAATAATGACTGCAGCAACAAGCCCGTCTTCTTATCAATGGACAACAGATACCCATAGCGGTATTTATCTTTTGGCACTACATGCACGCTTATCACATCGCGATTGGCGACTCTGTTTTCACCCTTGATATAGATGCTGTAGTGATCTTCAAGACGGGAATACATCGCATCTTCCAACTCTGAGCCTAGCCCCAGCAGCAGCATATCCCCTACTCGCTGGCAATCCAGCCTTTTCCCATGCCGAATAACTTCACGCAGCGGTCCGTTCAGGTGTGTGAGTTTCTCATACTCCATGCCATCGCGAACGGCGTGGGCAACCTCAATCGTCTTCAGAATCCCACCATGTTCGTAGGTGAAAATTCCTCGATATGTCAATGAACGGTTTGCCTGCGCCATTTTTTCCAGCAAATTAACAACGGAAGTCTTGGTAATGGAAACTGTTTGCTCCGAAGACTGCTCAACTGGCAATTCATCTTCAGCATTTGACGAAAAACAAAAAAACGCCACCAGAGAAACCAGTAGCGCTTTTAATATTGGGGAGGTAGTTCGTGTAGGTAATACTTGCAGCGATAGCACCATTATCGAAAACTTATCTTCCTGTGGTTCCTGTCAATCAGTCAGGTTGTTTTTGGGGCATCCGCGCAAAGGGTAACATACCCTGACTCGTATTTAACGAGGCATTTTCAGTATGCCGCAACATAAGTTCATTAAGGTACTTCTGGATCTGTTCCTGAGTTGCTTTATCCGGTATCGCTTGCCTGGAGATTAATGCTACTGGTTGCTGTTGCTGACCACCACTGGTCGCACTCACAGTTCTGACCGGAACCCGTGGCAGATTAAACGTGGATGGCAACTGGGCCGGTGTAGCGCTCTGCTCAACAGGATCTATTACGGCTATAGGCGCACCGCTGCCAGCAGTGACCTGCTGCTCTTGATTAAACTGCTGTACCCCAAGTACTGCAACCAAAGCAACAGAGGCGGCAACGGCAAATCTGCCAATCGGACTGATGAAGCGCTGTGCAAACGACGAAGGCTTGCCTTCCAGTTCTATTGCATCGCGAATGGAGCCTGATAAATCCACCAGCCTTTCCGGAAGCTCCTTGCGCATGGCCGCAGAGGCAATCTGGTAACGGTGCCAACGATCACGGGATTCAGTGTTTGAGTTGACATCCTTGAGTACCCTATGAAACTCCATCTCATCAGTTTCACCATCCATAAGTGCCGAAATTGCTTCTGCTCTGAAAGAATCGGAATTGCTCATGTTTTATCCACTTTTCAATGTGTTTATTGATTTTTCGGACGATCCGCCTGTGCCGTTTAGTCCGTTTAAAATACCAATGATCTGAAATCTAGCTGATCAGACATAAAAAGGGAAGAATGGTTCCCCACATTTACCAACTATTTCAGAAGCCCTTCTGCCAGATTTTGTACTTGCTGGTCAATGGACTCCCTGGCTCGAAAAATTCGTGATCTCACTGTACCTACCGGGCAACCCATAACATCAGCGATCTCTTCATAGCTGAGACCTTCGAATTCGCGTAAAGTTACGGCGGTGCGCAAATCTTCCGGCAACCCTTTAATGGCATCGTCCACAACTGCTTCCAGCTCATCGCGGTACATCAGCTCTTCCGGCGAGCCAACGTCCTTGAGGTTGTCACTGCCTGAATAATATTCAGCATCAGCCACATCCACATCGCTTGCAGGCGGACGGCGATTTCGAGACACCAGATAGTTTTTCGCAGTATTAACCGCAATACGATAGAGCCAAGTGTAGAACTGGCTATCTCCCCGAAATCTGGCAATCGCTCTGTAGGCCTTGATGAACGCTTCCTGGGTTACGTCATTAACTTCATCAAAATCCTTGATGTAACGGCTGACAATCGCCTGCACCTTGTATTGGTGCTTCAACACCAGCAGATCGAAGGCTCTCTTATCCCCTTTCTGTACACGCTTAACCAGCTGCTTGTCCGTTTCTTTTATCTGTTCAGCTTCCATATACTTCTCAACAACACTCTCCGGGGAAATATTTACTCAATCTCTATCGCGATTTTTTTTAACAGCTTGCTAGACCCTTATGGCACCAAATAGTTCGCAAGCAATCGAGCCTGATTTACAAGGTACCCATTTTCGTGCCGCTATACTATCATGCGTGCACTCAAAATAGCGCCGACTCACAACAACTACAAATTCACAAATGCAACCCAATTATTTTCACGATGTTTTGATTATTGGCAGCGGCGCAGCAGGCATGACTGTAGCGCTTCACCTTGCCGATCGCTACAAGATCGCCCTTATCAGCAAATCCAAAATCTCTTCAGGCTCAACACTCTGGGCCCAGGGCGGAATCGCCGCAGTGCTTGACTCTGAAGACAGCCTGGAAGCACACATTAAGGATACTTTAATAGCCGGAAACGGGTTATGCCATGAAGATGCTGTTCGACACACAGTTGAAAACGGCCCTTCGGCAATCAAATGGCTGGTTTCCCAGGGCGTTAATTTCTCAAGGGATGACCATAGCCACGACTACCACCTGACCAAGGAAGGTGGCCACAGTCATCGTCGGGTGCTTCACACTGCCGATGCCACAGGTAAAGAGGTTTCAGGCAGCCTGTCGGCGAAGGTGCTGGCTCACCCCAATATTGAAATTTTTGAGCATCACCTGGTTGTTGACCTGATCACCCAGGCTGATAAAGGGTCTCGAGCCATCCGCTGTACCGGTGCGTATGTTCTGGATGCAAAACGTGATCAGGTCTGCCTGTTTCAGGCAAAAGCTGTCGTGCTGGCAACAGGCGGTGCCAGCAAAGCCTATCTTTATACCAGTAACCCGGACGGAGCAAGTGGCGACGGTATTGCTATTGCCTGGCGCAAGGGCTGTCGTGTTGCCAATATGGAATTCAACCAGTTCCATCCGACTTGTCTCTATCATCCTAATGCAAAAGCATTTTTGATTACTGAGGCACTCCGCGGCGAGGGCGCATTGTTGCGCCTGCCCAATGGTGATCGCTTTATGCCACAATTCCACCCCGATGCAGAATTGGCCCCCAGAGATATTGTTGCGCGGGCCATCGACCACGAGATGAAACGACTCGGCAGTGACTGCGTCTATCTGGATATCACTCACAAACCGGCAGAATTTATCGAGTCCCACTTTCCTACTGTCAAAGCGCGCTGTCTCAAATACGGTATAGATATCACCAAAGAACCCATTCCCGTTGTGCCCGCAGCGCATTACACCTGTGGCGGAATTCTGGTCGATCAGCAAGGGCGCACCGATTTGAAAAATCTCTACGCCGTAGGCGAAACGGCATTTACCGGGCTTCATGGTGCCAACCGTATGGCCAGTAATTCACTGCTGGAATGTATTGTCTATGGTCGCGCGGCTGCGCAAGCCATCGACGCATCCTTTGAGCAGATTCCAGACGTTGATACAGCTCCGGAATGGGATGCCTCCCGGGTCACTCACTCCGATGAAGATGTCATCATTTCCCATAACTGGGACGAGTTACGACGCTTCATGTGGGACTATGTCGGTATTGTCCGTACCCGAAAACGACTGGAGCGGGCCCAGCACCGGATCGAAATGCTACAAAAAGAAATTCATGAGTATTACAGCAACTATAAAATTTCACCGGATTTACTGGAGCTGAGAAACCTGACAATGGTGTCCCAGCTGATCATTCGCTGCGCGCAACAACGCCGCGAAAGCCGTGGTCTGCATTACACACTGGATTATCCGGAAACCTCGCCAATCGCAAGGGATACTGTGATTGTACCAATCAACTTTGCAGGACAGAACGTCATCACCTAAAACGACACGAACGTCGTACTGACAGGGTACAAGAAACATCACAAATACAAGGACGGCAAAATCTACGAAAAACGCAGCTTTTGCAATAACAGGCTATAACCTGATTTGTCCAGAGAGTCGGGGAACAGAACCAGATACCTGCCTCCATCAAAATGCAGCACCAGCACGCGACCCAAGCGGTACCACTGCCTGAGTTCAACTTCTTCCGGGCCGACTGAGCCATCAATAACCCACCGCTTATCTCGACAGATCACCCTTTGATGGGGCAGGCAACGCCATTCCCTAACAAGGCTCACCCCACCAAAAACGACACCTGCAGATAGAGTCAATTGAAGACATTCTGTCACTGGCAAACAAAGCAACAGGGTCAGCACCAAAAGGTGAATCAGCAATAGCCAAGTCAGCTGTTGGTTTGAACGGCAAATTTGTATCTCAACGGATTTGGTCACGAGTGCTGCGAAGAATATCAACAATAATTTTCAGATCGGGATCTTCCGGTATTCTGTGCCCCATACACCAGGCAAAGAGATCCGGATCTTCGCCTTCAAGCAGTTTGTGATAGCGCTCCTTGTCCACATCATCCAGACCCGGATAAATTTTTTCAACAAAGGGTAACAGCCACAGATCCAACTCCAGCATGCCACGACGACTGGCCCAGACAAGTCGGTTTTTTTCCATTTTCACGTAACCCTGTAATTAAAGACATCATCGACAACAGATCACCTGGCAGACAGGATAAACTCACTCTGCACGCTTTCCGGTTATAACGCGCATTATAGTGGAAGCAATGAGGTTTACCCACTAAGATACAGCATCTTTTATTTTCTGGCTGACTATGAACAACTGGCTGACATTTCTGAATAATCTTGACGCGACTCTGGCCGAGGACAACAGCGTATCCTTCGGCGAAACCATTGCAGACTACGCCAATCTTCGGGAATCAACACGACTGGTTCCTCTTGCCAATATGGGTGTCTTAAAAGTATCAGCGGAGCGTGCGAACGAATTCCTTCAGGGGCAAATGACTTGTGATTTCAGGGAACTGTCAAACACTCGGAGCCTGCCTGGTGCTCAATGCAACCCGAAAGGTCGTATGCTCAATACTTTCAGAGCATTACAGCTTGCAGAGCAGCAAATACTGCTGACTATGTCGGCAGATCTGGTTGCATCTACCCACAGCACACTGAATAAATTTGCACCCTTTTTCAAAGCACAACTGGAAGACGCATCGCAGGCGTACGCACAGCTCGGGCTCTGCGGCCCGGAAGCCGATAAATTACTTGCTTCCTGCTTCCCGAATCTGCCCATTGAAAGCAATGACATGACACAACAGGGAGACTGTTTCGCTGTCAAGGTTGCCAACAACTGCTGGCTGATAGTGGTGCCATTTGCAGAACTGGAGAACTACTGGTCAACACTTACCCAAAAGGCGCAACCTGCCGGTACACAATTGTGGCAATTACAGATGATTCAACTGGGCCTTGGTCAGGTGGTGGAAGCTACATTTGAGATGTTTATTCCCCAGATGCTCAATCTACAAGCCGCCGGGGCAATCAGTTTCAAAAAGGGTTGCTACACCGGACAGGAAGTTGTCGCCCGCATGAAATACCTGGGCAAGCTCAAACGCCGAATGTACCATCTTGTTATTGATGCACCTGTTGTACCCGTAGCCGGAAGCGCCTGCAAGCTGACAGAAGAAGGTCAGAGTGTGGGTAATATCGTCAGCTCGGTTCAAGTAGACAGCAACAAAGTCGAGGCCCTTGTGGTCCTCACGGCAGAAGCCGCTGCAGCCGAGCGTATCATCATCGGCAGTGAACCACCGGCGACCTTTTTGTTAAGTCCACTCCCTTATACACTGGAGTCCGATTGATGCTCGGCTGGGCGTCAGAACACCACACACTACTCACCTGGCTGGGCGTTGTATCCTTTTTTGTTTTTGTCTTCAGTCTGGCGTCCCTGCCCTGGCTGGTATCCCGGATACCGGAGGATTATTTTAGCCACCAGGAACGTACGCCAACACGCTGGAAAAAGCAGCACCCCGTAATTCGGCTTCTATTGTTAATCGGCAAAAATCTTCTGGGCGTGGTTCTTCTCTGTGGTGGCATTCTTATGCTGGTACTGCCTGGGCAGGGTTTACTTACCATACTGATGGGCGTTCTACTGTTGGACTATCCGGGAAAATATACACTTGAACGCAAGGTCGTTTCACAACCCGGCATACTCAAAAGCCTGAACTGGCTCAGGGCAAAAGCCAAACACCCCCCGCTGATCATCGATGAACCTTAAGGGTCCTCTCATTACCACACCCCAATATCACACGATAAAACCCCTAACAGGAAATGAAAATGCCCGTGTGCAACCCTGTCGACATATTTAAAAGCAACTGGCAAAAAGCCAAATCAAACCGTGATGCAAATGCAACCTATTGCTTTCTGGCAACCACCTCGGAAGACAAACAGGCTTCTCTGAGAACCTTGGTATTGAGAATGGTTACCGATGACGCCTTTAGGATATTCATTAACGAGACATCCCCAAAATGGCGAGACATGAATTTGCTGCCCAATTGCGAATTGCTCGTTTTCTGGCCTTCGCTGATGCAACAATACCGAATTCGGGGGCAGTTGAATCCCTTGTCCGCGCAAGAGATGGCGTTACACTGGCAACACAAACCCTACGAATCAAAACTGCTGGATCACTATTACCAGACAGACTCCACACAGAGCAGTCCGATCGCCACCAGAAGCCAGTTTCTTGAAGGCATGGAACAGCTCAAACAAAAATACCCGTCCGAGCAGGATATCGACTATGCCGACAATGCTATTGGTGTCGACATAGTCGCCACATCCATAGAAGTCTGGCTGGGATCACCAAAAGACGGACTTCATGAGCGAACACTTTACAGATTAACAAACGGGCGCTGGGTTAATGAGGTGCTGGTTCCGTAGACTGACATGAATGACATGATCCCGCCCCGGCAAGAGATAATGGTAGTGTTCGATGGAGAATGCCCTGTATGCAGACACTACTGTCAGGCTATTCGCCCGAACAAAGATGGAGGGAAATTAATCATGGTGAATGCCAGAAAAAAAAGTGATGTGATGACAGAAATCACTGCTTATGGAATAGATATTGACAGGGGAATCGTCGTAAAGACTGGCAAACAGCTTTATTACGGCAGCGCAGCCATTTCCGTATTAGCCAGGATCAGCGACAGATCAGGTTTTTTTAACCGATTAAACTACCGGATTTTCAAGTCAGAGAAACGCGCAAAACTGCTATATCCGGTACTGGTCCTGGTGCGCAATATCCTTTTGAAGATACGCGGGTCGGAAAAAATCAACAACCTGACCGAGTGATTGACCCGCCTCCTATCATTCGTTAACCGGAGTCACAAAGATGTACGAGATACTACTGTTACTGCATTTACTGGCAGCTACTATCTGGACCGGCGGCCATATTGTCCTCTCCACCGTGGTATTACCCCGCGTGTTGAAAGAACGCTCTGCGGAGCAGCTGCTGAAATTTGAAACCGCCTATGAAAAAATCGGTATGCCCGCTCTCATTATCCAGATAATCACCGGACTGTTAATGGCCTATCGAATACTACCGGATTTAACCCAGTGGCTTGATTTATCCAACCCGGTCAGCCGCATTCTGTTGGTAAAAATCGCGCTTCTGGCAATAACTTTCGGATTTGCACTTGATGCAAAATTACGCGTTATTCCCTGCCTTTCCGAAAAGAATCTGGTGGTTATGGCCTGGCATATCGTGCCGGTTACCATCATCTCGATTTTGTTTGTAATAGCAGGGCTTTCTTTCCGGACTGGCTGGCTCGGCTAAAGCCGGCAGCTTGTGCAATTGATGAGAAACAATACAACCTGACAGGCCGCACACCGTGGTTTCTCTTCAGATAAGCCCCGGATTATTAGTGCCGCCCCCTTCTTTAACCCTACGCATAAACAATTCTTTTGGAAGAACCTGTACATAAGGTTCTCTTAAGTTTTCACCTTTATCATTCCCTGGCAATGGCGGGAAAGATTTAGACACACTGAAAAATCTGACCGTCAGCAGACTACAAATAACAGGCTGCTGTAAGGATGCGTGAGCCCAATACCCTCAGGACGACACTTATTAAGGTATCAGGTACATCCATGATGAGAATGCCGCTATCGGACACACCTGTTCCGCACATCATTCGAACCAGCAATGAGGCTGTAAAAGGAAACAAAGGCTTAAAGCGAATATTACTCGCTACAGGCTACTCTTTCAGTGGTCTGGCTGCTGCCTTCAAGCTCGAAGCTGCTTTCCGGCAATTATTGATGATCAACTTCATTCTTATACCTACCGCTTTTTTTCTGGATGTCACCAGTGCGGAGCGCGCACTGCTCGTTTGCGTCGTGTTTTTAACGCTCATCATTGAAATCATCAATTCAGCCATAGAAGCCACTATTGACCGAATATCTCTGGCGATACATCCCTTATCGAAACGGGCCAAAGACATGGGTAGCGCAGCGCAGCTGCTATCTCTGATATTGGTGGTTCTGGTCTGGTTAATAATCTTGCTCTGAAGGTGATTGCCACTCACAACACGGGAGCCTCCTGCTATCAGGGACGGCCTGCTACAGGAACGATCAACAACAAGAACGCGGTCTTTTATGAGTAAATCATCGTTTTCAAAAAACCACCCAATTCTCTGGATTTACTTTTTTTTCCTGTATTTTTCCGGCAGTTTCCAGCTATTGCTACTGACTACCGGGATGACCGGTACAGTTGGATTGCGACAGTCCATATTGCTAGGCGTTATCGGTCTGATACCCATACTTTTATTTCCCTCAAGGGCAAAGTTTCTCGCCGCACTGTTTGGGTTGCCAATGTTACTCGGCGCGCTTGCCAGCCTGGGATACTGGCTTATCTACGGTCAGGAGTTTTCGCAAAGCACCATTTTTATTATTTTTGAATCCAATGCCGCAGAGAGTTTTGAATTTATCAGCTCCTATCTGCGCTGGTGGCATCCTTTGGTACTAACGGGCTTTTGCCTGATACCTTTCTGGATGTGGAAAAAGATACAACCCGTTGCAGCGAGCCTGCGTTACCGGATGACACTTATCATTATTTTTACACTCATCACATGCTGGCCAATTATCAATACCCGCCTGATAGAAGGCGCCAGCCTCTCGGCAGGCTGGTATCACCAGATGATCAGAATGGAGCCTGTTGCACCCTGGAACCTGGTGGTGGGGTTCATTAAGTATCAACAACAACTAACCTCGATGAATAACATTCTGGACGCTAACAACCAGCTGCCGCCTCTGGCTGACTTCAAGGAAAAAAACGCCGACGCTGAAAAAACCTTTGTTCTGGTCATTGGTGAATCGACCAATCGCCAACGGATGAGCCTGTATGGCTACTCCCGGAAAACCACCCCCATGCTGGATACCATACGAGACGAATTGACTGTCTTCGATGACGTGGTTACCGCCCGTCCCTACACCATCGAAGCATTGCAGCAGGTGTTGTCATTTGCCAACTCAAAAAATCCGAATGATTTTTTTGATAAGCCAACATTGCTCAATATGATGAAGCAGGCCGGATATGAAATCACCTGGATAACGAACCAGCAAACTCAAACCCGGCGCAACACTATGTTGACCACGCTCTCCCAACTCGCGGATCATCAAATTTACCTTAACAACAACAGGAACCAGAATTTCAGACAGTACGATGATGTTGTTATCCAGCCTCTTATTGAGGCCCTTGACTCCAGCGCAAAAAAGAAACTGATTGTTATTCATCTGCTGGGCACGCACCGCAAGTATAGTTATCGCTATCCTCCATCATTTGCGAAATTCACAACGGCTGAAAGTGCACCCTCCTGGATTAGCGAAGACCTGCTGGAGGAATACAACAGCTACGACAATGCTATTCTCTATAATGATTACGTTGTTGCAGAGTTGATCAAATGCCTGAAAATGAAAAGCCGGAACAGCCTGCTGGTCTATTTTTCCGACCACGGCGAGGAAGTTTTTGATACGTCAGAGCAGCTGTTTACGGGACGCAATGAAGCTGCACCTTTACCAGCCATGTATACCGTGCCTTTTATAATCTGGGCCAGCCCTGAATACAAGTCGGAAAATCACACAGACAGATGGCAGCATTATGCTCATCGCCCTTACAGCACCGCTGACTTTATTTATACCTGGGCGGATATAACCGGCATTAATTTTAAGAGTATGGACCTGACACGCAGCCTGATTTCCAGCCAGTTCACCCCCCATCCTCGCTGGATAGGAAATCCCGAGAATCCGAAAAATCTGCAAGACTACCCGTTCGATATTGATGAAAAAATGTTCACGAAGACAAAGGACAGATTACAACCCTCTATCCGGGTTACAAACACAGGTGCAATGGGTGATAAATCAAAAAACACGGCGAAAGCAGCAAGTGCAATAAGCAGTGCAAAAGCTTTCTAGTACACGCTAAGAAGAGTTAACAAACTGTTGCAAATAATTTGGCAACCGCTTGTGCAGCCCTCCTCAATAGCTGCTCTTGAGTTAGCCCTAACGCTATGCGCGGTTTCAAGTCGTGGTCGCCATCTTGCAGCCACTCTATTTGCACAGAATCACTGAATAAAATACCGGACAGGTGATCCGGTTTGCCGAATGGATCGCGCGTACCCTGAAATATTTTCACCGGTTTTTCAACTGTCCGTAAATGTGTCACTCTCGCCGCCAGCTTTTCAGGTTTGCCGGGTGGATGAAACGGATAACCAAAGCAGCACACGCCTTTCACTCGCTCATTGGCCGCCAGCATACTCGCCATACGCCCACCCATTGACTTTCCACCCACCATCAGAGGCTTCGGCAACGTCGGCATCGCGTCGATATCGGCAATCACTGCCTCGAAGCATTCGATCAATTGTGGTGTCCGGTTTGGCGGTCGCTTCTTACCATCTTTGCGTCGTTGTGACATATAGGGAAACTCAAAACGCACCACAGTGACCCCGAACTGAGCCAGAATATCGGCGAGCTGATTCATAAAATCACTGTCCATAGGCGCACCGGCACCATGAGCAAGAATCAGAGTGCCGTATCCACGAATACCGGAATCAGCCTGAGTCATCAGATATTTCATTATGCTGCAAAAATCACGTCAGCTCAGAATAGAATTGTCTTCAGCGCAGTTTTCCGTCATCAAAACCTGAAACTGCTGTCGGGTCAGCAACGTACAGCTCTCAGTTTTCGGATCAAAGCAGATGACCACCTGTCCTCGGTCAATCTGGTTGCGCACCTGACGGGTTTTCGCTTCAAAACTGACTTCGGATGCACCGTAATCCGTACCTTCCCGTGCCACAAACTCGTCAATAATGGCAGACAGTATCTCCGAAGCGAGTCGGTTTGCCGGGATTTCAATGACCGATGCTGTTGTCACAATTGCCACTCTCCAAAGTAATCAGTTATTTTGATCGGGTTTACGAAATTTCAGTGTCATTCTGTCACTCTCACCAATGGCCAGAAATTTTCTGGCTTCGTATCCGCCAGGAGTCACACCGCGAAGCGTTGGAGGCAGGCTCCAGACACCTTCGGGGTGTCGCTTATTATCCTTAGGGTTAGCATTCATTTCCGAACGCGCTTCCAGCACAAATCCCGCGCTTTCGGCAAGCTCTATAACATACTGCTCGGTCATGTAACCACTGTCCTTCATGGTATTCCAATCAGTTTTGGCTTGCGCGCGGTGTTCAACCACTCCCAGAATGCCGCCGGGTTTCAATGCCCGATAAAACAGCTCAAAGGCTGTCGCCTCACTTTCAGTGCGCAACCAGTTGTGAACATTACGAAAAGTAAGCACGCGGTCAAGGCTGCTGTCAGGCACGCTCAGTACGGCTCGCTTCGGATCAAAATCCGTGATCTTGACGGCGCCATAAATATCAGGGTTCCTCGCCAGCTTTTCCTCAAACAAACGACGATATTTGTCGTAAAATGACACCCCCACACCTGCCGGGAAATGTGCCGCGTAAAAAACACCCCGAGAAAGATACGGTGCCAGAATTTCGGTGTACCAGCCCTGGCCAGGCCATATCTCAACCACACTCATATCCGCTTCAACTTCAAAAAATTCCAGTGTCTGACGAGGATGCCGATATTGATCCCTGCTAACGAAACTGTCAGTCCGGTGCTCACCATTAATAGCGTACTGCAATCGGGATCCCTTGTCCTGACCAGCCACCTCTGTCGCAAAAGTAGAAAAACAAGGCACCAGCAAAACGTACAATAGAAGCTGTTTAACAAGAGTCATCATAAAATTCCTGATCGATGGGAAAACTGTTGGATTCAAGGAGCCGGTAACAGTTCCTGATTCAATGGACCGAAATTACTTGCCCTGAACTGATTCCGCCTTTACAGGGCAGATCCAGTCGTGGCCTGATGATTTACATTACTGCATAATAGCGCCAAAACATACCGGCAAATGAGGACCGGACTATGAATAACTATCTTGCACTCACAGTTATATCCGATGACCGCCCCGGTATCGTTGAAAAGATAGCCGACGTCGTCCGCACTAATGGCGGCAACTGGCTGGAAAGCAGTATGTCTCGCCTGGCTGGAAAATTTGCAGGACTCTTGCTGATAGAAATTAACGAACACCAGCAGCAGCAACTGATCGACGAATTGCACAAATTAAAAAGCAGTGGTCTCCGGATCAGCGTAGAGCCCAGCGCAGCCTTTGAGCGCGCTACCGGCCAGCTGGTTTCCATGAATGTCGTTGGCAATGACCGTCCCGGTATTGTTGGTGAAATTTCAACACTACTCGCCAAACTTCATGTCAATGTCGAGGAACTGACTACCTCCTGTGAAGAGGCCCCCATGAGCGCTGAAGTACTGTTTCGTGCTGACGCCAAAATTCACCTACCGGAAAACTTGTCTCTGGGAGACTTGCAAAGCGCGCTGGAAACCCTGTCCGACGATCTGATTGTTGAGCTGGAGTGCAATATTTAAGCGGAGCCTGTGCATGCTGAATGTTATTGTAATCAACAGTTTTCTGGTGTTTATCACTGTCTATATTCACTATGAAGTGCTCAGTCGGCTTTCTATTGTTCTGCCAAAAATACCCTGCCTGCCCAGATTTCGGGTGGCAATAGGCATGTTGGGGGCGATTTGTGCACATGTCTTGGAAGTCTGGATATATGCAGCGGCCTATTACTTCATGACCAGTGATGGCAACTATGGCCACCTTGTGGAAAGCAGTTCCGCCAACAGGGTCGAGTCCTTGCTCGATTGTGCCTACTTTTCCTTTACAACCTACTCTTCTCTGGGGTATGGGGATGTAGTGCCATTCAACAACTTACGCTTTGTCGCCGGGCTGGAGGCACTTATCGGCCTGGTGATGATCACCTGGAGTGCCTCATTCATGTACCTGGAAATGGCCAGATTCTGGGAAAAAAAGTAATTTTACCCCACCAACCCCTTCAGTAACACGCCCACCGCATAGGACATAATGGCCGCAATACCACCCACACCAACGGTTTCCATCCCGGAACTGAACCTGTTCTGATCTACGAATTTGCCCTTCGCTGCGCCAACCAGAAAGAAAGCCATCGCTGTCAGCAGGCAGCTCCAGAAAAAAGGTTCCTCAATCGTATTCGGAGCCATCCAGTTTGTCAGATAAGTCACCAGAGGAATCAACCCCACAAGCACAAAGGCAGCAAAGGTGGAGATGCCAGCTCGCACGGCGTCATGTTCTTGCAACGTCATGCCGTGTTCCTCTTGAATCATGGTATCAACCCAGGTCCGATCATCGGAGGTTATGACCTCTACAATCTGTTCCAGCAGATCCCCTTCAAAACCCTTGCGGGCATAAATTTGCCGAATTTCCTCCGCTTCACCCTCCGGAAATTCGTTAATTTCTTCGAATTCACGCTGCCGTGTTTTCTCCCTGTGCTGGTTTTCAGCCCTTGTACCCAGGAAGTTACTGACAGCCATGCTGAACCCATCAGCCAGCAAGTTGGCAAAACCCAGAATAATGATAACGCCTGCCGACAGGCCTGCTCCCGCCACGCCAGCAACGATGGCAAACGTTGTCACCGCACCGTCAATAGCGCCGTAAACAAAATCTTTGAGATAAACGGAAGGAGGCCCCTCATCTAACCGCGCGGCAATTTTGTGAGGGCGATGGTGGGCTTTATACTCATCCAGAGTGGAAAGTTCGTCATGGCTGTTCATAAACGGTCCTCAACCCTTTTAATTTCCAGGCTCTGACTGCATCATACCGCAATGCTGAATATAGTACTTTACGAACCCGAAATCCCCCCCAATACCGGCAATATTATCCGTCTCTGCGCCAACACCGGTTTCAGGCTTCATCTGATAAAACCGCTGGGTTTTGAGCTGGATGACAAAAGACTGAAGCGGGCCGGTCTCGATTACCGGGAATATCAAGATGTCGACATACATGACGACTGGCACGCTTTTGAAGAGACGGTACAGCCACAACGCATGTTTGCCATCAGCACCAAAGGCCATACCGCATACACAGAGGTCAGCTTTCAGCAGGGAGACACTCTCGTTTTTGGCCCGGAAACAAGAGGCTTGCCTCCGGCTTTTCTCAACAGATTCCCAGCCGAACATATTCTGAGAATACCCATGCAGCCTAACAGCCGAAGCCTGAACCTCTCTAATGCCACCGCGCTGGTGGTTTATGAGTCTTGGCGGCAACTCGGTTTTCAAGGGGCGATATGATGAATACGCCGTCATTGTGTTCATTCCCCGCCAAAACCATCGGGTTGTTTTACGGTTCGTCTACCTGCTATACCGAAATTGTTGCCGAAAAAATAGTCGCTGAAATGAGGCACCTGAAAGTACCGGTCGACCTGTTCAATATTGCACAGGAACCCGTTGCCACCATGAATGCATATCAGCAACTACTACTCGGCATTCCCACTTGGGATTACGGCGAACTGCAGGAAGACTGGGAACAGGTATGGGATCAGCTGGATGCTGTTAATTTCAGCAACAAACAGGTTGCCCTGTTTGGTATTGGTGATCAGCAAGGCTACCCGGAATGGTTTCTCGACGCATTAGGTTATTTGCATGCCAAGGTGAAAAGTCTGGGGGCAACCACTCTCGGTTACTGGCCAACTACAGGCTATTCTTTCGAGCAATCAAAGGCATTAACAGCGAGTGGTAAACAATTTGTCGGCCTTGCTATTGATGATGAAACCCAGTTTGACCAGACAGATCAACGGGTCCAACTTTGGTGTCAGCAACTTGTTAACGAATTCAAACGTTAGCCTGCGCTGCCAGACTACCATCCGGTATCACGACATCTCATGACAGAAACAGCACCTCCTCACCCCGCTCCCCCGAATGATCTGCAAGTAGCGGAAATCGAATGGTCCGAAAACGGGCAGCCTCAATCATCGATATTCAATGATGTGTACTTCTCCAGTGCCAGTGGTATCGATGAAAGTCGTTATGTTTTCATTGACCAGAACGATTTGATAGAAAGGTGGCAGGCACAGGACCTCCCACACTTCACGATCGCCGAAACCGGGTTTGGCACAGGGCTTAACTTTCTCTGTGCTGCCCACCAATGGCTTCAATTAAATACAGATAAGCCATCAGCACGTACACTGCATTACCTCGCAGCAGAAAAATACCCGCTGACAAAAACTGATTTAGTAAGGGCTCTTGCCCTGTGGCCGGAACTCGCGAATTTGAGCCTTGAGCTTGTTGAACAATACCCCATTGCTGTTCCCGGCATTCATCAGCTCTCGATGGCAAAAGGGCAAATACGTCTTACCCTGCTCTATGGTGATGCCAGTGAAATGTTTGCGGCCATAAAACAGAGCGACCATCCGTTATTTGCCCGACAGGGCAATACGCGGGTAAATGCCTGGTTTCTCGACGGCTTTGCGCCAGCCAAAAACCCCGAAATGTGGACAGATGATCTGTTCCAGCATATTGCAGACCTGAGCGGCCAGCATGCCACATTCAGCACCTTCACTGCTGCAGGTATCGTCAAGAGAGGTCTTGCTACCGTTGGTTTCAGCGTTAGTAAAGTACCGGGGTTTGGCCACAAACGGGATATGCTGCGTGGCGAGATGCTCAGTTTACCCCTCGCTACCGCTTCTATCAGCACTAGACCGGCGGCAGTTAACTCGCCATACCTGCCTCCCTGGTATCTGAATATACAAAATACAGAACGGGCAACCCCCTGTTCAGCAATCATCATCGGCGGTGGCATTGCCGGCTGCTGTACCGCCAGAAGTCTGGCGGAGAGAGGGTTAAGGGTTACCTTGATTGAACGCCATACCCGTTTGGCACAAGAGGCTTCCGGCAACCCCCAGGGTATCCTCTATCCGAAACTTTCCAGTAAATCTTCAGTCTTGGCCCGCTTTGGGCTTGCCAGTTTGTTATTTTCCAGCCGCTACCATCGTCACTGGCTGCATCCGAGCGGTGTGCTGGTGTTACCGGAATCACCAGCGGATATTGAACATTTTCCGAAGATTGATCAACGCTATCCCGATGATCTGGTTCAGCTAAAAACATCCGGAGCATTGGTCGACATTGCCGGTGTGGCGTTGGCAAGTGACTGCGGCCTGTTCTTCCCCGGTCTCGGCTGGATCCATCCACCCGACACGTGCCGGACATTAACTGAGCACCCGAATATACAGGTAATCCAGGCGGACATAGATCGACTCGAACAGAATAAACAGCAGCGGTGGCTGGCTGAAGACTCTTCCGGAGCAACAGCCGCTATCGCCGATATTGCTGTTATTGCCTGCGGCAACGGATCCAGGCATTTCGCTCAAACATCTCATTTGCCACTCAAACCCATTCGCGGGCAGATATCCACACTTCCGGAAACATCCGCCAGCCGATCATTGAAAACCGTTATCTGTGGCCGGGGCTACCTGGCACCCGCTATCGAAGGAAATCATACACTTGGGGCAACTTACAATGTTGGTGAAACCGGCACAGCACTGAGTGAAACTGATCACAGGACCAACCTGCAACATTTGCAGGATACAGACAGCGCCTTGCCTGAACTGTTTGGTTCTCCTGATATCGCCTCACTTGCGGGCCGCGTCGGATTCCGCTGCACAACACCGGACTACCTGCCAGTCGCCGGGCCTGCCCCTGACTACCAGCAATATCGCCAGGATTACGCATTGCTGAGAAAAAACGCCCGGGCTCATATACCTGTCGCAGGCAAACACTGGCCGGGACTCTACCTGAATTGCGGTCATGGTTCCCGTGGCATGAGTTATGCGCCACTGTGTGCCGAACTTATCGCCAGTCAGATTTGCAATGAAATACCACCACTGGAGCTGGATTTACGGCAAGCAATTCATCCAGGCCGATTTATTATTCGGGACATGAAACGCAACAAAATCTGAATTAACAGTCCGGATTTATAATCAATTATCCCGCCACTGCTTAAGTCGGTTCATCAATCCGGGGAAACACCTCCAGGCCCATTGCGGGCTGGGCTGATCCGTGCTTTTCGTTAATGAAATGTCACGGTGCCACAGGTTCACAGCAATGGAAATCCGTTCACCCTCGCCGCGATACTCCCGAACACCGTGAGGTAACCAGGATGGAAACAGTATCAATTCGCCCTCTTTGGGCTTGTTATCAACGGTTCTTGAAAACAGCTCTGGCTGAAACCGGAAATAATCAGGAATATTCCCCCGACTTTCAAACCAGGTATGCCCCGTCCACTCATCACTCACAGGGTTACCGGTACAAACGTAATAAAATGACGAGAGAATAACGCCACTTTTCGTGTCATGCGTGTGTTTGCGATTGCTGGCCCCTGAAGAATTCACATTAGCCCAGGCTTCCACTTGCCAACCTGCCGGATCCAGGCGCCCGCTATACAGGCTCACGTCTGTTAAAAACTGTGTTGCCGCGCTTTTTACTAATGTCATCAGCACGTTAATACTGGCATCATCCCAAGTATGCAAATCCAGCTTTGAGTGCCAGCCCAGCTGATTACTTCGCACAATGCCTTTACACACGGCCTTTTTTGCCAGAATCACTTCCTTCAGCTGACGATTGAGTACCTGCCACTGCGTTAGCTGACAACGATAAATGGGCATGGCAAACAACAGTTCTGTATTCGCTGCAGCCAATGTGAATGCCTTTTCATTGCCGATACCCATGCCGGAGCCTTATTTTTTTTGGAATCGCCTCTGCAGCAGCTCCGCACTACCTGTACCACAGGAAATAACTGTGCGCATGGCCTCTTCAACCGATACGCCTTTCAGAATTTCAACACAGTCTGCTGGCAAATGATAAATAACACCGGATGTTGGAATAGGTGCCGTGGGTACAAAAACTGTGTAGCCACCGTCCGTGTGACGACTGGTGATAATAGCCGTTACTGTGACAGGACTGCCTGCTCCAAAAATTCTGGCAAGGGCTGGTGTCCCTTTTAACAGGCTGGTATCACCATTGCCACCCAGCAGCTGGGAAACTACTTCACGAATCGTTTTATAACCCGGCGCAACCCTTACCAGAGCGTGATCGACCCGGTCATGTAACCAGCTGCCAATCGCGGTTCTGACTGTGAGACCGATCAGAAAACACAAAAACAGGAAAATGGCGGTAACCAGCAGCATAGCCAGTAACTGGTTGATTTCCGCTTTGTCACTTAGCAATGAGGTAATCGGTTCAAGCAGCCCGGAAGTGAACCCGTACAGCCACTGAATAATCAGTAACAACAGCACAACGGGCAGCATAACTGCCAGCCCACCCATAATAGTTAACCCGATGAAGGCCTTGGTTTTGTTCATCGATTCATTTCCCGATAGCCGTATAACCGGGTTCCAGGCTGAAGCTCATCAGCTCTCGAACCGAAAATTTTTAAACTGCTCACGCAAATCTTTTTTGCTGATTTTTCCCGTTGCCGTATGGGGAATCTGATCCACAAAAACCACATCGTCCGGCATCCACCATTTGGCGATTTTACCCTCCAAATGAGAGAGAATCTCTTCTTTACTGACTGCCCGACTGGGTTCCGCCACAATAATCAGCAACGGCCTTTCTTCCCATTTCGGGTGCGGCAGACCAATAACCGCGGCTTCTATAACACCAGAGTAGCCCACTGCAACATTTTCAATATCAATAGAAGAGATCCATTCGCCACCGGATTTAATCACATCTTTGGCTCTGTCGGTAATTTGCATAAAACCAAATTGATCTATAGTGGCAACATCGCCGGTATCAAACCAACCTTCATCGTCCAGTATCTGTTTATCCAGTTTAAAATAGGCTTTTGAAATACTGGGGCCTTTGACTAGCAACCGCCCAAAAGACTTGCCATCCCGGGGCAACTCATTATTGTCGTCATCCATAATTTTCATTTCTACCAGGTAAGGGCTGCGACCCTGCTTGAGCCGGATATTCCGCTGCTGCTCTGGAGAAAGTTTCTCCGTTGCATAGGTAGGTGTACACATTGTGCCCAGTGGTGACATTTCAGTCATACCCCAGGCATGAATCACACGAACATCGTAATAATCTTCAAACTTGTCCATCATTGATGGCGGACACGCTGAACCGCCGATCAGCACACGATCGAGCGTTGGCAGCATACTGCCTGTAGCTTCCAGATGAGCAAGCAACATTGACCAGATTGTTGGCACTGCTGCAGTTACGGTCACCTGCTCGGTATCCAGTAATTCATAGATACTTTCACCATCCATCATCGCTCCCGGCATGACCAGTTTGGCACCAACAGCAGGACCTGCGTAGGTTAGCGCCCAGGCATTAGCATGAAACATGGGCACCACCGGCATCAGAGAGTCTGAAGACTTCAGGCAGAGCGCGTCCGCCTGATTCACCGCCATCGCATGCAGCACATTGGAGCGGTGGGAGTAAAGAACACCTTTGGGATCACCAGTAGTACCGGAGGTATAACACATGGCTGCAGCACTGTTTTCATCCATCTCATGCCATTGGTACTCGTCATCCACCTCAGACAGCCAGTCTTCATAAGCGATCATATTGGCAATACTCTGATCCGACATATTAGCGGTATCGGTCAGCACAATAATTTTTTGCAATAGAGGCAACTGATCCTTTATCGCCTCGACAAGCGGCAGAAAAGTGGTATCAATAAACAGAATTTTGTCTTCAGCGTGGTTAAGAATATAAATCACCTGTTCGGGAAAAAGTCGCGGATTCACCGTGTGGCAAACCCCCCCCATACCCATAATTCCATACCAGGTCTCCATGTGACGGTCGGTATTCCACGCCATAGTTGCTACCCGCTCACCCGGCTCAATACCTTCCAACACCAGCGCTTTTGCCACCCGGCGTGCACGGGAATGCAGCCCGGCATAAGTAGTGCGCCTTATGCCACCCTCAACCGCCCGGGTTACAATTTCCCGATCGCCAAAATTCCGCGCTGCATGATCCAGAATGGTATGAACCAACAGTGGATAATCTTGCATCAACCCCAGCATAAACCTTTCCCCCTATTACCTCATTCTTTTATAAAAGCCAGGACCCGCTTAACAGATCCTGGCTAACTATACCGTATTCAAGGCAATGTCATCATTGCCAGTGATCGTGAATGAAAACAGCCCTCACCCATCATTCATTCCAAACATGACCGAATTGCGAATGACTCTTAACTGCTGGCCGGTTAAAATATCAGCGCTAGCCGACACACCATAAAATCACCCATACTGAGGTTTTAATGAATACCCAGGCCCACCCTGCCTTTGAGTATCTGCGCACTGAGCGTATTGAATCACTGAATATTGATGTCGAAGAGTACCGACACCGGATAACAGGTGCCCAGCATATCCATATTGCGGCTGACAACCCTGAGAATGTGTTTCTCGTCGCCCTGAGAACAGTTCCCTCAGACTCAAGTGGTGTCGCGCATATACTGGAACACACAGCACTTTGCGGCAGTGAAAAGTATCCTGTTCGTGATCCGTTTTTTATGATGATCCGTCGATCGCTCAATACCTTTATGAATGCGATGACCAGTTCAGACTGGACCGCCTACCCCTTCGCCAGTCAGAATAAAAAAGATTTTTACAATTTACTCGACGTTTACCTGGATGCCGTATTCTTTTCCCGCCTTGATGAACTGGATTTTGCACAGGAAGGGCATCGCATCGAGTTTGCCGAAACCGACAATCCCGATTCACCTCTCGTTTACAAGGGCGTGGTTTTTAACGAAATGAAGGGTGCCATGAGTTCTGTACCATCTACACTCTGGCACACCCTTTGTGAACATCTCTACCCCACCACAACTTACCATTACAACAGTGGTGGTGATCCCGAACATATACCAGACCTGACATACCAGCAACTGAAGGATTTTTACAAAACCCACTATCACCCTTCCAATGCAATTTTTATGACCTTCGGTGATATTCCTGCGATTGAATTGCAGGAGAAATTTGAATCTGAGGCCTTATCGCGTTTTGAGAAGCTGGACAGGTTAATATCGGTACCCGACGAAAAACGTTATCAAACGCCGATACAAGTCACCGAAAGCTACGCCCTCAATGAAGCGGGCGGTACCGAGCGGAAAACCCATATTATCCTCGGCTGGTTAATGGGGTTATCGACTGATCTGGAAGCCAGTATGGAGGCGCAGCTACTGTCCAGTGTACTACTCGACAATAGTGCTTCGCCCCTGCAGCATGCACTGGAAACCACAGACCTTGGAACCTCACCTTCACCACTTTGCGGTCTGGACGACTCTCAGCGGGAAATGTGTTTTGTCTGCGGCATTGAAGGCAGCGAGCCGGAACGGGCTGACGAACTCGAACGCATGGTGCTTGACGTTCTCAAAGATGTTGCTGAAAAAGGCGTACCCTACTCACAACTTGAAGCTTCACTGCATCAGCTAGAGCTTCATCAGCGAGAAATTGGTGGTGACAATTACCCCTATGGTTTGCAGTTACTCATGACTTCTCTTACCAGCGCCACCCATCGGGGCGATCCAATTGCATTACTGAATCTCGAACCTGTACTCGACAAATTGCGTGAAGCCATCAGGAACCCCGACTATATCAAAAACCTCGCTCGACGCCTGTTACTGGAAAATAATCACCGGGTGCGTTTAACCCTGAAGCCTGAACCGGAACTTGCCACCCAGCGAGAGCAGGCTGAAACCAATCGCCTGGCTTCCATTAAGGCCGGGTTAAGTGATCAGGAAAAACAACTCGTAGTAGCACAAGCACGGGCCCTCGCCAAGCGGCAAATGCAAAAGGATGACGAATCCATACTGCCCAAGGTTGGACTTGAGGATATCCCCAAAACCATGGCCTACGTACCGACAACATCACATCAGGACATCCCTATCCCTCTGACCAGCTACGGTGTTGGTACCAATGGCCTGGTTTACCAGCAAGTCGTACTGCCATTGCCAGACCTTGATGAACCCTTGCTGGACCTGTTGCCACTTTACACCAGCTGCATCACCGAGATGGGTGTTGGGGAGCGCGATTATCTGGCCACCCAACTTTGGCAAGCTCAGGTTTGCGGGGGTATACATGCCTTCGCCAGCGTCAGGGGAGCACCGAATAATGCACAGCAGGTAACAGGCCACCTCACGTTATCAGCCAAAGGGCTGAATCGTCATCAGCAAGCACTGTGCGAATTGATGCAACAAACGCTGGATCAGGTTCGCTTTGACGAGCTTGACCGTTTGCGGGAGCTGGTCGCTCAGATCCGCGCCCGACGCGAAATGTCGGTTACCGGCAATGGTCATTCACTGGCAATGAGCGCAGCGGCCAGCGGCATTAGCCCCGGCGCTCAAATCAGCCACCGCTGGAGCGGCCTGCAGGGTATTCGAACGATTAAAGAGTTGGATAGCCAAATCAAAGAACGCTCCCGCTTGCAGGCCCTCGCAGAACAACTGCAAGCCATTCATAACGCCGTGTTGAATACTCAGGGAGAATGGTTGCTGGTAGCGGAAAATGAAAAGCTCGCCGACTACAGCCAGTCTATTAATCAATGTGCCTCTTTCCGGTCGACCAAAACCGGCCAGAACCTGCAGTACAACCCTTCCCCTGTAGCAGTATCGCAGCTCTGGGAAACCAGCACTCAGGTAAATTTCTGCGCCAAAGCCTATCCCACCGTGAGTACAGCACACCCGGATTCAGCGGCGCTCTCTGTATTGGGTGGTTTCCTGCGCAATGGCTATCTGCACCGAGCCATTCGCGAACAGGGCGGTGCCTACGGCGGTGGTGCCAGCCAAGACAATCATATCGCCGCTTTTCGTTTTTACTCCTATCGGGATCCCCGAATAGAGGGAACACTGGATGACTTCGACGCTTCTCTCACCTGGCTGCAAAACGAAGACCACGACTGGCAACAGGTTGAAGAGGCTATTCTCGGTGTTATCGGTAGTATTGATAAACCTGCCTCTCCAGCCGGAGAAGCAAAACAGACATTCCATGCCGAACTTTACGGCAACACTCGCGAGGTCCGAGAGCGGTTCCGCAACCAAGTGCTAAAGGTTACGCTGGACGACCTGAAACGAGTGGCCAGTACCTACCTGACACCAGACCGCGCCAGTACCGCCGTTATCACCAATGCCGATGCTGCGGCAGCGGCAGCCGCGTTGAAACTTGAGCGAATTGTGCTGTAAATCATGTCAGAAGATGCTAAAGACAGAATCTACGCGACACCCCGACTGGATGTAGCCGGATTTCGTTTCGACAACGCAGTCGTGGATGTTTTCCCCGACATGATCAAGCGCTCGGTACCCGGCTACGAAACCATCATCGGCATGACCGGCACTCTGGCTGAACAATATGTTCAGGCCAATAGCCGCTGTTATGATCTGGGGTGTTCGCTGGGAGCTTCCACACTGGCGATGCGTGAACGCATTCGACAACCCGGGTGTGAAATTATTGCCATAGACAACAGCCAGGAGATGATTCAACGCTGCCAGGATATTGTAACGGCAACCGACAGCCCGACACCTGTCTCTCTGGTATGTACGGGTGTGCAGGATATATCCATCGAGCGCGCCTCTATGGTAGTGCTCAACTTCACACTGCAATTTATTCCCCTGGCGGAACGCCAAGCCTTAACCAGGAAAATCTATGATGGCCTGCTGCCAGGCGGTATTCTGGTGCTCTCGGAGAAAGTGCGATTTGATAATCTCCAGCATGATAAGTTAATGATCGACCTGCATCACCACTTTAAAAGGGCGCAAGGCTACAGTGATCTTGAAATCAGCCAGAAACGCTCGGCACTGGAAAACGTGCTAATTCCGGAAACCCTCGAAACACACCGGCAGCGCATTTCTACCGCCGGATTTTCCAGCATTGATGTATGGTTTCAGTGCTTTAACTTCGCCTCATTGATTGCCATCAAGAACTGAGCCCGGTTTGCCAAGCGACACTGCCATGAAATTCTATATACCATTCCTTGACTGGCTGGCTGCGCAACCAGACCTTATAACCTGGGATGTTCGTTCTCAAATCGAAGAGCACATTTCCGTTGCACGCTGGGGCGACTTGCCGCAATGGCAACAGGTTCTGGAAAATCTACCGGCTATTTGCGTTTCATCTCCGGAATTCCGACAAGAGGTAGCTCTTGGAACAGCCGAAAACTGCGATGGCGAAACCCGGAAACTCTTGAAAAAAACGTTGATGGGCCTGCACCCTTGGCGTAAGGGCCCCTACTACCTGTTCGGTATGCATCTGGATACCGAATGGCGTTCAGACTGGAAATGGGATCGTGTACTGCCTCACCTGTCACCCTTAGAAGATCGAACTGTTCTGGATGTTGGTTGCGGCAACGGTTACCACTGTTGGCGCATGTACGGAGAGGGAGCCAAAAGAGTTATCGGCATAGACCCCTCAGTAAAGTTTATCTTCCAATTCTACGCTATCAAACATTTTGCAGGCCAGCACCCGGTGGATGTACTGCCACTGGGCATTGAGCACATGCCAGCGCAACTGGAAGCTTTCGATACAGTGTTTTCCATGGGTGTGCTTTATCATCGCCGACAACCGGAAGAACACATTCAGGAACTGCTCGGCTGCCTGCGGCCCGGAGGCCAACTGGTGCTTGAGACCCTGCTGATTAATGGGGATCACCAAGAGGTCCTCATTCCCGCAGGCCGCTATGCCAAGATGCGCAATGTATGGAATATCCCTACCGCAGAAAAAATGCTGCTATGGCTGAAACAATGCGGTTTGCAAAATCCCCGACTGGTGGATATAAATCAAACCTCGCTAGAGGAACAACGCCGCACAGAATGGATGACATTTGAGTCACTGGCTGACTTTCTCAACCCCGAAGACAGTAGCCTGACCATTGAGGGACACCCCGCACCACTACGGGGTGTTTTTATTGCCGAGAAGATTTAATTGATCTGTTTTTTTCAGGAAACCTTGCGGTTAATCCTCGATCAGGTTTAGCGGCGTATCCAGCCCAAATTCATTATGGATTTGCTCGCACCAGCGGTTAAGTCGTTCAGCCGTTAATTCCGGCTGTTGATCTTCATCCAGAGCCAGTCCCACGAATAATGTGCCCTCATTAATCTCGGCCTTTGACGCATCGTAGTCATAACCTTCTGTCGACCAATACCCCACAATCTGGTCAGCAGATTTAATCACTACATCGTGAAGCATGCCCATGGCGTCCAGAAAGAAATCGCCATAGCCAAACTGATCACCCAGACCAACAAAAGCGACAGTTTTGCCGGAAAAATCAATTTCTTCCACATCTTCCCAGAAATCGTCCCAGTCAGACTGAATCTGTCCAAAATCCCAGGTGGGAATGCCGAGAATCAACTTGTCATAATCCATGAATTCAAGCTGGGTTACTTCGCCAACATCATGAATATCAACAATATCTTCGCCTAAACGTTTTGCAATGCGACTGGCAACACCTTCGGTGTTTCCTTCGTCACTACCGAAGAACAAACCAATTTTGGACACGAATAAAACCTTCACATATAAAGCAGCGCGGGATTTTCCCAGTTGAGCGCCAAATGTGCAATATTCGTTTTGAAAGGCCTCTTCGAAAAGCTACAATCCCAGAACCTTTTGTTGCACCGTAACCGGTTTTGAACTGTCTTCATCCTCCTGTTTCTTCGCTGTGGCAGGCGGCTTTTCTGGCGAATTTGACTTGGCCTTTTCCAACTGCTTCTTCAGCTCAAGCTCCTGCTGCTGTAGCCGGATACGCTGTTTCCGCAATTCAAGCCGTTGCTGCTCGACTAGCAGGCGTTCCTTTTCCAGAGCCAGCTTATCCCGTTCAAAGTCGCTTTCGATATCTCCTCCGGCATTCGGAGCAGGTTGCTCTTGAGGCTGCCTATTCTCTGAATGATTTTCATTAGCCGGGGCAACTTCACTGGAAGAAACCTTCTCTGAAGTTGTAACCGACGAATCAGAAGAGGTTATCCTGGAGGGTGAAGCCGGTTTAGCATTTTCTTTAATGGCTACTCTTGGGTTTTGGTTTTCGGGATTACTGTTCAACACGCTCTCAACCACTGCCTGCCGAGAACCACCTGACGACTGTTGCTCATCAGACTGTGCATCCTCTACGGCCTGCATGTATTTAAAACTACAAACTTTCAATGCCGCAGCCATTTTGGACTTTTTACAAAAGCCTGACACATCCTTTGCACACCATTCACCACCTGATTGCTTGCGCCAGATTGGTCTTCTTTCCGTTTTCCTGCCCGTGCACTTTACACTGACTTCCCAATATTCTTCACCATCTGCACTGAACACTGGTTGCTCTGTCGAGAGAGAACTCACGCCTGCCGTGGCCGAAGTCGCAAGAGAGCACAGAATTATCAATAAAGGTAATATCCTTAAACCCATGAGTGAACCATCCATAAATTATTTGAGAAACAAATCCACACAATTGTATGAATGACAAATTCCGCTTTCAATCAGGTAACAAAACAAACGTGAACCAACGCCCATTTAACCTTTAAAAAACCTGATGTAAACGCTGATAACCCGAAGAGAACGCAACGATTAAGGCAAATGCAAAAAATTATCAGCCTAAATCGATCTGTCTGGGGTAGATATGGAAATCAATAACGGCAGTGCCTGCGCCAAGCTCGCTCCAGCAATCAATATCAGCTTTCATATGAACGATGCCACAAGTGGGAATATTTTCCAGATCAGACAATGCCAGAAAATTCACCAGATCGGTAATGGCCGGATTGTGAGCGACGACAACAATATTGTCCTGCCCCCGTGGCAATGACCGCAACCAGAGCAGCAAATCCTCGTAATTAAAACTGTAAAGTCCTGAAACATGCTCAATACACTCTTTGGGAAATCTCAGGGTGGTCGCCAGTAAAACCGCTGTTTCAGTCGCCCGCAAAGCCGGACTGGTATACAAATGCTCTACTTTGATCCTTCGGTATTCCAAACGCCCCCCCATTTCAGGCACATTAGAACGGCCACGCTGATTGAGGGGGCGCGACATATCAGGAATGGTTCTGTCTTTCCAGCTGGATTTGGCGTGACGAACAAACGTAATAAATTTCATGGCGGGAGTCAGTTAGTTTCCTTGAGACGCTATTAATCACTACACTCAATGACAAATTTATGACAACACAGGGTATTCAATACAAAGATTCAATCACCGTGAGTTTCTGCTAAAATGCCTGCCCTTCTGTTTAAGTACATCGTAACAATCCGGCGCTTATCGCATGATCACTCTTTATGGCATCAAAAACTGTGACACCATCAAGAAAGCCCGCAAATGGCTCGACAATCACGATATAAATTATCGGTTTCACGATGTAAGAGCTGACGGCATTGACAACCTGGCAATTCAGCACTGGGTCGATAAATGCGGCTGGGAAACCGTTATTAACAAACGCGGTACCACTTGGCGAAAACTACCCGAACAGGTACAACAGTCTACCAATGAAGACAACGTCGTTAACCTGCTTCTCGAATATCCGGCCATGATCAAGCGACCCGTGCTGGATACCGGTAAAATAATTGAAATCGGTTTTAAAGAAGCCCGCTATCAGGAGCTCCTTGGCTAGCCGCTCAACAAATAAGGAAACAAAATGACCGCTCTGTTTAGTTTCGGCCTTGGTGTCGGCACCCAGAACAATAAAGGTGAATGGCTGGAAGTGTTCTATCCCCAGCCCGTTATAAATGCTGACAATAAAATGTTTGAGGCCATTGCTGCAACTCTGGATTATACCGGAGGCAATCAGGCCATTACGCTCAACAGCGAATCGCTCGGCAAACTGTCCATCGCACTGAGTTCAGCGGGTGCTGAGGAACAGGCATTTATCGCCGAGCAACTGCAAACCAGTACTCGTCCTGTTGTGGCCTGCATCCTCGAGTCAGACCTTGCGCCAACGTCTGTTCCGGAAGGCTACCTGAAGCTGCAGCTCATTTCTCACCGTCTGGTGAAGCCTCACGGTACCGACCTGTCGGGCGTATTTGGCGTGCTGCCCAATGTTGCCTGGACTAACGAAGGTGCCATTGATCTCAGCGAATTGGCTGATCGCCAATTAAAAGCACGGCTGGAAGGAAAGGTCCTGTCGGTAAACTGCGTGGACAAATTCCCGAAAATGACTGATTACGTGGTACCAAGTGGTGTACGCATCGCGCACACTGCCCGCGTTCGGCTCGGTGCCTATATCGGCGAAGGCACCACCATCATGCACGAAGGCTTTGTGAATTTTAATGCCGGAGCCGAAGGTCCCAACATGATTGAAGGCAGAGTTTCTGCCGGGGTCTTTATTGGCGCAGGCTCTGATTTGGGCGGTGGCGCATCCACCATGGGCACCCTTTCCGGGGGCGGGAATATTATCATTTCTGTAGGCAAAGAATGCCTTCTTGGCGCTAATGCAGGTATCGGTATACCCCTAGGTGATCGCTGCACAGTAGAGTCTGGCCTCTACATTACGGCTGGCACCAAGGTGCTGATGCTGGACGACCATAACCAGCCTGCCGGGGAAGCCAAAGCCAGAGATCTGGCAGGTAAAAACGACCTGTTGTTCCGTCGAAACTCTATGACCGGAACCGTCGAGTGTCTGACCAACAAATCGGTAGTAGAGTTGAACGAAGCACTGCACAGTTCAAACTAGGACACCTCTGGTTAATGACAAACGCTTTCTGCGCGAGACCAAAACGTTCAATCCGCAAGGCGTTTCCCACTGATCATGGTCGCAGTCCTTGGCAAGGGAGACTTTTGGCCACGACCCAGGCTTCCCGATTGATGGCGATTGATGCCTGACTTACCAGCCAGGCATTTTTCTTTCGACTCCAGTACACTAACCCGACACCTTGTTAAGAGATCCTGTAAATGAGTCACACCAGCCCTACCGTTCAGCTTGCCTGTGAGCTAATTCGTCGTCAATCGGTAACCCCTGACGATGCCGGTTGTCAGCAGTTAATGATTGAACGGCTGGAAGCTCTGGGGTTTTGTGTAGTTATGCTCCCTTTCGGAGATGTGGAAAATTTTTGGGCAGTCCGTGGCGAGAATGGACCTACCCTCTGCTTTGCCGGGCATACCGACGTTGTGCCTACCGGCCCTCATGGAGACTGGCAAACACCACCATTTGAACCCACAATAATTGATGGCATGCTCCACGGAAGAGGCGCCGCAGATATGAAAGGTTCTCTTGCCGCAATGATCACTGCCGTGGAAAACTTTATTCGCGAACACCCTGATCATCAGGGCCAGATTGCTTTTTTAATCACCAGCGACGAAGAAGGCATCGCCACTCACGGCACTATCAAAGTCGTCAACTGGCTGGCGGAACAGAACCTGATGCCTGAATGGTGTGTGGTTGGTGAACCGTCGAGCAGTATGTCTGTCGGTGATATCATTAAAAACGGGCGCCGCGGTTCCCTGGGCTGTGAACTCACCATAAAAGGCGTGCAAGGACATGTTGCTTACCCTCACCTTGCCGACAATCCTATTCACCGCGCAGCCCCTGCGCTGGCAGCATTAGCAGCTGAGGTATGGGACAACGGCAATGATTTTTTCCCGGCCACCAGCTTTCAGATTTCCAATATCAACGGTGGCACAGGTGCAACTAATGTGATTCCCGGCGAACTAAACGTCATATTTAACTTCCGCTTCTCTACCGAGTTAACCGAGCAACAACTGCGCTCGCGAACTGAAGCGATTCTTGACCAGCACAAACTGGATTACGATATTCAATGGAACCTGAGTGGCCAGCCATTTTTGACCTCCAAAGGCGCTCTGATCGAAGCTGCGACTGCCAGTATTGAAGAGATTACAGGTTCGACTACAGAACTCTCAACTGCCGGCGGCACATCTGATGGCCGATTTATCGCACCCCACGGCACTCAGGTCGTAGAGCTTGGACCGGTGAACGCCACCATTCACAAAGTGAACGAGTGTGTTAACACAAAAGACCTGGATACCCTGAGCAGTATCTATCAGCGGATCATGGAAAAATTGCTAGGCTAAAAAGCAAGCGATCAAACCGGCAGTTTTTTTATCGGGTAAATATCAAATCGGGTGGATTTACCTTTCAGCGAATAACCTGGCTCCCGATTCCCAAGGATCGGTGCATGCGCTGGCCGCTTCACGACAACGCGATAACGAGCCTTCACCAAGGCTTCTGCCAGCAGCTGATCAGCGTCATTATTTTCACCCACCAGTTGATGAAAAACCTGCATCTCTTTTTTAACTTTGGCGGATTTTTCGCGAGGCGGAAACATCGGATCCAAGTAAACAACGTCGGGCATTGATTCCGGTCTGATCTGCTGAAGATACTCAACACCGTTTGCGTTGTATAGCACCATTCGATTCAATATGGATTGCAACTGCTCGTCCCCTGCTGCAGTCCGTGCCCGCTCGAGTCCATCTGCAAGTAACGCATGCACCAGCAGATTTCGTTCAACCATAGTGACCCTAGCGCCCAGTGACGCCAGGACAAAAGCGTCCTGCCCTAAACCTGCGGTAAGATCCAGTATTGACGGCTTGAAACCTGATTTATTCAAACCGGTCGCTTTTGAAATGTCCTGCTTTTTTCCCCCGCCATAAAGCCGACGGTGCTGGGCAGAGCCGGCAACAAAATCGCAGCGAACAGGTCCTGAAGCACCCGAACCGAATGGCAGTAAACACAGCCCCTGCTCATCCACACACAGCGCGATTCCTGCCTCCAATGCGGGTAACTCGTCAATTGTCCTGAGAGGGAGATTAAGCTGCGCAGAAAGCAATTCGGCCCGGCTATTAAAGCCGGGCCGAAACACTACAGCAACAATGGGATCAGACACTTCCAGCACTAGTTAATCGGCACCAGCTCCAACTCTACTCGCCTGTTGGCCTGACGGCCCTCCGCAGTGTCATTACTGGCGATCGGGTAACGTTTGCCGTAGCCGGTTGTGTAAATCCGTCCAGCCAGAACTCCGTGGCTGCTAAGAAATGATCCCACACTACTGGCACGGCGCTCACTCAGTGTCTGGTTGTATTCTGCGCTGCCGCTTGAGTCAGTGTGTCCGGCGATGCGAATATTGGTCTTGTTGAATTCAGCGAGCACAATCGCTACTGATTCCAAAGTGCCATAAAACTCGGGGCGTACCTCATGCCGATCAACGCCAAAAGTAACATTGGAAGGCATGACCAGGCGGATGTTTTCACCTTCTCTTACCACCCTGACTCCGGTACCTTCCAGCTTGGCCCGCAATGCGGCCTCCTGACGGTCCATATAATAGCCAATACCTCCACCGATCGCCGCACCTCCGGCGGCACCTATCAAGGCTCCTTTTTTGCGATCGTCTTTACTCGAGGTAGCCGCGCCAACAACTGCTCCAGCAATAGCACCAATACCTGCACCTTTTGCAGTATTACTGGTTTTCTGCTGCCCCGTGTAAGGGTCAGTCGAAGCACAGGCCACCAATAACATAACCAGAGAGGTTATCAGAATGTGTTTAAATAGTTTCATCGTTTATTCTCCTAAAATAACAACAATTATGAATGCCTTTGTTTCTGTGATCCTGCCTTTGACACTTGCTTAAGGAAATTATTAAGCACCACTATTTATTTACCTTATAATTCTGGTACAACGTACAGGGGTTGCAAGCACAGATCTCTCATATCAACATATTTCTTGCTTTGCAGTCCCGTATTTTAAAACAACTGGAAACAAGGCCAATGACATGAGCGTTCTACAACGTCGTAAACTCATAGCATCCAGCATTCTATTATGCCTTATCTGCACGCTCGTGAGTGGCTGTAACCGTTACCGTCTGACCGTAAATGAGCGAAGTGTTTTTGAACCAGCTCCCTTATTTAAAGACCACCGTATTGCTGACCAGGCCCTCGCTCAGTGTGTGGAACAGGCAATTATCGATCAGCAGGTCACTCGGCCTGCCCAGCTTTCCAAACTTTCCTGCTCACATGCCGGGCTCATCAGCCTTGAGGGAATTACTGTGTTTACTGGCCTCATCCGGATCAACCTCAAGGGTAATAGCATTATCGGCATCAAACCATTGCTATTTTTACCCCGCCTTGAAAGCGTCAATCTCGAAGATAACCCCTCGCTCAATTGTCAGGATGCAGCACTACTGGAAGAACAGCTGTCCGGAGAATTGCTAAAGCCGAAACACTGCAGACAAATTAAGTAACATTTTTGTCAATGTAACGTTTCAAATACCGGTTGGTTGACTTTTATCACGCGTAAGTTACCCACAGAATCTGTGGATAACTCTGTGAATTACTTTTAGAAAACTGCATAAATGCCACTAGAAACAAGCCCTCTGTACAGATTGGTTGTTTTTTAACCATATGAAAAAGTATATATTTATCAGATAGTTAGAGCTATCAATATCAAGAATCAATGACTTACGAGACATTCCGTCATTTTTTATAAGGTTATCAGTCTAACTGTGGACAAAGAAAGATCGTACGCTAGTTTATTTGTAATACGGGTTGTTCATTCATTAAACAGTTTCTAATAGCCGGGTCTGAAGAAAGGGCAATATGCGCAGAAAAAGTGTTCTCTCAATACTCACCTACTCGAGAGATAGCCACCCAAAACCCTCTGACTGACAGGCAATGTGCAGAGCAGCCACTTGCTTCTCAAGGCCGGCAACAGCTTCTTGTACTTTTTCAGGGTGATTGTTTTGTTCGCTGATATGCGCAAGTACAAGATGCTGGAGGCGCCCCAACGCCACATGCTCAAGCAGCTCACGTGACTGCGTGTTGCTGAGGTGCCCCCAGTCACCACCAACACGCTGTTTAAGTCTCGGGGGATAGGGGCCGTTAGATAACATTGCATGGTCATGGTTTGCTTCCAGCAACAGTCCGTCACAGTTTGCGTACTGCTCTGCAACGTGGGACGAGATATGGCCCAGATCGGTTAGTACCCCCAAAGTGTGTCTGCCGTCATTCACCAGATATTGAACAGGTTCTCTGGCATCGTGGGGAACGGCAACAGGAATCACCGTCATCGATGCACATTGAAAACTGTTGTGGCTATCTATGATCTTCAGTTTATGGTGAGGGGATTTCAGCGTGTTGGCAGTACCAGCTGTCATGTAGACCGGTAGGCAATATTTCCTGGCAAGCGGCAGTACGCCGCGAATATGGTCACCGTGTTCATGGGTCACTAATATACCCGACAAGTCTTCAGCACTGCGCCCAAGACGAGATAGCCGTCGCTCAGTCTCTTTCACTGAAAAACCGCAATCAATCAGAAGCGAGCTATGACCATCCTCGACAAGTGTCGCATTGCCTTTACTGCCACTTCCAAGCGAGGCAAACTTCATCAAGCTCAGGAGAGATTATTGCGTATGATTTTCAATAGTCTGGCAGACTGTGAAGTCTGAATGCTCTCACGCCCGGCCCCGGTAATACGCACTTCAACGCCTTGTTCGACCGATTTTACCAAAACCTGATAAGCATTTTTTTCCGGCTCTTTTTTACCGCCAAATAGCCCCCAGAGAAATCCATCACCCTCCTCCTGCTCCGCTTCTTCCATGTAGTCGACATAAACTACACCAGCCGTCTTGTCCTGATCCGTTACCGAAAACCCGCCTCGCGAAAGAGAGTAGATCACCGAAGCCCACGAGCGATCATAATTGAGTTTCAGTTTCAGAAATGGATCAGCTACCTGAGGCGTGACCATTTCAACCTTGGCTTCGCCACCAATAGACTGGGCGAGCAACGAAATTGTGCCACTGCTGATATCACTGGCCATCATGTTGGCAACGATTTCCAGCATCTGCTTTTCCCGCTCCTTGTCCTGCGACACCTCTGGCCAGCTGGCTGCCGCTTCTTCTGAACCAACAGCAACCTGAGTATGCGTCAGTTTCACTTCCGTGCTGTTGATTTGAACAGCAGGTTCAACCCGCAAACGAAAACGGTGACTGTTCTTGTCATCATCTTTAAACTGGACCCAGCTGGTTTCCATAATGCCCGATGCAGCGTCAACACTGGTTGTGGGAACGCCGTTTCGACTGAGAATATTACGCACCCGAGGCCAGACTTCTTCTGGCGGCCGGTTAATCAGTATCCATGCGCTATTTTCATAAGACTGGATTTTTACTGTTTCTTCAAACCGGGTTTCTGAAAGCGGACGAGGACGCGGCAAAACGTTACTCTCAGCGGAAACCTCTGTACTGGCAATATCCGGGATAACATAAATCTGCCCGATGACGGAAGCATCCACACCATCAGGCAATGTCATAGGAGGGATTTCCTCCGATTTGAGATAATCCGAGCTTCGATCCCGAATCAAATCACCACAACCACTCATTGCCAGTATCCCGACAAGAACCGGTACCCTGTGCCACTTAGTTATCGATCTCGACATGCCTATTGCTTCCCCCAAACCTGTTCCTGAAAAACGTTTACAGCAAGCCTGCTGCTACTAGTGCACTTCTAACCTGCTGCCGGTAAGGCTCTGCAAGCTCTGTCATGGGTAACCTTATCGCGTGCTGCATATGCCCAAGCTCGGCAACCGCCCACTTGACGGGAATCGGATTGGACTCCAGAAACATCGCTTTGTGAACCGGCAACAGTTGCTGATGAATAGCACGCGCCTGGCTTGCTGATTCCTCATCTCCGTTCATCGCCAACTTGCACATCTCGGCAATCTGCCGGGGTGCGACATTTGCCGTCACCGAAATATTGCCATGCCCACCCATGATCATCAGCTCGACAGCCGTTTCATCGTCTCCCGAATAAATTGCAAAACCTTCGGGGCAACTGTTGATCAGTTCCCGCGCTCTTGCCATATCACCCGTTGCTTCTTTAATGCCGATAACCCCGGGCACACTGGCTAACCGGCGCACGGTATCCGGTAGCATGTCACAGGCAGTACGGCCGGGAACATTATATAAAATCTGTGGGATATCGACGGCTTCAGCAATGGTTTTGTGATGCAGATACAAACCTTCCTGCGTCGGTTTGTTGTAATACGGCGTTACCGAGAGACAGGCGTCTGCTCCTGCCTGTTGCGCGGCTCGTGTCAGTTCAATTGCTTCATTGGTACAGTTTGCCCCGGTGCCCGCTATTACGGGAACACGGCCACCTGCTTGCTCTACTACCGCGGCAATAGTCGCCACGTGTTCCTGAACATCCAGTGTTGCCGACTCACCTGTTGTTCCTACTGCAACGATAGCATTGGTACCCTGCTCAATATGCCACTCAACCAGCTTTTCAAGGGCATTCCAATCCACTTCAAGATTATCGGCACACATGGGTGTCACCATAGCGACCAGACTACCGGTTATCATTGAAAACCCTCAAACTCGATTACTGTTACAGCGATAAGCTACTTTAGAGCGAAGGCGTAATGGTACTGACGAGAAGCAAGCGGTACAAGCGCATTAGACGCTTATTTAGTATTTATCTACCGATTATGAAATGTTGTTAAAGCCTGTTCTTTTTGCGTTTTTTTACTTTTGCAGGATAAACCGGTTCAGCACCCGGTGGGCGGGTTTTAAACCGCCGATGAACCCACATGTACTGTTGCGGGCATTCAGAAATATAGCTTTCGACATATCTGTTAATGGTTTCCGCATCAGCCACATCATCACCAGCAGGAAAATTCTCCAATGGCGGATGCACGGTTACCCGGTAGCCCTGACTACCAGGCAAGCGAATCTGGGTAAACGGTACAACAGCAGCATCGCCCATTCGGGCAAAGCGAGCAGTTGCTGTTACCGAAGCCGCAGGTACACCAAAAAAGCTGGCAAAAACACTTTGCTTTGGGCCGTAATCCTGATCCGGGGCATACCAGATAATTCGCCCCTGGCGCAAAGCTCTGAACATGCCACGCACATCCTTACGCGGGTAAACAACGCTATCCCCGGTACTGCGCGAAAGTCGACCACGCGCCTGCACGTAGTCATAAACGGCATTTTTGTGAGGGCGATACATGCCATCAATCGAGAACCTGTCCGAAAGTGCAGAAGCACCCACCTCAAGGGTGGTGAAATGAATTGCCATCAGCAAAGCGCCTTTTCCTTTTTGCTGTAATTGCATCAGATGCTCCACGCCTTCAATTTGAATCAGCCGAAAAAATCGTTTATCCGACCACCACCAAGCCATACCGACTTCAAAAAAAGCCATGCCGTAACTGGAAAAATTCTCTTTAACCAGCGTCGTCCGTTCTGTAGCGGTCATCTGGGGAAAGCAAAGTTCAAGATTGCACTCGGCAATCGCTCTTCTTTCATGTCCAACACGATACATCAGACGACCCAGCAACCTGCCGAGCCAAAGCAAGATCGGGAACGGCAGTATCAAAATGGCACGCCATAAACCGAGGCCCAGCCAGGTCAGCCAAAAGCGCGGATGCAGAAATTTACTCTCAAATGGCGGTTTATTCATGTGTTACCGAGTCGAAGGGACCCACAGTTCTTCACCAAAAGCCCAGTGGCCAACAATTCGCTTTTTTATCTGGCCTTCGTGTTCAAGCTTAAGTACATGAGCCCACAGGGATAATTTCGCCATCCTATGCAGCGCCGGATCAACATCATCGTATACCGGAGGCAACAATTGATCGAGTGACGCCTGCTCCATTTCCCGAAGTATTCGCATGATTTTTTTCTCGCGAATCATTCGGTGCCGAACAATATTTTTCAGCACTCGCTCGGGGTTATCCATTACATCGCCGTGGCCCGGAGCAATTGCCGTGATCGGAAAACCGGCCAACAACTCAGTCGATTGTAGATAGTGGGCCATATCACCGGCCGGGGGAATGATGACTACCGATGATCCGTTCATAATATGGTCGCCTGAAAACAACAGACCGTCCTGATGCAAAAAATAACAATAATGATTTGCTACGTGTCCCGGTGTATGAATTGCTTCAAGAACAAACTCGCTGGACGAAAGCAATTCGCCATGCTGAATATTTTGTTTAACCGTAAAACTCATGTCCTGATGGCCATCATCAGGCATCACACAGCCCAGTAATTGGGCTCCCGATCGTTCAGCCAGCATACTGGCAGCAGGAGAATGATCCGGATGCGTGTGTGTAACCAGAATCCATTTCAGGCGATCACCACAGGCACCCAAAATTTCGTTGATATGAGAATCGATTGGTGGACCGGGGTCAATAACCGCAACCTTTTCATTACCCACTAAATAAGTGTTTGTGCCATTGCCTGTCATACGGCCAGGGTTGGGTGCCGTTATTCGACGAACCAGATCAGACAATTTTATGACAGGCATAACAAAAAGGCCGATGCTTGCGCACCGGCCCCCATGACATCAGACGAGATTATTTATAGGCACTACAGGGTTAACGTCAGCTTCGTAATCCACACCAGGGACTTCAAATCCGAACAACCGCAAAAACTCTTCCTTGTAACCTTTCAGATCAGATAGCTCATGCAATCTCTCCGTGGTGATCACACCCCAGGCATCTTCTACCGCCTGCTGTATTTCCGGGCGCAACTCCAGTTCATCGACGCGATAACGTCCTTCGTCATCCAGCCTTGGTGAATCAGAATACAGGCACTCTTTATAAAGCCTGAATAACTGCTCAATACACCCCTCGTGACTACCATCTTCTTTCATCACCTTGAACAGCAGTGACAGATAAAGCGGCATGATTGGAATAGCTGAACTCGCCTGCGTAACCACAGCCTTGAGCACCGATACACGGGCATCACCACCAGAAACAGCCAGCTTGCCTCGAATATCCAAGGCTTTCTTATCGAGATCCTTCTTGGCCTGTCCAATAGTACCATTCCAGTAAATATCCCAGGTCAGCTTTTCACCCACATAGGTAAAAGATGAAGTTTTAGCCCCAGGCGCCAGGACACCAGCCTCATCAAGCGCATCAATCCACATCTGCCAGTCTTCACCGCCCATGACAGCGACAGTGTTATCAATATCTTCCTGGCTGGCTGGCTCCAGAGAGAAATCCTGAATCACTTCTTTATCGGTATTCAGCCCGCGCTGGGTGACGGCTTTACCAATTGGCTTGAGGGTAGAGCTGAATACTTCACCGGTTTTAGGGTGTTGACGGCGGGGGGCCGCCAGACTGTAGATAACCAGGTCCACCTGACCGAGATCTTCCTTAATGGTTGCAATCGTTTTGGCCTTGATCTCATCGGAAAATGCATCACCATTGATGCTCTTCGCATAAAGTCCATCCTGATCGGCAAACTTGTGGAAAGCGGCAGAGTTATACCAGCCGGCAGTACCGGGCCGTTTTTCTTCACCTTCCTTCTCAAAGAAAATACCCAGTGTTGACGCACCATAGCCAAACGCAGCGGTAATCCGCGAAGCCAGGCCATAACCCGTCGATGCCCCTATTACCAGTACTCGCTTGGGGCCATCGCCCATAGGCGCTCTGGATTTTATATAATCAATTTGTTGTTTTACGTTGGCTTCACAACCGGCTGGATGCGTAGTAATACACATAAAACCACGAATTCTAGGTTTGATAATCATCCCGCTCTCCGTCAATCAGTCTCTGGAATTATTTCAATTTTTGGTCAGGCGCCAATAATACAGCGAAGGCGTTTATTGCGCCATGCGCTACCTGCATCATTCTTTGGTTACTGCAATTTCGGTTGTTTCAATAATGTGGCGGAGGGCTATCGCTGGCAACACCACCGTCAGACAAACCACCTTCTGCAAGTTCATTGAAGCGATCGATCAAAATTTTGCAAGCCTCGCTCAACTCATCAATTTGCATCTGCTGAGCAGCAACAATTTTATTAAGATCATCCAGTAAATCTTCCTGATAAACCTGCCGGGTTTCAAGTTCGATTAAACGTGATTCACTCACTGTTCCCAACCTCTTTTTTACAAAAAAAACCGCAGGTAAATACCTGCGGCCTTCTGTATAACTTAACAACAAATAGCTGATTTACAGCTTGTCAGCATTACTTGACAAGTATGCGGCAACGCCATCCGGTGTCGCAGTCATACCACTGTCTCCTTCAGTCCAACCTGCAGGACAAACTTCACCGTGCGCCTGGTGGAAGTTAAGCGCATCCACCATTCTCAGCATCTCATCCACATTACGGCCAAGTGGCAAATCGTTAACGACCTGATGGCGAACATTTCCTTCTTCGTCGATCAGGAAAGAAGCGCGAAAGGCTACTCCACCTGCTGACTCAACATCATATGCCTGGCAAATTTCGTGCTTGGTATCCGCCACAAGAGTATATTTAACCTTGCCAATACCACCATCTTCAATGGCTGTGTTGCGCCAGGCATTGTGACTGAACTGGGAATCAATGGATACACCAATCACCTCAACACCGCGCTTTTGAAACTCTTCATATCGGTGATCAAACGCAATCAGCTCTGAAGGGCAAACAAATGTAAAATCCAGTGGATAAAAGAAGATAACCGCCTTTTTCCCCTTGGTTGATTCAGCCAGGTTAAATGCGTCAATAATTTCTCCATTACCCAACACTGCCGCTGCAGTAAAGTCCGGGGCCGGCTTACCTACTAATACACCCATGTTATAACTCCTGTTAGTGAACGTTTAAGATTAAAATCGGGTTAACAACCTCTGACAATCATTTTACACATTGGCCACAAACTGTCCCATTGTAAATCGCTATACCAATGATTGGTCTTACTTATACCTAACCAACCCAAAGCAACTCACCGAATCAGCACTGACTCAAAGTAAAAATGACAGTCTATTCGGCGCTACCTTCATCGTTTGCCGCAGCTTCCTCGATAACCTCTTTCAATTCACCTTTTTGATGCATCTCGGTAACAATATCGCAACCGCCGATCAGCTCGCCGTTAACCCACAGCTGCGGGAACGTCGGCCAGTTACCATACTTTGGCAAATTGGCACGAATATCCGGGTTTGACAGAATATCCACATACGCAAACCGCTGGCCACACTCCATAACCGCCTGCACCGTACGCGCCGAAAAACCACACTGAGGCTGGTTAGGAGAACCCTTCATATAGAGGATGATGGCGTTGCCTTCTATCTGTTCACGAATCGTATCCATAATATCCATAGAGTGACTACCTTTAAATAATATCTGACTGGAAAGGTTGGTTATTTTACCTGTTTCTGCCCCCGTCTAAAACCTTCTCCTTAAAATAACTTCTCCCGAACCAAAAGCTTTTGGCGTATGAGCCCACACAACTTTTGATTCACATCAAACGATAATGATAATGAGTTGCATTCGTAAAAAGTTGTCGTTACCATACGCCACCTTCGCATCAACGAAAGACCAATAACAAAAACATTCACACCAACTTTATCTATATAGCAACGGGAAATTTTTATGAAGAAACAATTACTTGCAACCATTATCGGCCTGAATGCTGCCGCACTGACCGCTTCTGCCAGTGCAGCTACGCCCAGCATGGAAGAAATGTGGGAGCTGATACAACAACAGCAAGCTGAAATTCAAACCCTGAAAGCTGAACTGGGGAAAAACACCCAGCAAATAAAGGAAACTCAAACCCGTGTAACCGCGACGGCAGATGCGGTTGAATCGGTCTCCAGTGTTTCAACAAAACTGGCGTCGTGGGTAGAAAGAACCTCCATAGGCGGTTACGGCGAACATCACTTTAACCACATAGAGGACGATAATGATCAGATTGATGCACACCGCTATGTCCTCTACTTCGCTCATCAGTTTACTGATGATCTGCGCTTTTTCTCCGAGTTTGAGCTGGAACACTCCCTCGCCGGAGACGGAAAGCCCGGTGAAGTTGAACTTGAACAAGCCTTTATCGAGTGGGATTTCGCAGACAACCATCGCGTGCAAATCGGTCAATTCCTGATACCCGTTGGCATCTTAAACGAGACCCATGAACCGGATACTTTCTACGGTACCGAGCGCAATAATGTTGAAAAAGAAATCATTCCCGCCACATGGTGGGAAACTGGTGTCATGGTAACAGGAGAGATCGCGCCTGGCCTGAGCTATAACGCAGCAATACATAGCGGGCTTGAAGTGCCGAATTCATTTCGCATACGCAGTGGCCGCCAGAAATCAGCCGAAGCCAACGCAGAAGATCTGGCCTTCACCGGCCGCCTGAAATACACCGGCATTCCCGGGCTGGAACTGGCCGCAACCATTCAGCACCAGCAGGATATTACTCAAGGCAGCACAACTTTCAGCGAGAGCGCCGAAGCCACTCTGTTTGAAACACACCTTGCTTACCAGGGTGATCGTTTTGGATTGCGGGCACTGTATGCCAACTGGGACATTGACGGAGACGACGCAGAAACCGCAGAGGCTGACTCTCTCGATGGCTGGTATGTGGAGCCCTCGTTCAAAATCACCCCCAAGCTGGGAATCTTTGCCCGTTACAGTGAATTCGAGCGCGGCGACAAGTCAGATACTGATTACGACACCTGGGACTACGGCATTAATTACTGGCTACACCCCCGTGTCGTGCTGAAAGCCGACTATTCGGATAGTGTCGGTGATGCAGAGAGTGACGCCTTTAACTTGGGCGTTGGCTGGAGTTTCTAACAGCTAAAGCGCGTCACTCAACTATTAATCTTGGTCACGGCAGGGGTATAAGCTATCCCCTGCCATTTTTTCAAGGCTCCGCCATGAACGCCATTAAATACCTGTTACCGGTTTTCATTCTGTTTACAACCAGCATCCAGGCAAAAGGCGTCTATCTGTCAACAAATGACTTTCTGGCAGAATCCTTCAATCACCAGCAACCCGCTCTGGAAACCCTGTGGCTTGGCAAGGCACACAAACTGACTGCTGCAAAAATCATGAACCGCCCTGTCAACAGCCTGCGTGTACGCTACTGGAAACTTGGCAATCGGACGGCCTGGATACTTGAAGAGATTGGCAAGGAGTTACCCATCACTATCGGCATAGTGATTGATAGTGACCGTATCCATAAGGTAGAGATTCTTGAATACAGGGAGAGTCGCGGCGGTGAAGTCCGTTATCCGGCTTTCCGCAAACAGTTTATTAATGGAAAACTGGATGAAAATTATCGGTTAAACAGTAAAATAGATGGCATTACCGGCGCCACCCTGTCTGTTCGAGCCGTAACAAGAACAGCCAACCTGGCGCTCTACTACCACAAACAGGCTCTTGCCCAATAAGTAATTAACCCCTTTGTCCTCAAATATCCGATCACTCAAAAAAACAACCGTTAAACTTTTACGCTGGCATCGGCGGATTGGCCTGATACTGGGGTTACTCATTGTATTGCTCGCTGTAACCGGCATTTTGATAAACCACACCCACAGTCTCAAATTATCCAGCGTTCGCTTAAATAATTCATTACTGCTCAGCTGGTATGGTCTTGAAAATGATGATCCGATAAAAGCCTATGGCTTCTCACTGGGAAATGACAACTGGTTTAGCCAGTTCAATAACCAACTGTATATGAACCATGCACCCATTACTGAATGCGCATCGCCTCTTCATGGCGCAGTAGAATACCAGCAGTATTATCTGGCACTCTGCCAGGATCAGCTTTTGCTTCTCACCCGTTCAGGGGACGTACTTGAAACGATAACGCCTGCATTTGGGCTACCTGCTGATGTTCGCAGTATTACCAACACCAACGACATGCTATACCTACTAACAAGCAGTGGCATTCTGACATTTAATCCGGACACACTTACAGCCAGCATCGAGCCAGACCAGAACATCCATCAATGGCCTGAACAAAAACAGCTGCCCGACTATTTACAGGAAGCAATTTACGAAGAGATAAAAGCCAGTATCACGCTGGAAACTCTGCTGCTGGATATCCACAGTGGTCGGATATTGGGAAATTTCGGCGTATATTTAACCGACTTGGCTGGCATTATGATCTGTTTACTGGCATTGAGCGGCCTATGGGCCTGGTTAAACCACAAACGGATACTGGGCAAAAAACGTCAATAGGTATCATCATATGAAATGCTTGGGCGTTGCTTATATTCAGTAATATCATTAATATCTGGGTCTCACAGGCAGCTGGCGCTGCCTTTTTTCGTTTTTAGTTGTTTTATTTTTATAAAAGAAGATAGTTGACATTCGCCATGAGCAGAGAAGCACTGATGAATAATTACGGCACCCGGCAACTGACCCTGAGCAAGGGTGAAGGCAGCTGGGTATGGGATGAAAAAGGCAACAAATACCTCGATGCGCTGGCCGGGATAGCAGTTTGCGGTCTTGGTCACGCACACCCTGCCGTCACCCGAGCGTTGTCGAATCAGGCGGCCACATTGTGTCATTGCTCAAACTTATACAATATTCCGCAACAACAAACTCTCGCTGACAAACTACAGTCTATCTCGGGCATGACCAATATGTTTTTTGGCAACTCGGGAGCAGAAGCAAACGAAGCAGCCATCAAACTGGCCCGGCTTTACGGCCATTCCAAAGGCATAGACAAACCCGCTATTATTGTGATGGAACACTCCTTTCACGGTCGTACTCTGGCAACACTGAGTGCCACGGGCAATCGCAAGGTACAGGCTGGTTTTGAACCACTGGTAGGCGGCTTTGTGCGAGCCCCCTTTAACGATATGGAAGCGTTGGAAAATATCGCCAAAAACAATAACAATGTTGTCGCTGTTTTTGTTGAACCCATACAGGGCGAAGGTGGCATCCATATCCCCGACGCAAACTATCTCACCAATATCCGGCAGCTGTGCTCTGATAACAACTGGCTAATGATGCTTGACGAAATCCAAACCGGCAATGGACGCACAGGGCGTTTCTTCAACTATCAGCACTGCAGTTTTCTTCCTGACGTGGTCACCACCGCCAAAGGGCTGGGTAACGGCATGCCTATAGGCGTCTGCCTCGCATCAGGTGTTGCCTCACAATTAATGCAGCCCGGCAATCACGGCTCTACATTCGGCGGCAACCCTCTGGCCTGCGCTGCAGCGCTGGCAACCATTGACGTTATCGAGTCAGAAAATCTCTGCGAGAATGCTACGAAACTGGGCGCATATCTGATTGAACAGTTTTCAGCAGCACTCGCAGACTACGACCAGGTTGTTGACATCCGTGGCCAGGGACTGATGATTGGCATTGAACTTGATCACCCCTGTGGCGATTTGGTCACTAAAGCCATTGAAAAGGGGTTGTTGATCAATGTTACTGCAGGCTCTGTCATTCGATTGTTACCTGCGCTGAATTTCACCCGCGAGCAGGCTGATCAATTGGTTAACACACTGGTGCCTCTGATTATTGAGGAGGCCCAATAATGGCCATACGTCACTTTTTAACCCTGCACGATTTATCTCTGGCCGAACTCAACGGCCTTATTCAACGTGCTATCGAGTTAAAAGCGCAACACAAAGCTGGCACGGCAGGCAAACCCTGTGACGGAAAAGTGCTGGCGATGATTTTTGAAAAATCATCAACCAGAACACGGGTATCTTTCGAAGCGGGCATGGCCCAGCTGGGCGGCAATGCGCTATTCCTGTCTCCTGAGGACACCCAACTGGGGCGTGGTGAAATCATTGAAGACTCTGCTCGGGTAATATCCAGCATGGTGGATATTGTCATGATTCGCACTTTCGGTCACGACAAGGTGGAGAAGTTTGCAGAGTATTCTTCCGTTCCGGTGATTAACGCGCTCACCGACAGCTATCACCCCTGCCAATTACTGGCTGATATCCAGACATTTGTCGAGCACCGTGGCAGCTTGCAAGGCAAAAAAGTAGTCTGGGTTGGTGACGGCAACAATATGTGTCATTCCTATATGAATGCTGCTGATATTCTTGATTTCGAACTCATTGTCGCCTGCCCGAAAGGGTACGAGCCCAATCGCTCGCTGCTGAATAAATACAGTAGTCGGGTCAGCATTGTTCGCGATCCTCAACAGGCCGTCATCGGTGCCGACCTCGTGGTTACGGACACCTGGGCCTCAATGGGGCAGGAAGAAGAAAAGAAGGAGCGAGAAGCCGCATTCTCAGGCTATTGCGTTGATGAAGCACTAATGACAAAGGCAGCGCCGGGCGCCCTTTTCATGCACTGTCTGCCGGCCTATCGTGGCATGGAAATCAGCGATACGATTATGGATTCCAAATATTCAGTGGTCTGGGACGAAGCGGAAAACCGGCTACATGCACAAAAAGCGTTACTGGAATTTCTGTTGAATCAGTAACCTCAACGTTTTCTTCGAAAGCACTTTCGAAAGAGAGCCTTTAGCCCGACAGAAAGCCCTTAGTACGGCAGAAACTCTTAGCCCGCGTCACAGAGCGCCTGGGCTTCAGCCACATCCAGCGTCCCCTCGTAAATGGCCCGACCGGTAATAGCGCCCAAAATGCCCTGGCTCGCAACCGCACTCAACGCGCGGATGTCATCCATATTGGTAATTCCACCGGAAGCGATCACAGGAATAGAAGAAGCCTGGGCCATCGTGACAGTAGCCTCAACGTTTACACCCTGCATCATGCCGTCTCGATCAATATCAGTGTACACAATAGCGCTGACCCCATCGGACTCAAACTTTTTTGCCAGTTCGGTTGCTTTAACATCGGTGACTTCTGCCCAACCATCCGTGGCCACCAGTCCATTTTTAGCGTCAATACCTACAATGATATGGCCAGGAAATTGCTGGCACATTTCAGTGACAAACGCCGGCTCTTTAACTGCTTTGGTACCAATAATCACGAACTCCACACCCGCTTTAAGGTACGCCTCGATCGTTTCACCGCTGCGAATACCGCCGCCGATCTGAATAGGCAAGTTCGGAAAGGCCCTGGCAATATCAGTAACCACACCACCATTAACAGGCTCCCCCGCAAAGGCACCATTCAAATCAACCAAGTGTAAACGGCGAGTTCCAGCGTTCACCCATCGGGCAGCCATGTCGACCGGGCTACCTGAAAATACCGTTGAATCTTCCATTCTGCCCTGTCTCAGTCGTACACAATCACCGTCTTTCAAATCAATGGCGGGAATAATCAGCATCGGTAAATATCCAGTTCTTGGTTGTTACATTAAAGTGGAATGGCATTCATTTTTCAGTTGCGATACTAGCTGGAAGAACCCTGCCAACTGACAAAATTTTCCAGCAACTTCAGCCCGGCAGTATGGCTTTTCTCGGGATGAAACTGCACGGCAAAGAGGTTCCCCCTCGCAAGAGAGGCAGAAAAATTTACACCATAGTCGCAGGTACCGGCAACCAACGAGCTATCAGCTGTCTGAACGTAATAGCTGTGTACAAAATAAAATCGACTGTCTTGCTCAATACCATGCCACATGGGGTGATCGATAGTTTGATGCACCTGATTCCAGCCCATATGAGGAACTTTAAGTTTCTCACCGGAGTCATCAGTGAGGTGTTTGCCGAAGTAGCGAACATTGCCGGGCAGTACGCCAATACAGTCAACGCCGCCGTTCTCTTCACTATGTTCCATCAACGCCTGCATGCCCACACAGATACCAAGCACAGGCTTCTCAGCAATGGCTTTGCTGATAGCCGCATCAAACCCCAACCGACGGATCTCGCCCATACAGTCACGAATGGCTCCAACACCGGGGAAAACCACCCGGTCAGCATCCGCAATATCCGCAACATCAGACGTCACGATGACATCTGCGTGCGGGGCAACATGCTCCAGCGCTTTTGACGCAGAATGCAGGTTACCCATACCGTAATCCAGCACGGCAATTCGTGTACGAAAATCAGTCATTGGAAAACTACAGCTCTAAATTGTGTCAAAGAGTTCCTTTGGTGGAGGGAGTGATACCCGCCATCCGGGGATCTTCCTCAATAGCCATGCGCACCGCTCTACCGAAAGCCTTGAAAACGGTCTCGATCTGATGGTGAGCATTGCTACCGCGAAGATTATCAATGTGCAGCGTGGCACCAGCGTGGTTCACAAAGCCCTGAAAAAACTCGTAGGACAAATCCACATCAAAACCACCTACTCGCGCACGGGTATAATCTACATGCATCTCAAGACCGGGGCGCCCGGAAAAATCGATCACCACACGAGATAGCGCTTCGTCCAGAGGAACATAAGCATGCCCGTAGCGACGCAACCCCTTTTTATCGCCCAGCGCCTTGTTAAACGCCTGACCAAGGGTAATACCGATATCTTCAACCGTGTGGTGATCATCAATGTGTGTATCGCCATCAGCGCGAACATTCAGGTCAATCATGCCGTGGCGTGCGATCTGGTCGAGCATATGCTCCAGAAACGGCACACCGGTTTCAAATTGACCCGTGCCGGTTCCGTCAAGATTCAGCTCAACGGTAATCTTGGTTTCCAGCGTGTCGCGACTGACTGTCGCTATTCGATCGCTCATGCTTGCTCCGCCTGTTGCGAATGATCACCCAGTAGGCGTTCACAGTTATATCAGTGCGCCATTATAAAGTGCCAATGCCATCGCCGCCATAAAATAACCGGAAAATAGTGTCCGCCATTCTAGACAAGCAGGCAGCCTTGCATTAGATTCATGCACATGATCGTTCATGTTCGCACTCATACCCTGCTCGCACTGCTGCTGATCGGCAGCGTGCTGTTTGCCGGTCAGGTTTCAGCCGAACACATTCATCTCGACCGGGACAACGCACAGTGCTCTGTCTGCCTCTCTGGTGACAGCCATAACCTCACGTTAAGTGCCAACTCACCCGTCTTGCAGATTGAGCGGCAGTATGCCGTTATTTTTACCCAACCCAGGCCAGCCTCTAAAAACCAGCCTGTAACCAGCCAGCATAGCCGCGCGCCTCCCGCCCCCCTCTGATCGAAACCTTTTTTATCCGCAAAGGCCAAGACTAGTCATCTGAGAAAATCAGCTCGTGCTTATGCACGGTGCACCTTGTGCGTGTTTCAGTAAAGCACGTTGTGACGGCTCAATGAAAAGAACCATCTGAATCGCTGCTTTGCGCAATGACAACCTGTCTGGCCTTGCTTGATGTTTCTATTCGAGGAAGAAAACAATGAAAAACCTGATACTGCCGACAATGATCGTTGGCGTTTTTTCTGTGGAACCTGTGCTAGCCAGGCCACATGCCGAGACTGAACAGCACCACGCAGACGACACACTGACTGAAGTGATTATTTCCGCATCCCCCTTGGGAGAACTATCTTCCGGAGTGAATAAAGCGACCAGCTTGCTGACAGGCGACGCATTGCGTAACAATGCCGCTGCATCGCTGGGAGAAACTCTGGAAAACGAGCGCGGCGTTACTAATTCAGGCTTTGGGCCCGGTGTAGGCAGACCGATCATCCGTGGGCAGTCGGACAATCGGGTCCGGGTGCTTCAAGACAGTCTGGGGTCACTTGATACCTCCACCTCCAGTGCAGACCACGCCATCAGTATTGAGCCGCTATTAGCAGAACGCATCGAGATTTTACGTGGCCCGGCGACGTTGCGTTACGGCAACGGTGCGATCGGAGGCGTTGTGAATGTTCTCGACAACCGGATTTCTGACCGGCTACCGGAAACCACTTCCGGAGCCATCGAGCTGCGCCACAATACGGTTAACGACCAGAATAACAGCGTGTTTCTACTTGAAGGAGGTGCAGGGAGATTTGCCTGGCACCTGGACGGCCTCTACCGCGACAGCAACAACCTGGATATCCATGGTCTGGCCCAGGAAGTTGAACCCGGCGAAGACCCTTCTGACCATGCAACCACTGACGGTTTTGTTGCCAATACCGATATGCAAGCCCGTAGCGGAACAGTCGGCTTATCCTGGATTGGCAGCGATGGCTTTGTTGGTATCGCCATCAGCCAGCTGCAAAACGAATACGGCATCCCCTCCGGCGCCCACAGCCATCATGACGAAGAGGAAGACCACGGAGACGAAGACGAGCACGAAGAGGAAGAAACCGTACGCATTGACATGGAGCAAACCCGCGTCGACATCAAGTCTGAATGGAACAACCTGCCACTTGCCGGTTTTGACAGCGGACGATTCCGCCTGAGCCACAACGATTACGAGCATATCGAGCTGGAAAATGGCAGACCCGGCACCCGGTTCGAGAACGATGCCTGGGAGTCCCGCGTGGAATTGATCCATCAACCTTTTTATGGCTGGCATGGCGCCGTAGGCTTACAACTGGAGCAACGTGATTTTGCCGCCATCGGCGACGAAGCGTTTATCCCGCCATCGGATATCACCAATCGGGGGTTGTTCTGGGTACTGGAAACCGAAAAAGAGCATGACCGGCAGCCAGTGTATGAAATCGGTTTGCGTATTGACCGTCAAACCATCGATCCTAGCGGCAACGCGGAAATTGAACACAACACCGTCAGTGTTTCAGCTGCCGGGTTATGGACCTTATCTCCGGATCAGGAACTGAGCCTTTCACTAAACCGCGCCCAACGTGCCCCATCGTTGGAAGAGCTGCTCTCGGATGGCCCCCATTTGGCCACCTCAAGCATTGACTTGGGCGATGCCGATCTCGACGAGGAAACCAGCCTGAATATCGAAGCCGGTTACCATCTGGATACTGTTGTGGAACTGAATCTAAACCTGTTTTACAACCGAATCGACAACTTTATCTACAAAGCCAACACGGGCCTTGAGGACACCGATGAAGAACTGCCAATATTTCAGTTCACTCAGGTCGATGCGACATTCACAGGAGCAGAGATTGAAGCCACCACGGCATTATCAGACAACTGGCGATTAACAGCCTTTGGCGATTACGTGCGAGCCAGGCTTGACAGCGGCGGTGATGTGCCGAGAATACCGCCATTGCGATACGGAGTCGCCCTGAACTTCCAGTCAGGCGAATGGAGTGGCCAATTGCGATTAACCGAGGTCGAAGAGCAAAAGCACCCAGGCAATCAGGAATTTTCTACCGATGCTTATACCCGTTTCGACGTCAACCTGCACTATCATGTGCATTGGCGAAATCAGGAGTGGCTCATTTTCCTAAAAGCCCGTAACCTGCTCGACGAAGAGATTCGTAACGCCACATCCTTCTTGCGGGAGGTTTCACCAGAAGCCGGTCGCAGTCTGGAACTTGGCGCGCGCTTATCTTTCTAACGCTCACCAACCTTTTATTTATACAAATAGTTAGGCTTAAGCCGTTTTTCAGTTCCGGGAGGACTGCCATCAATGTCAAAGTTAGTGAAAGGTGTACTTGGGTTGCTGGCAATCCTGCTGATAGTGATATGTGCTGGCGTCGCATATCTGATTTTGGGCGTAGACCCCAATACCTATAAACCGGAACTGGAAAAATTGGCAGCAGAGAATGCTGTCAGTCTAAAAATTCACGGCGACCTCAGCTGGACACTTTTTCCAACACTGGCTATAAAAATAGGTAGCACCGAACTTTCGAGCGCTCAACACAGCATCCCACAAACCACCTTTCAGCAGGCCAGCCTCGCTCTCGACTGGAAATCCCTGTTAAACCGCAAAATCAGTTTTAATGCGATAGAAATCCGTCAGGCTGACATTACCATCAGATCCGAGCAGCAAGCCCGCAATGTCGCTGCATTGCCTGCTGCACCTGCAGCCAATTTACAACATAGCGGGAAGTCGGATACTGACACTCCCTTCCAGCTGACCATTGATCGCTTTAGTCTTGTTGATAGCCGTATTGAACTGGTTAGCGAAGATAATTCCCGAAGAGTCCTTGAATCCATCCAATTTTTCAGTACGGGGCCGAATTTCGAACAGCATCCGTTCCCGGTTGAACTCAGTTTTTCCACGCCGTTGCTGAGTGACGAACCTTCAGTAATCAACCTTAAAATCGATCTCCAACTAAATTCAGAAAAACAGCAATTCGATTTCAATGGGAACCTTGCCGTAGATAACCCCGGAATCAAGGCTCATTTTAAGGCCAGCTACGATGCCAGTGCTGGCTCATTAAAAGTTACCCAACTGGATGGTAATGCTCAATCGGCCAGATTCCAGGTCAATACTGAAGTGGCAGACCTGACAAACACGCCTGTGGCAAAAGGCAATCTGAATATCGAAAACCTGAAAATCCGGGAATGGCTACCCGAGCCCCCCGAAGGTATCACCCAGCTTTCCATCAACACTGACTTTTCAGCCTCGGAAAAAGCGATCCAACTAAAGCAATACCGGATAACATTGGATGACTTCACAGGCGCAGGCGCATTTTCACTTAACCTGATACCTCCCCGTCAGCTGGAGATGTCATTAAAAGGCAATACCCTTGAGCTACCCGCTTCCGGGGACACTGAGCAAAACCAGAACTCAGCGGCAATGCTGACACCCTTACTAGCCCCACTAGCTCTTTTGGATGGAGGCAAAGGACACATCGAGCTTTCTCTCGACAGACTTAAGCAGGCAGCCATGGAAATTCAAAAGCTTCATCTCAATCTGTTTGCCAACGGCAATGTTATTCATGTGGCAGACCTGTCAGGTGACGTCTTTGGTGGTCAGTTTCAGCTGGACACAAAAATTAACCTTTCAGGTAAAACACCTACCTTAATTTACAAAGCCGCACTTAAAGGAATTAACCTTAAGCAGGCTCTACCTGAACAGAAAGACCTCAGTGGAAAATTGGATCTGAACTTCAATGGGGTAACTTCCGGCGACGACACCAATTCATTGATAGCCAATATAAATGGTTCCGGAAAGTTCTCTGTGCTCGAACCGGTTATCAACAATATCAATGTCGAACGTAATTACTGTGAAATTGCGTCACTGATTGAAAGCGAAAACACCGGCCCACAGCAATGGAGCAATAACACCATGCTAGGGAACTTGAGCGGCGATATCACGATTAAAGAGCAAATCGTCACTCTGCCCGCGTTCACAACAGCCTTGGGGAATCTGGCCGTTAGAGGCAACGGCAAGGTCAGCCTGGAAGCAAAAACCTACAATATGCTGATCACCACTAATCTGCAGGGCGACCGCACCAGCGCAACGGGTTGTATCGTGAAGAGCAAACGAATCCGTAACCGTGATATACCCATGCGCTGTAAAGGTTCGTTTGGAGAAAACACAAAGAATAGCTGCCTGCCTGACGAAAACTTTGTGAATCAACTGCTGAAGGAAAAACTGGCTGAAAAGCTCTCAGACAAGCTGTTTAAACCAGAAAAGAAATCGTCAGCAGACACCCAAGACCCAGAACAACAAAGTAAGGATGAGCTAAAACAGCAGGCGATAGACAGCCTGTTGCGCGGCATATTCAAGAAATAACGATGCCTGATACTTTTGCGGCAACATTGCTGAACTGGTTTGACCTGCACGGGCGTAAAAACCTGCCCTGGCAACAGAATATCAATGCCTACCGGGTTTGGGTCTCCGAGATCATGCTGCAGCAAACACAGGTCACTACCGTTATTCCGTATTACCAGAGATTTATGCAGCGGTTTCCCGATGCTGCCTCTTTGTCCGCCGCTGCATTGGATGATGTGCTCCATCTTTGGACGGGGCTCGGCTATTACGCCCGTGCCCGCAACTTGCATAAAACAGCACAGCAGATTGTTGAGGTGTATCAGGGAGAATTTCCCAATAGCGTTGAAGCACTGCAAAATCTGCCGGGAATCGGGCGCTCAACAGCAGGCGCCATTTGCGCAATTGCTTTCAACCAGCAAGCCACTATTTTGGATGGTAATGTCAAACGCGTATTGGCACGATACCACGCAATCGGAGGCTGGCCTGGCAAGACGGCTGTTAGCAAACTGTTGTGGGAAAAAGCTGAAGAGTACACTCCAGGAGAACGTACAGCCGATTACACCCAGGCCATTATGGATCTTGGTGCAACACTCTGCACTCGCAGCAAACCCGACTGCCCTGGCTGCCCGTTACAACAAGACTGCATCGCATTCAGGCAAAAGCGCCAATCAGATTTCCCGGGGAGCAAGCCGAAAAAAACACAGCCGGTAAAAAACATACTGTTGCTGATTATGCGAAACAACAGGGGGCAAGTCCTTTTGGAAAAGCGCCCCGCTACCGGTATCTGGGGCGGATTGTGGAGCTTTCCCGAGTGCGGCCAGGAAGGTGAAATTGCGCCCCTTTGCCTGAATTACGGACTGAAAGTCAAAAGTTGGCAATCCCTGCCACAACAACGACACACCTTCAGCCATTTTCATTTAGACTATCGCCCTACAATTGTCGAAACTGAACAACAATCAGCGGTAATGGATACTCCGCCATTGATCTGGCATTATCCGGATGAACCTCTGACACAAGGTACAGCAACGCCTATCAAAAACTTGTTAACCGAAATCACTCAATATTAATGTTTTTCAGGAAATAAATATGGCTCGCAAAGTGTTATGCAAAAAATACGGAAAAGAAATGGAAGGACTGGATTCCCCCCCCTTTCCCGGCTCTGCCGGAGAAGATATCTTCAATACAGTTTCGAAGCAGGCTTGGCAGGATTGGCTAGCCCACCAGACCATGCTGATTAATGAAAAGCACCTGAACATGATGGATTTATCTGCCAGAACTTACCTCGCAGAGCAACGTGGCAAATTCCTCAGTGGCGATGAAGTAGATGCAGCCGAGGGTTATGTTCCCCCTTCCCATTAATTTTGCAGTATCACCCTTGACGAGGTGAAGACGAGAAGGTTTAATACGCGCCTCTCGCAGCATCGTCAGGTGTCCAAGAGAATGCCCAGGTAGCTCAGTCGGTAGAGCAGTGGACTGAAAATCCTCGTGTCGGTGGTTCGATTCCGCCCCTGGGCACCATCTACCATTCTTTGTTAGTCCAAAGAAGTCTAAAAACCCCCTTATTCGGCAGGGGGTTATAACTTAAAATCCCTTTTATGAGTCCACATTGGTCTAGAAGCATATAGGCCATATTGAGGGTAACTTTCTCATCTGAAAACTAGTTACCCCAAAAAGGGGTAAAAATGGCACTAACAGACCCAAAAATCAGGCAGGCAAAGCCCAAGGAAAAACCTTACAAAATCAGCGATGAAAAAGGGCTTTTTTTGGAGGTCAAACCCAATGGTGCTTACCAATACAGCAGCAAAAGGATAGGTACATCCGCCCAAAATCAGCCGCTATCTACTCAGCGAAGCACACAGCTATCATCTGAGTCTGCATTTTCATATCTGTAATTTCAGCAGCAACCATATCAAGTCCATGGCGCAGCATGATACGCTTGAGCTCTGCCGTACAATATTTAGCTTCCCACGCAAGCCGTTTGCCGGTGTTTGTAGCGAATGATGAGGGGTTTGTTGCGGCATCTTTCAAGCTCATTAATTCCGCGCTATCTGTGGCAAAGATTACCTTATAGGTATACACCGGTACCTTCATTGTGGGTTCAACAGACTGTAATTCAAACCTTGCGCCCTTGGAGATTGAAACCGCAATCCCCTCTGAGTAACTAACTAAATCGCGATACGGTAGAGCCCAAGCCGCACTTGAGAATAAAAATAGCACCAACAAACATATTCGTTTCATAGCTCACTTCCTTGTATCAATAAACTCGCATTCTAGTTCACGGAGTAGATACTTAACAGGGGGGTAACTTTGGGGGTATGCCCACTATTTAAAATCAATTATTCCCTTTATTTTCATGCTATTAAGAACTCAATTCCGTTATGCCCCTGGCACCATAAACAAGACCCCGCTTTATTAGCGGGGTTTTTTTATGGCCGGTGCTGGACAAGAACTGTAATCCCCCCGAAAAATAATCGCGCTTTTAAGTAGAGACTTTTATGATGTTATCACTAGGAGTTATCTATGAAGAAGTCGAAGTTTTCAGACAGCCAGATTCTGTCCATTTTGAAGCAGCACGAAGCCGGTGTGCCGGTCACAGAACTGGCGCGTGAACATGGCGTCAGCACAGCACTGATTTATCAGTGGCGTTCCAAATACGGCGGTATGGATGCAGCGTTAATGAAGCGGCTCAAAGAACTGGAGACCGAGAACGCCCGGTTGAAGAAGATGTACGCTGAGGAAAGAATTAAGGCAGAGCTTCGCCAGGAAGCGCTTGAGGGAAAGCTGTAAAGTCATCCTGTCGTAAAACGATGGCGAAAAAAGTCGTTGAACGGGATGGCGTCAGTATACGGTTAGCCTGTGTGACCTTTGGGATCAGTGAGACCTGCTATCGGTACAAGGCTAAGCTGTCCAGTGAGAACCAGCAGATAGCGGATTGGCTGCTGAGACTGACGACCACGCACAAACGCTGGGGCTTTGGCCTGTGTTTTCTGTATCTGCGTAATGTGAAAGGTTATGGCTGGAACCACAAGCGGGTGTATCGCATTTATCGTGAGCTGGAGCTGAATCTGCGGATTAAACCCCGGCGTCGTATTAAACGGGACTATCCCGGTGAGCTTGATGTACCTAAGGCACCGAATCAGGTGTGGTCGATGGACTTTATGTCGGATCAACTGACAGATGGGAGACTAATCCGTACCTTCAATGTGCTGGACGATTACAACCGTGAAGGCCTAGGTATTGAAGTGGATACCTCATTGCCTTCAGCAAGGGTAACGCGTGTGCTGGACCAGATTATCGAATGGAGAGGTAAACCCACAGCACTAAGGTGTGACAATGGCCCGGAGTATCTGAGCCAGACATTAGTGGAGTGGGCAAACGCACACAGGATTACCCTGCTGTATATCCAACCGGGCAAACCCACACAGAATGCCTATATTGAACGATTCAACCGGACCGCTCGGCATGAATGGTTGGATATGCATCAGTTTGAGAGCATTGCCCATGCCCAGCTTTTGGCGACAGAGTGGCTTTGGCAATACAATAACGAGCGGCCCAATATGGCTATTGGAGGTATACCCCCAAGACAGCTGCTACAAGCAGCTTAACCCTCTACTCAAAAAGACGGTTATAAATGGGGGGATTACAGAACAACCCTTTGATTCGACAAAACACGACCACCTTAGATTTTTGGATACCTGAAAAGGCGCCCGAAGGATGAAAAATATTTAGGGTTTTTCATCCCCCAACTCTACCCGTTTGTTTAGAGCCGTAGGCCTCAACCCCGCAATAAGATAGGCATCTATCGCTGATAGTTTTTACCAGTAAATCATCGGATTAAAATAGTCAGCATTGAATTAAGATGAGTGTCCAGACAACATCAGCCGTATGTCGGTAAACCGAGGGGCGCGAAGAAGAGCGCGCTTATTGCCGCACTGAAATCAATGCCGATTACTACATTACAAGCTCTTTCTGGCTATCTCATAAACGTCTTTCGACAAATCAGGTACAGCAACAACTCTTTCCAGCTGTGCCTTCATCAACTGCTGCCTTTCATTAGAGTAACGACGCCATTTACACAGAGGTGCGAGTAGCCGCGAAGCTACTTGCGGATTCAGTCTGTCAAGGGTGATCACGTTGTCTGCCAGAAATTGATAGCCGAGGCCATCCTGCCGATGGAAGTTAACCGCATTCGCACTACAGAAAGCGCCTATTACGGCACGTACCTTGTTGGGGTTTTTAATATCGAACGTTTCATGCTCCATCAGTTGCTGTACTCGTTCCAGACCACCAGGTAGCGAACACATGGCTTGAGACTGAAACCACTGGTTAACCACCAGGGATTCGTGCTGCCACTTCTGATAAAAGCTTTCAAGAACATCGGGCACTAACGCCTTCGCCTCATCCCGGGAATCATTCAGCAGGCAATTCAGTGCGGCAATGGTGTCGGTCATATTGGCTGAATCTGCCAACAGGTGCTCTGTGAACGATAGCGAGTCTGTGTGCCGCCCTGCCACCAGATAGGCAAGCGCCAGGTTTTTCAGGCTGCGCAGGCCAATTTGTTCGGCACTGGGCTGATATTCCATTGCTGAAAGTGCTTCGCTGGCGGTTCGATATACAACCATAAATTCCTGGGCGAGCTGTTGGCCCAATTCCGCTCGAACAAACTGCCGCACGTAATGGATACCGTCAACATCAACCGTATCAGCCAGCTCTGAAAGATAGGCCTCTGTCGGGAGAGTCAGAATCAGTGCTAGCATGGCCTTGTCGGGGTTAGCGTCTGCCAGAACTGCGGCAAAAGCATTGACCAAACGGTTATCCAGAACCAGTGGCGCGCCCTTTCGGTAATCCTCAACCAGCTGTTGCATGAGTGCGACGGCCAGTCGTTGGCCAGCATCCCAACGGTTAAACCCATCAGTATCGTGACTCATCAGGTAAGAGTAGTCATCAAGGCTATAAGGAAAACTCAGTTTCACTGGCGCGGAAAAGCCCCGTAAAAGCGAAGGCACTGGCTGAACAGGCACATTGTTGAAGACAATGGTTTGATCGGTATCCGTCAGCTCTATGACCTGCTCGGTTTTTCCATCAGTCGTCAAGGGTAAATCGCCATTGTCAGTCACCAGGCCAACGGCAACCGGAATCAGAAACGGCTGCTTTTCAGCTTCTGTTGCCTCAGGGGTGGCTGGGCAATGCTGATGAAAGTGCAGCTGGTATTGCTGCTTGTCAGCGAGGTATTCTCCCCGCACATCAAGCCTTGGCGTTCCGGCCTGGCGATACCAGTTCATAAACTGGTTGAAGTCGCGACCACTGACTTCCGACATGGCGGCCACGAAATCTTCAATGGTAACTGCTTGCCCGTCGTGACGTTCGAAATACAAATCACTGCCTGCGCGAAACAATTCAGGTCCGATTAATGTGCGAACCATACGCACAACTTCCGCACCCTTCTCATAAATAGTCAGCGTATAAAAGTTGGAAATTTCCATAAAAGATGCCGGTTGCACCGGGTGGGCAGTAGGACCTGAGTCTTCAGCAAACTGGGCGGTACGCAACCAGCTGACCTCCTCTACCCTTTTAACGGTGCGAGAGCCCATATCGGCAGAAAACTCGGAATCTCGGAATACGGTAAAACCCTCCTTGAGGCTCAGCTGGAACCAGTCACGGCAGGTTACCCGATTGCCTGACCAGTTGTGGAAATATTCGTGAGCAACAACCCCTTCCACTCGCTGAAACGCAAAATCGGTTGTAGTTTCTGGTGCCGCGAGCACACATGAGGTATTAAAAATATTGAGGCCCTTGTTTTCCATGGCACCCATATTGAAGTCATCAACGGCCACAATCATAAAAATATCGAGATCGTACTCCCGTCCATAAACATCCTCATCCCAGCGCATGGCATTTTTCAGCGAGCGCATGGCGTGATCACATTTGTTTAGATCCTTCTCTTCAACAAATATGCGCAACTTGATCTCTCGCCCTTTGCAGGTTGTAAAACTGTCGTCCACCACAGCCAGATCACCCGCCACCAACGCAAACAGGTAGCTGGGTTTGCGAAAGGGATCATGCCATTTGGCCCAGTGCCGTCCCCCTTCGACCTGTCCTTGCGCTACCAGATTGCCGTTGGAAAGCAGCACCGGAAACTCGTTGTCGGCTTCAATGGTGGTGGTGAATTCAGACATGACATCCGGACGATCCAGATAATAGGTAATTTTACGAAAGCCTTCCGCCTCGCACTGAGTACAATACATGGTGCGAGAGCGGTACAATCCTTCGAGTGAAGTATTCTTCTCCGGGTGAATCAATACTTCAGTCTCAAGGGTAAACGCGGCATCACAGTCATCAATATGCAGCTCGTCAGCAGTAACCCGATAACGATTTTTCGGCAACTCGACACCATCTATCCGTATATTCAACAATTCCAGCTGCTGGCCATGCAGAACCAGTGTAGAAGAGGCATCGGCAACATTCGGGTTGCGCCTGATTTGCAGCATAGAAGTCACCCGGGTTTGGCCCGGATGGATATTGATGTAAAGCTCTGTATGATCAATCAGAAAATCAGGCTGGCGGTAATCTTTCAGATATATGGTACGCGGTTGAGAGTCTCTGAACACTGCATTGAACCCTGTATTAGTAAGTGACGTTAACCTTGTAAGCGGTGTATTTACGGATATTTATGACACCAGTGTCCAGCATTAAATACTGCCCCTTGATGCCCATTAGCGTACCCTCCACCAATGGGGTTTTATCCATATTGTGACTGGTGACTTTCGTCGGGTACTCCAGCACCGGATACCGAATATCAAGGGCGCTTTCATCCTCAAGCCTCTGCAAAGCCTGCAGGCCGAATTTCTGCTCTAACCCTTTTAATTCCGTATCACACTGATCAAATAATGCATCTCTTAACGCAAGTAAATCTATTGGCTCAACATGACCCTTCAGCATCGTCCGCCAGTTAGTCTTGTCAGCCACATGCTGACGCAAGATATCTTCCACCCGACCAGACTGGTAGCGGGTTTTAACTCTCAGTATCGGTAAAGCCTGAACTGCACCCTGATCAATCCAGCGCGTAGGCAACTGACTGGCTCGGGTAATACCCACTTTGGCCCCGGACGAATTCGCCAGATAGACAATATGGTCTGTCATACAGAACTGATCACCCCACTCCGGCTCACGACAGGTTCCCAAATGATGATGACATTTTTCCGGGCTGACAATGCATTGATCACACTGCGCCAGTTTTTTAAAACAGGGGTAACAATACCCCTGGTTAAAACTTTTATTGCTGCGTCTGCCGCAGTGGGTGCAGTGAATTTCACCAACGAATTGCAAACTGATTTTACTGCCAAGCAAGTTATTCAGCGGCAACCAGACATCATCCAGCGGTAGCTGATATTCAACCCTGTCCGAAAGGTTGGTGGCCATCTTTTGTAAATGACCGGCGTACTGCTCTGTCATGATCCGGTTTCCAAAAGAACCATTATTAATTCCACTTTAATGGCTTAGGCTGATCGTCAGATGGCTCAACCTTGCCCTCGCCACCACAATGGCTATGCTTTTTGGTGTGGATAAAACCCACCCTGTCCTCTTCCTGTTTAAAAGCAGCATCATAGGCAATCACTGCCTGTAAACAGTTTTCTTTCTGCTCTGATGTCAACGGCGTGCCGTCAGACCACTTACCGATTTCAACTGCTTGACGGAGCTTACTGTAAGCCTCCGGGGTGATACTGCTGATAAGTTGCTGTAAATCCATAATATTCAAACTTTCGTGGTTTTAACGATTATTTTTTGCCTTTGGAGCGCCGGAAACAGCCAGAGCCATACCTATCAAAAGGCCTCCGGCGTGGGCTGCATTAGCGACACTGCCCGCCATCAGCGCATCAATCACCCCGGTCATGCAGATAAACAGCCAAGCCAGCATAAACCCGACAACGCCTCTGGGCAGTTGGGTTAAGCGCTGCGGTGCAATTTTATGGCGAATCCACAGATAACCCAACAAGCCGTAAACCACACCAGACAAGCCGCCAAACAGCGAGGGGCCACTCCACCAGTATTGGGCAATATTGGCACCTACTGCCATTAGCAACAGCATAACAGCAGACTGTGCGCTCCCCACCAACAATTCAACCCTGCGGCCTAACTCCCACAGCCAAAGACTGTTAAATGCAATATGAAAAATACCAAAGTGCAAAAAAGCTGGTGTTAAAAGACGCCAGTACTGGCCTTTATCAAAGGATTCCTCTGCAGCACGAAAGCCTATCTGATCACCAACAATGACAAATTCCTGAAAGGTCAGCCAGTGAACCCAGTCAAACTGAAAGGGCACCACCAATGCACCCAGAACCCCTAAAACCAGCGTAATGCAAACGACCGGAAAGCGTTCAAAACCGGCAAGCAAGGCTTGCTTCCGAGCTGGTGCAGAATCCATCTCGGTTGGCGGCACCGTTATCTGAAGAATCTGAACAACCTGGTCGACCTGCTCCGGGTTTGCCACCCATAGTTGCTGCACCCCGGAAGAGCGCCGTAAATCATAGCGAATATTCAAGTAGTCCAGCTGACGACAGGCAATAACCAGATTCGCTTCCGCCGGAAATTCTGCCACTAAAGTCCAGTTTAATTCCTTCACTTTTACAGCTAACCGTCTTCCCGCATGTCAGTATCCCTGGAAAAGTCGAGACGACTTCCCCAACCCAGCTTGGAGCGGCAGGTCTCATAAAAATTATGGCCCGGCGGATGAATTAATCGCAACAGGCGGTTTTTTTTGCGAATATGAATAATATCACCCGGCTCAGTTTTGATGTATTCCTGCCCGTCACAAGTGACAAAAGGGTGCAATTCGTTTCGGGCTCCCACAAGAATTTCTATCGAACTGTTACCGCTCACCACAATAGGCCTGCTGGTTAAGGTATGCGGATTCATGGGAACCAGCCCTATAGCATCCAGGCCGGGGTGCAAAATAGGCCCGCCCCCGGAAAGTGCATAGGCAGTCGACCCCGTTGGGGTGGAAACAATCAGGCCATCTGAGCGCTGGCTGTATACAAACTTGCCATCAATGGTGAGCTCAAACTCCATCATCCGCACCGACTTGCCCGGATGCAGCACTACATCGTTTAACGCGTTACCTGTACCAATTAACTGCTGATCGCGCTTGATTTCCACATCCAGTAAAAAACGCGTCGATTCTATAAAATCACCCTGTAAAACCAAGGTAACATCCCGCTCAATATCCGCGGGTAAAATATCGTTAAGAAAACCCAATCTGCCACGATTGATACCCATTAGCGGCACCTGGTAATCCACCAGATGCCTCGCTGCCGCCAGCATGCTACCATCTCCACCAACAACAATGACCAGATCAATTTTGTTCTGTAGATCGCTCTCCTGCATGACCGGCAAATCAACCATGCCCAATCTTTTTGCCGTTTCCGCTTCCAACAACACCTCAATGCTGCGGCCAAGCAGCAAGGCAGCCAGCTGCTCAACGGAATGCTGTACCTGCGAAATATGTGTGTTGGCAACAATTGCTATATGTTTGAAGTGATCCATTTGTTATCTGGCAAGCTCAAAGAAAACCTGGCATCAATTATACACCGCACACACAAAAAGGCCGTCTAAAAAGACGGCCTTTTACGGAGTGTTGGTAAATTAATGCTTCTTTATAAATACACTTGCCATCTATGTACTAGCACAGAAGTTCATTGCGAGGCTTAACAATACTTACCATCACTCCCAAACTCATCAGTATTAACCACAATGTTGCGGGTATTGAAATCTCTGCAGGAGGTGTAGCCCGTAAGGAACTACCAACAAGAAGAGGGATATTTCCTGCTGTATCAATTTCCAAAACGAAGCGGCTTCCAATCAAACCTGTCAAATCATCAGGAAGGAATAAATCCGTATTATTTATAAAACCAGCATCGTAGATAAACTCAACTTGCAACACCAACTGACTATCATTAGCTCCCAAACCTAAAAATTGCCGCAACACCCACATATCAACAATGTCTGGGAAACTTGAATCGCCTAACTCCAGATTATTTTGGATAACTAAACTATGTGAAGTACTTCCGCCACTTTCTGAAGCGAAGTAAGAAACTAATTGGCCATTAATGAATACAGATTGTTCTGTTTGAGGAGGCGTATCTTCAGAAAAAGGCCCTCCGCTCACAACATAGAAGGCGCGCTCATTATTGGGAGGAATAATTCCGTTTGGGCTAATAAAAACTCCCAAATCAAAACGGACATTAGTGCTATAGCTATCGCCAACGTTTGCAGTGAGACCGAAAGTTGATTCCAGAATATTATCTCGATTATCAACATAAGAAATTACTCCCGGTAAAGAGTAATTGATGTTTTCACCAACAAAAATAAATGCAGCACTTCCCTGAGAGACAAAAAAACCAACAAATACTAAGATGATATTTAAATTAAGCTTTATTCTTTTAGTCATGACCCCTTCCCTGAGCTAGTGCGCCCACTGTAGCTTAGCTATGTCGCCAAGTCCCCAATAAACGAACTGACCGTATCAAAAGAGCCCGCATACGTAAAGCAAAATTCACACAAAAGGAACAATACCCTTAAACAAGTTAAATTTTAAAAAACTTTTCAACATCAATATATGTAAAGTACTTCGACATTCTCGCGCACGAAAAAAGGCCGTCTAAAAAGACGGCCTTTTTGCTTTACTCAAATATGGCGACCCGGAAGGGACTTGAACCCTCGACCTCCGGCGTGACAGGCCGGCATTCTAACCAACTGAACTACCGGGCCGCGACATTCTTTCATGGTGGGTGGTGCAGGGATCGAACCTGCGACCCTCGCCTTGTAAGGGCGATGCTCTCCCAGCTGAGCTAACCACCCTCCGAAAGAGACGCGCATTCTACCGAATTCATGGGTCTTGTCAAACCTTATTAGCGCGATTATCTATACTTAATTTTACAGCGGTATTAAGATGGCCGCCCCCAGCAGAATTAACCTGATTGACGTTGTACATATGATGGAAATTTTCAAGGAATTCACTTTTGAAGCCGCTCATTTATTGCCCAATGTACCACCTGGGCACAAATGTGGCCGCCTACACGGGCACTCTTATAACATCACCATTTTTCTCAGCGGTGATGCAGGCGAACAGACCGGTTGGGTAATGGATTTTGGCGAACTGAAAGAGCATTTCAAGCCTGTATATGAGCAATTGGACCACAACTACCTGAACGATATTAAAGGCCTTGAAAACCCAACCAGCGAGAATATCGCACGCTGGATCTGGCAACAGCTCAAACCCTCCCTGCCCCTACTCAGCAAAGTGCAGGTACGGGAAACCTGTACCAGCGGTGCTATTTACAGCGGCCACTAAACCCGAGAAATGCTAGGCCAGTAAATCTTTCAGCGCCGCCTCAAGCTGTGGGAATTTAAATTCGTACCCGGTTTCAAGAGCTTTGCGCGGATAAACTTTTTGACCGCTGAGTAACAGTTCCTTAGCCATTTCTCCAAAAATTAACCTAACCATTGGCCCAGGTATTCTGAAAACCGCTGGTCGGTGGAGAACCGCCCCCAATATTTTGGTGAACTGTTTATTAGTCACCGGGTTTGGAGCAGTCGCATTGACTGCACCACGAATATCCGAACGCCTGATTAAGTGAAACACCAGGCCGACAAAATCCTCTACATGAATCCAGGGCATCCACTGCTTGCCGTTACCGATGACTCCACCTAGCGCCATCCGAAATGACGGTAGCATTCTGGCAAGAGCACCCTTTTCCTTATCCAGAACAATGCCCGTGCGAACCAGGCAGACCCTGCTGCCAAGCTCTGTAAATTGCTTTGCTGCGTTTTCCCAGGCCGCACAGAGCTGGTGAGAAAACGAATCGTGAAACTTGCCGGATTCATCCAGTAGTCTGTCCTCGTGAGGGCCATAATAACCAACCGCGGAGCCATTGACGACAAGCCGGGGGGCAAACCCCCGCTGGCTAAAATCGGCATACAGCGACTGCGTCGTGCCAACACGACTGGCCATAAACTTTTCTTTACGCGCTTTGTTCCAGCGACCGTTGATGAGTGGCTCACCCGCCAGATTGACAAGACAAGTCACCTTCTCCAGATCCGCCACATCATTCAGAGAGGAAAAAAGACCAATGTTTTTCGGAAGCAAGTCGCCCGCGCGGATAACGTTACGCGTTAATACAGCAACCCTGTGCCCCCTGGAAAGCGCGTGCCGACATAACGCCTGACCAAGAAAGCCGGTTCCTCCTGTCATCAGTAAATAATGATCAACCATGCCACCACCTATTTCATGATATACAGTCTAGATAACATGTGAATGAATAGAAATGGTTACTAAATAGATACTCACAAAAAATCGGAAAATAACGCTCCATCAGATATTGCTGACCTCCCGTTTAAAACAGACACAAAAAAGCCCCGGGAACACCGAGGCTTTTTTGTCTAACTGGTCGGAGCGGCCGGATTTGAACCGACGACCACCACACCCCCAGTGTGGTGCGCTACCAGGCTGCGCTACGCTCCGATAAAACAGGGGTTTTCAGAAGGCGCACATGATAGCGGATACGCTTTTCAATTCAAGAAATATTTAAGGTCTGCTCACCTAAAGAATAATTAATGCTTAAGAACCAGCAAAAGCTCTTCCAGCTCATTGACTGTCTGCTCTACAAGCTGCTTTATCTGGGTAGCTTCTTCTTTCGCACCCTCGCCCGTCAGACGCTGGCGTGCACCGCCAATAGTAAAACCCTGATCGTAAAGCAGGGAACGTATTTGACGAATCAAAAGCACATCCTGACGCTGATAATAGCGGCGGTTACCACGGCGTTTAACAGGACTCAGACTGGGGAATTCCTGCTCCCAGTAACGGAGCACATGTGGTTTCACATCACACAGATCACTGACTTCACCGATCGTGAAATAACGCTTGCCGGGAATAGGCGGTAGTTGATCGTTATTGCTCGGTTCCAGCATAGCTCTCCACCCTTGCTTTCAATTTTTGACCTGGCTTAAAGGTCACTACTCGGCGCGCAGAAATCGGGATTTCTTCACCTGTTTTAGGGTTGCGCCCAGGCCGGGTTTTTTTATCTCGCAAATCAAAATTACCGAAACCTGACAACTTTACCTGCTCGTTATCTTCCAGTGCTTGCCGAATCTCTTCAAAAAAACCTTCCACCAACTCCTTGGCTTCGCGCTTATTCAACCCCAGTTCCTCGAATAGCATTTCTGCCAGATCTGCTTTTGTTAAGGCAGACATATCAACCCCTTATCCTCTAAGCACTGCTGAATACTCGTTGTGAAGCGCCGCAACAACTTTTTCGATGGCGACACTAACCTCATCTTCCGTAAGCGTGCGGGAAGCATGCCTAAAGGTCAACCCCATTGCAACACTTTTACTATTGTTTTCAATACCTTTGCCTTGATAAACATCAAAAACCTTTAAGTTAACAAAATGCTCCCCGGCAGCAGCAGTTACAACCTCTGACAACTGCCCGGAAGTCACGTTTTGGTCAACAACTACTGCCAAATCACGGCGAACTTCTGGGAACTTGCTGATATCTGAAAAGGTCGGTAACTCATTCAAAAGCAGCTCTGCCAGCAGCAACTCAAACACGAAAACGGGCTGGGAAATATCCAGAGCCTTCTGGACAAACGGATGCAATCTCCCGACAAAACCCACTGTTTTCTCACCGCGCGTCACTCTGGCCGACTGTCCTGGATGCAAGTAAGACAGAGAAGCAGGACTCCATAAAAAATCGTTGGCGCTTTTCCCTGTTGACAACAACGCTTCAACATCACCTTTAATATCGAAGAAATCCACCGCATCACTGCCGCAAGCCCAACTCTCTGGATGGCGAGCCCCGGTAATCACCCCGGCAATAACACGCTGCTGCTGCAGACCTTCATTAAGCTGAAATCTCAGCCCGGTTTCAAACAGGCGAATCCGCGATTGCTGACGGTTCAGGTTATGGCGTACCAGCGGCAGCAAACCTGACAACAATGTGGTTCGCATAACAGCCATATCGCTGGCGATAGGGTTAGCCAATACGACGGGCGTTGTTTCCGGATCAAGCACTTGCTGGACAGCGGGATTAACAAAACTGTAACTAATCGCCTCTCTGTAGCCAGAAACAGTTAACTTGCTGCGAAGAGTAGCCAGATCAAGCATTTTCTCGTTACCTGGCCGTATTTCCAGCGATGTCGATACTGACGACGTTGGCAGTCGATTATAACCGTGAATACGTGCTACTTCTTCCACAAGGTCTGCTTCAATCTGAATATCAAAACGCCAGCTGGGCGCAGCAAAAACCCAGCCATCCGTATCCACGGAGAGCTGTCTTAGACCCAGACCGGCCATCATCTGGCTGATGTCATCGGACTGAAACGACATTCCCAACTGCTGCTGTAGGCGCCGTTTCCTGAGAGCGACACTGGCGGTTGCAGGCATATGTTCACTGGATTCTGCCAGCACAACCGGGCCAGGTTCGCCACCAACAATATCCAGCAACAGCGCCGTTGCCCGCTCAATAGCCACTGCCTGCAACCGAGTGTCTACACCTCGCTCAAATCGGTGGGAAGAATCCGTATGCAGGCCGTAGTTACGCGGCTTTCCGGCAATGGAGACGGGATCAAAAAAAGCACTCTCCAGAAAGATATCACGCGTATTATCACCTACTGCAGTGAGATCGCCACCCATGATGCCAGCCATTGCTATGGCACCGGAATTATCCGCAATAACCAGAGTGTCAGCCTGGAGTTTCACCTCCGAGCCATCCAGCAATGCCAACGGCTCTCCCGGTTTAGCCATTCTGACTTTAATACCACCACTCAACCTGTTCAGGTCAAAGGCATGCATAGGCTGCCCCAATTCCAGCAACACATAGTTGGTCACATCAACGACCGGATCAATCGAACGCAACCCGCTACGGCGAAGCTTTTCCTGCATCCATTGCGGTGTTTCAACAGAGACGTCAATATTGCGAATCACTCGCCCTGCGTACCGAGGACAGGCTTGCGGCTCCATCAGGGCAACGTCGACAACATCTTCGACAACAGCAGGCACTGGCTGGCAATTCACTTCATTAACGGCAACCTGTCCAATAACACCCACCTCGCGTGCCAATCCACGAATACTCAGGCAATCGCCTCGGTTTGGGGTTAAATCAACCTCGATGATACGGTCGTTGAGGTTCAAATAACTGCGGATGTCCTCCCCCACAGGGGCATCATCAGGCAGCTCCCACAACCCCTCATCAGCATCCGATACACCCAACTCTTTTTCCGCACAAAGCATGCCGAACGATTCAACATCGCGCAGCTTGGCTTTTTTAATTTTAAAGTTGCCCGGAAGAACTGCACCAATAGTGGCAAAAGGGATTTTCAACCCCAACCTCGCATTGGGTGCACCGCAGACCACTTGCACAGATCCACTCTCACCTCCGGACACTTGGCACACACGCAACTTATCAGCATTGGGGTGTGGCTCAATAGCGGTAATCTGACCGACCACAACACCACTAAACTCTGGCGCTACCGGCTCCACACTGTCGACTTCGAGGCCAGCCATTGTGACGCGTGCGACCAGCTCGTCACTATCGATAGCCGGATTAACCCATTCACGCAACCAGGATTCACTGAACTTCATATAAAAACCAATCTATTATTTACTTTAAGATAAATCATTATCTTTATGTTTTTTAAACTAAAATTGTTTCAAAAACCTCAAATCATTTTCAAAAAACAATCTCAAATCATTCACACCGTAACGCAACATTGCAAGACGCTCTACGCCCATACCAAAAGCAAAACCGGTAAATTCTTCAGGATCGATACCACTCTGTGTAAAAACATTCGGGTGTACCATTCCACAGCCCATAACTTCTAACCAGCCAGTCTGACTGCATATACGACAGCCCTTCCCTTCGCAATTGGTACACTGAATATCCACTTCTGCGGAAGGCTCTGTAAACGGGAAGTAGGATGGCCTAAAACGCACAGGCAAGTCTGCTTCGAAAAAAGCCTTCAAAAACTGGTCGATAGTCCCTTTCAGATCAGCGAAGCTGATATTGCGATCGACCACCAACCCTTCTACCTGATGAAACATCGGCGTATGAGTTAAGTCCGAGTCACAGCGATAGACACGTCCAGGACAAACCACCCTGATAGGCGGTTTCTGGTTTTCCATGGTTCGCACCTGCACCGGAGAGGTGTGCGTTCTAAGCACGTATTCAGCAGTATCCGAACCTTCACCAGCTTTAAAAAACCCTTTTGCGGTATCAACATAGAATGTATCGTGCATGGCACGAGCAGGATGGTGTGCAGGAATGTTGAGGGCTTCGAAATTGTGGTAGTCATCTTCAATTTCCGGCCCCTGCTCAACACTGTAACCAACCTGCGTAAAGAACGCCTCAATGCGCTCCATCGTTCGCGTGACAAGATGCAGTCCGCCTGCCTCTTCACCGCGCCCAGGCAAGGTAACGTCAATTGTCTCCCCCGCAAGCTGGGACTCAATGGCAGCACTTTCCAGATCAACACTGCGCTGATTAATCAATACCTGTATTTGCTGCTTGATCTCGTTGATTTTTGCTCCCGCTGCAGGCCTCTCTTCTGGCGACAGCTTACCCAGCCCTTTCAGCAGGCCAGTCAACTCACCTTTTTTACCGAGATACTGAACTCTCACCTGATCCAGGGCGTTCACGTCGGCAGCATTTGCAACCGCCTGTTTAGCCTGGTGTCCTAAAAGCTCCAGGTTTTCCATAATATTTGTTCCTTAAGAAACTTTTAACAAAACACAGCGTACGAAATACAACAAACCTTTTCTCTGCCATTAACGGCAATACACGATGATATAAAAAGGTTTAACGGTTCCGGGAAGTCTCTGTTTCGTCAAAAACCTCTAAACAAAATAAAAATAGGGAAAGAGCGGCGCCCTTTCCCTACTTGATGTACTGCGTTTCAGGTCTGACTTTATAACAAGCCAGCCAAAACTGATTAAGCCAGGGCAGCCTTTGCCTGTTCAGCAATTGCAGCAAATGCAGGCTTGTCATGAACCGCCAGGTCGGCAAGCACACGACGGTCCAAATCAATACCGGCTTTTTTCAACCCGGCTATCAACTGACTGTAACTCACACCTTCAGCACGAGCCTGAGCATTGATACGGGTAATCCAGAGTGAACGGAATGTACGCTTCTTCGTTTTACGGTCACGATAGGCGTATTGTCCGGCCTTGGTTACCGCCTGGGTAGCAACGCGATAAACGCGACTGCGAGCACCATAATAACCCTTGGCCTGCTTCAGAACTTTTTTGTGTTTGCGGTGCGCCTGCACACCTCTTTTAACGCGTGACATAGCTATATCCTCTTAAAATCAGTTAATCAGACCCGCAACAAACGATCTACAGCCGGAGTATCAGCAGCGTTCATAGTGCTGGTTCCGCGTAGATGACGCTTACGCTTCTGTGACATTTTAGTCAGGATGTGGCTTCTGTTAGCGTGTTTGTGCTTATAGCCAGCAGCAGTTTTCTTAAACCGCTTGGCCGCACCGCTATGGGCTTTTGCTTTTGGCATTTTCTTTCTCCGTTGCGAGCTATCGCTCTCGGTTAATGTTAAAGAAGTAACTCCCGGACAGTCTGCCAAAGTTAGGCTGCACGCGGGCAGTATCAACTACTTCCTTCTGGTACTACTTTTTCCTGCTTTTCGGAGCAATCACCATAGTTAGCTGACGACCTTCCATCTTTGGGTATTGCTCAACATTACCCAACTCCAAGAGATCATTCTCAATGCGCTTCAGCATCTCCATCCCCAGCTCCTGGTGAGCCATTTCACGACCACGAAACCGCAGGGTTATTTTCGCTTTATCGCCGTTTTCAAGGAAACGTCTGAGATTGCGCAGTTTGATCTGGTAATCCCCGATATCCGTTCCCGGACGAAACTTCATTTCTTTGACTTGAGTTTGCTTTTGCTTCTTACGCTGGGCCGCTTGCTGCTTCTTGGCTTCAAATATCTTCTTGCCATAGTCTTCAATCTTGCACACCGGCGGCTCTGCCTCCGGGGCGATCTCCACCAGGTCAAGTCCATCAGCCTGCGCTGCTTTCAATGCTTCATCAAGGGAAACAATACCCGCCTGAGAACCATCCGCTGCAATTAAACGCACTTCCGAGACATCAATCTCATCATTCAAACGAGCGCGCTTGACCTTTCCCTTCGCGTAATTTTTCTTAATAACTCAAATCTCCAACAATTAATCTTTATATCCGGCATGGGGGTTTATATACAAACCTAACCCTCTGAAACAACACGACCGCGGCGTTCAACATCGCGGGCAAGCAAGCTGGCAAAGTCATCAACTGACATACTGCCAAGATCTTCTCCACCACGCGTGCGTACGGCCACGGCCCCTGTTTCAACTTCCCTATCACCGATAACCAGCAAATAAGGAACACGCTGAATTGTGTGCTCGCGAATTTTAAAGCCGATCTTTTCATTTCTCAAGTCATTTATGACCCGGAAGCCCTTGTTTTTCAAGGTTTCAGCAATTTTTTCTGCATATTGCCGCTGACTATCGGTGATATTCAGAATTACCGCTTGCTCGGGAGCTAACCAGGCGGGGAAAGAGCCCTCATATTCTTCGATCAAAATACCGATGAATCGCTCAAAAGAACCCAGAATGGCACGGTGCAACATGACGGGCACCTGACGACTGCCATCCTCAGCCACATACTGAGCGTCGAGGCGCCCAGGCATAGAAAAATCCACCTGAATGGTGCCACACTGCCAAACCCGACCGAGACAATCTTTCAATGAAAATTCGATCTTCGGTCCGTAAAAAGCACCTTCCCCCGGTAACAGCTCATATTCAAGCTCTTTCGAAACCAATGCATCGGCAAGGGCTTTCTCGGCTTTATCCCACACCTCATCACTGCCTACTCTTTGCTCCGGACGAGTCGATAGGCGGACAATAACTTCATTAAAACCAAAATCCCGATAGACGTCATACAATAAATCCGTGAACGTCGATACCTCTCCCTGTATCTGCGCCTCGGTACAAAAGATATGCGCGTCATCCTGAACAAAGCCGCGTACCCGCATCAAACCTTGCAGGGTACCCGACGCCTCGTTGCGATGGCAGGAACCAAACTCGGCGAGCCGCAGCGGCAAATCACGGTAGCTTTTCAATCCCTGATTGAACACCTGCACATGGCAGGGGCAATTCATGGGTTTGACCGCATAATCACGGGCTTCAGACTCCACGGTAAACATGTTTTGACGAAACTTGTCCCAGTGTCCCGAACGCTCCCAAAGCGAGCGGTCCACGACCTGAGGCGTTTTGATCTCTTTGTAATCGTTGCTGCACTGCACACCGCGCATATAGCGCTCGATCTCGGTATAAATACTCCAACCCTTGGGGTGCCAGAATACCATCCCGGGCGCTTCTTCCTGTATATGGAACAGGTCGAATTTTTTGCCCAGTTTACGGTGATCACGCTTTTCTGCTTCTTCCAGGCGATGTAAATAAGCCTTCAGCTCTTTTTTACTGGCCCAGGCAGTGCCATAAATACGCTGCAACATTTCGTTGCTCGAGTCACCACGCCAGTAGGCTCCGGCCACTTTCATCAACTTGAAATATTTCAGCTTGCCGGTCGATGGCACATGAGGGCCGCGACAAAGATCCTCAAAGTCACCCTGTCGGTAAAGCGAGAGGTCTTCATCACTGGGAATACTTTCGATAATTTCCGCTTTATAAGCCTCACCCATACCGCGAAAATGACTCACGGCACTGTCTCTGGGTAGAACCCGACGCGATACAGGCTCATCTGCCAAAGAGAGTTCGCTCATACGCTTTTCGATAGCATCCAGGTCTTCTGGAGTAAAGGGGCGCTCGAAAGCAAAATCGTAATAAAAGCCATCCTCAATCACTGGGCCAATGGTAACCTGGGTTGACGGGAACAACTGCTTAACCGCCTGAGCAAGCAAATGAGCAGTAGAATGCCGGATAATCTCCAGCCCCTCATCAGACTTATCCGTAATAATCGAAAGCTCAACATCCTTATCAATCACATAGCTGGCATCAAGTAGGTGACCGCCTACCTTTCCTGCCAGTGTTGCTTTTGCCAGCCCGGGACCAATATCGTTGGCCACGTCAAGAATTGAAAGAGGTTGTTCGTAAACGCGCTGACTTCCGTCAGGGAGAGTGATGACAGGCATACTTTTTTCCTTTTCCAGTGGTGACCCCTACCAAAGGCCACGTGGTGAGCGCCACGCGAAAGCGGCTTTTTAGTGAACGCGAAATTTTAATGATTTAGAAAATAGAAGCAACAAAAAGCCCACCTTTCGGTGGGCTTTTCAGAAGCAATCCAGAGAGACAAGATAATTCTCTTTGCTTACCTCACAAATATCAGATACGTGCTGTTTTTGTCGAAAAAACCAAGCCCAGCAGACCAAGGCCAAACAACCAAAGAATGGCAGGCTCAGGAACTTCTTGTGACCCAAACTGGAAATCCAGAGAAACAACAGTGCTGGTGTTGAATGCCAAACCATTCCAGTTAACAGAAAAGCTATCGGCAGTAAATGAAATACGGGACAAATCAAGACCGGCCATATTTGTAGCTGCATTCAGAGAAACACCAACAATATCATCTAGAACATTATTGATATCTTCAACGATAAATCCATTAAATGCAGCTGTTGTCCAACTTGAAGAACTGTTATAGGTTACAAATAAGTTAGTTGCTGAAAAGTCAAGATTTGTCCGTGGGTCTCCATCGGGGAAAAAACTGACCTCGACACCTGGGTCGACAACGGTAAACGTTTCTGTATTCGAAAACTGGGAACCCGCATCAGGGAACAAGTATCTCGCCTGAAGCTCTGCACCAATAAAACTGGCATTTGCTGAAGCAGCTAACAGGGCCGAAATAGCAAAGCTTGCTGAAATTAATACTTTTCTTAAACTTTTCATTACAAATCCTTATCTTAGAAATTAAAAACACCCAACTGCATCACTACATACAACAATCATGCCAAAACAATAACCTAATGTTTTTAAATCAGAAAATATGATCTTCTACTGCCTGCTGTAAAATTAATCGACATATCAGTCTCGATTTCCAATAGCAGTAGAATCGAGAGCATGCTTTAGAAAAACATGTTCACACGAAGCAAGAAACGCCTCGTTGTCGGCAGTCTCTTGACACGAGAACAGAAACTCCTCGGGTCGCCGTCTATGACGGCGCTGTCTCGCCTCTGCAAGGCTCGGCTCGAACCGGTGATTCTCATCCACTCTACAAACAAAAACCCCACCTGCCGGTGGGGCTTTATGTTTGGTAGGCACGAGTGGATTCGAACCACCGACCCCCACCATGTCAAGGTGGTGCTCTAACCAACTGAGCTACGTGCCTGCTATTTGTGCAATCGGATCATCGAACCGAGAAGGCGCGTAATCTACCAGTGGAATGCCATTTTGACAAGCCGGAAATCATAGCCATTTATGATGTTGCTATTTTTTGCTCCTGAAGACTGGCAATTTCGTCTCTGATACGCGCAGCCTCTTCAAACTCCAGATTTTGGGCACATTCAAACATGCGGGTTTCCAGCAGCGCAATTTGCTTCCAGATATCACCATCGCTTTTACTTTCAGCTTCTGCGAAATAACTGCTTCTGGGTTCGGCAACTTTCCGGGCACCCCTACCCACTTTGGTAACGCCTGCTCCCTCCATAATATCCTGCACGGCTTTCTTGATACCTGTGGGTTTCAACCCATGCTCCTCATTGTAGGCTTGCTGGATACTGCGGCGGCGATCGGTTTCATCTATAGCTCGCTGCATGGAACCGGTAATTTTATTCGCATAGAGAATAGCCTTGCCCTCCACGTTCCGGGCAGCTCGGCCGATGGTTTGGATCAGAGACTGCTCGGAACGTAAAAACCCTTCTTTATCGGCATCCAGAATCGCCACCAGCGCCACTTCCGGCATATCCAGACCCTCGCGGAGCAGATTAATACCAACCAGTACATCAAACTCCCCCAGTCTGAGATCACGAATAATTTCGACCCGCTCAACTGTTTCGATATCGGAGTGCAGGTAACGCACTCGGACACCATGCTCCCCCAGATATTCGGTCAGGTCTTCTGCCATGCGCTTGGTCAAGGTGGTTACCAGCACCCGATGATCATTACCCACGTACTCTTTAATTTGAGACAGCAAGTTATCAACCTGGGTATCCGCAGACAGCACTTCAATTTCGGGATCGAGCAGTCCGGTAGGGCGTACCACCTGCTCAACAACCTGCCCCTGCTTTTCAGCCTCGTACCGGGACGGTGTTGCTGAAACAAAAATCATTTGTGGCGCCAGCCTCTCCCACTCATCAAATCGCAATGGCCGGTTATCCAGCGCGGATGGTAATCGGAAGCCATACTCAACCAGCGTTTCCTTTCGTGAGCGATCACCTTTGTACATACTGCCAAGCTGCGGCACGGTAACATGGGATTCATCGATCACGAGCAATGCTTCATCCGGCAGATAATCAAACAGCGTTGGCGGCGGATCACCAGGATTGCGTCCGGACAGATAGCGTGAATAATTCTCAATACCGTTGCAGTAACCCAACTCTTTCATCATTTCCAGATCGTAGCGAACGCGTTCACCCAATCTCTGGGCCTCTACCAGTTTATTATTATCGCGCAACTGTTCCAGTCGTGGCCCCAACTCCTCTCTGATCTGCTCCACTGCGTCCATAATGGTCTGTTTAGGGGTCACATAGTGCGTCTTGGGATATACGCTGATTCGAGGAACCTTGCGCAACACCTCTCCGGTCAATGGATCAAACAACGACAGATTTTCCACTTGGTCATCGAATAGCTCGATCCTGACTGCTTCCCGGTCAGAATCAGCCGGGTATACATCAATCACATCACCGCGAACCCGATAGGTTGCCCGCTGAAAGGCCGCGTCGTTACGGGTATATTGCAGCTCCGCCAGGCGACGCAGAATTGCCCGTTGATCAATTTCATCACCACGCACCAGATGCAGCATCATCGAAAGGTAGGATTCAGGATCGCCGAGACCATAAATGGATGACACCGTAGCAACCACGATCACATCTTTACGTTCCATTAGCGCCTTGGTCGCGGACAATCGCATCTGTTCAATATGCTCATTTACCGAAGCATCTTTTTCAATGAAAGTATCCGAAGAAGGCACATAGGCTTCCGGCTGATAGTAGTCATAGTAGGAAACAAAATACTCCACTGCATTATTCGGAAAGAACTCCCGAAACTCGCCGTAAAGCTGGGCAGCCAATGTTTTGTTATGCGCCAGAACAATGGCTGGTCGTTGAATTGCCTCTATCACATTGGCAATAGTGAAAGTCTTGCCAGAACCAGTTACGCCCAGCAGGGTTTGAGCCGCAAGCCCGATATCAATACCTTCAACCAGCTGGCGAATCGCCTCCGGCTGATCCCCTGCGGGGTGATAATCACTGACAATCTCGAATTTTTTAGACATACCTTCCCTGCCCTGACTACTGGCTTTTACGGTTCCATAATGGGTAATGATGGAGCGAAATTGTAGCACTGGAAATTCGCTGTTTTAGAAGCACACTTCAGGCTTGACTACCCCGGAAACGGACTATACCATACGCGCCTCTTAACTGATCCGCCTTAGCTCAGTTGGTAGAGCAAATGACTGTTAATCATTGGGTCGCTGGTTCGAGCCCAGCAGGCGGAGCCAAACATAACGGGGCTTGTAGCGATACAAGCCCCGTTTTTTATGATAAAAATGCTTACCGAACGAAACAACTTGTTCTGATTTGGTTGAGATTTTCCCGAAGCAATAGCCAAACACTCTACGAGATACTGTTACTCCACTGGCAGGACTGAAAGTAAAAACCAGGCAACAGGCTTTCATCAATATCCAGTTCATGTGTGATTTTCGAAATATCATCCCAGCAACCCCGCTCATAAAACTTTGCCAGTTTGAGAATAAGACCTGTATGCCCTGCCCCACTAACAAGCGCATCTTTAATGCCATTGCTCAAAGGTAGTGCTTCCATTATCACTTTCATTGGCTGCCCTATAATGGCATCAACCAGCGACAGCAAGCCAGCGGTAAAGGCCTCCCTCTCAGAAACATTTACCGGCGATACTGCAGCAACAAGCTCACAGAATTTGGCTCGACAGCAGGCACTTCTGGCAATTTCATCAGGTTTCCCCTCTGACAGATTAGACAGCGCCACCATAGAGACGAATCGACGAATTTCATTTTGCCCAAGATAAGTAATGGCTTGTTTAATTGAGGATATTCTGGTTTCCAGCGCATAATAAGCCGAGTTGATATATCGCAAGAGTTTGTAGGTGATGGATATATCTGGCTCAATAAGCTCTTCCAGCTTGTCGATGTTGAAATCTTTCTGATTAACTTCCGCAACCACCTGAAGCAGTTTGAGTGATACGTCGGGAATGACCGCACCTTTGATAATTTCCGGACGACAGAAAAAGAAACCCTGAAAAAGCTGAAACCCCATTCCTTTTGCCAGATCAAACTGTTCGTTTGTTTCAATTTTTTCTGCCAGCAGTGTGCGTTCCGAATCAGCTGGTAACATTGCCAGATACTGACGAATCTCTTCCGGTGTCGAGATCAGAAAATCAAATTTGATAATCTTGGCCATCGTCACCAGAGGCAACAGCTCTGGCGAAAACACAAAGTCGTCAAGAGCAAGTGTATAGCCACTGTCGCAGAGCTCCTGGCAGGCTTCTATCAGGTCATCATCCACGTCGATGTCTTCAAGAATCTCTACCACTATTGACTGCCGGGGCAGTAATAACGGAAATTTTTCAATCAGCAGGTTTTTGATGAAATTAATATAGCCCCGCTTGCCTCCCAGCAGTTTTTCCAGGCCAATTGAAAAATAACTGTTCGAAATAACCGAGGAAGTTTTTGAATCACCATCGACCACCATTTGCCCGATCACTTCGTCTTCCCTGAAAAGCAATTCATAACCTGCCAGTTCCTTTTGCTGGTTAAAAATGGGTTGTCGGGCAACATTTACATCCATACGGCAAGTCCTTTTAAATCCGGCTCTACGCAAGAAAACGCGTCCAGAGCCATATTTGAATTATTATCCGTAATAATGCGTCAAATGGCGTTATTTTCCTATCGTTACCGGCCCAATCGCCATACAGGTCTTGACTTGGCGTTATCGCGTTAGAAGCTAAATGATTTTTGAGTAACGAATTTCTGTTGTGGGCTTTTTGAGATAGGCATCAAATACCATGCAAATGCGACGGATCAGTATTCTTCCTGCAGGTGTGACACGAATGAATGTGGTCTCTACGTCGACCAATCCGTCTTTAACCATTGGCTGCAAAGCGGTAATTTCTTCTCCAAAGTAGGAGGGGAAATCGATGCCATATTGTTGTTCTATACGTGGAATATCAAGTTCAAAATGACAAATCAGTTGTTTGATAACATCCTGCCGAAGTAAATCGTCAGCACTCAGCTCGAAACCGCGGGCGAGTGGTAATTTACCACCATCCAATGCATCCTGATAATCTTCAATTTGCTTGTGGTTCTGTGCAAATACATTATCAATCGCACTGATGGAAGACACGCCAAAGGCCACCATATCGCAGTTGCCGTGAGTGGCGTAACCCTGAAAGTTCCTCTGCAATACACCCTCCCTTTGCGCAACCGCCAGCTCATCTTCCGGTTTGGCGAAGTGATCCATACCAATATAGACATAACCCGCGTCCAACAGCCGCGCTGTCATCCTCTCCATCATCAACAATTTCTCTTCCGAGGTCGGCAATGCTGATGCATCAATCTGCTTTTGCACCTTAAACAAATGCGGCATATGAGCATAGTTAAAAATAGACAGGCGATCGGGGTTCAAATCAATAATATTGTCGAGTGTCCGATTGAAGGTCTGCCAGGACTGGTGAGGCAACCCGTAAATCAGATCCATGCTGATTGAGTGAAAACCTTCGTCGCGGGCAGCATTCACTAATGCCTTGACTTCGTCCACAGAATTAAAGCGGTTCACCGCCTTTTGCACCACCGGGTCAAAATCCTGAATCCCCATACTGAGTCGGTTGAAACCCAGCTCCCGCAAACAGGTAATGCTTGCAACCTCCATATCCCCAGGGTGAATCTCGATAGAATACTCACCACTGTCATCATCAAGCAGGTTAAAGTGATCCCGAATTGACGCCATCAACAGAAATTTTTCAGCGTCGCTAATATAGGTAGGCGTACCTCCACCCCAATGCAGCTGCTGAACAGGCCTGGAGCAATCAAACAATGCCGCTTGCATGGCTATTTCCCGAATCATCCGATTCAAATAAGGCAATGCACGCTTGCGGTTGGCAGTAATCACTTTATTACAGCCGCAGTAGTAACAGACGGTACTGCAAAACGGAATATGAAAATACAGGGAAAGTGGCCGCCCGGAAGCATTACTGCGCTCAATAGCGGCGCGCAGATCCTGCTCATCAAATTGCTCATGGAATTGCGGCGCTGTGGGGTATGACGTATAACGCGGCCCGGACAGATCATAACGATTAATCAGCGAGCGATCCCAAACCATAGATGTATTCATGCTAACCAGATAAGTATTACTGATGGAGCTGCATTTAAGCGCAAGACAAATTTAAACACACTGACACACATCAAATGCGTCAGCAAAGAAACCTGATAGAGAATAACCAACTCCATGACCACAATCTGAAAGCCAGCCCCGCTCAATTTGCTAACTGCATCACCAGCGTCAATATCGCCATCACCAGCATCAACACAGAAAAAAGCTTTTGAAGACCGGGACCCGCAATATATCGGCTGATCACAATACCAAGCACCATACCGACAACGCCACCCGACGCAATTAATAGCAGTAGTGATGTGTTCAGGTGCTCACCTGTTAGCAAGTAACTGACAAAACCTGAACCACTGACAATCGCAATAATAACCAGTGACGTGGCGACCGCCTGCCTGATAGTAATGCCCGTCAGAAAAAGCAGTGTTGGCACAATAAGAAAACCGCCGCCAACCCCAAACAACCTCGACAACAGGCCAGTGACTGATGCTCCCACCGTAATACCCAGCACGCAGGGCAGGCCAATTTGAAATGTTTCAAAGTGATTGAACCGACAAATAGCGCCAGCCTGTTCAATGCTTTCTTGCTGACCGGCCCTGACAATCATTGCATCCTGCGGATGGCGGTTGGCCTGAATCCACATCCGGGAAGCGATAACCAACACCAACACGGAAAAAGCAATCATCAATACAGATTCATCAATCTGTCGATTGCTCCAATTTCCAAGCGGGGCAACAAGTCCGCCTACTACGGCATAAACCATTGCGGGCAGCCATTGGATATCGCCGCCTTTCAAACGGCTTAAACTGCCGAACAGGGCACTGATAGCCACTGCACCTAAAGATAAGCCTATGGCTTGCTGGGCTGGCAGGCCAAGCAATACAATCAAAAGCGGTACGGCAAAAACGGAGCCACCAGCACCCGTCAAGCCCAGCACCAAACCAATGACAACACCAACAATTAAAGCCATATATTTATCGCAGTGTAAGCTGAATTCGGATTGATAAAGTGTAGCGCATAAAAAAGCGGCCCTGACAATCATCAACGCCGCTTTTTAACACTGCAAGCGATATCAGCTTTTAAATTCGGCCCTGCCCCGATACGGCGCCATGGCACCCAATTCAGCTTCAATTCTCAAGAGTCGATTATATTTTGCCACCCTGTCCGAGCGACAAAGTGAACCGGTTTTTATTTGCCCGGCAGCAGTAGCTACCGCCAAATCAGCAATAGTCGTATCTTCTGTCTCGCCGGATCGATGCGAAATAACCGCCGTATAACCAGCGTCTTTTGCCATCTGAATAGCATCAAGCGTTTCTGACAACGAGCCGATCTGGTTAAATTTAATCAAAATCGAGTTAGCGACTCCCATTTCAATGCCGCGGGCAAGAATTTTTGTGTTGGTTACAAACAGATCATCACCCACCAGTTGTACACGATTACCCAGTTTTTCCGTTTGATACTTCCAGCCATCCCAATCGGATTCATCCTGACCGTCTTCAATGGAAATAATCGGGTATTGGTCGCACAATTCGGACAGAAAATCACTAAAACCTTCCGAGCTGTATATCTTGCCTTCACCTGCAAGGTCGTACTGACCACCCTTGTAGAATTCAGAGGAAGCACAATCCAGTGCCAGCGTTATGTCTTCACCCAAAACATAACCGGCAGCTTCAACAGCCTCCTTGATCACGGCAAGAGCTTCTGCATTGGAAGACAAATTGGGGGCAAAACCACCTTCATCGCCCACGGCTGTGTTTAGCCCTTTGCTGCTCAATACTTTTTTAAGTGAATGGAATATCTCGGCCCCTATTCGCAGAGCCTCGGAAAAGGTTTTAGCACTGACCGGCTGAACCATAAACTCCTGAATATCGACATTATTATCCGCGTGTTCACCACCATTGATAATGTTCATCATGGGTACCGGCATGCTGTACTGGCCTGAAGTACCATTAATATCAGCAATATGTGCGTAGAGCGGCACACCCTTTGAGATAGCTGCCGCTTTAGCTGCGGCCAGAGACACCGCCAGAATAGCATTTGCACCAAATTTGGACTTATTCTCTGTGCCGTCGGCTTCAATCATCAAGCGATCCAGCTCTCTCTGGTCACAAGCATCTTTGCCAAGTAACAACTGGCGAATATCGGCATTAATATTCTCAACCGCTGTCAACACGCCTTTACCGAGATAACGGCTTTTGTCTCCATCACGCAACTCCAGAGCTTCGCGAGTACCGGTGGACGCACCGGAAGGTGCACAGGCAGTACCGACACTGCCGTCTGCCAGAATCACATCGGCCTCAACAGTGGGGTTACCGCGGGAATCGAGAATTTCGTAGGCCCGAATATCAACTATGTTGCTCATTTAATTTTTCTCCAGAGAATTTAAAACTTTCCTGTCGCTGACAAAAGTGTCCGCTATAGCCTCAAATATTGCATACCAGATACCGATCCATGATCAGGCAGTATCAATATCAGGCAAACCTTTAATCAGGTCATCAACTGCTTTTATTTGTTCAAGAAAAGGCTCCAGCTTGTTCAATGCCAGAGCACTGGGCCCGTCACACAGCGCCTTGTCAGGATTGGGGTGGGCTTCCAGAAACAAACCCGCCAGCCCCACAGCCATACCCGCCCGACCAAGCTCTGTGACCTGTGCACGACGACCTCCGGAAGCATCCCCCAGCGGGTCACGACACTGCAATGCATGGGTAACATCAAAAATAATCGGCGCGTTGCCACTGGCATCTTTCATTGTTTGAAAGCCGAGCATATCCACGACAAGATTATCGTAGCCAAAACAGCTGCCCCGCTCGCACAGGATAACCCGGTTATTGCCGCACTCACGGAACTTTTCCACCAGATTACCCACCTGGGAAGGACTCATAAATTGCGGTTTCTTGACGTTGATTATAGCGCCTGTATCGGCCATAGCCTTGACCAGGTCGGTCTGCCGGGCAAGAAAAGCCGGCAGTTGAATCACATCACATACCTCTGCCACTGGCTGAGCCTGCTCCACTTCATGAATATCAGTAATCAATGGCACATTAAACGTATCTTTGATTTCCTGAAATATTTTCAGACCTTCATCCATCCCCGGGCCACGGAATGAGTGAATGGAGGAACGGTTGGCTTTATCATAAGAGGCCTTGAATACGTACGGAATTCCCAGTCGGCTGGTAACCTCGACATAATGCTCGGCGATCTGCATGGCCATATCGCGGGATTCAAGCACATTCATTCCGCCAAACAGTACAAAGGGCCGATCATTGGCGAGGCTTATGCCTTTTATCTCAATAAGTTGTGACATAGCGTGTCTCCGCGACGATATTCTCTGGCAAGCTACCTGCTCTCAGCCCGATAAGCCAGCGCCGCTCGAACAAAGCCGGTAAACAGCGGATGACCATCGCGAGGACTGGACGTAAACTCAGGGTGAAACTGGCAGGCAAAAAACCAGGGGTGCCCTGGCAAACCAATTGTTTCGACCAGCGTACTGTTCTCGGACCAGCCGCCAACTTCGAGCCCTGCCTCTTCCAGCTGGGGAACAAAGTTATTATTCACCTCGTAGCGATGACGATGCCGTTCAAGAACCGTATTGGCACCATAGATTTCATGGCTCATCGTGCCTGGCACCAAGTGGCTGTATTGCGCGCCAAGGCGCATAGTGCCACCCATATCTGAATCTTCCGAACGGGTTTCAATATTGCCGTCGGCGTCGACCCATTCAGTAATCAGGCCAATAACAGGCGCAGGAGTGCCCAAATCAAATTCTGTACTGTTAGCTGCCCGCAAACCCGCCACATTGCGCGCGTATTCAATAACAGCCACCTGCATGCCCAGACAAATTCCCAGATAGGGGATTCGATTTTCACGCGCGTACGTAACGGCTTTGATCATGCCCTCAACACCCCGCTCACCAAAACCGCCAGGAACAAGAATAGCGTCGGCGCCCTCGAGCAATGACATATCCTTTTCCAACCGTTCGGAATCAATGTAATTCACATTCACTTTTGTCTGAGTGTGAATGCCGGCATGTATTAAGGCTTCGTTCAATGACTTGTAGGCATCCAGTAGTTCCATGTACTTGCCAACCATGGCAACTGTTACCTGCTGCTTCGGGTTAAGATGGTTTTCTGTCACCCAATCCCAGGCGCTGAGATCCGCCTCGTGGCAGTCCAGTTGCATACGGTCAACAATATATTGATCAAGGCCACGGTTCTGCAAATCATGGGGAATGGCGTAGATAGTTTTCGCATCAAGCAGGGAAATCACCGCTCGCTCTTCCACATTGGTAAACAATGCAATTTTTTTGCGCTGGCCTTCCTCAAGTTCCACTTCTGAGCGACACAGCAATATATCGGGCTGCAACCCGATCGAGCGTAATTCTTTAACCGAGTGCTGGGTTGGCTTGGTTTTGGTCTCACCAGCGGTGGCAATATAGGGCACCAGAGTGAGATGCATCAGTACCGACCGCTTGTAACCCAATTCAACTTTCAGCTGTCGAATTGCCTCCAGAAAAGGTTGTGACTCAATATCACCTACTGTGCCGCCCACTTCAACAATAGCGACATCGTAACCCTCACCGCCAGCCAACACCCGACGTTTGATCTCATCGGTTACGTGAGGAATTACCTGCACAGTTCCACCAAGATAGTCGCCCCTGCGCTCACGCCGCAAGATGGTTTCATAAACCTTGCCACTGGTGAAATTATTGCGCTTGCTCATTTTTGAAGACAGAAAGCGCTCATAGTGACCAAGGTCGAGGTCTGTCTCGGCACCATCTTCGGTAACAAACACTTCGCCGTGTTGAAACGGGCTCATGGTGCCTGGATCAACGTTCAAATAGGGGTCGAGTTTAAGGATGGTAACGTTCAGGCCTCGAGCCTCGAGAATAGCACCCAGAGATGCCGAGGCGATGCCTTTTCCAAGCGAAGAAACAACACCACCTGTCACAAAAATAAACCTTGTCATGAAAGCCCTATTATCTGAACGATTACACTGGAAAGCAGTGCCGGAATTTTTTTCGCAACAACCATGCCGGATACGCCAAGGGTAAAATCAGTGGGGCAATAGCTGTCTCAAGATGGGAAGCCAGACTACCAGAAAGGGCGTCTTACCTCAACGAAAAGTCTCAATGAAAACGCTTGAAAAAGAGGTGGACTCCCTAAAAAATCATTGCCGAAAACGCGGGTCCGGCACCCAGCTCAACTGCCAGCCCGACTCATCCACTCCAGCCTGAAAACCCTCACAAACCCATAAGTCTGCGACAGCCACCAATTGACGATTCACGTAAATCAATGGTGCACAATCCCTCAACCAGGGTTCAAGGTGAGTCTGCTGGAGCAACTTTTTTAGCGTATTCGAGGCACTGCGCCCAGCCGGGCGACATCGCTCCCCCCCCTGTCGACAGCAAACCTCTACTCTGCTGCCTGCTACTATTTTCAAACCGCCTCCCTTTGTTGGACAGGCAGACAAAGAACCACCGCCAGGCAGTGACAGCCAATGATCAATATTCCAGGGTATAACACCATCAAAATGGAACGTTGAAACAGCCACATCCGGCATCATATAGATTCGCTCGCCGAATCGCCGCAAGACCGTATCACCCCAACTTACTTTCGGGGCTGCATCCTGTCTGGCGAGAAATAATTCGCGCTCAACCGTTGTCAATACTTTGTGGCCTGGCAGTGACTGCTGATGGCGACTCGCCCAGTAACGCAACACATTACTGCGCCTGAATAAGGGTAAATCGAGCAGTTCTGGAAAGGCTATGCTCCATCCCAGTCGCTCCTGTCGCTCTGAAAGGAGTTCGAAATCATTTTCGGCAACTTCATCCAGCAATTGGCTTGCCTCATCACAAAGTGAAGCGCTGTGGGAAATCCGCTGTGTGTAATCCGGCCAGCGGTCTGCCATTGCCGGAATCACTTGATGGCGCAGAAAATTCCGGTCGAAATCAATAGCAAAATTACTCTCATCCTCGATCCAGGCCAGCTGATGATGGCGCGCGTAGTTTTCCAGCTGATTGCGGGAATACAGCAACAAAGGCCTTATCAGCTCTCCTCTACCGAGCTTGCGCTGCCGAGGAATACCCGCCAGGCCTTTCACTCCGGATCCTCGCAGCAAGCGGTACAAAACCGTTTCCACCTGATCGTCGGCATGATGGCCCATCAAGAGTAACTCGCCCTCCTGTAGCAGCTTTTCAAAAACGGCATAACGCGCGTTCCGAGCCGCCTGCTCCAGCCCCAGCCCTGCGCTGTCGACAGACACCGCCTCACTGATCAGATTAACCCCAAGGCTTTCACACTGATGTTGGCAATGCTGCCCCCACTGATCCGCATTAGCAGACAGTTGATGGTTAATATGGATGGCAGTAATTTTCTCTTTGCCCAGCAATTGCACCAACGCGTGCAACAAGACATGGGAGTCCAGGCCACCACTATAGGCAACATAACAGTGCCCTGCGGCGCGAAACTGCCTCAGGTGCACCGCCAGACAATCGGCGTTAAAAGACATGTCGCTCAGAAAACCATCCTGCAATAAAAATGACGTTCACAAGTAAAGTGTAACGCAAAAGAAAAAGCCGACGTTAAAACGTCGGCTCCCGCTCCGGCAACCTCATCCCTAACCGTTACCATAGCTCATCAAACGGTCGTAACGTTTTTTGAGCAGATCGTCCAGAGGCTCTTTCTGCAATCGATCCAGCTGCTCTACCAAAGCCTTTTTAAGGCTCTGAGCCATCTTATCAATATCTCTGTGGGCTCCACCAAGCGGCTCAGGAATGGTTTGGTCAACAATGCCAAGTTGTTCCAATACCGATGAAGTAACACCCATCGCCTCTGCAGCATCGGGTGCTTTCTCGCTGGTTTTCCAGATAATGTTGGCACAGCCTTCGGGAGAAATCACAAAATAGGTGGCGTATTGCAGCATATTCAACCAGTCACCCACGCCTATGGCCAGCGCGCCACCCGAGCTGCCTTCGCCAATCACCGTACAAATCATAGGAGTCCTGAGGCTGGACATTACTGCCAGGTTTTCTGCCACAGCCTCACTGATGCCCCGCTCTTCCGAATCAATACCCGGATAAGCGCCTGGCGTATCAATTAAAGTGAGCACCGGCATTTTGAATCGCTCGGCCATTTTCATCAGCCGCTTTGCCTTGCGGTAACCCTCCGGCTTGGGCATACCAAAATTACGATACACTTTTTCTGTAACACCGCGGCCTTTTTCTTCGCCAATAACCATCACTGGGCGACCTTCAAGTCGGGCCACACCACCGACAATGGCCTTATCATCACCAAACTGACGATCACCGTGCAGCTCTTCAAAATCTGTGAAAATACGGTTGATATAGTCCATCGCATATGGACGCTGTGGGTGACGGGCCACCTGTACAACCTGCCAGGACGATAAATCCTTGTAAATACTTTCGGTGAGCTTGCGAGACTTGCCACGAAGCTTGGAAACTTCTTCAGAAATATTCAGATCATTGTCATTGCCAACCAACTGCAGCTCTTCTATTTTTGCTTCCAGCTCTGCAATCGGTTGCTCAAAATCCAGGTAATTCAAATCCATAGGAAGTTTTTCTCTCTCATCGTGCGCTTTTCGGGCAAAGCCATATTAATGGGGCATTATAACCGCCTAATTTACTATTCCAGGAAAAATTTAGCCATAAGTTCTTTTCACCGCACACCATCAACGAAAATTCAACTCCACACTGTTGATACCATACTGCTCCCGCAACCTGTGTAACAGCTCGTCTTCCGGGTTTACCGCCCAATCCTTGCCGAGGGCAATTTCCCCAACGGCCTGCCCCTGATTATAGACAACCCGCAGTGGGCACTGCCCTGTCCGGTAAGGCATCACAGTTTCAACCAGCTGATCCACACCGTTACCGTTAAGCTGAGTGGCACTGACCTTTACAGAAATGCTTTTCAGGTACGTGGTACGGGCTTCATGGAGGGTTTTGACTTGCATGGCACGCATTTTCAGGCCACCGCTATAATCGTCTTCGCTCACCACTCCTTCGATGACCAGCAGCGCATCCTTGGCAATTTTTTCGCGATGCTCATTAAACGCTTCGGCAAAAACAGCCACCTCAATACGTCCGCTGCGATCATCCACCACCAGAAAAGCCATATTGTCGCCGCGCTTGTTCTTCATTGTTCGCATGCCAACTACCAGGCCCGCTACCAGCTGACCTTCTCTGGAAGGCTTTAAATCCACAATTCTGCCACCCACAAAGTGGGTCAGTTCTTCCGCGTACTCATCCACCGGGTGACCCGTCAGGTATAGCCCCAGGGTGTCTTTCTCACCGCTGAGTCTCTCCTTGGCCTTAAAAGCCCTGATAGAGCGAAAGCTCTGATAACCTACTTCCGGAGCACTTTCCACAACACTGGCTCCGAATAAATCGCTCATTCCACTATTGGTATTCCGGGTATGTTGCTCGGCAAGTTTGACCGCTTCCTCCATGGCTGCAAGCATCACTGCTCGGCGATAACCTATCTCGCCATCCGGCCCTATTTCATCCAGAGCGCCGGAGCGAATCAGGGCCTCAAGTGCTCTCTTGTTGACCTTACGGGCATCAACCCGGGCACAGAAATCAAACAAATCCTTGAAGGCACCCCCTGACTGACGAGCGGCGATAATACTTTCTACCGGACCTTCTCCTAGCCCCTTAATGGCTCCCAGCCCGTAAATCACCTCGCCTTTGTCAGATACGGTAAAGGAGAACTCACCCCGGTTCACATCCGGTGGCAATAAAGGCAGACTCAGGTTGTGGCATTCATCTACCAGAGTCACCACCTTGTCGGTATTCTGCATATCAGCAGACATAACCGCCGCCATGAACTGTGAGGGGTAGTGAGCCTTTAGCCAGGCTGTCTGGTAAGCAAGTAGCGCATATGCGGCAGAGTGGGATTTGTTAAATCCGTAGCCGGCAAATTTTTCCATCAAATCAAAAATATTGCTGGCAAGTTCTTTCTCAAAGCCTTGCTTCTCGGCGCCAGCCATAAACAACTCGCGCTGCTTGGCCATTTCTTCCGGCTTTTTCTTACCCATTGCACGACGCAACAAGTCAGCACCGCCCAGCGTATAACCACCCATAACCTGAGCAATTTGCATGACCTGCTCCTGGTAAAGAATGATGCCATAGGTCGGTTCCAGTACTGGCTTCAGTGTTTCGTGCTGGTATTTCGGGTGCGGATAGGCAAGCTCTGCACGCCCATGTTTACGGTTGATAAAGTCATCCACCATGCCGGATTGCAGCGGCCCCGGCCGAAACAGCGCCACCAGTGCCACAATGTCTTCAAAACAGCCTGGCTCCACCCGCTTGATCAGGTCTTTCATACCGCGTGATTCCAGCTGGAACACTGCCGTTGTTTCAGCCCGCTTCATCAATCCGTAGGTCAGCACATCGTCCAGTGGTATTGATTCAATGGTAATCGGCTCCTCACCCTGCACCTGACGATATTGATTCACCATTGCCACAGCCCAATCAATGATGGTGAGTGTTCTCAAACCAAGAAAATCAAACTTGACCAGCCCGGCCTGCTCGACATCATCTTTATCAAACTGGGTAACCAGCCCCTCTCCAGCCTCATCACAGTACAGTGGCGAAAAATCGGTTAGCCGGGTCGGGGCAATCACAACTCCACCCGCGTGCTTGCCCACATTTCGGGTAATACCTTCCAGCTGCAGAGCCATTTCCCAGATACCCTGAGCTTCCTCGTCACTATCCAGAAACTCTTTGAGACGCTCTTCTTGCTGCAACGCTTTCTCAAGGGTCATACCAATATCAGGGGGAATCATTTTTGAAAGCTTGTCAGCCAGACCATAGGACTTACCCTGCACTCTGGCTACATCACGCACTACAGCCTTTGCTGCCATGGTGCCAAAGGTAATGATCTGGGATACCGCCTCACGACCATAGCGCTCAGAAACATAGGCGATGACCCTGTCCCTGTTGTCCATACAGAAATCAATATCAAAATCCGGCATGGAAACCCGTTCCGGGTTCAAAAACCGTTCAAAAAGCAAGTCATAGGCAAGCGGGTCCAGGTCGGTAATCTCCAGCGCATAAGCAACCAGTGATCCGGCGCCAGAGCCTCGCCCCGGCCCCACGGGTATATCGTTTTGCTTGGCCCAGCGAATGAAATCCATCACGATCAGAAAATAACCGGGGAATCCCATCTGAATAATAATGTCGAGCTCAAAGCGAAGGCGCTCATCATAGGGTTTTCTACGCTCGGCATAGTCATCCGCATCACTGTCCAGAATAACAGACAACCGCTTTTCCAAACCTTCCTGGGAAACCTGTTCGAAAAAACCATTGATGGTCATCCCTTCGGGGATAGGGTATTCGGGCAGGAAGTAATTGCCGAGACTTAGCTCGAGATTACAGCGCTTGGCGATTTCAACGCTGTTCTGCAATGCTTCGGGAATATCGCTAAACAGATCCGTCATTTCCTCCACAGAGCGGAAATACTGCTGATCACTGTAGCGCCGCTCTCGACGAGGGTCATCCAGAGCACGTCCTTCACGAATACAGACTCTGGCTTCATGCGCTTCGAACTGCTCGGCATCAAGGAAACGCACATCATTGGTCGCCACCACCGGACAGTTGTTTATTTCTGCCAGCGACACGGCCGCATGGAGGTAATCTTCCTCTTCATCACGCCCGGTCCGACACAGCATCAGATAGAGGCGCTCAGGAAAATGCTCTGCCCAGAACTGCAACAGCTCTGAAGCCTGCTCCTGACGACCGGAAAGCAGTGCCTGTCCGACATCGCTTTCTCGCCCCAGCAATATCAACAATCCCTCGGCATTCTCGGCAAGCCATTGACGCTGTACCAGGGGTTTACCCTGCACCTGCCCTTCCAGATACGCTCGAGAAATCAATGTGGTGAGGTTCTTGTAGCCAGCGCCATTCTGCACCAGCAACGTGACACCTGAGGGTAACGCATCAGGCAACGGGTTTTCGACCAGTAGATCCGAGCCGCATACCGGCTTGATACCGACCTGCTGCGCAGCCTTGTAAAACTTCACTAACGCATAGAAATTACATACATCAGTAATGGCCACAGCGGGCATACCAAGGCTTGCGGCACGCTCTACCAGCGGCTTAACTCGCACCATGCCGTCCACCAGCGAATATTCACTATGCAGACGGAGATGTACAAAGCTTGGTTCCATTAAATTCCGGATTCCTGATTGACCCGACTACACATCGGTTGCGGTATTCAAAAGACAAAAGTCAGTGGCAGAACATTCTAGATCAATGCACTGAGTAATCAATGCCTGTTGTCACTAACGGTGACAACTGACCAGCAAGTATTTCAATAAAATCCTGCTTGCTTGGGCAACAGCATGCTTTTCACCGGTTCAAAACTGCGCCGGTGTACCGGTGTCGGCCCGCGTTCCCGCAAGGCGTCAAGGTGTTGGCGAGTGCCGTAACCTTTATGATTGCTGAAACCGTAGCCGGGATACTGTTGATCCAGGCCACACATCTCGGCGTCTCTCACCACCTTGGCAAGAATTGACGCAGCACTGATCGCCGGAATTTTACTGTCACCTTTTACCACAGCTTCAGAAGGGTAAGACCATTTGGGCAGACGATTGCCGTCAACCGCAACATATTCAGGCTGTACTTCCAGCCCCTGGACGGCCCGATACATGGCCATCATGGTAGCCTGCAGAATATTAAACCGATCAATCTCTTCCACAGAGCAACGGGCAATATGCCAGCAAATCGCTTTCTGCCGAATTTCATCAAATAACTGTTGCCTGCGTTTAGCTGTCAGTTTTTTTGAATCAGCAAGGCCCTCAACGGGATTGTCTGCATCGAGAATTACTGCGGCAGTCACGACGTCTCCCGCCAGAGGCCCCCGTCCAACCTCATCGACACCGGCTAATAAAGAACCACTGTAGTCCAGAGAATAACTGTTTATAGTGCCACCACTCACAGGGCCTCATCATCGCCTTTTGCCGAATCACCAACAAGCATTCCAGACAACACCTTCGCAGCTCTGGCGTTACCACCCTGCTGAAGCTGGCGATGGAGTTCCAGATAGATCTCCTGTAAAGCCGAGGCTTTTTCTTTGTCGGTCAATAACGGCAGCAACTCAGCACTCAACCGCTCTACTGTCGCATCGCTCTGTATGCATTCGGGTACCAGCATTTTAGCTGCCAGCAGGTTGGGCAGAGAAATATAGGGAACCTTGATCATTTTTGAAAAAATACGGTACGACATATTACCCATTCGGTAACTCACTACCATTGGCTTTTTCAACAACATCGCTTCCAGAGCTGTCGTTCCCGAGGCCAATAACACCGCATCTGCCGCAGCCATTGCCTGATGAGAGTTCCCGTTCAGCAGTTTCACTGGCAACTCAGGGAAGTCTCTGAGCTGTTCCTCAATTTGTTGGCGGCGTGCAGCATTCGCGGCTGGAATCACCAGTAACAATCCCGGAATTTTCTGTTGGCAGTGACGAGCCACTTCCAGAAACAGCGTACCCAGTTGTGCCACCTCGGAAGCGCGACTGCCGGGCATGATTGCCAGAACAATGGCATCGACAGGCAAATCAAGCGCTTGTCGGGCGGCAGCGGTATCATTTTCAAATGGAATCTCTTCAGCAAGAGGGTGGCCGACGAATGTTACTGGCACCCGATACTGCCGGTAAAAATCTGCTTCAAAAGGCAGCAGTGTCAACATTCTATCAACGGCTTTGGCAATCTTACGGATTCTTCCCTGCCGCCAGGCCCAGACCGATGGACTGACATAATGGGCTGTTTTGATACCCCTTCGTCGCAGTCTCAATTCCAGCCCAAGATTAAAATCCGGGGAGTCGATACCGACAACCAGATCAAATTGATGGGAAATAAAATAATGAAACAACCGTCGCCGGATGCGCAGCAGCTCCGGCAGTCGTTTTAATGGCTCCACCAATCCCATGACCGACAGACGTTCCATGGGAAACAAAGAGCGGAAGCCTTGCTGCTGCATTTTTGCGCCACCGATGCCAACAAACTCGGCATCAGGGAAGTATTTTTTCAGGTTGGAAATAAGTCCTGCACCCAACTGGTCGCCAGATGCCTCTCCAGCGACCACCCCTATCCTGAAAACTTTAGGCATAGTATTAGCGGGTAATGCCCCGCTTTGACGCAAGTATCGAATCAACAAAAACCTGTACTTCCGGATACTCGCGGGCTAAAGGGGTTATCTCTGAAATAGCCTCGTCTATGGACAAACCTTTCCTGTAGACAATTTTATATGCCTTGGATATTGCGGCAATAGACTCCCGACTGAACCCCCTTCGCCTCAGACCTTCCTTGTTTATTGTTCTGGCACTGGCAGGATTCCCGGTTGCCGTCACATAGGCCGGGAGATCCTGTGTCAGAAAGGTGCCTGCACCGGCAAAACTGTGGGCACCGATATGAAGATACTGATGAACCAGTGTGTAACCCGACAAAATTGACCAGTCACCCAGGTGCACATGGCCGGCAAGAGCAACATTATTGACCAGAATACAGTGATGACCAATCACGCAGTCGTGGCCGACGTGGGCATAGGCCATAAACAGGTTGTGGTTACCGATTTTGGTCAGCGCGCTATCCTGAATCGTGCCACGATGGATGGTAACCCCTTCCCGGATAACGTTGTTGTCACCCATCTCCAGGCGCGTTGCTTCGCCCTGATACTTCAGATCAGGCGTGTCATCACCGATTGTGGAAAACTGGAATATGCGATTGTTCCGGCCAATGACGGTCGGCCCTTTTATCACAACATGAGAGCTGATCACTGTGCCTTCCGCTATCTCGACATCTGGGCCGATTATGGTCCAGGGGCCAATTTCAACGCCACTGGCAATCTTGGCCGAAGGGTCTATAACGGCGCGGGGATCTATCAACAGAAAAACCTCAGAGCTGACTGTATGTTAAGCAGGGCGCAGAGCACAAAGCAGCGTCGCCTCGCAAGCAAGCTCGCCATCCACTGTCGCTTTGACACCAAACCGCCAGATATCGCGCTTCGATGAAATCACCGTGGCTTCCATCACCAGGCGATCCCCGGGAACCACCTGGCGTTTAAAGCGAACACCATCGACACCAGCAAACAGGTACAGCAAATTGTCCTCGGCCTTTTTGCCTACTGTTGCAAAACCCAGCACTCCGGAAGTTTGCGCCATGGCTTCAATAATCATCACTCCGGGAAATATAGGTTTAGCCGGGAAGTGTCCGTTAAACACTTCCTCGTTGGCTGTAATATTTTTGTAAGCAACAATGCGATTACCTGGCTCCAGCTCCAGCACTCTGTCTACCAGTAAAAAAGGGTACCGGTGAGGCAGTAATTCCTTGATCTCATTGATGTTCATTGACTCTCCAAAGACGCGTAAATTCTGCGTTATCTCTTACTTTTTATTTGCCCGTTTGCTTTTCCAGAGCCTTTATCCTGCTATTCATGGCATCAAGCTGGTTAAACCGCACAGCATTTTTACGCCACTCTGACACTTTACTGGTTGGAATCCCTGAGGCGTAAACGCCTGGTTCACTTATCGATTTTGTCACGGTGGTATTGGCGCTAACGTGCACACCATCACACAGTGTCACATGACCCACGACACCGGCGCGACCGGCAAAAGTACAATTCCTGCCAATCACCGTACTCCCAGCCGAAGCTGAACAAGCGGCCATGGCAGTATTCTCACCTACTCTCACATTGTGAGCAATCATTACGTGGTTATCGATAATCACGCCATTTTCAATAACCGTGTCATCCAGCGCGCCACGATCAATCGTGGTGCAGGCACCAATTTCAACATTGTCACCAATCACCACACCACCCAGCTGGTAAATTTTCTGCCAGCCTGCTGGATTTTGTGCATAACCAAAACCGTCGGCACCGATCACTGTACCGCTGTGAATCCGCACATTATTGCCTATGGTAATCCCGTGATAAACACTGACATTGGCGAACAGGCGGCAATTTTCACCAATCAGGGAACCATCACCGATGCAGCAACCGGCACCGATAACACTGCCCGCCCCCACTTCGACATAAGGCGCCAGAACAGCATGAGCACCAATTGATGCACTGGGATGAACAACTGCTGATGCCGCAACAACGGCTGAAGGGTGAATGCCCGGCTCGCTTACTGGCGCGTCATCAAACAATGCTGACGCTATGGCGTAACCAAGGTAGGGGTTGTCCATCAGCAAGGCATTGCCCTCGAAGCTCTCTACCATCGACGGCGGCATAATCACCGCTGATGCCCTGGTGGAAGCCAGGTGCTTTCGATAGCTGTCTTTTGCAATAAAAGACAGATCGCCCTCACTGGCACCCTGAAGAGTATTCAGGCCGCTCAGAAGGCAATCCGCATCGCCCCTTATTTGCGCGCCAAGCCGTTCAGCTATTTGCTGTAATGAATACCCTCGAGACATAAATAAATTCAGCGAACTGTTTATTTGGTCTTTTTGTTAATCCGATCAGTCAGCTTTGAGGTCAAATCCAGTCCAGGAGCCGCGATCATGACAGCTTCAGCCGTTAACAATAAGGCGATGCTCTCTTCTTTCATTATTTCCTGCAGAGCTTCCGAGGCTTTTGGCTGCAATTCTTTGAGGATGCTGTTTTGCAGTTCATTGCTTTCAGCTTTGATTTTTCTCAGGGCCAGATCCCTGTCTGCCTTGATATATTCCACTTTGCGTTGAAATTCTGCAGCCTGGTCCTGCGTCATGGTCATGCTTTTCGCTTCTGCCTCTTTCTGCAATGCCTGCAAATCAGCAGAGGTAGAATCAATAGTCGCCTGCAGCGAAGCAAAACTCGATTGCTGTTTCAGCTGTGCAAGCCGGGCCTTTGCCACATCGGTGGAAAAAATTGCCCGGCCAAAATCAACCACAGCTATTTTACCTTCCTCGGCGAAAGCTGTAGAGAAAAACAGGCTTGTCAGCATTACCAGTATCAGTTTAGTCAATCGTAAGTTCATTCTTTAATATCCTTGGTTATTCAAGCTAATTATGTAGCGGTGTAATTTATACAAAATGTCCGAGTATCAAAAAGTCTGCCCCAGAGAGAACTGGAATACTTCTTCGTCATCCTCATCACCGGAATTCAGCGGCTTGGCAATACTAAAGGTTATCGGGCCAAATCCACTGAGCCAGGTACCACCAACGCCCACCGAATAGCGCAATTCGCCAAGGTCCGGTTCGGCACAAAACTCAATAGGTTTGGAACCACAATCCGTATCGAATACGTTACCGGCATCAAAAAATACCGAAGCCTGCACACTGCGCTGATCCTTTATAAAGGGTACTGGAAAAATAATTTCCGCACCGCCCTGAACCAGCACGTTGCCACCAAACGGATCAGGATCGTCTATGACACTGCAGCCGGGATTTTCAGACTGGGAACTGCCATCTCTACATGCCGGGGTATCACGCGGCCCCAGCGTATTTTTCTCGAAGCCTCTGACGGAGCCAAAACCACCACCATAAAAGTTTTTAAAGAACGGTAGTCGTGAGGTTCCGCCATAACTGTCACCGTAACCCAGTTCAGTCTGCAGACGCAAAGTCAGATTTTTTATTAACGGACGGTAATACTGCGCTTCATAGGTTAAACGGTAGTATTCCATATCACTACCGGGCACCGACAACTCTGCTCTCAATTTCTGCTGGGAACCCCTGGTCGCAAAAACCCCTCTGTTAAGCGTGGACTGAATCCAGTTAAGGTTGGCGGTAAAAATATTGTAACTGTCACCGTTTTCTTCAATAAACTGATCAATTTCTTCGGCAACAAAGAACCCTGTGTCCAGAGTAAGGTTTTCAAACCCGATACCAAACCCCAATCGCTGGGTTTCAGAGAGAGGGTAACCATAATTAACACTGCCACCAAAACTGTCCGTAGTGTAATTGGAGAGATTTGCCTCTTCATAGTCACTGCTCCGGGCAAAAAGGTTAAACCCGGCGCTCACGCCGTCCTTGGTAAAATAAGGATCTGTATAGTTGAACGACAAATTGGTCTGATAAGTACTGCGATTAATACCAATACCGACACGGTCTCCAGTACCCAGAAAGTTGTTCTCCTGTAAATTGGCGCCCAGTACCAGCCCGTAACCTTGCGCAAAGCCAACGCTGGCACCAATGCTGCCGGAAGGCTGTTCTTCCACCGTATAGAACACATCCAGCTGGTCATTGGTTCCCGCTACAGGCCGGGTTTCAACCTCCACTTCTTTAAAGAACCCGAGACGATCCAGTCGTTCTTTGGAGTGCTCAATCAGGCCAGAGGAAGCAGAACCACCTTCCATCTGTCTCATTTCACGGCGCAGCACTTCATCGATGGTCTTGGTATTACCGCGAAACTCTATGCGACGAACGTAAGCGCGGTTTCCCGGGTTAACAAAGAAAGTGACCTTGGCCGTTTTTTCTTCCTCATTAATGTCGGGGTAACCGTTGACTTCAGCGAAGGTATAACCCTCGTTACCCAGGCGCTGCGTCATAAATTCACTGGTTTGGGTCATCAGCACCTGTGAGAACGTCTGCCCCTCCTGCAATAGCACCAGACGGCGCATTTCGGCCTCTGATACAACTAGATCCCCTGCCAGCTCGACCTTGTCAACCTTATATATATCGCCTTCAGTTACGTTAACGGTGATATAAACCGATTCCTTGTCAGGGCTGATAGCAACCTGGGTAGAATCGACAGAAAACCTCAAATAGCCGCGATCAAGATACCAGGATTCGAGCCGTTCGATATCGCCGGAAAGTTTTTCCTTCGAATACTTATCATCGCTGAATATCCAGGACAGCCAGTTTGTAGTCGCCAGCTCAAATTCATCCAGCAACTCATCCTCTTCAAAGGCGCGGTTGCCAACAATATTAATGTGCTTGATTTTCGCTTCGTCGCCTTCATCAATCACCAGTTTGATGGAAGTGCGGTTGCGCGGCAGCTCGGTGACTTCTGTCTCGATCAGAGCGCCATAACGGCCCTGAGCAACATATTGGCGGCTCAGTTCCTGAACCATACCTTCCAGGATAGACTCACGAAAGATCTGCCCCTCTGCCAGACCGTTGTCCCGCAAGGCATTCATCAGGTCTTCAGTCTTAATAACCTTGTTGCCCTCAATGACAATCTCCGACACCGCAGGCCGCTCCTTGAGCGCGACAATCAATACGCCGCCGTCACGGGCGATTTTAATATCGTCAAAATAACCGGTACGGAATAATCCTCGAGTAGCCTCCCGAACACTGTTTTCGTCAATCAGGTCACCCACATTGACCGGCATGGAAGAAAAAACCGTGCCGGCAGATACACGTTGCAAGCCTTCGATGCGGATATCTTCCACCTGAAAAACTTCAGCTCGTGTAAAAAAAGGAATAAAAATCAATAACAACAGGGGATATAAACGCTTCATCAGCAAACCAGTTTTCTCTATAATTTTTTAAACTTTTATTGTGAGGTTAGAGACGCATCAGATCATTGTATAGAGCCAACACCATCAGTCCAATCACCAAAAAAAGGCCTACTTTGAACCCAGCTAACTGGATTTTCTCGGAAACCGGCGATCCCTTCACCGCTTCAATAATGTAATAGGCCAGATGGCCTCCATCCAATACCGGTATTGGCAACAAATTCAATACACCGAGACTGACACTTAATAACGCCAAAAACCCCAGATAGGCAGATAATCCATATTGAGCCGAGGCGCCCGCCACTTTAGCAATGGTAATGGGTCCACTCAAGTGTTTTGCTGAAATCAATCCATTCAGCATCTTTTTCACTGAATCAAGAATCAACACGGAGGTAGCCCATGTTTGTTGCACAGCCTGGCTCAATGCACCCACTGGACCATAATGCTTCTCCCTGATCATATCCTCAGGCCATTCGGGGATCACCACCGACATCCCCACCTGCCCAATGGTTTCACCCTCTTCTCCGACGGCCTTGGCAGGCACAACTGATGTCATCATCAATTCACCATTGCGCTCAAATTCCACATCAATAACCTGCGCAGGGCGAGCTCGCACATAATCGACCCAGGTATGCCAACTGAGCATAGGCTCGCCATCAGCAGAAATAATCAAATCGCCCGTGCGCAAACCAGCCCGATCAGCTGCACCATCCGCAACGATGTCATTGGCCAACGGCACAATTTTGGGTTGAAACAGGGTTAACCCCAAGCCTTGTACCGGATCTGGCTCTGAAGCATCCGTCAACCACTCACTGAGTTGCCCTGTGAGGTGCAAGCGCGGGGAACTTGCTGCACTACCAGCATCCACCACTTCAAATTCCACGCTGCCTGTCTCACCCATGCGGCGCAACAGCTGCTGCTGCAATGCTTGCCAGGTAGGTGTTGCTTCACCATCAACCGCCACTATTTCGTGGCCCGGCTGCAAGCCAGCACGTGCGGCCACAGAGCCTGGTGCAACAGCGTCTACCACCGGCGCAACACCGGTAACACCCAACAGATAAACTATCCAGTAAGCGAGAATAGCCAACAGGAAATTAGCCACCGGGCCTGCCACCACTACAGCCATGCGCTGCCATACCGTCTTGCGGCTGAAAGCCGAAGGCAGATCAGCTTCAGCCACATCGCCTTCACGCTCATCAACCATCTTCACGTACCCGCCCAGAGGCAATGCCGCAATAACAAATTCGGTGCCGTGTCGATCATGCCACCTGACCAGCGGAGTTCCAAAACCCACTGAAAAGCGAATCACTTTTACACCACAGCGGCGCGCCACCCAGAAGTGCCCGAACTCGTGGAAGGTGACCAGTATTCCCAACGCAATAATGGTATAAAAAATAGTCTGCAATAATTCCATAGTTCGCTAACTGCCCGTTAAAATTTTTGAGTCAGGGTTGATTAACCCTTTCGGAAACCAGCGCTAACGCTGAGTTCCGGGCCTGAAGGTCCGCTTGTTTGATTGCGTCAAGGGTTATTGGTTCAGCATTCCAATCAGCACAAACAGCAGCATCCTTCATGACACCTGCAACCACTTCAGCTATCTGCATAAAGCCGATCGACTCGTCAAGGAACGCTGCGACGGCAATCTCGTTAGCCGCATTTAACACTGCTGGCGCAACCCCACCCAGTGCCGCAGCTTGCATAGCAAGCGCAAGGCAAGGGAAACGTTGTAAGTCCGGCGCTTCAAAAGCCAGCTGTCCAATGGCAACAATATCCAGCGGATCAACACCTGAATCCATTCTTTCAGGCCAGGCCAACGCGTGAGCAATAGGGGTTCGCATATCCGGGTTCCCCAACTGTGCAAGCACCGAACCATCCTGATAAGACACCATTGAATGCACAACACTTTGCGGGTGAATCACCACCTCAACCTGCTCGGGCGATACATCAAAAAGCCAACAGGCCTCTATCAGTTCCAGTCCCTTATTCATCATGGTGGCAGAGTCCACTGAAATCTTCCTGCCCATGTCCCAGTTGGGATGTGCACAAGCCTGTTCAGGAGTGACATCCGACAATGCCTGCAAAGCCGTATTGCGAAAAGGACCACCGGAGGCAGAGAGTAAGATCTTCGAAACACCGCCACGGTTCTTCTTGCCATAACCATCAGGCAGGCATTGAAAAATAGCGTTGTGCTCGCTGTCAACTGGCAGCAATACAGCACCCGATTTTTCAACCACATCCATAAAAACTGCGCCAGCCATCACTAGCACTTCCTTGTTCGCCAACAAAATTTTCTTTGCTGCTGCTGCGGCCGCCAGCGTTGGGTCCAGACCCGCAGCGCCCACTATCGCCGCCATGACCACATCAACTTCAGCGTGGCCCGCCACATAGGAAAGGTTTTCAACCCCGGAAAGCACTTCTGTTCTAAGATCATAGCCCTTGAGATGCTGTTCGAGCTCGGTCGCCCTCTCGCGATCAGCAACGACCGCATAACGCGGATTAACCGTTCGACATTGCACGGCGAGCTCGGCAATTCGGGAGTGCCCGGTTAAAGCAAAGACCTCAAAAGATTCAGGGTGACGAGCCAACACGTCGAGAGTACTGACGCCTATCGAGCCAGTAGCGCCAAGAATGGTTACTTTTTGCATGAAAGGTCCGATCAAAAACTGAGTCCGGTTACCAGCAGGAACAGCGAAAAAACCGGTAATGCTGCGGTAACGCTGTCAACCCGATCAAGAACACCGCCATGCCCTGGCAAGATATTGCCACTATCCTTAATTCCCCGATGCCGCTTCACCATACTCTCCAGCAAATCACCCAACACCGAAGCGCATGAAGTCACAACAATCACAACCAGCAACCAAGCCCCATCCCGGACGCTTAACGGTAGAAGTATTCCCAGCACGGCAGCCAAACCTACATTAGCCATCAATCCGCCTACAAAGCCTTCCCATGTTTTCCCCGGACTCACGCCTGGCGCCAGTTTGTGCCGACCAAACTTCCGGCCAGAAAAGTAGGCCCCGACATCAGCAAATACCACAATCAGAATAGCCATCAGCAGCAGCCAGCTACCATTAGGCAAGTGAATCAAGGCTACTACAGCAACCCAGGTAGGCAATAATACCAGAGCGCCCATGATACTACGCACCCAACAGCTACCCCACAGCAATTCATTGCCGGGATACCCCCTTACCAGGAAGAAAGCTATCAGCCACCACAGGCAGCCAGTCAACAGAAAACTTTTGACCACAGCAGTATTGAGCCCAGTCTGTATTGAGAAGCCGGTTAACCCCGCAACAACGATAAGTGCGACCAGCATTAACAGGGTATACACAGCGCGCCAGAACCAGCCTGGCAGGCCAGCCATATCAGACCATTCCCATGCTGCATAAACAACAACCAACCCAACACTAATGGCAAACACATGGGGTGACAACAGGAATAAACCCGAGAGGAATAAAGCACCGAGTAATAATGCCGTTATCACTCTTTGTCTAAGCACGCTTCATCTCCGCACCGGGCGATTTGGCTTCCACTTGATCGCCACTCAACCCGAAACGGCGCTGGCGACGATGAAAAGCTTCGACAGCCTGGTCAAACGCGGCGCCATCAAAGTCCGGCCAGTAACAATCGGCAAAATACAATTCGGCATAAGCCATTTGCCAAAGCATGAAATTGCTCAGACGATGCTCTCCCGCCGTACGGATACAGAGATCGACAGGGGGAAGGTCGCTGAGGCACACTTGCTGCTGCATCAGCTGCTCGGTAATATCCGCTGCCTGTAGCTGACCGCTTTGTACCTGCTCCGCCAGCTTTCTGGCAGCCTGGGTAATATCCCACCGACCGCCGTAATCCACAGCAAGCACCAGCGTTCTACTACCGGCTTTTGTATCTGATTCTGCTTTTTCAATCAGTTTCTGCAGCCTGGGACTAAAACGTTCACGACCACCAATAATCCTGAGGCACACACCTCTATCCTGCATGGCGGCAACTTCTTTTTTCAGGTAGGAGGTAAACAGAGACATCAGTGCACGAACTTCGTACGTTGGTCGCTGCCAGTTCTCACTGCTGAAAGCAAACAGCGTGACGACATCGACACTATGCCGCTCACAGGCATCCAGCACGTCGCGCACACGCTTCGCTCCCGCTTCGTGCCCGGCGGAACTGTTTAGCCCCCGTTGCTTTGCCCAGCGGTTATTACCGTCCATGATGATAGCCACATGCCTCAGTCCGGCAGCAACTTCAAGAGTGCTCTCAAGATTTTTCATTAATCAAGGCCTGCTTTTAACGCGAACGCGTTAAATTTCCATGAGGTCTTTTTCTTTAACCGCCAGCGCCTCGTCAATTTTGGCAATATAGCGGTCTGTGATTTTTTGAACATCATCCTGAGCACGCCGTTCGTCGTCCTCAGTAATCTCTTTTTCCTTCTGCAGTTCCTTGATATCCGACAGAACATCACGACGAATATTACGCACGGAAATTCTTGCGTTTTCAGCCTCCGATTTGGCCTGTTTGATGTAACCTTTGCGGGTTTCCTCTGTCAGGGCAGGCATGGGAATACGAATTAACTCACCCGTAGTTGCCGGGTTCAATCCCAGATCAGACTTCATAATCGCCTTTTCCACAGCCACCACCATGGACTTTTCCCAAACAGCGATGGACAGTGTACGCGCGTCCAGCACCGTCAGGTTACCAACCTGATTCAGAGGGGTAGCCACGCCGTAGTAATCCACGGTTAAACCATCCAGAATGCTGGGATGGGCCCGCCCGGTACGGATTTTATTAAATGCAGATCCCAGCGCTTCGACACTTTTGGTCATCCGCTCTTCGGCATCTTGTTTCAATTCTTTAATCATTTTCAATAACCCTTCTGAGTATTCCCGACTCAATATTTCTGTTCCGGTACGATTCTACTCTGAATCTTTTTTAATAACCGGATACTTCGATCATCAGTACATTTTTTATTCGATGCTTTCTTCGATCAGTGTCCCTTCATCGGCACCCTGCACTATCTTCAGTAAAGCGCCCTGCTTGGACATACGAAACACCCTGAGAGGCATGCAGTGCTCCCGGCACAAACAAATAGCAGTGAGGTCCATCACTCCCAGCTTCTTTTCCAGGGCTTCGTCGTAACTCAACCGCTGATATAACGTTGCACTACTATCCTTCATCGGGTCGGAGGAGTACACGCCATCAACCTTGGTTGCCTTCAACACGATATTTGCACCCACTTCTATTCCGCGCAAGCAGGCAGCGGAATCAGTGGTGAAAAACGGATTGCCTGTACCTGCAGAGAAAATCACCACGTCGCCACTATCCAGATAGCGCATCGCCGTACGGCGGTCATAGTGTTCTACCACACCACTCATGGGAATAGCCGACATCACCCTGGCGGAAATATTACTCCGATCGAGGGCATCGCGCATCGCCAAAGCATTCATCACTGTCGCCAGCATGCCCATGTGATCACCGGTAACACGCTCCATACCGGCAGCGCTAAGGGCCGCCCCCCGAAACAGGTTGCCACCACCAATCACCAAACCTACCTGAACACCAATACCAACCAGTTGACCAATCTCCAGAGCCATTCTGTCCAGTACTTTGGGGTCAATACCAAACCCTTCTGCCCCCATTAACTCTTCACCGCTCAGTTTGAGCAGAATACGTTTGTACTTTCTGTCGTGGCCACTTCCAGGCATATACGTCTCCGGATCAATATAACGTTTGTTTTGGCTTTGCTTTGGCTATCCCCCAAGCCTGCTAAAATCAGAGCTAACAGACTCTGGTCACCGCTGAATACTACGATAGCAAAAGGCGGGGTCAAGCCCCGCCTTTTCGTTAGCCTTGCGCTTTGACTTGCGCAGCCACTTCCGCGGCAAAATCCACTTCCTCAACCTCTATTCCTTCACCGACCTCAAAGCGGGTAAAGGCCAGTATCTCGGCACCAGCATCCTTGACAAGCTTACCAACCTTGATTTCAGGATCTTTAACGAACGCCTGTTCAACAAGGCTGTTTTCAGCCAGAAACTTGCTCATCCGTCCAATAATCATTTTTTCAATAATTTCTTCAGGCTTGCCACTTTCACGAGCCTGCGCCGCATAAATTTCCTTTTCCTTTTCAACGGCTTCGGCTGGCATATCTTCAGGTTTAACCACCTGCGGATTCACCGCCGCCACATGCATAGCCACATCCTTGGCAACTTCACCGTCTGCAGCGCTCAACGCCACCAGTACAGCAATCCTGTTATTACCATGCACATAGGCACCGACTACGGGCCCTTCCATGACTTCCACACGACGAACGCTGATATTCTCGCCAATTTTTTGTACTAAAGCCTGACGTGCTTCTTCAACTTGAGCCTGCAGCGCAGCAACATCAGTCACCTTGCCTGCAAATGCCTTGGCAACTACATCGCTAACAAATGCCAGGAATCCCTCGTCTCGGGCAACAAAGTCAGTTTCACTATTTACTTCAACCAGCACACCGTAACTGTTGTCATCTGCAATCTTGATGGATACAACACCATCCGCAGCAGTACGGCCAGCTTTCTTGGCTGCTTTCATACCACTGGACTTACGTAAATCTTCAATTGCCTTATCGATATCGCCATCAGCTTCAACAAGCGCCTTCTTGCACTCCATCATGCCGAGACCCGTACGCTCACGCAGTTCTTTAACCAAAGAGGCGGAAATTGCTGCCATTGATTGATCCTCACACTTTCACAAATTTAAAGATTTGGAAAAGGGGGCTTTGCCCCCTTTCATTACATTCTTACATTGCTGCCGGCGTTACCCGGCAGCAAATCAGGCGCCACCTAGCTTTTCGCTTCTTCGGCGGAACCTGCTTCGGCTTCCGCTTCAACTTCGACAAATTCGTCCTTGCTCGACGCAACGCCACCCTGCCCTTTACCTTCCAGAACAGCATCAGCCATAGCCGTGACGTACAATTTGACGGCGCGAATCGCGTCATCATTACCAGGAATCACATAATCAACACCATCAGGGTTGCTATTGGTGTCGACGACACCGATAACCGGAATACCCAGTTTGTTGGCTTCCTGCACAGCAATGCGCTCATGATCAACATCAATGACAAACAATGCGTCTGGCAAGCCACCCATGTCCTTGATACCACCGATAGAGTTTTCCAGCTTCTCCATTAAACGAGTGCGCATCAGCGCCTCTTTTTTAGTCAGCTTGTCGAAAGTGCCATCCTGACTTTGAGTCTCAAGATCGCGGTAGCGACGGATAGAAGCACGAATGGTTTTATAGTTGGTCAACATACCACCCAGCCAGCGGTGGCTGACATAAGGCATACCGGCACGATCGGCCTGCTCTTTGATGGTTTTTTGTGCCGCACGCTTGGTGCCGACAAAAAGAATTTTGTTACCGTTGGACGCCAATTGACGAACCATTTCGAGGGATTCATTAAACGCAGGAACAGTGTGCTCCAGATTGAGGATATGAATCTTGTTACGGGCTCCGAAAATGTACTGATCCATTTTGGGATTCCAGAAGCGGGTCTGGTGGCCAAAATGCACACCGGCCTGCAACATGTCACGCATACTTACAGTTGTCATAATTTCACCTTGTATTAGGGTTAAACCTCCACATATCCCACCGGCCAACCAAAACTCCGCAAAGGGAATTCCAGCACCCAGACAGATGTGCCGATATGTGTGTGTCGTTAAGTTTTATTGACTTCCGGGAACATTCGTAGAACCTCACAAATGCCCATATCCTGAAGCGGTGCGCTTTATACCATAAAGACAACAAACAAACCAGCCATAAAGAGACTCGATAGCCGAAGGGTATTGACCGCAATCAGGGCGACAATACACGCCAAAAATCAGACAAAACCCCGGAAACAGAAAGTCAGGATGACTTTTCAAGGTTTGAGTAGTTACAATAGCCGCCCCTCCAGAAGCGGGTTGGAATCCTACTCATGTCTGTTCACATAAAAACAGCTGACGAAATCGAAAAAATGCGTGTTGCCGGGCGAATGGCTGCAGAGGTCCTCGAACTGATAGAACCGTACGTCGTACCCGGTGTAACGACAGCAGAGCTGGACCGGATATGTCACGATCACATTGTCAACGTTCAGAAGGCCATCCCCGCCTGCCTGAATTACCGTGGCTTTCCAAAATCCATTTGTACATCCGTGAATCAGGTTGTCTGTCACGGCATTCCCTCTGAGAAAAAAACGCTTAAAAACGGGGACATTATCAACATTGACGTAACCGTTATTTATGACGGGTACTACGGCGACACCAGCAAGATGTTTTGCGTAGGCAAAGTGGCAGAGCACGCTATCCGTTTGATCAGTGTCACCCAGGAATGCCTCTATAAAGCCATACAACTGGTAAAGCCTGGCTGTCGACTTGGCGATATTGGCCATGTCATTCAGCAACATGCGGAACAAAATTATTACAGTGTGGTTCGCGACTATTGCGGCCACGGGATTGGCAATGAATTCCACCAGGAGCCACAGGTTTTACACTATGGCAAACCCGACACGGGTATGACGCTCAAGGAAGGCATGACTTTCACGATCGAGCCCATGATCAACGCAGGTAAGTATCAAACCAAACTCAAGAAAGATGGCTGGACAGTTGAAACCCGGGATAATCGCCTGTCTGCCCAGTGGGAACACACCCTGGCCGTCACAAGTGACGGTGTTGAAGTACTGACTGCACGCAGTGAAGAAAACTTTTAATGCGTGATAACAAGACCTTATTGTTTTTTGACGAAACACGTTTTCTCAAAGCACTGGACGCCGCCAGGCGTCCCATCGACATCATTCAGACATTTAAGGATGCCATTGGCGCCGCAAATACCCACTTCGATAACCGCTTTCTGGAAGGTGAAGAACCGGACAGCCTGATTCATGAACGTTCTCAATTCATGGATCATATGCTGCAACACGCCTGGAACCAGTATCAGTGGGATAAAAATATCGCCCTGCTCGCTGTCGGCGGTTACGGCAGGGGCGAACTGCACCCTCAATCCGATATTGATTTGATGCTGCTGATTCGGCGCGGCAGTCCCCAGCGCTATCAACAAAGCATTGAAAGCTTCCTGACTTTCCTGTGGGATATCCAGCTAAAAATCGGCCACAGTGTTCGCTCACTCGCGCAGTGCGTGGAAGAAGCAAAAGCGGATATCACCGTTGCCACTAATCTGATGGAAACCAGAATCATCACTGGCGACGAAAAACTTCGTCAGTCGATGATCAATAAAACCGGCCCCAGAAAAATCTGGAGTTCAAAAAACTTCTTCCAGGCAAAACTGGACGAACAGATCGAGCGTCACAAAAAGCAGGGAAATACCGAATACAACCTGGAGCCCAACATCAAGGAAGCGCCAGGCGGCTTGCGCGATTTACAGATGATTAACTGGGTCGCTCGCCGACACTTTTGCGTTGATTCCATCGAAGAACTTGTGGGCAAGGATTTTTTAAGCCCTGATGAATACCTGCAACTACGCCGCGGCCAATCGTTCCTCTGGAAAGTGCGCTACGGGTTGCACCTGATTGCCGAGCGTCCGGAAGAAAAGCTCCTGTTCGACACGCAGCGAAAACTGGCCACCATGCTGGGTTATGAAGATGACGACGAAAGACTCGGTGTCGAGTACTTTATGCAACACTACTATCAGGTAGTACTCTCTATTCGCGAGCTCAATGATGTCATGCTGCAGTATCTGGATGAAACCATCCTGAAAAAAGACAGAGCCAGGCGAGTATATCCGCTGAATGAACGTTTTCAGGTTAGGGATCACCATATTGAAACTGTGGGTGAATGGGTTTTCGCCAAACACCCATCCTCGTTGCTTGAGATCTTCTGTCTGCTGGGGGAAAACGAAAAAATAATCGGTATTCGGGCCGCGACTATTCGTCAAATTCGCCAATACCGCAGACTGATCGATGACCGTTTTCGCAACAAGCCTGAAAACAAAGCCCTTTTTTTACGTTTATTGAAGTGTCCATACCAACTGAGCTCGCAGTTACAGCGCATGACTCGCTATGGCATTCTCGGCAGATACCTGCCTGAGTTTGGCAAAATTATTGGCCAGACCCAGCACGACCTTTTCCACCGCTATCCGGTAGATGCCCACACACTGATGCTAATCAGAAATATGCGCCGTTTTGATCGCCCGGAGATTGCTGAAGAGTTTCCGATCTCAGCCCATATCTACAAAAACCTGCCCAAACCAGAGCTCGCTTTTATGGCCGGGCTGTACCATGACATAGCCAAGGGTCGCGGTGGTGATCACTCCACTCTCGGCGCGATAGACGCAGCCAGTTTCTGCCGTCGACACGGATTACCGGAAGAGGAAGTAAAGCTGGTTGCCTGGCTGGTGGAAAACCACCTGCTGATGTCAAGTACATCACAGCGGTCAGACCTCTCTGACCCGGATGTCATTCACAAATTTGCCAGTATGATAGGCGAACAGATCCGTCTGGACTATCTCTATATTCTCACCGTTGCCGACATTACCGCCACCAACGAAAGCCTCTGGAATAACTGGAAAGGCTCTCTGATGCGCCAGCTCTACATGGAGACCCGCCGCGCCTTGCAACGAGGGCTGGAAAACCCGGTAGATCGCAAAGCCTGGGTTAACAGCATCAAGACAACCAGTATTCAGCAACTGGCAGAAATAGGGATTGACAAAGCTACGACAGAAGCTATCTGGGGAGATCTGGACGACGACTTTTTCGTGCGTGAGCGACCAGACGATATCATCGCTAATACCCTGGCGATCGCAAAACATCCGAACTCATCAGAGCCGTTGATCCTGATCGAAAATGTCGGCGTGGAAGTACCTGTTGCCACCCGGATATTCATTCACACGAAAGGCATCAGCAATGTTTTCCCAATAGCAGCGGCAACGCTGGATCAACTACACCTGAACATTCAGGATGCCCGACTCAACGCCGACAACAGTAATAATACATTCGACACTTTTTACGTACTGGATGAAAATGATGAGCCGTTCAGCCAGAACCCGGAAGTAGTCAGCAAGGTTCAACGCACGTTATCACATGCGCTACTCAACCCCGCCAGCACCACTTTCCGAATTCAACGGCACACCCCGCGCCAGCTAAAGCACCTAACCATGCGCACCCTCGCCAGCATAAGCAACGACCTTCATAAAAATGCCACGATTCTGGAAGTGATCACACCGGACAGGCCCGGTTTACTGGCGCATCTGGGGCGTATTTTTATGCGCTTTGGACTGCGTTTACTGGGTGCTAAAATTTCCACTTTTGGAGAGCGGGTTGAAGACGTGTTTTACTTGGTCGACAACGACTACCAACCCCTGAGTAATGCGGCTTTTTGCGAACGCTTGAGCGATACTATCTGTCGCGAGCTTGACGCCCGTAACAAAGAGGATATTGAAGGCGAACCCCTGCAAAAAATGAAACTCTGGCAGTAAACAATCTTCGCGAAGAGTTGTGGTAAACACGACGAAGAGAGAACGTTCGTCAATGAAGTTAAATAAAAAACAGTAACCGAGTAAACATCAAGCACATGAATCCCAATCTGGAAAAACTGCATCGCTACCCGTTCGAGAAGCTCAATGCACTGAAAGCCGGGATAACACCTGTAGACAAGCCACACATCGCGCTATCAATTGGCGAACCCAAGCACCCGCCCCCCACCTTTGTCAAACAGGCCTTAATTGATCACATTGAAAAACTCTCGGCTTACCCGACCACAAAGGGAATCCCTGAACTTCGCCAGGCCATAGCCCATTGGCTGAATCATCGGTTTGCACTCACCAGCATAGATGCCGACACGCAGGTACTACCTGTTAACGGTACACGTGAAGCGTTGTTCGCCTTTGCGCAAGCCGTTGTCACACCATCAAACGATGCTCTGGTCGTCATGCCCAATCCTTTTTACCAGATCTACGAAGGTGCAGCGTTGCTGGCAGGCGCACAACCCCATTATTTAAATTGCACCGAGGAAAACCGTTTTGTACCGGATTTTAACGCCGTCAGTGCCGATATATGGCAGCGTTGCCAGTTGCTTTACCTGTGCAGCCCAGGCAATCCGACAGGTGCTGTACTGAGCACCGACATTCTAAAAAAGCTGATTGCACTGGCCGACCAATACAACTTTGTTATCGCCAGCGATGAGTGTTACTCGGAAATTTATTTTGACGAAAACCACCCGCCCACCGGATTGCTCCAGGCCTGTGCTGAAATGGGCCGCCATGATTACCACCGCTGCATGGTGTTCCACAGCCTCTCTAAGCGCTCCAACCTGCCGGGTATGCGCTCAGGGTTTGTCGCTGGCGACGCAGAAATAATGGAAAAATTTTTGCTCTACCGCACGTATCATGGCTGCGCCATGCCTGTACACACCCAACTGGCCAGCGCCGCCGCCTGGCGAGATGAACAGCATGTTCGTGAGAACCGTCAGCAATATCGTCAGAAGTTTCAGATATTTCAGGAAATATTGGGTAACACGCTTGCGCTTCAACAACCCGATGCCGGCTTCTATTTCTGGGCCAACACCCGTTCAGCAGGAAAGGGCTGCGACCAACAATTTGCAACGCAGCTTTTCGCACAACAACATGTCACAGTATTGCCCGGTAGTCTGCTGGGTCGAGAGCACAATGGCAGCAACCCCGGCACAAACCGAATTCGCATGGCATTGGTCGCCTCTGTTGATGAATGCCGTGAGGCGGCACAGCGAATCAAGGCGTTTGTTGAAAGCTGATGCTCAAAAAAGAACGGTGTGAATTTATTCTCAGCAAGCTCAACGAGCTTTATCCGGACACCCCTATTCCATTGGATCACAAAGACCCATACACCCTGCTCGTTGCGGTATTGTTGTCGGCCCAGTGTACGGACGAGCGAGTGAATCAGGTTACCCCTCAGCTGTTCAGTCTGGCAGATAATCCGTTCGATATGAGTCAAGTCACCGTCGAGGCCATCTATGACGTTATTCGACCCTGCGGGCTTGCACCACAGAAATCCAAAGCTATCTTGGGCCTGTCCCGCATACTGGTTGACCAATACGCTGGCGAAGTACCCGAAGATATGGCACTACTGGAGAAACTGCCTGGTGTCGGCCATAAAACCGCCAGCGTGGTGATGTCCCAGGCATTCGGTCACCCAGCCTTCCCGGTAGACACTCATATCCACCGATTGGCCCAGCGCTGGGGGCTAACCAGCGGCAAAAATGTCACCCAAACTGAAAAAGATTTAAAGCGCCTTTTCCCGAAAGAAAGCTGGAATAAATTACATCTGCAAATTATTTATTACGGCCGGGAGTATTGTTCTGCCAGAGGCTGTGACGGTCGCATTTGCGAAATTTGCACCACCTGTTACCCCAACAGAAAAACCCCGTTCAAGGCAAAAAAAGCCTGACCCTTCAGCTTCCACTATACCCAGCAATATCGACAAGGTAATATGTCATCATCTTTTTCAGAGGCGATAACAGGGCTTGTAATTTGTTCAAAACAAATAAAATACTCTTATGGTAAATACACCTTTCTACTCCACAGCGAACAGACCTGCCGATAATTTATGAACAAACTGGCGTCTGGGATATGGAGCCGGATCAATCTGGCAACCCGATTATCACTACTCGTGACTCTCATCACCCTTTGTCTCGCCGTCGGCACCGCCTACAATGCTTATCTCAACATCAAACACAATGCCCGGGAAGAACTGGAAAAAGAACACCATCACCTGCTGGACACACTGACCGTGTTCGTACAGTCCTTCGCTGGCAGTAAGGAAAGCGGCCAAGAAAACCATCACATCGATATATCGGAATTAATTACTGCCTTTGGTGAGAGCACAGACATTACCAGCATCAATTTTGACTCCGATTCAACAGCAATCTCTATTGATCGAGATTTTGCCATCGACCTGAAAGCACCGCCGCTTTTCGCCCACTGGTTCGATCAGATGCCCGTTAGCCTGAGCGCCCCTCTGGTGATTAATGAAAAAGATTATGGAATCCTTAGCATTTCTATCTCTCCCAACCGCATCATCAATGAAACATGGGGCTATTACCGCCCTTTGCTGCAAACTTTTTGCATAGCCTTTGTCATATACCTGCTGGGTATCTGGCTTGTTCTGCACAGAGCCTTACGGCCAATAAAAACGTTGGTCTCCGCCACCAAATTTGTTAGCCAGGGGGATCTATCAACCCGGGTACCGGTAATCGGCAGTCCGGAACTGCGCGCTCTGCTTGCCGCCTTTAACCAGGCCACCTCCAGCTTTCAGTCAACCATGACGGCATTACAGGAAAGCGAATCCCGCTTCCGCCAGCTCTCTGAATTACTGCCACAGCTGGTGTGGACCTGTGGTCCCGACGGTTCATGTGATTACCTTAACCGCCAATGGCTGGAATTTACCGGTATACCAGAAGATCAGCAATTGGGTTCCGGCTGGCTGAAACAGCTTCACCCCGATGACCGCCGCGCAGCTCTGATTAAGTGGAAGAGTGCCATCAGCTCAGGCGCAGACTTCAGGATGGAATACCGGATTCGTCACAGAGGCGACCAATACCACTGGTTCGACATACAGGCCATACAGCTGCGCAACGCTAAGGGCGATATCGTTAAATGGTTTGGTTCAAACACCGATATCAATGAACGAAAAAACGCCGAACTGCTACTACGCAGCAATGAGCAACAATTGAACCTGGTGCTCGAAGGCGGCAACCTGGGGTTCTGGGATTGGGATATCCCCTCTGGAACAGTACACCGCAACCGCATTCTGGCCGAAATACTAGGGTATAGCTATGGGCAGGTTCAGCTCACCGCCGAACACTGGTCCGAGCTTGTACACCCGGATGACAAACAACGCGCATGGCAATCCATTCAGGATGCGGTTAAAGGGATAACCGCTGTTCACAAGCAAACCTATCGACTCCGGACCAGAGATGGTAATTACAAGTGGATACTGGATCGCGCCAAAGTGGTACAGCGCGATGCCAACGGAAAAGCCGTGCGCATGACTGGCACCTACTCTGACATCACTGAACAAAAGCTGGCCGAAGCAGAACTGAAAATTGCCGCCATCGCATTTGAATCACAAGAAGGCATGATGGTGACGGATGCACAGAACAACATCCTTCGCGTAAACAGCGCTTTTGAAACCATTACCGGTTATTCGCAAGAGGAAATCAGAGGGGAAAACCCCAACATTCTCAGTTCCGGCAGGCATGACGATGAGTTTTATACCACTATCTGGAAAAGCATCTCTGAAAAGGGTTCCTGGGAAGGCGAAATCTGGGATCGCCGCAAAAACCGGGAAGTCTATCCGGCCTACCTGAGAATTACGGCTGTCAAGGATACTGCAGGAACTATTACCCACTACGTGGTTACATTTATCGATATCAGCCAGAACAAGGCCGCCGCCGACGAAATCAAAAACCTGGCATTTTATGACCCGCTGACCCAACTGCCTAACCGGCGCCTGCTGGTTGACCGGCTCAAGCAGGCGCTGGTCTCCAGCGCCCGAACCTCGCGCCATGGTGCCCTGCTCTTTCTGGACCTTGATCACTTCAAAGTGCTTAACGACACACTGGGACATGATTTCGGCGACATGCTGTTGCAGCAAGCGGCTGAACGCCTGAAGAACAACGTCAGAGACGACGACACCGTTGCCCGCATCGGTGGTGATGAATTCGTAATACTGCTGGAAGACTTGAGCAGTCTGCCTCTAATAGCGGGGAGTCAGGTTGAGTCCATCGGCAACAAAATACTTGACGCCCTCAACCAGGACTATCAACTCCATTCACACACCTACTACAACTCCGCCAGTATTGGTGCAGTACTGTTTCTAGGCAATGAAGCAGGCGTCAACGATCTGTTGAAATACGCCGATATTGCCATGTACGACGCCAAAAAAGTGGGGCGCAACACCTTCCGCTTTTTCGATCCCGTTATGCAAGAAGCCATCAATACCAGGGCCGACATGGAAAGAGACCTGCGCCAGGCACTTGATCAGCAGGAGTTTGAACTGTATTACCAGATACAAGTGGATACTAATGACCGACCACTGGGAGCAGAAGCACTGGTTCGCTGGAACCATCCGGAAAAGGGCTTGATTCCCCCCTTCGATTTCATCCCGCTGGCTGAAGAAACAGGCCTGATTTTACCGCTGGGACAGTGGGTCCTGGATGCCGCCTGTTCCCAGTTAAAACGCTGGAAAAACGATTCGTTGGCCCGTCACCTGACTATCTCGGTGAATGTCAGCCCGAAACAGTTTCACCATGCAGACTTTGTAGGGCAAGTCAAAGCAACGGTCGCTCGCCATGAGGTAGAACCACAACTACTGAAACTGGAGTTAACAGAAGGTATGTTGCTGGAAGATGTGGATGGCATCATTGTTAAAATGAGTGAATTGCGACAATACGGCATTCAATTTGAATTGGATGATTTCGGAACCGGCTACTCTTCGTTGCAGTATCTGAAAAAACTGCCTTTGCATCAGCTAAAAATTGACCAATCCTTTGTACGGAATGTTGTCACTGACGAAAGTGACAAATCCATCGTGCGCACCATTATTACCATGGCTCAAAACATGAACTTGGCTGTTATCGCTGAAGGTGTCGAAACAGAAGAGCAACGTCAACTGCTGATGGAAAGCGGCTGCTTCCACTTTCAAGGTTATCTGTTCGGGAGACCTGTACCCATTGACGAGTTTAATATGCTGATCAAAAAGATCGTCAGCGAGTCGTTTTAACCATCCATACACACCGCTGAAAGCGCACAGATGCTGCCAAAGCGAAAACGCCGATTGATTTCAGGAAAGCTGTACCGTCGACATCGAGAAAAATCAACTTCACCAGAATCATCAAAAATCATAACCATCAGCATCGACCAGCCTGGTTTTACTGCGCACAAAAATACCGTTGCCACGCCCTGCTTCCCGCCCCTCAGCATCGTACACAACTGCTTCGGCAATATACTGTGAGCGGGTTTTATTCACCACTTTTCCTACCGCTCGCAGCTTTCCACAGGAAACCGGTCGCATCATATAGGTAGTGAACGAAGCCGTCAGCAACATGAACTCCTTCTCAAACGAAATGGCCGCCAGATAAGCCGCATCGTCCAGCATTTTAAAATAGACAGAACCATGGGCCGCTCCCCCGGCATGGTGGAACTTCCGATCCAGCTCCATTTCAATCACCACTTCCCCTTCCGAAATCTCAAGCGTCGGCCTAAAAATTTCATTAATCGGTGCAGCAGCATACATCGCCGTCAAACCCCTGAAGTGTTGTGCAATATCCATAATACTCCCGTTATTCACTGCCCAAACTATCCACCGCTTTGCGACGGTAGCCGATCATCACCAACAAAAGCAAGCACGCCAGCCCCACCGCTAACGGAAACAGTACCGTAGTCAACGAGTAATGCTCCAACGCCAGCAGTACAAACAGATTCCGCACCAGAAACAGTACAAAAAACAATGCATTTTCCTGATACGGAAACGCATAGGATTTCCTGACTGTGGGTCCAAAACCGAGCAAGTCAACCGTCGTCAAAACAACCACAGCCCACAGGGGATTAGCCGTAAAATACCAAAAAGGCAATGAAGCCAGCGCCGCAGAAAGAAACAGCCAGTCCGTTGTGGTAATTGATATATCCCCGCGTTTTA